>NZ_JBFRGD010000001.1:0-573802 GCF_052115165.1 Paenibacillus sp. 2TAB23
GCTTACAGCTCATTCAATAGGGTTACTTGGCCGCTGTTAGAGCATATTGGTGCTTACAGCTACCCTTCAACCTCACTCCTACGCCAATCTGACTCCATAAGAACGCATGTGTGCTTACAGCTCATTCAATAGGGTTACTTGGCCGCTGTTAGAGCATATTGGTGCTTACAGCTTCCTTCACTCTCACCCCTACGCCAATCTGTCTTCATAAGCACGCATGTGTGCTTACAGATCACTCAATAGGGTTAACTTGCTGCTGTTGAACATATAGGTGCTTACAGCTACCTTTCAATCTCACTCCTACGCCAATCTGCCTTCATAAGAACGCATGTGTGCTTACAGCTCATTCAATAGGGTTACTTGGCTGCTGTTAGAACATATAGGTGCTTATAGCTACCTTTTAATCTCACTCCTGCGCCAATCTGTCTCCATAAGAACGCATGTGTGCTTACAGCTCACTCAAGTGGGTTACTTGGCTGCTGTTAGAACATATAGGTGCTTACAGCTATCTTTCAACCTCACTCCTACGCCAGTCTGCCTCCATAAGAACGCATGTGTGCTTACAGCTCACTCAATAGGGTTACTTGGCTGCTGTTAGAGCATATAGGTGCTTATAGCTACCTTTTAATCTCACTCCTGCGCCAATCTGCCTCCATAAGAACGCATGTGTGCTTACAGCTCACTCAATAGGGCTACTTAGCTGCTGTTAGAACATATAGGTGCTTACAGCTACCCTCACTCTCACCCCTACGCCAATCTGACACCATAAGAACGCATGCATGCCCACAGCTACCGGTTTTGCATAATTTCCTAAACCATAAAAAATAAAAAAAGAAGCCGCAGCAGCGACTTCTTCCATTAGCTTTTGTATTCAACTTACGCCTCAAGTATGAACAGCTTGCGCGTCAAATCTGTAAGGCGCTCATCGATCCTGCGAACTTCTCCGGATTCCTTCGTTTGATTGCGAAGGTCAAGCAGCTCATTGACAGCGCTGTTTAACAAGCCGATCTCGCGCTCGATAAGTCGACTGCGGAATACTCGCTCCAACTGACCTAACGTATCCTTGAATTCGAACACGACTCGGTCTCCCGTTTTGGAGCTTTCGACAATTTGGTGAACAGAACCATTCTTATAATGATAGATCATCGTATAATGACTATAGATTCGGTTGACGATCGCATTGCCGCGGAAAGCAGACAGTGCCTTTCGCATGGCATTGGTCAGCCTCGGTTGCACAAGACGGCAGGATAGTACGCACACATAATAGTCTTGTTGACGTTCAAAGGTCAGTCGGACTTCTTCCCTCCCTGCTACGTCTTCGAGAACGAGCTCTTGATTCCCATTGTCGAGCACTAGCACCTGAAGGTGAATTTGCTGCTCTTCAAATAAACGGATAAACTCAGCCATCTCTTCATTCGTCAATTGCAGTTTGGCATTTACATACTCTGTGGCTAGCCGCTTAGCCATAAAAATCTCCTCAATTCTTTGAACTTGCACGCTTTGGACTTATAACTCTGGTCTCGTTGCTTAAGTATATTATACGTGATCTGAACATTTTATTCCTGCTGTTCATCCCCGATATTCTCGCATATTCCACAAAATAACGGAAGAATTCACGAGTATTGCCGGCTTTTTCACTGTATCCTCTGCTTTATATAAGAACTTGCTGCTCTTGCTACCTCATGTAGCAATCGCTTCGTTAATAATATCCCAAAGCTGCTCTCTTCCAATACCCAATTCCGACGAAAATAAAACAACAGAATCGCGCGGATCCACTTCAAGCGTTTTTTTGACCATTTTGATATGCTTGTCCCACTTCGACTTTGGAATTTTGTCCGCTTTCGTTACGACGACACAGGTTGGAATTTCGTAGTGCTTCAGCCATTTGTACATCTGCTGATCCTGCGCCGACGGTTCATGGCGGATATCAATGATCAGAAGCTGCAGCTTAAGCGGCTCTCGGCCTTGGAGATACCGCTCAATCATTTCGCCAAACAGCACGCGCTGTGTCTTCGAAACCTTTGCATAGCCATAACCCGGAAAATCGACCAAATAAACTAGATCATTTACCCGATAATAGTTAAGCTGCTGCGTTTTTCCAGGCTGCGAGCTCGTTCTTGCTAAGTTTTTGCGTAAAATAAGCTTGTTGATCAATGAAGATTTTCCTACATTCGAACGCCCTGCCAGAGCAATCTCTGGCAAGGCGTCTTCTGGATATTGGTGGGGCTTTACTGCACTGATGACGAACTCTGCTTGTGTAATTTTCATAAAATCGATGTACCTGCCTTCTCCTCCGTTTGAACGGGAAGCAACGCATGCTGCAGCACTTCATCCATATGACTGACAGGAAAAAATTGCATATCATGACGTACGCTGTCGGGAATATCCCTTAGATCCCGTTCATTTTCTTTCGGCAACAGTATCGTGCGAATTCCTGCCCGATGCGCGGCTAGTGATTTCTCTTTCAAGCCGCCGATCGGCAGCACACGGCCTCTGAGCGTTATTTCACCCGTCATCGCTACTTCCTTATTCACGTAACGGTTCGTTAGTGCTGAAATAAGAGCTGTTGCAATGGTAATGCCCGCAGATGGGCCGTCCTTTGGAATAGCGCCCTCTGGAATATGAATATGAATATCGTTTTTCTCATGGAAGGACGGATCAATGCCAAGCTCGATCGCTTTCGAGCGGGTATAGCTGAACGCAGCTTGGGCCGATTCCTTCATGACATCACCTAGTTTACCAGTTAACGTTAGCTTTCCGCTACCTGGCATTACGGTAACTTCAATTACAAGCGTATCTCCGCCAACCTCCGTCCAAGCCAGACCGGTCACCGCGCCGATTTGATTCTCGCTCTCGGCAAGACCATAACGGAACTTAGCTGGCCCAAGCCATTCCTTAAGCAGCTCGCTCGTCAGCTCAAGGGGCTCCAAGATTTCGGTTTGCTCTTGGGACACGAAATGCTTGGCTGCTTTACGGCATACGGCTGCGATTTGCTGCTCCAAGTTACGTACACCTGACTCGCGCGTATACTCCCGAACAAGCTGCAGCAGTACCTCTTCCTTGATAACCAAATGTTCTTCCGTCAGCCCGTGCTCCTTCTTCTGCTTCGGCAGCAAATAACGCGTACCGATTTGCAGCTTTTCAAGCTCCGTGTAACCGGGAATATACAGGACCTCCATACGGTCAAGCAGCGGACGCGGAATATTATGAAGCGCATTGGCAGTCGTAACGAACATTACGTTGGATAAATTAAACGGTACTTCAACGTAATGGTCACTGAACGTATTGTTCTGCTCGGGATCCAATACTTCCAAGAGCGCAGATGCGGGATCTCCGCGGAAATCCATCGCCATCTTGTCAATCTCGTCAAGCAAAAATACCGGGTTCAAGGAGCCAGCGGTTTTCATTCCTTGAATAATACGGCCGGGCATCGCTCCAACGTAGGTGCGGCGATGTCCGCGTATCTCAGCCTCATCGCGCACGCCGCCGAGCGAAATGCGTACAAATTTACGACCAAGCGATTTGGCGATCGAACGAGCAAGCGACGTCTTGCCCACACCTGGAGGACCTACTAGACAGAGAATCGGTCCCTTCAGCTGCTTTACAAGCTGCTGTACAGCCAAATATTCGAGCACCCGCTCCTTTGGCTTCTCTAATCCGTAATGATCATCATTAAGAATCGCTTCGGCCTTGCTCAAGCTTAAATCATCATCCGTCGTCTTGTTCCACGGCAGGGAAAGAAGCCAATCGATATAATTGCGAATGACGCCGCCTTCAGCTGAGGTAGACGGCATTTTCTCGAGACGATCGATTTCCTTCTCGATTTTCTCTTTAACCTGCTCAGGCACCCCCGCTTCAGCGAGCTGTGAACGCAGCTCCTCTACCTCGCCTGCGCGGCCTTCTTTCTCGCCAAGCTCCTTCTGGATCGCCTTCATCTGTTCACGCAAATAATATTCCTTTTGCGTTTTTTCCATTTGCTTCTTGACGCGTTGGTTGATTTTACGCTCGAGCTCCAGCACCTCGCGCTCGTTATTGAGAATATCCAGCAGCTTCTCTAGACGCTCTCCGACATCAACCGTTTCAAGAATATCCTGCTTATCCTTGATTTTGAGCGACAAATGGCTAGTAATCACGTCCGCAAGCCGGCCTGGATCATCGATATCGGATACAGCTGCATAGGTTTCGGGCGTAACCTTTTTCGATAAAGAAATGTAATGCTCGAATTGGTTCAGCACGGAACGCATAAGCGCATCAACCTCAGGATCATCCGTCTCCTGCTCCGGCAATTCTTTCACGGACACTTCGTAAAATTCATCATTCGGCAAATAGTCCAGGATCTCAGCGCGCGACACACCCTCCACCAATACGCGGATCGTGCCGTTCGGCAGCTTCAGCATTTGCCTTACCTTCGCAATGGTGCCGACTTTATAAATATCTTCCTCCGTCGGCTCCTCAATGTTCACTTCAGACTGTGAACAAAGCAATATCATATGATCTTCGACCATCGAGCGCTCAAGCGCCCGCACCGATTTGTCCCTACCCACATCAAGGTGAAGCACCATGCTGGGATAAACGAGTAGCCCTCTTAGCGGAAGCAAGGGCAGCCGACGGCCTTTCGTTTTACTAGGTCCCACACCAGCACCTCCAATTGTTAACGTCTACCCTAGTTTATCATTCTACGGAATCAGCCTGCAAATAGGGAACGGCGGAAGCGATAAAAAGATCGGTTCCAAACGGCGCTTCCACTCGTACCGAGGAGTTCTCCGCCCCAGGAAATACATACTTAAATACTTCTTCTACCTTTTCGACCGGTATCACCTTAAGACCTTCCAGGTCTGCGAAAATCGCCTGCCAATTTTCTCTTGGAATGATGACCGTATTCGCTCCTGCTTGAAAAGCAGCCTCAACCTTGGCCAGTACGCCGCCGACCGGCTTCACATTGCCGTGAATGCCAACCTCGCCGGTCATAGCCAGCTTATTGTCGATCGGTATCCCTTTTATTGCCGAAGTGATGGCCGTCGCCATCGCAATACCTGCGGAAGGCCCATCGATCGGAGTGCCGCCCGGGAAATTGATATGCAGATCGAAATCCTGCGGATTCAGACCTATGCGCCGCAAGACGGTAAGCACATTTTCAACCGACCCCTTCGCCATGCTCTTTCTTCTCAGCGTACGAGACCCGCCGCCGAGCTCTTCCTCATCCACGACGCCTGTAATCGTGAACTGCCCTTTGGAAGCAGCCGCCGGAATCGCGCTCACTTCGATTTCAAGCAATGTCCCCATGTTTGGACCGTACACGGCAAGACCGTTCACGAAGCCAACCTGAGGCGCATCCGGCACTTTGCGGTCGGGACGCGGAGGAATCTGACTGCTGTTCACCACCCACTCAATATCCCCGGCAGCAATCGCATCCCGTTTCTCTGACAGCGCCACGCCAGCAGCCAGCTGTATGACGTTTACCGCTTCACGACCGTTCGTCGCATAACGCTTGACGACATCAATAGCTTCCGGGCAAGGCGCAAAACCGATTTTTCTTACTGCATTTTCGGCGACAAGCCCAATTTCATCTGCAAGCAGCGGACGAAAAAACACCTCCATGCAGCGGGAACGGATAGCTGGCGGAATCTCCTGCGGCGAACGCGTTGTCGCGCCTACAAGCCTGAAATCTGCCGGCAGTCCGTTTTGGAATATATCATGGATGTACACCGGAATGTTGGAATCTTCGGAATTGTAATAAGCGCTCTCCAGAAAAACCTTGCGGTCCTCCAGCACTTTTAACAATTTATTCATCTGTACCGGATGCAATTCACCTATTTCGTCAATAAACAATATGCCGCCATGCGCTTTCGTCACTGCACCAGGCTTCGGCTGCGGGATACCTGCTACCCCCATGGCTCCAGCGCCTTGATAAATCGGATCGTGGACCGAGCCGATCAAAGGATCAGCAATTCCGCGCTCGTCAAATCGAGCCGTAGTCGCATCGATTTCCGTGAACTTTGCTTCCGGCAAAAACGGCGAGGAAGGATTCTTTTTCGCTTCCTCCAACACGACGCGCGCAGCTGCGGTTTTACCGACGCCTGGCGGACCATAGATGATCACATGCTGCGGATTAGCGCTGCATAAAGCTGCCTTAAGAGCACGCAGTCCATCGCGCTGGCCGACAATATCCTGCATCGCCTGCGGTCTTGTTTTCTCCGCAAGCGGCTTCGTTAGGGACACGCTTCTCAGCTTCCGGAGCTTGTCCATTTCTTTCCGCGACTCTCGATCGACCGCAGAGCGGTTCGTCTTCTGATTGCGCAGCAAATTCCAGAAATACAAGCCGATTACAACGGCAAAAAAAACTTGGATCAACATCAACACAACACTTAAACTCATAACATTCCGCTCCTTTCAAGCGTAAACGGTCGTAACCGTGTAGTAGTGAAGACTCGTTTCGCGTAGAAATAGAAGGCTCATGGAGGAGTATTGCTCCATGCTTCTATTTCAAGCGTAAACGGTCGTAACCGTGTAGTAGTGAAGACTCGTTTCGCGTAGAAATAGAAGGCTCATGGAGGAGCTATTGCTCCATGCTTCTATTTCAAGCGTAAACGGTCGTAACCGTGTAGTAGTGAAGACTCGTTTCGCGTAGAAATAGAAGGCTCGTGGAGGAGCTATTGCTCCATGCTACTAATTCAAGCATAAACGGTCGTAACCGTGTAGTTGTGGATATGTGGCAATGCACACACATATTCTGCGAATTTATATGGAAATATTGTTAATTTTTCCATTATTGTTTTTCAACTTTTTAAGGAGCACCTTCTTCGTTGCCAGTTGAGCATGCTTTCCGTATTTTTCACTCGTAATGGATAGTATTGCCCCTACGATGTGGTAATAACCGTTAATTTTCGTTAATTTTACAACGAGCACCCTTCACCCCATCCAGCTCATGATGTTCATGAAACGCTTGAGCGGGACAATGAACAATGTGATTGGCGAAATGACAGTAATGGCTGGCCAGTCATACCACTTCGAACCAAGGAGATAAGCCGTCCACAGCAGCATGACCGAATAAGCAATAAAGTTGCGGTACAGTCCTTTTTTTATCAATAGCTTGTACCCTATTCCAATAGCAGCAGCAATCGTCAAAACAAACCATATGGTGATATAACTCATTGCTCATTCTCCTTATTTCTCATTCTCCTTATTTTTTTCCCTCTCTTAATTTGTTGACGTTAATCGGCTGATTGCTGAGTCCTACATTTGTGATCGTAATTTCAGCCGATGCCTCGAGTTTAATCGTAGAGAAATAATGATCCCAATCCTTCTTCCATTCTCGCCACTGCTTTCGGTATTTTCTATGCGCCATATCGGCAAACCCTACTGCATCGGTCTGCAAGCGCTGAGCCGCTTTCCATCCCGCATTTGTAAACCGCAGCAGCTCTCTCTCCGCCGCGGTTTCCAATTCGTCAACGATCTCAGGCTTATACAAATCCATGGACGCGCAGTCTGACTGGGTAAGCACGGCTTTTCCTTTTATGTTGGCTTTCACGGTCATCACTCCCTCCTTCAAAGAAGGCTGAAGCGCTGTTGAAGAATCTGAAAGCTGTAAAGTTAAATACTTATTTTCGTCATTCGGACACGCAAAGGTCAGCATTGCATTCTTAACATCATTGCGTAAAAATGCTACCCCTAGCGACTCCTTTCGCGAAAGCCAACCCACCATTTTATCCTTTTTAATAACAGCTACTCTGCCTAGCTTAACTTTGGCAGGCAGGGTTGTGCTTTCAAAAACTTTAAGCGAGGAGGCATCCGAATTCCCTGCTACAAAAACTTCGGGAAGCAGCGCGCTTCCTGAATCGCTAGCCAGATTCATAGCCAGTTGATAAAGCTTCACCTCAGGCAGAACAGACGTAAATTTGGACTCCAAGTGATTAATTTCCCTAATGCCGTCACCAGAAATTTTTGAGATCTGCATCATTTGCTCCAGGATTTTGCGGGCGCTGCCTGGAGCGATGAGTACATCAACAGTCTCACGCGCATCTGTGTTTCTTAAATAAACGTCTAGTACCGGATTCAGCCCACGGCGTGCCGTTTCTTCGCTGACAATGATGACCCTGTTATGAGCAAAATAAAGCTTGCGTGGGCTTTCAAAAAAGCTTCGCGCATTTGCCTCCCTAATCGTTTTCCCCGTGGTCGAATAAACGTTCACTGGCGCCCCTGCTCCGCCTCCTGTAATACCGATCCCAGATGAGATAGACGATGGGATGACCACTTGAAAGGAAACGAGCCAATCCTCACCTTTTCTATCGACCGACGTAGCCGACGTTATGGCAAGCTCATTGAGCTCGATTCGGTTCCAGCAGCCTGTGAGTAGAAGTAAGCAAAGAACATATGCCGTTGCAACACGCCATAACCGCACTCTTCTCATAAGCCCTCCAAAGACGGCATCGCTTTATGTTTCGTCAGTCGCAGTCCGATCCAAATCAGCATGCAAACGGCGTAATTGTTGAGCAAAAAATAAATGGTCAGTGTCGTATAGCTGAACTCGGCAACAACCACATTGCTTGGCCATGCAAACAAAGCATTAGCAAGAATAAAAATGCCTCCTGCTGCGTAGTGGCTGAAATGGGGCGTAATCTTAAAGGTTTGCTCCGTAAGCTGAAAAAAACCGAACGTAAAGATGGAAACCTGAGCAAACATGGAGGCTGTCCAAGCCGATATGAGAAACACGTCAACTCGTTCGATGAATTGACCAATTTCTACCGTCCCGATAGCCGCAAAAGCAGGATATGAAATCGCTCCTATGATCTTGGTTCCAAACACCGCAATTGTGACCATCGTGACCAACATAAATATTGTGCCAGAAATCGCGGTACCCCAAATCGCCACTTTAATGGAAGATTCAGGTTTTTCCAAGTAAGGCATAATCAACAGCAATACTGCGATTTCGGAGAGACATCCGAGCGGCATAAGCATCGCTTCCACATGGTCTGATGGCGGGCTTTCAATAAACGGCAGAAATTGATTGAAATCGAGCTGTCCCCATATCAACACCATATTAAAGCCTACAAAAAACGTAAAAAATAGAAACACAATAAAAATGACGCGGGCTAATGATTCGATTCCTTGTGATGCGATATATACGGAAACGAGCACGATGATTCCCGCCAGCATAACCATCGGCGTAGTCAAAAGCGCCTGCTCGGACATGAAATTGGAAAATTGCCTGACTATAACGACAGAAGCGACAAAATAATACACACACAGAACTAACCCCAGCCCCGTGGAAATCATTTTACCAAACCGGTTTTGGAGCCACTTAAGCAGCGGCTGCCGATTCCCTTCGGCACAAACATGTCCGATCACAAGCGCAAGCAGCAGTGAAAAAACAAGAGCTAGCAGTACCGAAATCCAACCATCCTGTTTAGCAATTTGAATGACAAAGCTTGGTATGTAGAACAATGAGCTGGGAACGATTGCGATCACGACAATAACGATCGCCTCCAAGGTCGTTATACGCTGCTTCACTGCTGCTCGCCCCCTTTCTGTGTATGCTCATCATCTGTTTCCGTAAGGCTGCTTGGCGTCCCCTGACGTACGGTTCCGGTTTGATTCTGGTAGAGCCTCGGCCGTTTCTTCATCGCCCACCACGGCACGCGAATAAAGACATCCTTTAAGTTGCCAGGCACAAGCGGCGCAATCGGCGCCAAATACGGAACGCCAAAAGATCGCAGCGCCGACAAATGGGTTAAAATCATCATAAGCCCCGCCAATATCCCGAATACTCCGAAAGTGCCCGCAAGAATCATGAGCAGAAAACGGATTAGGCGGGCAGCGGTACCCATGTTGACGGATGGAATAACGAAGCTGGCAATCGCCGTAAACGATACAACGATAACCATCGCTGCCGAAACGAGTCCCGCCTGTACAGCTGATTGACCCAGTACAAGGGCGCCGACGATCGAAATGGCTGGTCCAATGATGCGCGGCATTCTTACGCCGGCTTCACGCAATATTTCGAACGTCACTTCCATAATCATCGCTTCAATTAACGCAGGGAATGGCACCCCTTCCCTTTGAGCGGCGATACTGATTAACAGCTGGGTTGGCAGCATTTCTTGGTGAAAGGTCGTAATGGCAATATAAATGGATGGCAGCAGCATCGATGCAAAAAAAGAAAAGAAACGTATGATCCGCAAAAAGGTGGAAATATCATAACGCTGGTAGTAATCTTCACTCGATTGAAAAAACTTAACGAACGTAACAGGGGCGAGCAGCACAAACGGCGTACCATCTACCACAATCGCGAATTGACCCTCAAGCAATCCCGCCGCTACCGCATCAGGGCGTTCGGAGTTCTGCAGAAGCGGAAACGGTGTAAACGTTTTGTCTTGAATAAACTCCTCGATATACCCGCTCTCCAAAATACTGTCCGTATCGATTAAATCCAATCTGCGGCGAACTTCTTCGATGACTTTTTCGTCAGCAATTCCTTTCATGAAGACGAGTGCGATCGTTGTACGAGTCTGATGCCCGATTATTTTGTATTCCATACTCAAATTCGTTGACTTAATCTTATTGCGAATCAGCGCCGTATTAATGTGAAGAGTTTCGGTGAAGCCTTCCTTCGGGCCGCGAACGACGGTTTGCGTGCTCGGCTCCTCTACAGATCGTTTTTCCACCCCGCATGTATATGCCGCAATCGCATTCTTGTACCCATCAAGCAGTACAATTGAATTGCCTTCAAGCATGGCATGCAATACTTCATTAATACTGTCAAGCTTTCGAACGCCCCCTACCGCCAAGGACCGATACATCACGCAATCGAAAGGTGATTCCTCCTGCTCGGAGCCGCTGCTCAGTGGCGGCTCGGCTAACATGCTCATCACAAGGAGATTAACCGCATTCACATCTGTCATGCCTGCAATGTACAGAAGAGCCGCCTTGCTGCTTTTGAACATATGCAGATGCCTAATCATGATATCAGGCTGCGTGCCTAGCTCGTCGGTAACCATTTTTATGTTCTGATCCAAATCGGCAGATAATCGTTTTAGATTTTTTTCATTTTTAGAATCGCCTGTCTTTTTTTCATCCTTAGAATTACCGGCCTTTTTTTCATCCTTAGAATTACCGGCCTTTTTCTCATCATTCATTTTGCATGCACCTTTTCACTCCGTCTCTTTTTGATGATGGCCAGTACAAGCAGAAGTAGAGGAATCCATATTTGAAATATGGGAAAATGGTATTTTACGTTATACCGAAAGCCGAACCACACTTGTTCCATGTAGTTTCTAAATATAAAAGAACCAAAATAGATCATTGATCCTATTGTCAGAACAGTAAATATTTTAGATGAATTCAACATTTGCTTTAAAGCCAGCACCGCCCCGAAATAATACGCCGTAAGTTTAAAAAATACGCCCGTAAAAAGGAGAAGCGCCACCAGCGGATCAATCCGCTCTAGAAACTGAGCGAAATCAATCAAGTTCGTCATCTGCATCAAGGGAATCGTTACTTTGCCGGCGAGGCTGCCTAAGCCCGCGAGAATAAAAAAATTCGTGAACGTAATAAACAAACCTGAAAACAAAAAACATTTTACGACCAGGCTTGCCATATTTCCTTCATGCTCTGTATACTTCCAAAACATCATAAACAAAATGATCTCGCCGAACGGAAATGAAATCAGCTCTGGCACAGCAGCTTCCCATACTGGTTTGAATCCATTGTCAAGCACAGGTGTTACATTCTCAACATGCAGCAGGCCTGACCATGCGACTAGCAAAAACAAAAAAATATAAATGATGACAACGACGGGCAGAATCGCTTCGGCCATTCTAAAAAAAACATCCACCCCATGAAATACTGTATAAGTAGCCAATAGGCAGACCACGAGCATGAGTACGGGCAATGGGGTTTGCGGAAGCAAGTACATAATGATTAAATCGCCGAACTCTCTGACGTTCCGGATCGACTTATAACAGAAATACAAAACATAGGTGATGGAAATCACGTAACCGAGAGGCTTTCCCATTAATTCGAAAATGATTTCAATTAGATTTTTTTGCGGCATCAAACGATACAAGGATAAATTAACGCCCCATAATATGAGCAAGCCGCAGAGCATTCCAACAATTACAGCAAGCCACGCGTCCTTGGAAGCATCACTAGCGAGCAAAAACAACGAGGAGCTGCCGATCAGAAACAATACGATCATGGATCCAAGCTGATTGAGACTAATCCGCTCCACATTCTCCCCGCCTTTATTTCTGAGATGTAATCAATATTTTTCCTTCAATCCCGTAAATTATGCACTTATGGCAAAAGTAACTGTATTCGCTGCAAATAAGAAGAAACGCCTGAGGGCGTCCTTTCTATAGACGCCATCGTTTCGGCGAAACGTATAGAGAAAGGATGAGTACACTCCTATCCTTTCCTTTACATCAAAAAGAAACGGCTTAGCCGTCCTCTGCTGAAGAAGGATATCCGTTTCTCGTAGAAATAGAAAAATACTTTATCGCATGAAGCCTATAAAGTCTTATATATTAAAAAAAGGCTTACCGCATCCAGGTTGGATGCAATAAGCCTATTTGTTCATTATGCTGGCGCATGGTGCTTCCGGCCCGGAATTTCTCCGGTCGCTTCGAACACGCGCACAATTTCGTCGATTTCCTTCTTCAGTTCGGCTAGCAATTCAGCTTCAGGCACCTTACGAATGAGTTCTCCGTATCGGAACAGCATGCCCTCGCCTCTAGCACCTGCGATACCGATATCGGCTTCTCGCGCCTCGCCTGGACCGTTTACCGCACAGCCAAGTACAGATACTTTGATCGGCACCTTGATTTTGGAAATATATTCTTCCACTTCATTGGCAATAGAGAATAAATCGATATCAAGGCGACCGCAGGTTGGACAAGATACCAGCGTTGCCGCATTGGTTATGAGTCCAAAAGTTTTGAGCAGCTCCCGAGCTACTTTAACTTCTTCAACCGTATCCGCGCTCAGACTGATTCTCAGCGTGTTGCCGATGCCAAGCGCCAGTAACGCACCAATGCCTGCAGAGCTCTTAATCGTCCCCGTGTGCAGCGTGCCAGCCTCTGTAATGCCAAGGTGAAGCGGATACTTGATTACTTTTGCGGCCATAGAGTAAGCCGCAATAGCCATCGGCACATCGGAAGCTTTGAGTGAAACGATAATATCGTGGAAATCAAGCTCTTCCAGAATTCCAATATGGAAAAGCGCGCTCTCTACCATCGCTTCCGGTGTTGGATAACCGTATTTCTCAAGGAGATGATTCTCCAATGAACCGGCATTAACGCCAATTCGAATCGGTATTCCTTTCTCCTTACATGCCTTCACGACTGCTTCTACACGCTCGCGACGGCCGATATTACCCGGATTAATCCGAACCTTATCTATGCCGTTCTCGATAGCAAGCAATGCCAAACGATAATCGAAATGAATATCTGCTACAAGAGGAATATGAATGCGTTTTTTGATTTCCTTGATTGCCTCAGCTGCTTCTTTGTTATTGACCGTAACTCGGACAAGCTGACAGCCCGCCTCTTCCAGTCCCAAAATCTCCGCAACAGTCGCTTCGACGTCAGCTGTCTTCGTTGTACACATACTTTGAATAATGACCTCGTTACTGCCGCCAATCGTTAGATTACCGACTTTAACCGCCACTGTATCCTGACGCAAATACATAAGCTAATCTCTCCCATGAACGTCAAAGTCCACCCTTTGACTGGCGGCAATGAAGCCGCACGGCTGGGTGGAAACAATGACGGTAGTCAAGCGTAATCGGCAAAGCCGTCATTGGCGACAAAAGCTCGTTACGCAGTTGGACTGCAAGCCAAGCAAAGCGCCCAAACTCACAGCCCATCTATTTGAACGCTAGCTTACGCGCTCTCTTCCTTCTTCTTGCTTTTCTTAGCAGTGAGCTCCGGCATGATCTTCTCTTGCACCGTCTGCTCCGTGATCAGACATGTGCTCAGGTCATCGCGCGAAGGCACTTCGTACATCACTTCTAGCATGATGCTCTCGATAATGGCACGCAAGCCACGAGCTCCGGTGTTACGTTTGATCGCTTCTTTGGCAATCGCATCGAGTGCAGCCGGTTCGAAATCAAGCTTCACGTTATCCATTTCAAGCAGCTTCTGGTACTGCTTTACGAGCGCATTCTTTGGTTCGGACAAGATCCGAACAAGTGCAGGCTCATCAAGCGGCTCAAGCGTGGAAATGATCGGCAACCGACCTACGAACTCCGGAATAAGACCGAATTTCAACAAATCTTCCGGCAATACCATCGTTAAGTATTCGCCTGCCTTCAGATCCTTCTGCAGCTCGCCAGTGGAGCTGAAGCCAATTACTTTCTTACCGATACGACGTTTGATCAAAGACTCAAGACCGTCAAACGCGCCGCCGCAAATGAACAAAATGTTCGTTGTATCGATTTGAATAAATTCTTGATGAGGATGCTTGCGCCCGCCTTGCGGCGGTACAGATGCAACCGTGCCTTCCAAAATTTTGAGAAGAGCTTGCTGTACGCCTTCGCCAGATACATCCCGTGTAATCGACGGGTTCTCTGATTTGCGGGCTACTTTATCAATCTCATCGATGTAGATAATGCCGCGTTCCGCTTTCTCCACATCGTAATCCGCAGCTTGAATGAGCTTAAGCAATATATTCTCAACGTCCTCACCGACGTAACCTGCTTCTGTAAGCGAGGTTGCGTCCGCAATCGCAAAAGGAACATTCAAAATTTTCGCCATCGTTTGCGCGAGCAAAGTTTTACCGGAGCCCGTAGGTCCTAACAGCAAAATATTACTCTTTTGCAGCTCGACGTCTTCGATCTTGCTGCCGGAATTAATCCGCTTGTAATGGTTGTAAACCGCTACAGACAACGATTTTTTCGCAAACTCTTGACCGATGACATAAGAATCCAGGATGGCCCGGATATCTTTCGGTTTCGGAATATCCTTAAGATCAAGCTCTTCCTCATTGCCGAGTTCTTCCTCAACAATTTCAGTGCACAGCTCGATACACTCGTCGCATATATAGACGCCGGGACCGGCAACCAATTTACGTACTTGATCCTGCGATTTGCCGCAGAACGAACATTTCAACTGGCCTTTTTCGTCGTTGAATTTAAACATGTAATCACCCCTTTGATTAAATCGTCGATACCGGTGCTGTAATCACCTTGTCAATCAAACCGTAGGCAAGAGCCTCTTCCGCGCTCATGAAATTGTCACGGTCGGTATCGCGGTCGATTTTCTCATATGGCTGTCCGGTGCGATCTACATAGATTTGGTTTAGCTTTTGCTTCGTTTTCAAAATCCAATCCGCATGGATTTTAATATCCGACGCCTGACCGCGTACGCCGCCGAGCGGTTGGTGTATCATTACTTCAGCATTAGGAAGCGCAAAGCGTTTGCCTTTAGCTCCCGCAGTAAGCAGTAGCGAACCCATGCTGGCTGCCATCCCCATACAAATGGTGGACACCTCAGGCTTGATATATTGCATCGTATCAAAAATACCCATTCCCGCAGTCACGGAGCCGCCAGGAGAGTTAATGTACAGATGTATGTCTTTCTCTGGGTCGTCGGCCGCCAGAAACAGCAGCTGTGCAATGATAGAGTTTGCAACATCATCATCGATTGCGCTCCCAAGGAAAATAATGCGGTCCTTCAGTAGACGGGAGTAAATATCGTAAGAACGCTCCCCGCGATTCGTTTGTTCGACTACGATCGGTACCAGATTCATGCGACCAACCTCTTTTCGTTTATGACTTTGGTTACTTACTTATTGTAACACGTAGTCGTAATGATGTCATTTTTCCACTTATACATTATACGACGACGTCCGTTCGATATGTACGGAGATTAACCTCCAGAGCAAGCACAATTCCATATGTAGGGTCAAAATAAGGCACGTACCAATGACGTGCCTTATCCTGAGTGAAGCTTTTATTCAGTTATGCGTATGTGGCTTATTAAACAGCTTTGCTGTTTTCAAGCAAGAACTTGATTGTTTTGCGAAGCGCAATATCTTCTTGAAGGCTGTTAAGGTTGCCGTTTTTCGAGAAGATTTCACGAAGCTCTTCAGAAGGACGGTTGTACGACTTGGATAGCTTCTCTAGCTCTTCATTCAAATCCTCATCGTTAGCTGCAATACCTTCAGCTTTGGCAATCGCGTCAAGCACAAGGTTGTTTAGAACGCGTTTCTCAGCGTCTGAACGCATTTGTTCGCGAAGCACGGATTCATTTTGTCCGGAGAACTGGAAGTACAGATCCATGTTCATGCCTTGCGCTTTGAGACGGTTTTCGAAATCCTTGATCATGTAGTCCGTTTCGGAAACGATCATCGGCTCAGGAATTTCAACTTCTGCAGCTGCAGTTGCTTTATCTACAACGGCAACTTCACGAGCTTGCTCGCCTTCTTGAACTTTACGCTCTTGAAGCTTGCTCACAAGATCCTGCTTGTACTCTTCAAGCGTATCGAATTCGCTGACATCTTTAGCAAACTCATCGTCTAGAGCTGGAAGGCTCTTGCGTTTGATTTCGTGAAGCTTCACTTTGAACACTGCAGGCTTGCCTGCAAGGTGCTCTGCGTGGTATGTCTCAGGGAATGTTACATCAACATCCTTGAAATCGCCGATTTGCATGCCTACAACTTGCTCTTCGAAGCCTGGGATAAAGGAATTCGAACCAAGCTCAAGCGAATAACGCTCGCCTGCTCCGCCTTCGAATGCTTCGCCGTCTACATAGCCGTCGAAATCGATGACAGTGATATCTCCATTCTGTGCAGCGCCTTCTTCAATGACGGAAAGCTCAGCATGACGTTGTTGCAGACGCTCTAGCTCAGCAGCAATTTCTTCTTCAGTAACTTCAGCAACAGCAGTTTCAACTTCTAGGCCTTTGTATTCGCCAAGTGTAACTTCAGGCTTAACGATAACTTTTGCTTTGAACTTGAACGTTTCGCCTTTAGCGAATTGCTCAACATCAATCTCAGGACGGTCAACCGGCTCAAGATTATGCTCGCTTACTGCTTCGGAATAAGCGTCAGGCAGCAGGATGTCAATTGCATCCTGGTACAGGCTTTCAATTCCAAAACGGGATTCGAAAATGCCGCGCGGCACTTTACCTTTACGGAATCCAGGTACGTTTACTTTTTGTACGACTTTCTTAAATGCTTGATCAAGAGCGACAGTGACTTTCTCCGCTTCAACCTCCACGTCGATCGACACGATGTTCTTGTCTATTTTTTCCCAAGTTGCTTTCATTTTATGCCTTCCCCTCCGAAAATGCTCATGCATCAGTAGTTATCACGTTTCATAAACCATTCTATTATAAACAAGCTGGGCCAGATTATCAAGACTCTGGTTCATCTTCTCCGGATTGCTGCAGCACAGCAACCTGTCTTAAAGCCTTGCAAGCTTGCTCATAACGGAATCTCAATCCTTCGGTAATGCCGTATGTATCACGAATATCGTCATCGTTCGCCGAGCCGTATACGGTGAGAAGCAGCGTCAAATGCAGCGCAGCAGCAAAATAATCTACCGTATCGTCATCGTCTCTCAGCATCCAATGATATGCAGCCGTACCATACAAAAATTGCAAACTTTCTTTCCATAACTCTCTTGCAAAATGCGGCAATGTCGGATCATCAACCTCGGCAACCTGCTCGGTTCGCTCCAATATCCGGATGATCGGATTCGGAAACTCGTCCATTGAAAGCGGTATAACCTCCAGGTCAAGCTCAGTTGCCTCCCCGAGCCTTTCAAGCGTAATCGTGCCTGTCGCCCCGCGCTTCCTCAAGCATTGCAGCGCCTTGAACTGCACAACTGGATGAACCTGCTGGGTGACCAGCCAATTTTTGATCGTCTCATCCATATCCGGCGCCTGAATGTAGGCAGCGCGTTCAAGGGCAAGAATCTGCTGATCGATCATCGGATGGTTCTGCATGATGTAGAGCACTTGATTTACATAAGCTTCATCCTGGTCAGGAGGATTGAGAAACTGCTCGCGTATCGTAGCTTCATCCTCTTCCTTTTCCTGTTTGGCTGTAATAAATCCCGTGCCGTCTTCTGCATTCCCATCCTCAGGGAAAGCCATATCGAGCCATGTCAGAAGACTGTCCCACTCTTCATAATGGCGCGCGTCCTCGCCCTGGCATTGCAGCAAAAAGCGCAGCAACTCCTTGGCCTCCCCGTATTGCTCCGCTTCTAGCATACGGGTTAACTGTACCTGATAATGGTCCAGCATGCTAGGGAACAAATAAACGTTGTCCTTGTTGTCGCTTTGTGCGTCATTGGGAGTTGTAATGATAACACCGCCTTATGGTCACGCCGTTTGTTCATACGTACAATCTTGCATTCGATTATACCATGTACAATCAAAAGAAAAAACAAATGTCGTTTTCTAACGGTTTTTTAACCGATTTCCATCTAAAAAAGCAAATAAGTAAAATAAAGCTTGCAATAAAATATTCTCTTATGATATATTATTGCTTGTGTCCCGGTAGCTCAGCTGGATAGAGCAACGCCCTTCTAAGGCGTCGGTCGGGAGTTCGAATCTCTTCCGGGACGCCATTAACTACAAATTGAATCTTGCTTTAATACAAAGCCGTAATTCCTTTCATTTTCAAAGGAAATTGCGGCTTTTTTATGTTCAGCTTCATCCATCGCCTGCCCGGTTTCATTTCAATTTACACATTTTTTACACACATGAAACATGCTGTTCCCGTACAAGGATAGATCATGGCAACCCCGATAGGCCAATATCATTACACCACAAACACCCAAACACTGACCGTCATCCTCGCATAATCTACACTGTACTCAAATTGCTGGGAGGTGGATGTTTAATGGGTGGTTATGTCGGTGGTGCTAACAGTATCGGTTTTATCCTTGTATTGTTCATTTTGCTGGTAATTATCTCTCGCGGTACTGGCTTTGGTTTCGGCGGTTACTAATTTCTATGAATAGATAGTCATAACGTAACCTCCATGCGTTCGGACTGCTTCATTTCTTAGAATAATATTGCATAGGGCCATTCCATGGACCCTATGCATTGCTGTATCTACAGCGTATTGGAAGTCCAAACACGCCAGGCAGACTACAATAAATAGAGGCCTTCCTGAGGGACATTTCCCTTTGGAACATCTCTATTTTTAGATAGGTATAACCAGTATCTACGCAGTCATCGTTGCTTTCTTTTCGCTAACGAATTGGTATAATTGCTCTGACTTCTCTTCCGTCAGCTCGCCACTATTGTCGAAAACGAATATAGAAGAATTCGGTATATCCCAGTTAATCTGCGGTACAAATTCAATACGCTTCTCAAAGTCGCCCCAGTTGTCCAGCTTCCACTGGTCGCGCTCCGTATGCCGCCCGATAATTCGGTTCTTCTGCAGTTCCATATCCTGAAGCGTCACTACAACAACCTTTATGTCTACCGTTTGGAGTGACAAGCCTGCCGATTCAACGACCTCTTCGATCCACTGCTTATTTTTGAGCTCCGCCGTAAAAGGGGAAATCATAAACACGTTCTGCCCCGCAGCGAGATTCTCGATACATACATCCTTCGCTGTGTCATATTCCAAATCGCGCAAATGTTTCTTGTAATACTCCGAATCCCGGTCACGTTTGTCTAGACCATTAAGCTCAAGTATTGCTTCGACAAATCTGCCCCCGATCGTATCACGATCCAGAAATGCCGCAGGAATGCGATCTGCCAGCTTCCTCGCTACCGTTGTCTTGCCTGTGCCTGCTACTCCCACGAAAAAAACCAACTTTTGCAAAGCGATAAACCTCCACTATTTTTGTAGAAGTATATCATTTTTTGTTCGATTTTAATAGAACGGGATCATGCTGCATCGATGTAAAGGCTTCAATTTAAGTTCTTTCAATAGTCCGACTGCCTCTCTCCAGCGGCCGGACTTCTGGTATCCGCCTATAACAGCTGCATCGATTCAATATGACGCTTCGTCGTTTCGGTTCCATGCTCATGCAGTTTCTGGTAAATTTGCTGAATAAGGTCGTCATAACCCCCATTAATCTCGCCATCGCTCGCTGAACCGAACGGCGAGTGGGAGAAATGGAACATCTCGGCCTCATCCATGCTGGATAGCTCGTCAAACAGCTCTCGCAGCTTGATATGCTCCTCCTCGCTCAGACTGACTTCAAGCTCGTATGCCGCCGCTTGCGGATCCTCTAATATTTGTCCCGCCTGAACGGATACATAATAGCGCTTGCGTTCCACTCCGCCTGCTTCCATATCAACCACGCTTCACACGCTCCTTTTTCGTAACTAGGCTTTATACAGACCCCCCTAGCATCCCCCATCGGACAGACATTTTATCCCTTTTTCCGCATATAACTGATATTATCGCTACTTTGAGACCAGTAAAAGAGAGGAATGAGATCGATGTGTGGAATTACGGGCTGGATCGATTGGAACCGTGATCTGACTAAGCAAAGCGAAAGCTTAGAGAAGATGACCGACACCCTTGCACCGCGCGGTCCCGACGCTTCCGGTACGTGGATATCGGCGCATTGCGCCTTAGGCCACCGCCGTTTATCCGTTATTGACCCGGAGAACGGCGCACAGCCAATGATACGCCATACCGGCGATGACAAATATGTCGTTGTCTATAACGGGGAATTGTACAATGCGCCTGAGCTTCGCAAGGAGCTTGAGAGCAGAGGCAGAGCTTTTACGACAAATTGTGATACAGAAGTGCTGCTGGTTGCCTATATGGAATGGGGCAAAGCTTGCGTGGAGCGTTTTAATGGAATTTTCGCATTTGCGATATGGAATGTTGCCGAACAGGAATTGTTCCTCGCGCGTGACCGGCTTGGCGTAAAACCGTTGTTCTACAGCATACAGGATGGTTTGTTCATATTCGGCTCGGAGCAAAAGTGCATATTGGCTCATCCTGCTGTGAAGCCTGAGGTCGGCGCGGAAGGTCTTGCCGAAATATTCATTCTCGGTCCTGCGCGAACCCCCGGCCACGGTGTATATAAACAAATTAGTGAGCTTAGGCCCGGCCGCTGCATGACTGTCAATCACTCGGGCGTCAAGACCGTTACGTATTGGCAGCTTGAAAGCTCTCCACATGCGCAGAGCATCGAGGAAACGGCAGAGCAAGTCAGGGAATTGTTGAAGGATACCGTTGAGCGCCAGCTCGTATCCGACGTTCCCGTATGCACGCTTTTGTCCGGGGGTCTCGATTCCAGCGCATTAACGACTCTTGCCGTCCAATACTACAATGAAAACGGGCAAGGAAACGTGCATACCTATTCTGTCGATTACACGGATAATGACAAGCATTTCAAGGCGCATGCCTTCCAGCCCAATAGCGATGCGCCATGGATCGAGAGAATGACTTCACATCTCGGAACTATCCATCATCCGATTCAATTCGACACGCCGGAGCTGGTCAATGCCTTGAAAGCAGCTACTCTCGCACGGGATCTGCCTGGGATGGCAGACGTCGATGCCTCGCTGCTACTCTTCTGCCATGAGATTAAAAAGGATGCGACGGTCGCGATATCCGGGGAAGCAGCTGACGAAATTTTCGGAGGATATCCGTGGTTCCATCGCGAGGAGGCGCTTAATGCCAACACGTTCCCTTGGTCGCTCGCCTCAGCCATGCGCGCAGACCTGCTTGCCCCGGACGTCGCAGCTTGGATCAAGCCAATCGACTATATCGGAGACCGATACGCGCAAGCAATCGGGGAAGTGCCCCATCTTGACGGAGAAAACGAGCAGCTGCGCAAAATGCGCCAAATGTCTTATTTGAATATTACCCGCTTCATGCCAACGCTTCTCGATCGCAAGGATCGCATGAGCATGGCGGCAGGACTTGAGGTGCGGGTGCCTTTCTGCGATCATCGGCTCGTCGAATATGTATGGAACATCCCTTGGGAAATCAAGACGTCTGGCGACCGGGAAAAAGGCATTTTACGGAAGGCGCTGCGCGGCATTCTTCCCGACGACGTATTGACCCGTAAAAAAAGTCCTTACCCCAAAACGCATAACCCGAATTATTTGGCGGCGGTCAAAGGCCTTTTGCTGGACGTATTGAATGATCCGACTTCGCCTCTGCTTCCCCTCATTAATGTCGCAAAGGTTAGAGAGCTTGCCGAATCGGATTCTGCCAAGTCTAATATCCCATGGTTCGGCCAGCTCATGTCCGGGCCTCAGCTATTCGCGTACTTGTACCAAGTAAACCTCTGGCTGAAGCAATATAAAGTCGTCATAGGGTAACCGTACCGTACGCTCTTCGTCCTAAGTATACAGAATGAAACACCCCCAGCTGCCGGGATGCCCGTTCAATGGCACTCTAGCTGCTGGGGGTGTTTCATTTGTTCATGTCTTACGCCTGCTCCAATTGGGGAAGAAGATGTCTCAGTGCTTCTCCGCGGTGGCTGATTTGCTGTTTTTCTTCTTTCGTCAGCTCAGCCATTCCGCGGTTTAAACGAGGCACCCAAAACAACGGATCATAGCCAAACCCGCCATCGCCGTGCGGTTTGTCCGTTATGACGCCGTCTACCGTTCCTTCTGCTTCAATAAACAGCCCCGTCGCCGGATCATACAGCGCTAATGCGCAAACGAATTGAGCCTCGCTAAGCAGCTGTGAGCCGTCATCAAGACTGCCCAATTCCGGCAGGCTTCCTTGCTCATGCAAACGTTTAAGCTCGCGAATGAGCTTCTCGTTATTGTCTCCATCTGACGCGTGCTCTCCCGCAAAACGAGCAGAATACACGCCGGGAGCGCCGTTAAGCGCCGTTACGCGAAGTCCTGAATCATCAGCCAGCACCGGCACGCCAAGCGTGTCGCCGGTCGTCTTGGCTTTGATGCGCGCATTAGCTGCAAATGTGTCGCCATCCTCTACTATATCGGGAATCTGCGGGTAATCATGTAAACTTAGCGTTTCCTTGCCAAGCTTCTGAAGCGCATGTGCGAATTCCCTTACTTTGCCCGCATTTTTGGTAGCCACCACAATCTTCTCATGCAGGAGCAGCTGATGCTTTGACATGATAGTTAGCCTCCTATACGCGCAGCCAATGGCCCAAGGACCTCGCGCTGCTTGCCGATCAACTCCGCTATGCCGGCTTCTCCGAGAGCAAGCAGCTGATTAAGCTCCTCGCGTGAGAACGGAGCATCCTCGCCCGTGCCCTGCACCTCTACAAATTTCCCATTGCCTGTCATGACGACATTCATGTCGACCTTTGCTTTGGAGTCCTCTTCGTAATTCAAGTCCAGCATTGCTTTCTCCTGAATAACGCCAACGCTTACCGAAGCCAAGAAATCAGTAATAGGATACTTGGCGAACTGCACCTTCTCCGAAATCTTGTTGACTGCAATCGTCAGCGCGATGAACGCTCCTGTAATCGAAGTCGTACGGGTGCCTCCATCGGCTTGGATAACGTCGCAATCCAGCGTAATCGTACGTTCGCCGAGTGCTTGCAAATCAACGACCGAACGCAGCGCGCGTCCGATTAGACGCTGTATTTCCATTGTCCGTCCCGTCAGCTTGCCTTTGGCAGCCTCGCGGATGTTGCGTGAATGCGTTGCCCGCGGCAGCATGGCATACTCAGCATTAATCCAGCCTTTCCCCTGACCCTTCATAAAAGGCGGAACCCGGTCCTCCACGCTGGCCGTACAAATAACCTTCGTTTCTCCGACCTCGATAAGGACGGAACCCTCTGCATATTTGTTGACGCCTGTCGTTATGGTTACCGGCCGAAGCTGGTTCGGTTGCCGACCGTCGTTTCTCATTTTTATTTCCTCCTGAGTCATGCGTAATATGGTTTAGATAATCCTTGGATTCCATCGTACAATCTTTCCTATTCTAACAAAGTAACCTTTGAATTGCATCTGCGCCAGCGAAAAAGATATCCAAGTGCTGCCGGTGGCCTACGAGCCTAATTTAAATACAAAAAGGGACTGTCCCATAAGTTAGTTGCTTGACGATGTAATATCTTTGTTGATCAGGCTAAACGGCAAACTGCACATAAACTGCACATTTAAATGTTCTTCCGATCTCCATTGCCCTGGGATTCCTTTGAATCAACCAGGAAAGGCCCAAATCCCTTCACAAACACGAACGCGGACGCTTCTCCATAATCATTTAAATGCTCCGTTTACCATCAATTGCTAAAGAAATCAGCAAAAACCAAAATCAAAAACAAGCGTTGCAGATTAGCACTCTGCAACGCTTGTTTAATGCGAATTTTTTCTTATTTTCGATTGTGCGAGCTGCTTCTTCAGGGAGCGACCCCCTTTTGAGTCAGCCTCTTAAACCAAATTATGCAATCTGAGCTTAATTATGACTTAATGGCGTTAACGTGATGCGGACGGCTTACCGGCTCGCTGTAGGATTGGTCCTTCATGTCCACGATGTTCGCTTCCCCGTTCACTTTAATCTGAACGGCAGCTGCGCCAGTGCTTTCAGTAACCGAGAGCACGAGTGCCTGCAGCATCTCAGTCGGCAGCTTCTGACCTTCTTGATACGCCTCGTCCTTCAAGTCAACGGTTACCGTGTTCCCTTCACGAACGATGTCGTTCACGAGTACGTCAGGAAGGATAACGCTGGTCAGCTCTTTTTTGTTAAGCGGGCCTGAGATCAGCTGCTCGAGCGCTGCCTTGGCAGGATCCGAAGAACGCGCGACTAGCCGTGTGACCGGTACATAATATTGCTCATCGTTCAAGGTTTGTGCGGAGAAATAAAGCGTGACCGGCGTCGACTGTCCATAATTGACGCCTTCGGCCGCTTCGATATTAATGCCTACTGCGCGCGTAAGCTTCTCATCAAGCGGATAGCCGTCTACCGGCATTTCCGGCAGCTTGGCGCCTTCATACCAGATTTCAACGCCCTCAATGCCTGTCATAGCCGTCAACGTCCATGTAATGGCTTCTACGATCGTGCGCTCATCCTGCGCGTTATAATCGGCGAAAGGCTCCGAGAATTCGACCGTTGCCAGCTTTTGCTCTTTGTCATACGTGTAAGACTTTATTTGTGTGCCCTGCGGGATGACAGCGCGGAAATCCTCAGGAAGCTGGCTGGCATAAGCGCCATTCTCGACCATCATCTCTAGTGCCTTCTGTCCGGCTTGTTCGTTTGCTCCTAGCGTTGTTGTCAGCGAGATCGGAGCCAAATAGCCATTCCGGTCCTCGAGGTAAACCGTCATTTGTGTTTCGCCTTCAACGACTGCCTGTCCGGTTTCAGCATTGTCAACACCGTCTTTAACCTCAATCTGCGGCGGATCGATTGACTGGCTTGTCTCCTGAGAAAACAATCCGCAACCGGATGTAAGAATCGGCAACACGAGAACCCCTGAAAGTACGGCACCCCTAATCCATCTTTTTTGAATCATATTGACCTTTCCTCCCTAATCGAGTTTTGCCTGGCGGCTTTGTACAACTCCTTATTTGTAGTACTATGTATACGAGCCCTTCCCTTTTTTAGACCAGTTTTGTCCATAAAATCCTAAGGGGGAACAAAAACATGTCCAATCCCGAAATTTATAGCCTTAACAGCCGCAAAGTGGCGGAGGCTACAGACGAATGGCTCATCAAGCGCGGTGTAACAAAGATTGCGATCGCCGAGCTCGTGCATTTCCTGCAAAAGGATTATTTCCCTGACCTGACGCCTGAGGATTGCATCGTTCATGTCGACGCCGTCCTGTCCAAACGAGAGGTTCAGAATGCCGTATTGACGGGCATCCAGCTCGACATCCTTGCAGAGGAAGGCAAGCTGATGGCTCCGCTTCAAGATATGATCAAGCATGATGAAAGCCTTTATGGATGCGATGAAATTTTGGCATTGTCGATCGTCAACGTTTACGGCAGCATCGGTTTTACAAACTTCGGTTATGTCGACAAGCTCAAACCAGGCATACTGGTTAAGCTGAATGATAAAAGCGACGGAGAAATCCATACGTTTCTAGACGACATCGTCGGCGCAATCGCAGCATCGGCTGCCAGCCGAATTGCTCACCGCAGGCAGGCGGAGCGAGAGGGCGTAACACAGCCGCCGCTCGATTAAACCAGGCCATCGATGTTGGATTTTGCTTCGCAAAACCTAAGCGTATGCTTTCGATGTTGGATTTTGCTTCGCAAAACCTAAGCATATGCTTTCGATGTTGGATTTTGCTTCGCAAAACCTTTAGGAGGTTCCCTACATGAATTACGATATATTTTACAAAGGCGCTTTTGCCATGCTGAAGGTTAAGCTTAATCCAGGGGAAAGCGTAAAGGCTGAGATGGGGGCAATGGTCTCCATGTCGCCGAGCATCGACCTCAAAGGCACGACGGATGGCGGCTTTATGCGCGGACTCGGCAGGATGCTTAGCGGGGAAACCTTCTTCTTTCAGGAAATGACAGCAAACAGGGGACAAGGTGAAGTTCACCTTGCTCCTCCTTCCCTTGGCGATATTGAAGCGATTGAGCTGGATGGCTCATACAAGCTTTATGTACAGAAGGATGGATTCCTAGCCGGCACAAGCGGCATTGAGGTCAATACGAAAATGCAGAACCTAGGCAGAGGGCTGTTATCTGGCGAAGGTTTTTTTATCGTGGAGATCAGCGGGAAAGGCACCGTCTTCCTCTCCTCGTACGGCGCTATTCATGCGCTCAACCTAGCACCTGGGGAAGAAGTCATCATTGATAACGGTCATTTGGTTGCATGGCCGGGCTACATGAATTACACGATTGAGAAAGCCTCCAAAGGCTGGCTCTCCAGCATCACTAGCGGTGAAGGACTCGTCTGCCGCTTTCGAGGCGAAGGTGTCGTGCTTATTCAGAGCCGCAATCCGGCAAGCTTTGGAAGCTGGCTGAAAAAGTTCATTCCCGGCGGCAGCTAACAACCTGCTGATGAACCGCATGCGTATCCATGAACAGGACTCATAACTTAAAGCCAGCACGTCTCCCGACATGCTGGCTTTTGTCTATTTTAAGCCTAGTACGCTTTAGTTGTTAATGATTGCATTCCAAAATCTTCTCATCCCCGTGTATATGCAGCAGGACAAGGAGCAGGGAATCACATTGTTAGTGCTGGGAAAGTAAACGTTGCGTCAAAACCTTTACTTGCCGCTGTTTAGAAATGACTTGTTCGGCAAATAATGCAGGGCGCGGACGAAACGAACAGTTTTGGTCTTCGCCCGCATAACAATGGAATGCGTCTCTGCCCGCTGATCGGGGAAATACTGAACACCCCCTAGAAACTCACCTGGCGTCACGCCTGTTGCCGCAAAATAAACGTCTCCCGTACCGATCATATCCTCCATCGTCAGAACGCGGTACGGATCCTCGATCCCCATTTGAACGCAGCGATTATACTCGTTGCCGTCAGCAGGCATCAAACGCGCTTGCAGCTCGCCTCCCAAGCACTTCAGCGCTGCAGCGGCAATGACACCCTCAGGAGCTCCGCCGGAGCCCACATACAAATCAATTCCCGCCTCAGGAAAAGCAGGGGCCATTGCACCGGCAACATCGCCGTCCGACAGAAATTTAATGCGTACGCCGACTTTGCGCAGCACCTTTACGATAGATTCATGGCGCGTTCTGTCCAGAATCATGACCGTTAAATCCGAAACCTTTTTATTTAAGCCATCCGCCGCTTTCTGCAGCGTCACGTCCATTGGATCGGTAATAGACAATTTGCCGACTAGAGCAGGCCCGAAGGCCAGCTTCTCCATATACATATCCGGCGCGTGGAGCAGTTGGCCTTTCCCTGCTACCGCCAGGACAGACATCGCGTTGTTCAAACCTTTCGCGACAATTTCCGTGCCTTCAAGCGGATCCACAGCGACGTCAACCTCAGGCCCATTCAAGCTGCCCACTTCCTCTCCGATATATAGCATCGGCGCTTCGTCCATTTCCCCTTCTCCGATGACTACCGTGCCGCGAATGGACACGGAATCAAACATGGAACGCATGGCGGAAGTCGCCGCTCCGTCTGCGCTATTCTTATCGCCTCTCCCCATCCACGGTGCCGATGCGAGTGCCGCAAGCTCCGTTACCCTCACAAGCTCTAATGCCAACTCTCTCTCCATGTCATCCAGTCTCCTCTACCCTCATATGACGGAACAGATCATTAGCATACATGTTGAAGTCATTTCCGTTATTTAATATGTATCATATATTTATTTATGTCGCAATATATATTTCCAATCTTCATTAAACCATCATTAATAGGTTAAAGGATGCTTATCAACTATCATCTACAGGTTGGAACGACAAAAGAGCGATCCGACACAGAGCAAGCTCTGCGCGGATGCGCTCTTTTATCTAAAGAACCAAGCAAGATCATCAACTATTCATAAATCTCAATTTCGTATAGTGACGGGCCGTACGGCGGCATAGCTTTATCCGTAATCAAAACGCGCACATATCTGGCTGCCGTGCTGCTCTCAAGCGTTACGGCTTCCGTGTATTCGGCAGCACTC
The DNA here is from genome assembly GCF_052115165.1 of Paenibacillus sp. 2TAB23. Lineage (NCBI taxonomy): Bacteria > Bacillati > Bacillota > Bacilli > Caryophanales > Paenibacillaceae > Paenibacillus > Paenibacillus sp. 2TAB23. Next base: position 28,439 of record NZ_JBFRGD010000001.1, read on the forward strand.
AGACTTCGGTTCAGCGCATGCACGGATTGCCAGTCCGCGCTTTCGGCAGACAGATCGCTTCCTGTCGCCGCCACTTGGATATCCACAGCTTTTCCGTAAGCAGCTTCCCATACCAATACGATTTTGCTTATGTCATACGTATGATTCAAATCAATATAAACCCACTCGGCGTTGTAAGGAGCGATTGCATTGTCGCTCCACTTCGCTTCCCATCTTGTGCCCGCGTTCCCGTCAGTTAGCAAATTCGCAGGAAATACATTGTTGAAGCTGGACGCCGCTGCTTGCTTGTTCAGCGCCAGATTCGTCCCTTGTTCCGGTTCCGGTTCCGGTTCTGGTTCTGGTTCTGGTTCCTGATTGGGATCCGTACCTCCGCTTGAACCGCCGCTCACCCAAGTGCCGTAAACCTCGAACTCCCATAAGGAATAGCCGTATGGCGTCCCGCGTGCACTGCCCAGCATTCGGATATGTCTCGCCTCTTCCCCTTTTAAGGTAATCGGGTCAACGCCTCCGTTTCCTGCGGCTTCTGTAAAGACGTCTGTCCAATCATGCTCTCCCGGGATCGCTGCCGTAGACACTTGAAGCTTGTAGGCTTTGCCGAAAGCACCCTCCCAGCTTAACACGGCGCTCTCAAGCGAATATTGAGCCCCCAAATCAATGGCTAGCCACTGCGGATCAGAAGCGGCGGACTCCCATCTTGAATTGCTGTTTCCGTCAACAGCATTGGCAGCAGGCTGGGGCCCGGTTGAGGCTGACGCTGCCTTGTGAAGCGCTACGTTTGCAGCAGCGGTCTTCACCTGCTGCTGTACCTCGCTGATTCCGTAGCCGGCAGCCGTTATGGCGATTGCGTACGTTTTGATCTCGGGAAATAAAGCGGCATTTAGCTTGATTTTGCCCGCTTCCACCGTATAGCTGCCGTCAGCCGCGGCTACGCCGTCAATCGATAGCATCGTAATCGCCGCACGCCATGCAGGCGAATCAACGAATCCAAGCTCGATCGGCTGGCCAACCTTATTGTCTGACGTGTCCGCACTTAGAACTGGCGGAGCAGCAACCTCGCGAATCGCAACGTTATCTACATAGATAACATGCTCGCCGTCTGGCGTTACGAAGGCTCCATTCACGACATTTCCAAGCAAAAACTTGAGTGTTAGATTTACATCGCTTGTTGGCAGGAGACTTTTTTTGTACACGGCATGCGGATCACCCGTGATATTGAAAAGAACCGATTGATTGTTGTTATAGCCGCCTAATTCGAGTGCGATCGGACGGTCAAACGGACCAGGAGCTGGAAGCTCTGCTCCCGACCATGCCTGAAAGCTGAGCTCGTAGACCTTTCCAGCCGTTAGCTTAATGCCGGATTGGGTGAACTGAGTGGACCAGCCGACCGGCACATTCCATTCGGGGTGCATGCCTCCGTTGTAATAAATATCGATACGGGCAGCCCCATCCTTAACCTCAACCTTCGAATCTCCACCGTCACCGAACCAATGCTCCCAGCTTGCCATCCCGTTCGACATATTGCCATTCAACACGAGATTGCCATCCGCCGGAAAAATGACTTGATTGACGTCGGTATCGCCAAAGCCCCATGCCTTGATTTTAATCAGATAAGATCGATCGCCCGTAAAGACCGACTGATCGATAATGATAGCACCAGGCTGAACGTTATACCGGCCTTCGGCTATCACGGCACCGTTCACTTCAATCGCAGCAATGGCTGCTCTCCATGCTTCATGATCGACAAAACGTATTTCTGCCTCTTCGCCGACACGATTCGCAGTTGAATCCGGAATGAGCGTAGGAGGCCTAAGCACTGGAGCATCCTTAACCTCAAGCACCACGTTATCTATAAAAATATCATGTGGGCTCGCTGCGCTCCGAGCCGTTTTGCCAAGCAGGAATTTCAGAGCGACTTTATCGTCTGCCCCCATTTTGAATGAGAATTCAAAATGCTGCATCGCATTCGTCAGCATGAGCGGCCCGCTGTAAAACCGTCGCGTATAACCTGCGTTTTCGAGAGCCGCTTCGATATCTCGCCCGACGGTTGATCTGGCATCAAAGGAGAGCTTATACGTCAGCCCTTTCGTCAAGTTTAACTCTGACTGATTAAGCATGACGTTCCAAGCCTCTCCGCCAACGTTCGTTATCGCAATTTTGGCTGCGCCATTGTCTTCAGTAAAGACAGCCGCACCGCCTTGCGTGAACGGTTCCCAGCCGCTCAGCGCGTAAGAGAAGTCGCCGTTCTGGAGCGGGAACAAATCGACACCCGTGAAATCTACATTCAGATTAGTCGTGCGAACGAGCTGAATATTGTCCAGTTGAATAGCACCCACGCTTCCTCCGAGCAAAAAGACCAGCTGAGCCTCTTCATCCGTCACGCCTTCAGGCATTGTAAACGTAACCTTATAGTTCTTATTGTCTGCCGATAACGAAATACCATGGGGACCGCTATAAATCATATCGCCGTCCTTGCTCGCAAGCTGCACGCCGATCGGACGAGCCTCCGAAGATTGAGCATCAAAAGTAAGCTCATACGTGTCTTTCTGGAGAAGATTAATCCCCTGCTGAACCAACCGCACGCTTGCTTCGTTTGCACCGCCGTTCGCAATGACGGCACGAAGCTTGCGCGTCATTGGATCAACGCTGACCGTTGCAACCGCCGAATCTGCCGCAAGTGCATTCCAATAGAGCAGACGGTCCATTGTGCCGAGATCAAAGCCCCCGTTATACACATGGTTGCCGTTGTTGAGCGGCTGCTTCGCGGCACCAGGCTCATTCAAGGAGTCAATAGCTTCCAGACGAACGTTGCCGATCCACACGTCATTCGTATTCTGACCGAGATTGAATTCCACGCGAGCTTTGGCATTTGTATTTGCCGTCATGAGGAAGCGGTATTCATAATGGCCCGTTTGCGTCTTCAAGGCCGCCTCGAAATTATCGGAATAAATGCCCCATCCGCTGTCCGCATCGCCGCCGAGCTTGACACTCATGCTGCGCGGCGCGGATGCCTTCGCATCGAAGCTGATTTTATAAGCCTGGCCCTTCACTAACGTGACATATTGAATGAGCTGCAGGGAATATGGTACATTTCCGCCATTCGTAATATCCACCTTTGCAAACGGCGTGCCTGTACCTGCACCAGCATCGACAGAGACGCTTCCCGCTCCTCCGAATTCAGCGCCATGAAGAAAATTCCAATATTGATAGTCAAGCTCAGGAGCTGCGGTCGTAATATCCTTCACGCCTTGGCTGTAGGACGTATCATAAATAAGGTTCCCGTCTATTGCTGCTTTACCGCCTTCAGGGAACGTATCCTTCACAAGCGTCGGCTCAGTTGGCTGCATGTAAGCTCTCCCCGTCAGCTCATAAGCACGGACATAATCAACCAGCATCTCCGCAGGCAGAAGCGAAGGGTCCGGCTTGCGTCCACCGTCGTAATTGCCGCCTATGGCGAGATTCAAAATGATATAGAATTCTTTGTCGAATGGAGCTGGAAAAGCATATTTCTCCTGCTGATCGGCTCCCCAGCTATGCCAGTCATTAATCGTCTGAAAAAGATTGCCATCCACGTACCAGCGAAGCTCCCCAGGCTCCCATTCTACCGAATACGTATGGTAGCCCGTTATATCCTGGCCCTCTGGGAAATGGTATTGCGCGCCAGTCGCCTTGTTGTTCGGCGCGTTTTTGCCATAATGGATCGTACCATCGACCTCGCCGACCGTACGGCCGCGCGCTTCCATAATATCGATTTCGCCGGAGGACGCCCAGCCGCCGTACTCGCTGTCCTTCGGCATCATCCAAAATGCCGGCCAGATGCCCTCGCCTTCCGGCATCTTGATGCGTGCCTCGAATTTACCGAATGCTTTGCTGAAGGTAGGGCTGGTCCATAGGCGTCCCGAGGTATATGTTTTCCCGCCAAAGCTCTCATTCTTGGCTTGGATGACAAGCTCGCCGTTCTCCACCTTAATATTTTCTTTTCTATAATATTGCTCCTCGTTATTTCCCCAGTTGGCTACTCCGTAATCGCTGCCGTTGCCAAGCTGGTAACCCCATTTATCAAGGTTGACGCCATTCGTATCCACGTTCGTGCCAGTCCCGTCAAACTCATCAGACCATACGAGGCTCCACATAATCTCCTCTTGAATGTCCTGCAGCGCATTTGCAAGCTCGTAGCCCGCTGATTTAACGGCTATCGTGTACGCTTTTGCAGCTTGAAATACCGATTTGTCGATAGTCAGCTTGCCAGCGGACAGTGAGTAAGCGTCCGCCGGAAGCTTGCTGCCGTCTACGATCACTGCCGAAACAGCATTTCTCCAGGCTGCGTTGTCCGCAAACGTAATCTCGATATCAATGCCCTTTGCATTGTCCAAGGCATCCGGCGACATCACGGGAGGCAAAGCGAGCGTAATGTCATTTGTGCTGCGTGCCTTTTCCCCTGCTGCTTCCTTGGCGCCTTTAAGCTCCAAGCGAACATTATCAATATACACGTCATGAGCGATACCTGGTGCTCCCGGCTGATTGCCCATTAGCAGCTTGAAGCCAGCCAACTCATCCTTATCCAATGTGAATTCGTAGCTGTATGTTTGCGTTACGTCATCCACTTGCACCTTCTCGTTCAAATAGCGGACATAAGTGCCGTTCTCAACAACGGCTTCAATAGTGCGCGGTATGGTCGATCTTGCCGCAAAGGAGACGATATAGGTCTTTCCTTTGGCGAGAGCAAGCGACCCCTGCTGCAGTATAATATCCCAGGCATTCGCGCCGGTATTTGCAATGGCTGCCTTAGCAGCACCGTTATCCGCCGTGATAGCCGCGCTTGAGGAGCCATCGTATATTCCCTGTACATGACTGGTCCAGTTCTGCATCGCTTCATCGAAATATCCATTTTGGAGTAAAAAGGCTTTGGACCTTGCATCTTTAAGCTCAATCCGAATATTATCGACATAAACATCATGCGCGCCGATCACGCTCGCTCCTTCGAGCTTGCCAAGCAGCAGCTTAAAGGACGGCGTCATGTCGTTCAGCGCTTGCAGCTCAAAGCTGAATGTCTGCTTCGTTTCTGTGAGCTGTACCTTTTCTGATAAATAACGCGTATTGTTGCTGTCGATCACAATTTCCATTTCGCGGTTTTTGGATGCTCTAACATCTAGTGAGACGATATAGGTATTGCCTTTAAAAAGATCGAAGTCGGTCTGCATCAGCATGACATCCCACGGATTGTTGCCTTCGCTAGCAATGGCCATCTTCAGCTCGCCGTCCTGCGCTGCGAATACGGCGCTTGAGCCCCAGCCGTCGTACCGGCCTTGCACATGCTCCGCCCAGCCTGCCTTGCCATTCGAGAAGTCGCCGTTTTTAACCGGGAACTGATCGTTCAGCGCCAGCTCGCCGATATTGTAGTTGGTCAGACGGACCATGGCTACATCATCGATAAATACATTCCCCTGTTCACCGCCGAGTAAGAAGATCAGTTGCCCATTTACGTCTGTAGGCTGCTCCATCGTGAACAGCAGCGTATGCTCCGTCATCTCCGAGGTTAACAAGAATGTCTCGGGATTGGCGTAGTAGCCGCCATTTTGCTTGCTAACGGACGCTTGAATCGTTCTTTCGGAAGCGGCTCTGGCTTTGAACGTAACTTTATAATCATTTCCTTCAACTAAATGAACGCCGAATTGCGTGAGTTTAACAGCATCTCGCTCCGTACCGCCGTCCGAAATCGCAACCTGAAGCTCACGATCCGCCGCATCTACTGCTGCAGAAGCGCTGCCGCCAAGCGCAGAGAAGTTCCAATAGGTCAATCGGTCTATCCGTCCGATATCGAAGGTCCCGTTATACACATGATTGCCATTCAGCGGCTCCTTCGGATCGTTGTCATGGTAGGGGTCCGGCGCAGTCGTCTCTTCTACCTTCACATTGCCGATCCATACCGGGTTCGTGCTTAAGCCCAGATTGAACTCCAGCCTTGCGAGCGTATCAGTTTCCGTTCCCATTTGAAAAACCATCTCGTAGGATTGAATGTTGCTCGACAGCCTTGCGTCAAGGCTATCGGAGTAGGTGGTCCAGCCTCTGTTCTCCCCTCCGCCAAACTTCACCGCCATATTGCGGTTTGCGTTGGATTTTGCATCAAATGAAAGCTTATACCATCTGCCTTTGCCAAGCGTCACGTTCTGAATCAATTGAACGGCATGGGCGGCATTCCCGCCTGCCGTAATGTCCGCTTTCGCGAAGGGTACACCGTTCAGCTGTTCCACCGTGATCGCACCATTACCTTGGAAAGTGCTGACATGGGCAAAATTCCAAAATTTCGTATCCAGCGCCTGATCCGGCTCCGCGATCGTTGTGAACGGTTCGGCATAGCTGCTGTCATGTACGAAATTGCCAGCGATCGGCTGCTTATATTCGGTTAGATAAGGCTCTTTTTCAAAAGAAGGCTCTACCGGCGATTTATAAGGCCTATTCGCAATGTCATACACCCGCACATAATCCACTTCCATCTTGCTTGGAATGTCCGAAGCATCGGGCAGCCTGCCGCCATCGTAATTGCCCCCAACCGCTAAATTCAGAATCATATAGAACGGCTTGTCAAATGGTGCTGGAAATACATATTTGGCAGGCTGATCCGCTCCCCAGCTGTCCCAGTTGTTAAGCTTTTGGAATAATTCGCCATCGACGTACCAACGGATCTCGCCTGGCTCCCATTCCACGCCGTACGTATGATAATCGGTTATGTCCGTATCCGCCCCAAACTCGTATTCCGCGCCAGTCGATTTATTATTAGGCCAGTTCCTTCCATAATGAATCGTTCCGCCGACCTCATTCGGCAAACGTCCGCGCGCTTCCATAATATCGAGCTCGCCTGAGGCTGCCCATACGCCATACTCGCTGTCCTTCGGCATCATCCAGAATGCCGGCCATATTCCCTCTCCTACGGGAAGCTTCATACGGGCCTCGAATTTACCAAACGTTTTGTTAAAGGTCGGCTCCGTATACAGCCTGCCCGAAGTATAAGCTTTGCCGCCGTAGCCGTCGTCATCAGCCGTAATCGTCAGCTTGCCGTCTGCGACCGATATGTTCTCGGCGCGGTAATATTGCTCCTCGTTATTGCCCCAGCCGTCCAAGCCGTATTGTGAACCTGTGCCGAGCTGATATGCCCATTTGTCTAAGTTGACGCCGTTCGCATCTATGTTGTCTCCGCTCCCGTCGAATTCGTCATTCCATACGAGCTCCCACTCGTCCGCAGGCGCCGCAGTTGGTGCCGTCGTTGGTTCCGTTGTTGGTCCTGTTGTCGGTGCAGGAGTCGGTCCTGTAGTTGGCGCCGTTGTTGGTCCCGTTGTCGGGGCAGGAGTCGGAGTCGCTCCAGTACCTCCGCCGCCTTGCCCAGGCGTTGCTTGCTGGCCGCTTATCAAGACGCCATTCTCAATAACAGCCTTGTCGCCTTTACCAAGTTTTTTGTCATTCACAACGATGTCTGTGCTTTCATTAATAATCTGCTGCACATTTCCTTTCGCTTTAACGCTCGTTCCTGCAGCCTTCTCTTTAATCTGCAGCAGCGAGAGGCTAGCAGCAGCATCCAGCTCCAGCTGCGCTGTTGATTCAATGATAAGCTGCTCCGCATCCGTCTTATTCGTGAATATCACCCTTACTTTGCCTGCCGCTTTGTTAACATTCAGCTTATTCAGCTTGGAATGAATGAAATGAATGCTGTTAACGCCGCCTCCTTGAATGTAAACCGTGCCTTTAACCTCCAAATCCGTTAGAAAAACATCGCCTTCGCCAATGCCTTGCGTCAGAAATAGATTACCGTCTATAACCGCATCGTCTAGTCTAACGTCAGCCGCATTTATGACTGCATTCCCTGAAATGCGCAATTTGTCATAGCTGCCTGCTTTATTCACGACCTCCACGGCCAAACGGTCCAATAAGGCGATTGCTTCCGCTCGCGTGATTGGCTTAGCAGGTCTCAGCGTTTGATCGGGATAACCATTTATGTATCCGCCGGCCAGCAGCTGCTCAAGCGAAGCTTTCGCATAAGCCTGTACCTGATCTCTATCCTTAAAAGAAGCAAGCTTGTCGCCTTGCTCGCCTTCAAGCATGAACAATCCCGCAGCGATCTTTGCAGCCTCTTGCCTCGAAATAGATGCGCCTGGCTTAAAGCTGCCATCCGGATATCCCGTTATGAAACCAGCTTCCTTTACAGCAGCGATATCCTCACTGTACCAAGCGTCTGCCGCAACATCCGTAAACGAGCTTCCCTCGCTTTTGTTCAAACGGAACACCGCGTTAACAAGCTTCGTAAATTCCGCTCTCGTCACTTGACGATCCGGCTGTATGCTGCCGTCTGGGTATCCGCCGAGCATGCCTTTGTCTATCCACTTCACTAATGTCTTCTCGCCCCAATGAGCTGTGCTGACATCCGAAGCACTCTCCGCGTTCACTATAGGCAGGCTGCTTGCCAGCATCATGAACACAAGCATGATTGAAATAAACCTTTTATTCATTCCCACTCTACTTCCTTTCCATTTGAGTTGGCTAACTGCAAACGCTTACTTGCGTTTTCAGAAGAACAGCCTGCACCTTACAGCTCAATAATGAAACTGCATCGTGACAGGCTGTTCGCTCGGTCGATTCAATTATGCTTCCTATGCAAGAAGCAAGCACCTCTGCATATGACTATTTGACACTGCTGTACCACTCATTAACTTCCTTCGTAATTTGCTCGCCGCCGGATTTTTTCCAGTTCTCTACCATCGTGTCGAACGAATCGACAGGCTGCTGGCCATAGACGATTTTGTTGAACGTTTCGTTAAGCAGTTTATTCAGAAGCTCGTTTTTGCTTTGCATCGTTTCAGTCAATGGGCCCATGTAGTAATTTTTCATGCGAATTGCATTTTGATCCATAACAACCTTCATCGCATCTGTATTCTCTTTCAAACGCGTGTTGAACTCTTGCTTCTCGTAAGGCGTAACCGCTTCGGCGCCGCCAGCAAGCTTCACATGCGTTTCTGCGTACAATGTCGGAATACGAGCGCCTTCGAACGTCAGCGTGTAGAATAGCGGCGGAGCCGTTTGATCCTTCAAGCCCGGGAATAGGTCCGGGTATTTCGCGATATCAGCCGTAATGGAGCCGTCAGGAAGCGTTGCATAGTCATAGCCCTCCGCGAAGCCCTTCTCGAACTCGCTGCCTGGCTGCGGATTAGCCATATTATCGAAGAACCAGTTATAGTAATGAATGATTGCTTCTGGATTTTTAGCTTTTTTGTTTACGAATACGTAACCGTTAGCTGGCGGGTTGCCGCCTGCAGAACCGATTTTGCCGTCAGGACCAGCCGGAATCGGATAAGCCTTGTATTTCGCAGATGGCACGTTGTTCAGAAGATCAGGGAACGGCCATGCTGGAAGCCAGTTCGGTCCGAACATAATGCCTGCTTCGCCTTTCGTGAATAGCTCCGAGCCTGTAGTTTCGTCAAGCAATGCGGAATCCTGTGAAATGTAGCCTTTGTCAAGCCATTCCTTCAATTTGGAAAGTGCTGCTTTGGCCGCCGGATTAATGGAGCCGTGCTCCAGTGTGCCGTCTGCTGCTTGGTTCCATTGGCCTGGCATTGTGCCATGTGCGCCGAAGATGAAGCCGATATCGGTCATCCAGTTCGCAAATCCGTTTTTGAAGCCCGTTGCAAGGCCCAGCGTATTCGCTTTGCTGTCGCCGTCTGGATCATTTTTCACAAATGCTTCCATTACCGCTTCCATCTCGGCTAGCGTAGTAGGTGCTTTCAGATTAAGCTTCGTCAGCCAATCCTCGCGAACCCACATCACATGATCCGCATTGTAAGCGTAATCTAGAATTGGCAATGCCATTTTGTCTCCGCCGCGGCTGATTGGCAGCCAGATGGTTGGATCTAGATCCAAACCTGCTTTGTAAGTATCGTTAGCGTATTTGTCTACCAGGTCGCCTACCGGCATGAACTGTCCGGAGTCAATCAGCATGTTCACCGTTTCCAAGTCACCGCGGTAAGTAACCACATCCGGCATTTCCTCGCCCGACGACAGCATGAGGCGCAGCTTCGTTTTGTAAGCGTCGTTCGTGTTCGTTACAACCCAGTTGTATTTAATGTCGATGCCTAGTCTTTCTTTAACAAGGCGAGTATGAACGTTGTCTTCGATCGTTTCGCCTTCCTTGAAGACTGATCCATTTTGGTTAAGTCCCCACACTGTCGTTAAGGTGACGGGTGTCGTGTACTTGCCATCGGCAAACCCTTCTGCATTGCCTTCTTCTGTTTGTGCAGGCTCATTGCCTGGCTTGTTGCTTGCCGGTGCGTTCGTGCCTTTGTTTGTGTTGTTGCCACCGGAACATGCCGCAATCGCTAGCATAAATGATAGTACCAATAAGACCGAAAGCCACTTCTTCATGCCTTTACCCCCGTAAGTTATATTTTGTTATTAATTACGATATATGTTATATCGCTTGTTTCCAATATACAGCTCGCTTTGCTGGTTCGATAGACCAACTTTTTGTTATTGATGCCTTTTTCTTGCGCTATTCCTTCACGGCTCCAAGAATGATTCCTTTTACAAAATAACGCTGCAGGAACGGATACACGAGCAGGATCGGAAGCGTCCCGATAAAGATTTGCGCCGATTTGACCGTGCGCTGCGAGATATGCTTCAGCTCATTGACATCGGGATTTATTTTATTGAAATCCTGCTGAACAATAATCGTTTGCAAAAAAGTTGATAATGGATATTTTCTATAATCTGTAATATATAACAGACCATCAAACCATGAATTCCAATGTGTAACCATTGTGAATAGTGATATCGTCGCAAGAGCGGGCATCGATATCGGTAAAAAGATACTCCACAACGTCCGGAATTGGCCTGCACCGTCGATTAGCGATGCTTCCTCAAGCTCTTTCGGAACCGCTCGAAAAAAGTTCATGAGCAGGACCATATTGAATACATTGATGGCTCCGGGAAGAACGAGCGCCCAGATCGAGTTCATCAAATCCAAATTGCGGATTAGCATGTACGAAGGAACAATACCACCGCTGAAGAGCATCGTAAAGAGGAAATACCACGTATAGACCGAACGGCTTTTGAATGTCCGCCCATCCTTGGACAAAGCGTAGCCCGCTAGTATCATAAGCGACATGCCCACAACCGTCCCCAGTGCGGTACGCTGCAGGCCTACGAGCAGCGCATTATGGAAGTTATCGTTGTTCAGTGTTTTGGAATAAGCTTCAAAGTTGAAGCCGATCGGCCATAGCTTGACGAGGTTCGCGTTCGCCGGCGAGCTGGCGCTTAAGCTGACCGCAAGAATGTGTACGAGCGGAATGATGCAGGAAATGCAAATGACGGCTAGTAAAATATAGTTGAATACCGAGAATGCTTTATAACCTGATGTTTTGTAATACATGCTTTAACTCCCTCCCCCTTTCTCTAGAAGATGCGATAACCTGCGTATTTGTAAGCCATGCGATAAGAGAACACAATCATGATTAGACCAATAATGGATTTGAACAAGCCAACCGCTGTACCGAAGCTGTATTGACCGTTCAAAATGGCCGTACGATATACGAACGTATCAATAATGTCTCCTTTGTCATAAACAAGCGCATTGTATAGATTAAAGATTTGATCGAAGCCTCCGTTTAGAATATTGCCAAGCGACAGCGTGCCTACCACAACCGCAATTGGAATCATGGAAGGAACGGTAATGTGCAGCGTCTGCTTCCATCTTGTAGCCCCGTCTACCTCGGCAGCCTCGTAAAGGGAAGGATTAACGCCTGAGAGCGCCGCTAGAAACACGATCGTATTAAAGCCGAAGTTTTGCCAGATATCACTGACGACGACCGTGAATCGGAACCAGTTGCCTTCGCCGAGCCAGAATACGGATTCCAATCCGAGCGTGTTGAGAAGCTGATTAACGATGCCTTTGCTTCCGAGCATGTCTGTTAGAATCGCGCCGAGAATGACCCATGAGATGAAATGCGGCAAGTATACGAGCGTTTGAACGACCCGTTTGAAAAACATTTTGCGTACCTCATTCAGCAGTATCGCGAACGTGAACGGCACCACGAGGCCGAACACGATTTTGAGTCCCGAAATGATTAAGGTGTTCATAATAACCTGCTTGCTGTCCGGATACTCGAACATGAACCGAAAATGCTCCAGACCGACAAGCTTCGAACGAAATATACCGTCATATGGCTTGAAGTCCTGAAACGCCATAATAAGTCCACTCATTGGCACGTAAGCGAATATGAAGGTAATGATCGCTGCCGGAAGCAGCATGAGATGCAAGGGCCAAGTGCGGCTAAATAATTCTCTCGCTCTTTTTTCCTTTTGTTGTTTTGGTTTCGTTTCTTGCTGCAGCGGTTTGTTTAGCGCGCTTTCCACTGATCTGCCCCTTTCCAAACAAAATTTGATTGTGTTTTATCATCTCTCCTGTATGATTAATTTTATCAGCAGTCTCTCCTGTTCTATAGACCACGATCTTTGGAAGCATGCCACTTTGTAGACATATGTCACTTTATTTTCATAAAAAGAGAGGTCCCAAGCATGCGTTTACGCGAAAATACGTTTGCCAAAATGATTACCTTGATCATCCTGCTGCTCATCCCGATCATCGTTTTGTATACGCTTTCCATCCAGACAAGCATCGGGGTTATCAACGATGAGATGAAATCGCTGAAGCAGAAGGACATTACGTTTCTCGCCAGCGAAATCGATAAAAGCGTGACCACGCTGTCAACGCTGGGCTTCCTGCTCAGTGAGGATATCCATATCCAGCAGCTGCAAAACCTGCATCTCATCGAGAGCGCTTACCAGCGCAATGACGAGAAGCTGCGCATTCTCGAGCGGCTGCGGCTGCTGAACGTCGCCCAGCGCTGGGATACCCAATACAGCATCACGGCGCCTGCGAGCAAGCAGCTAGTTTCCACCAATACGTATTTGTCCTATGATTTGGATTCGATCAAAAAAATATTTACGCCTAACTGGAAATACAAGGAGATGACGATCCAAAGCATAAAGCAAAACCGCTTCGTTCGTCATATCGTCAAGCCGAAGCGCTTGGAAGGGAATTTGGACAAGGCCGGAATAATCGTCGAAATATCGTTTCCCGAGGAGCATCTCATCAAGGATCTGGATACGTTCAAACTTGCAGGCAAAGGAGATCCTTTCCTGCTGCATGCAGACGGAAGCATGATCAAAAACCGCACGGCCGACAAGGAAATGACAGCGAGCATCCAAGCTTTGATGCAGCAAGCGACGGTCAGCGAGGCTTCCAATCAAATCATTACGATTAGAGGGAATGATTTTCTCGTTACCTCCGCGCATGTCAAAACGCTGGATTGGTATTTGATCGATTATGTGCCGCTTGCGGACGTTCTGAAGCCGATCGTCAAGAGCCGGAATTTATTTTACGGCTCGGTCGGCCTGCTGCTTATTATGAGCTTGCTTGCCGGTTACCTGCTTTACCGGAATGTACAGCGGCCAATTGGCCTGCTTATCCGCAGTGTAAAGCGGCTACAAGAGGGGAACTACGCGACCCGGATTACCGCTAATCCCAAAAATGAGTTCACTTATCTATTCCAGCGGTTTAATGATATGGCCGCCAATACTGAGCAGCTGATACAGAAGGTTTACGTGGAGGAACTGCGCAGGCGCGAGGCTAACGTGAAGCAGCTGCAATCACAGATTAACCCGCATTTCTTATACAATTGCTTTGCGCTCATCCGCAGCCTAGCCCGGCTCGGCAAGAAGGAATCCGTCATGAAGCTCGCGATGCATCTCTCCACCTATTACCGCTATACGACAAGGGTAGAGAAGCTTACGGCTACGCTTAAGGAGGAGCTACAGCTCGTCGAAAGCTATTTGGAAATCCAGCAATTCCATATCCAGCATCTCTCCTACCACATCCAGGTTCCAGAGACGATGCTGTCCGCTGAGCTGCCGCGGCTGCTCCTGCAGCCGATTGTCGAGAACGCCGTTCTGCATGGCATAGAAAGATTCGATGGAGACGGGCTCATTACGATTACCGGTGAGAGCGATGACCGCTATCATACCATTATTGTCGCCGATAACGGGATCGGCATGACCGAGGAGCTGCTGCGCAAGCTCGAGAAAAAAATAATGAATCCGCCCGATGACTCAAGCGGCTGCGCGCTTTGGAACATCCGCCAGCGCATGCTGTTCCAGTTCGGCCAGGAGGCTTCCATCACCTTCCGAATTCGCGATGAAGGCGGCGTTGCCGTTCACCTGTCTTGGCCGCACGAAAACTATTCCAACTAGATGAATCAATAGGAGCTGTGTAAGATGTATCAACTATTAATTGTAGATGACCAGCCTGATCTGGTTGAGGACCTCGCAAGCAACTTGCCTTGGCAATCCGTAGGGATTGCTACTGTATATCAAGCGCATTCGGCAGCGGAAGCGCTTGAGATCATGAACGCCACGCCCATCGATATCGTCATTACCGACATTCATATGCCCGGGCAGTCCGGACTCGATCTAATCGCGCAAATACGAGCCTCTTGGAGCAACGTCAAATGCATCCTGCTCTCGGGCTACAATGACTTCGAATATGCGCAGAGAGCGCTGCAGCATCAGGCAACGGACTATTTGCTCAAGCCCGCCGAGGATGAGGATCTGCTTCAGGCAGTGAAGAAAGCTGCCGGGCAGCTGGAAGAGCATTGGCAAGCGATCAGCTCGCATCATAGCGCGCTGCATTCGTTGAAGGACAACTTGCCGATTCTAAGAAGCCATCTGCTGCTGTCTCTGCTGCAAGGCGAGGCCTTCACCAGCGAGAAGCTGGCGGAGAAGCTGGATATGCTCGATTTTTCCTTTACAATGAATGAGCCATACGGCTTGATGCTTTTGCGGATGGAGGATTATTTCTATGAGCAAACTGAACGCGACAGCGCCCTGCTGGAGTATGCCGTATGCAATATCGCGGAAGAAATCTTCTCCGAGGAGTACAAGCTTTGGCATACGAAGGACGGTCATGGCTATTATGTCTTTGTTATCATGAGCAAAGCCGATGCGCGACAGGAGCAGGCACAGCTGCTGCATCAAATGGAACAAAAAGCGGCACAGCTCCAGCACTACGTCAAGCTGTACTTGAAGGGGACCGTCTCGCTTGTGCTAACGAAACAGGATGCTTTCCCGCTTGCCATGCACGAAACCTATGATTTTTCGTTGATTAACTTCAGGCAGCGAATCGGAAGCGAACGCGGATTTTTGTTAACCGTTACCGAGGAGGCGAAGCATGGAGAGGCCAATTCCCTCTCTCACCTCTACAATCCGCCGCTCTTCATTCATTTATTCGAAGCGGGACAATGGGATGCAATCGAAGAGAAGCTGAGGCTCGTTTTCGAAGAGCTTGAGCTTAAATGGGGAGAATCGCATGAGCATATTCTGGAAACGTATTTCATGATCGTAAGCTCGCTTAGCTTCTCGATTCACAAAAACAAGCTTTGGATGGCTGACATCATGGGAGCCGATTTCAACCAGCTGCTCAGCGGCCCCCATTTCCACACGATCAAGCAGCTTCGTTCCTGGACGGAAAGCATTCTCGCAGCTTATCGGAGCCATATGAGCAGCCGCGTGCAGCATTCCCGTTCCAGTACGGTTCAGAAGGTACAGGAATACGTGTCCGGCCATTTGGAGGATGCGTCCCTGCAATCGATAGCTGCTCATGTTTTCTTGAACCCGTCCTACTTGTCCAAGATTTATAAGCTGGAGACCGGAGAGGGCATCAGTGAATATATTTCACGCTTGAAGATGGAAACGGCCGCTCATATGCTTCGTACTGCACCAGATAAAATTTACGAGATCGCGGCGAAAGTCGGCTATTTGAAAACAAGCTATTTCATTAAAGTATTCAAAGATCGATATGGCATCACGCCTCAGGAGTTTCGAGATCGCTAGCATCCGTCGCACAATAGAAACGGGCGCCATCTATAACGGAAGAAGCGGCCCTGCCCTTTCTGTCCAAATGAACCAAATGCGCAATTGTCTCCGACATCGCAAAGCGCAATTGATGGGCGTTGCCGTTTAACCTTTTCCCAAACAGAGCCTCGCACATGCCATAGGCAGTGCGGGGCTCTTTGCTGAGCATCGCTGCCATTTTGTCCAGCCTGCTGGCATGATGCTGCAGCAGCTCGTCGATTCGTCCGTGGAAATCGGTAAACGGGTCACGATGTCCTGGATAAGCAAGCACAACCTCATATTGCTTGAGCACAAGCAAGCTTTGGAGAAAATCAGCTAACGGATCATTGTCCTCCCACGGAACGACGCTTACGTTAGGCGTGATATGAGGCAGGACTTGGTCGCCGCATATCATCCATTTCCGCTCTGGCTGATAGAAGCACAGCTGACCATTCGCATGCCCCGGTGCATCTATCAACCGCCAGCTTAATCCGCCTATCTGCATGTGCTCTCCCGCTTTGAAATAATGAACCTGCGGCTGAGGCGTCACCATTGCTACAAACGTTTCGAGGTTATCGGCTATCGCTTCTCTTTCCTGCAAAGGCATGCCATGCTCCTCATAGAGCGATTGCAATTGGTGGGAAAAGCCGCTATCCTCTCCCCAAAGCCTTATGGCATACTCATGTGCAGTCCTCGTTATGTATACTGGCGCCCCGCTTCGCTCCTGAACGTAACCTGCCAGCCCGTAGTGATCCGGATGCTGATGCGTCAGGATGACACGTGTTATGTCGCCCCACTGCAGGCCATTTTGCTGCAATACCGCAGTCCATACGTTTATCGCTTCGTCCGTTCGCAGTCCTGGATCAATGATCGTATAGCCGGCCTGCTCCGGTATCAGGTAGCTATTGACCCATTTCAGAGAGAACGGAACGGGCACCTTAATCTGCAGCCAGCCATCCTGCCAGGATGTCGTATAAAAAGAAGTGTCTGCTTCGTTTGCTGTTTGTTTGACTCGGTTCCCATGCGCGCTCTTCATTATTTCGACCTTCCGGTCATGATCATCCGCGGGGAATCGGTTGCTTCATATTCACAGCCGTCATAGTCGCCGTATAATTGCTCCAACACAAGTCCCGCATCGGCTAGATTGCGCTCGAACCAAGCAAGAGGAAACAACCTGACACGCTCTAGGTATTGCCTTTTGTTCGCTTGATTCTTCAATTCCGTGACCGTAATTTCCTTCTGAACCCAACCATTTTTGACCGAGCGAAACTCTTGAATATGGATGCCTTCTTCCTCATCCACCCGATCCGAACTCGGAACAAGCGTCTTCTCCACGTAAGCAGGATTTAGAAAATCAATCAGAAAAGAACCATTTTTGCGTAGTACCTTAGCGATTTGCCTTAACACGTTCACGTTATCCTCCTCCAGCGAAAAATAACCGAAGGACGTAAATAAATTAACGGTGCAATCAAAGCTTCCTGGCTCAAAGGGCAGCTCCCGCATATCGCCCTGCCTCCAATTAACCAGGCCTTTCTCATCATGCTTCCTTGCTTCTTCAAGCAACGTCTGAGATAGATCTATTCCCGTTACCGAATAACCAAAGCCCGCCAAAGCCAATGCATGCCGCCCCATGCCGCAGCCAATATCCAGCATCTGCGCATCCTCCGGGAGCTTCAGCCACGCGATCATTTTACGGGCTTCTTCATTTGCGTTTTCCCAGTCCCTATGTTTGTAGACAAGCATATAATCGGAGCCGAAGCTCTGTTCGTACCATGGTTTCATTATGTAGCTCTCCTTCATTATGAACCTTTCAGACCCAAACGTTATGATTGCTTCATTGTACTTGAATTCGTGCATAGTCGCAAAACGAATTGAGCTATATAAAATGAACTAAACATCAGTATGCCGTTATCACTGCGTGACCAAAGTCATTCTTCCGATCGCGGTTGCAGCCAAATGGTTTTGGTTCGTTAACTTCATATATGGTTACCATTTGGTCTGCAAAAGCGAACATTCCATTTCTCCAGAACGACTTTGTTCTCTCTGCTTGACTGCTCATTCATTAGTTCAACTTATATAGGCATATTTTATGGTTTTATGTGCAAACTATGGAAGCTTATCCAGTAGTCATCCCTCATCCAGGATGCATAGAAAGGAGATCCTACCTATGAACGAACGTATCCGATTATTGTTTGCGGAAGCTGTGGATATCAAGATCGAGGTACTGCAGAACAGCGAAATGACGATTGAAATTGCATATATCGCGCCGCTTTGCGAGGAAAATAAAATCAATGATTTTATCATCGTCCCTTTCACCAAAGATTTCTACCCGTTTGATAGCCAGCTGAAAACAAATCCCGATTACCGCAAGGTCGACGATGTCGCCAAATGGCAGGATCTGATGTTACGAGGAAATGTACTCATAGAATCCGACGGCATTATTTATTCTTTTGAAGCTTCCCGGATCATCAGCATCGAGAACCCGCAGACGCAGGTAGAAAGCGCTATACAGGGTCCTCAGCTTGCTCTAAGCGAAGATTTGAACATCTCGCTGAACCTCATCCGCAGCATGTACCCTTCAGCGGATTTGTCCGTAGAGGAGCATACCATAGGTTCTTTGTCCAAAACGCCTGTACTGGCTTTATTCGATCAAAGACGCGTGGACCCTACGGTACTCGATAGCGTTCGTACGAAGCTCACGACGATCAACGTAGAAATGCTGCATGCAGCAGGAGAATTGGAGAAGCTGCTCGTTGGGAAACGCAAGCATTTGTTCCCGACCATCCTTATTACGGAGCGTCCTGACCGAATTACCAAAGCCCTTTCCAAAGGCAAAATCATTATTTTGCTCAAAGGAAATATGTTTGCGATTATTTTACCTGCTACCTTTTTCGATTTCATGCATGCAATGGAGGATGATTACGATGCTTACTGGATGACACGATTTCTTATCTTCCTTAGGTATACTTCTATCGTATTGACGATTACATTGCCAGCGCTCTATATCTCGGTTGTATCCTACAACCCGGAGCTGTTTCGCGTGCAGCTCGCTTTCTCGATTGCGGGAAGCCGCTCCGCGGTCCCTTACCCTTCGTTTATCGAAGTATTTATTATGCTTTTTATGATCGAAACGCTTATTGAAGCGAGTATTCGCTTGCCGCGCTATATCGGCTCTACAGCTACGACGGTCGGAGGGCTTATTCTCGGACAAGCAGCCCAGCAAGCGGGGTTAGTCAGCAGCATTATGATCATTGTGACATCGGTTGTGGCGATCTCTAACTTTGTCATTCCCGTCAATTCACTTTCCTTTGCCATACGTTTCTTGAAATATCCATTAATCGGCATTTCCATATTTTTCGGGATCTCAGGTGTCGCGGTTGGCTTGTTCGTTTACATTGCCTATCTCTGCAATCTGAGAAGCTTTGGAAAACCATATATGCGCATCTTCGGAAAATTAAGACCTCTGGAAGGTGATATCGGGCAGGTGAAGATTAAATGAACCGCTATGTTTTTTATAATTTTATGCTCGTCAGCTTTATCAACTTGATGCTTTACGTCCCCCATATATTAATTCAATACCGTTATACAGGTGCCGTATCATCTATTGTAATCGGCATTCTAATCGGTACGATTCTCGTTTACCTGTATACAAGCGCCATGGCTCGGTTCCCTGGCAAGGGGCTGCCTGAAATTTTAAAGCTGTATAATCCAAAATGGCTCGTCTCCATCATGATGTTTTTTCTCGCGATCATGTGGTGGTTTGCGACGACCGTCGTAGTCGTAGCCTATGCGGTGCTAATCAACCGCTTCTTTAATCCCGATGCCAATACAATCGTCATTCTGATTATGCTGGTCCTTGCCTGCGGCTATGCGGCTACCCGATCGACGCTGTCGGTCATGTTTGTCGTTGAGATCGGGCTGATCATCAATGCGCCAATCATCCTGTTTGTATTGTTCAAAGCTGTGCGCAGCACGCAGCTCAGCTGGGATGCCATCCATATTGTTGCCAATTACGTAACCGCGATGCCTACCTTATCCTGCATTGCAGCAGCATCGTTTATTTTTACGGGTTACATTAATTTATCGCTGTTCAATCGGCTGCTTCCGCCTAATTTCCGCTTTAAATTCCGGTTTATCTATCCACTCTTCGGTGCCATGATCCTGCTGATTACCTTCTTTGTTCCTATCGGCTTTCACGGTACCGAGGGCGTAGCGCAATACATATACGTATGGAGCCTTACAGCCGACTCGCTGCTGATGCAATACGGGTTTATCGAGCGCGTGTTGTTTCTATTCCTGATCGTTTATTTAAATTTGACACTCGTTTATACGATGTCAGGCTGGCATCAAGCGATGGAGTTCGTCAAAAGCAGCTTCCCAAGCTATAAACCTGAAATCGACAGTCCCCAAACACCTGTATCCAATTATGTCATTGTCGGCATCTTTGCTCTACTAAGTGTGCTCTATCTCGTCATGACAAACGAAAAAATCAATATGCAGATTACATCCTATTGGCTTATCGTGCGATTATTCGTTGAAATCGGTACCGTGATCTGGGTATTCGTATTAAGCAGGAAAGGGGCAAAAGCCGCGTGAGACTATTCATCCGAATCTTTCTTGCATTGTTTGCAGTCAGTCTGCTCGGAGGCTGCGGTTTTAAGGATATTGACAAGCGCTTCTTTGTCGTTGCGCTCGGAATAGACCAGTCTGACAACGAGAAGAAGCCTTATCGGCTCACTTTGCAGCTTGCCGTACCCTCTCCTAAAATCGAACCTGGCGCTTCCAAAACACAAATTGAAACGATTGATTCCCAAAGCATTGCGGAAGGCGTGCGCATGCTGAAAGCCTACGTCGACAAGGAGCTTGATTTCGGGCATTGCAAAGTGTTTCTCATCGGCGAGAAGCTTGCACGAAAAGATTATCAGGACTTACTGCAGTGGATGTCCAGGAGAAGGGACATTCAAAGCGTCGCCGACATTGCAATCGGCAAGCCTGACGCAGAGTCCTTGCTACAGGTGCAGCCTTTGTCTGAGCGATATCCGGGCAACACTTTATTTCTAAGCTTTGGAGCAGACGGAACAGAATCCTCCTACACCTATGTAGAATCTGTATCCGATTTCTCAAGACGTGCCTCAGAGAAAGGGCTTGATCCCTTAATGCCTGTAATCTATAAGGATACCAAAGAAAGCTTCATTATCAACCGAACCGCGCTTCTCAACAAAAAAAGGGTAAAGCTGATTTTATCATCAGCAGAATCCCAGCTTTATAATCAGCTTGCGAATGATTTCACCAAATCTTCGATGCATGGCATGTTTGAGGGCATGGACCTCGTCGTCGCCATAACTGCAATCCATTCCAACTTCCGCATCGGGAAACAAAATGGAGAGGATACCATCACGGTAAATATTAAGATGCGGGTTGTGTTCGAGGAGGCACCTAAAGGTCTTTATGACGAACAATGGCGACCAATTGAGATCAGTCTTAATCAGGAATATGCCAAATCCTGTCTAGCCCTGCTTAAAAAAATCCAAAAAGCGAACGTGGACCCCATCGGCTTTGGGCTGCGCTACCGCGCAAACCATCCGGGAAAGGATGTCTGGAAAGAATGGAAATCCATTTACCCGAATATTGCGTTTAAAGTAAATGCCGATATTCGAATTGAGGGCACTGGGCTTATTAAATAAACAAAGTGCCGCTTGGGAGTTTCCTAGCGGCACTTTGATTAGAAGCTGCTTATTATTTAAGGAGCAGTCTTTTCGTTTTCTTCAGCTCGTCAATCGTTCCTGCTCCAATGCCGAACATCGCTGTTCGCAGCTCGAACTCAATCCGCTCGAACTGCTGGCGAAGCTGTTCCTGCGATAGGATGCTGCTGTCGTTGGCCGCTTGGGGAAGCAGGACCCGTCCGTATCCCGCAAGATCGGCGCCAAGTGCAATGGCTTTGGCTGCGTCAACCCCGCTGCGTAGGCCGCCGCTGGCAATAATGATAGCGCTTGGCAGCCGATCACGGATTTCTATTACACTATCAGCTGTCGGAATGCCCCAATCAGCAAATGACTCCGCTGCCTGTCTACGGAGCTCGTCGCTGGAGCGGAATTTCTCGACCTGACTCCATGAGGTGCCTCCCGCTCCAGCAGCATCGATAAAGGAAACGCCTACATTGGCAAGCGCTTCAGCCGTGTCCGCATCAATGCCCCAGCCAACCTCTTTCACTCCTACCGGTACGTGCAGCGTTTTGCACACCTGTTCAATGGCGGGCAGCAGCCTGCGGAAATCGGTATCTCCCTCGGGCTGAAACACTTCCTGCATGCTGTTGAGATGAAGGACGAGCGCGTCAGCCTCCGCTATATTTACCGCTCTGCGGCATGATTCTACACCGAATCCATAGTTGAATTGTACCGCGCCAATATTAGCAATGACCGGCACGGACGGCGCGTCGCGGCGAATCGAGAAGGAGCTGGCCAGCTCTTCGTTCTCAATGGCTGCCCGCATCGAGCCAAGTCCGATTGCCCAGCCCCGCTCCTCTGCAACGATTGCCAAGCGGCGATTAATCGCCCCGGCCTCGTCAGTGCCTCCAGTCATGGAGCTTACGAGAAGCGGCGCGCCCAGCCTCTTTCCAAACCACTCTGTTTCCAAACTAATCTCGCTGAAGGAAAGCTCCGGCAGCGCATTGTGCTTAAAACGGTATCGCTCCAAACCCGTCTCGATGCCTACGCTGTTTACCTGCTCCTGCAGGCAAATTCGTATATGCTCTCCCTTTCGCTTCGCGGTAGCTGCTTGCTGATCAACTGACATGCTCGTACCTCCCAAGCGCAAACGGTCGGCGGCTTTTCTATGGCAATGCCGCTCGCATTTCGCTTCTCTATCATTTTATATCTTATACTGTTTAATTAGCTCCTCGGCGACAAGCTGACCATATAGCGCCACAATTGGCGTCCCGCCTTTCGGATACGTTGTCCCGCCTGTAAAACAAAACAACTTAATCCCAGCCACTTAATATCGGCAGCGCGGTTGCCCGGACGGAAAAGGCCTTCTTTGCACCGTTTGAGGAAATGCCGTATATAGAACCTTACAGCTAGACATTCTCATACTAGCATAGCATAATTTTCTGTTTCTCGCTCCCAGCTCCATGACTTTGACACATATGGAGCGTTCACCAGCACGAATAGGCTGCTCGCTCCTCGACATGAGCCAGTATCGCAATTATGGCAGGATAAGCATAGGGAGGAGATGCGCCAACATAGGTCCCGTATCTGACCAGTATCACAAGCGTATTTTGATGGCCGATATCTCGTCTTCGCAGCTTAAGCTGTCCTTCACTTTAAAATGATTTTTACAATCATTAATTTGGAGTTTACAATCATTTTATATTGTTAATTCGTCATTTTTCCTATAAAATAAAGATAATGAAATCACCGAGGGGGCATTCACATGGAAAAGATTATTTTTCAAACGCAAGAGGAACTAGACGCTTATGCAGCTCAGCTTTTTATAAATCTCGTTAAAGAAAAACCTAACGCCGTGCTTGGACTCGCAACTGGATCGACACCTATCGGCATTTATGACAAAATAGTAGAGTCTTATAATAAAGATAAAGTCAGCTTCAAGGACGCAACCTCCTTCAATCTGGACGAATATGTCGGCATAGCGCCTGAGAATGAACAAAGCTACGCGCATTATATGAACAAGCATTTATTCTCCCATATTGATATGCCTGCCCAAAATGCTCACCTGCCTAACGGCATGGCCGCTGACATGCATGAGGAATCCGCACGTTATGATGCAATGCTTGAGGCTCAGCCTGTCGATATGCAACTGCTTGGCCTTGGGCACAACGGCCATATCGGCTTCAACGAACCGGACGTTCACTTATCGGGGGGCACGCATGCTGTAAAGCTGAAAGAAGAAACCCGCGAAGCGAATGCCCGCTTCTTCGCTTCCATGGATGAAGTTCCTGAATATGCGATTACGATGGGCGTAGGCTCTATTCTCAAAGCAAATACGCTATTGTTGGTCGTTCGCGGCGCTGACAAAGCACAAATTGTGAAGGAAGCTTTAACGGGGCCGATTACGACCAGCGTTCCTGCTTCCTTGCTCCAAACACATGCCCGCGTCATTGTTTTGCTCGATCGCGAGGCTGGAAGGATGTTGGCCTAACCGATGAAAAGTTGTACGAATTGGCTTATTCATAATGTGAATATCGTGCTTGAGGATCGTGTAGTATACGGCAGCGTTATCGTGCAAAATGGCAAAATTACGCAGTTGGTTACGGAGGATTCGTCTAATGCAGCTGCCATAGCTGCGGAAAGCGGACTATCCACCATCGATGGCGAGAATGGATACCTGCTTCCCGGCTTCATTGATGTCCATGTACACGGCGGCTTCGGTGCTGATTTCATGGATGCCGACAAAGGCAGCTTCGATACGATCACTCGTTTTCACGCTTCGCAAGGCACGACTGGCATGCTTGCGACTACAATGACCGCTTCAAAAGAAGCGATTGAAGCCGTATTGCATGCGGTATCTGATTACCGCAGCACTGACATGCCATATGCGGCATTATATGGCGTCCATTTGGAAGGGCCATTTATTAGCGAGAAGTGGCCTGGCGCTCAAAACCCGGCATTTATCAAGACCCCGCAGCTCGAATGGATGCAGCAATGGCAAACGGCTTGGCCAGGGCTCGTGCGGCAGCTTACTTTGGCACCTGAGAAGGAAGGCTCCATTGAAACGATTGCTTGGCTCGCTGAACAAGGCATCGTTACGGCATGCGGCCATACCGATGCCGTATATGAAGAGGTCATTGCAGCGGCTGACGCCGGCTTGTCGCAGGCGGTTCATACTTACAATGCGATGCGTGGACTGCATCACCGTGAGCCAGGAACGCTCGGCGCAGTGCTGACCGATGACCGTATTGCTGCCGAGCTTATTGCTGACGGCGTACATGTTCATCCCGCAGCGATCCGGCTTCTGCTTGCAGCAAAACCTGCTGAGAAGGTTATTCTCATTACGGATGCTATGGCTGCCGCTGGCATGCCTGATGGCGAATACAGTTTAGGCGGCCTAGCCGTTGTCGTGAAGGATGGGGAAGCCCGCCTGCGCGAAGGGGATGCCCTTGCAGGCAGCTGTTTAACGATGATCGGCGCGCTTCGCTTTATGCGCGAGCATACGGCATTGCCGCTGGAGCAGCTCAGCAGGCTGGCAAGCGGCAATGCCGCAAAGCAGCTTGGCATGAGCGAGCTTACCGGCTCTATCGCTAGCGGCAAGCAAGCCGACTTGGTCTGGACGGATGCTGAGCTGCAAATCAAGCAAACTTGGGTACAAGGACGTTCGGTATTCGAAGCCAGCTCAAACGAGGCTTAACTTAATAGTATGGCAATAGCAAAGAGCACGGGCATTCATTATTGCCCCGTGCTCTTTTTTGTACAACCACATTGGATAATCGAGTTGGATAAACGAAGAGCTTGCAGCAAGAAAAATAGACTTCTAGATAGGCATGTCCAGCCTTATCGAGAAGTCTTCCATTGCTGATTGCTCATAGATCTCAGCTGGCGCTGCAGCTAACCGGTCACATGCACCGAAATATGATGCTCCTTCAGCACCGCTGCCAGCTCCTTGGCTAGCGGGACATCCGTTATGACGCCCCGAAGCTCTGCAAGAGCGGCAATAGAGAATAACGAGGTACGATCTGTTTTGGTATGATCAAATACGGCATATGCCGCTTGCGAACGCTTAATTAGTGCTTTGGCGATTTGCGCTTCCTGCTCCGAATACGTTGTGATTCCTCCAGTTGCGGAAATACCGTCAACACCGATAAACATCTTGCCAATATGCAGATGGGCAACCATCCCTTCGCCTAGCGGGCCGCACAGTTCGAAGCTGTTGTGTCGCATAATGCCGCCCGTTACGACAACTTGAATATCGCTTCCTGCAAGCTCCATCGCGATATTAACCGCATTGGTGACGACGGTTATCCCTCTGCGTGCTTTGAGCAGCTTGGCGATAAGGAAGTTGGTTGTGCCACCCGAGAGCCCGATTACGTCGCCCTCAACGATGAGTGACGCTGCAAGCGCTGCGATATGCTCCTTCTCCAGAATCGACAGGCCTTCCTTCTCTGCGAATGGCAAATCCCTTACGGCATTCAGGCCATCGTACATCGCTCCGCCGATCGTCCGAATGACTGGATGCTCGGCTTCCATTTGCTCTAAGTCACGGCGAGCCGTAGCTTCCGAGCAGCCGAATCGCTCTACCATCTCAGGTATCGTCACTCTTCCCTGCTGCTTTAAAAGCTGCAGAACGGCTTCACGGCGACGCTGTCCCTTATTGCCATTTGCTTCAGCCATTATCAACGCTCCACCCATGCTTTGGTGGACAGCCGCTGCTCGACGACGCTCCACTCGGGCAAAGCTTCCCAATCGCCACGCATTTGTACAACCAATGAGCCATTTATGCTGGCTAATCGCACAGACTCAACCGGTGACAAGCCCTTCATAATACCAGCCAAAAAGCCCGCGCAGAATCCATCTCCTGCGCCAACGGTATCTACGACCTGCTCGGCAGGATAGAAGGGCAAGCTCTCTTCCTGGCCGTTATTCAATACGACAGTCGTATCCCCTCTGCCCTTGATGATCGTAACAGCCTTCAACTGCGTTAATTGTGCTTTCACATGCTCATAGTCATCCGTATCATAAAGGAGCTTCAGCTCGTCCCAGCCTGGCAGGAAGTAATCTGCATCCGCAGCAAACGGCAGCAGCACTTCTCTGGCCTCTTCGATGGACCATAGCTTTAATCGCAGGTTAGGGTCGAAGCTGATAAGAACGCCTGCTTCTTTGGCGATATCGATAGCGCGACGAAGCGTCCTGCGGCAATCCTCGCTAAGCGCTGCGGTGATACCGGTTACATGAAGCAGCTTGGCGCTGCGGATATAATTCTCGTCCAATTGCTCCGGCAGCATGCGGCTGGCAGCCGAATGCTTGCGGAAGTAATGAACGGCCAAACGGCCCGCTACATGCTCACGGAACATCATACCCGTTGGCGCTTCCGTGCTTAGCTGCGCGCGAGATACGTCTACACCTTCGCCGCGCAGCGTTTTGAGAATGATTTTGCCGAACGGATCGTCACCTAAAGAACCAAACCAGCCGACAGAGGCGCCCAAACGCGCAAGCCCGATAGCGACATTGCTTTCCGCTCCGCCGAAGCTTTGCTCAAGCGTCGCAGCACGTTCAATCGACTTATGCTCTTGAGGCATAAAGAGAGCCAGCGATTCGCCAAACGTTACAATTTCCGGTGTTGATACATGCACGTTAATTTCCCCCTACAGCTTTTAATTTGGACGAATACTAGCTAATTTGGTACATTGGGTATTTCATGAAATAAATAATCACGATATATAGAACCAGCACGATGATACTCATGACACGCGCTTTGCTGATATGCGCGGTTGCGCTTTTTCCTTCTTGGATAGAAGCGACCACGAGCTTAAGCGGCTTCGAGATGATCCCGCCAAGCGCAGCGATGGCAAGGAACAGCAAGACGACAATGACCATCCAGGCTACTGTGTAATCTGCCTTTGAGATCAGGTATCCGCCCGTTAGCAATTGTAGAATTAGAAAGTACTGTGCAATGCGATTAGCTGACAACAGTCCCTCTGCAAGACCGCCTTGTCCAACGCCAGCCAAATTGGACGCTTTTCCTACCATAATCGGCAGCACGATATAGAAGCCCATTCCCACTGCTCCCAATACATGCAAAAACACCATAACCTTCTCCATTTTTACTCCTCCTGTTTTGGTAAAACATATTCAGCGAACCACACTTGCCAATATTGTGTATATCGATTAGTTTATCAGAAACGAGATTATTTTCAAATAACAACGCTCCCAGATCCTCCCTATACAGGCCATAATTCCGAGCTTATTTGGAATCGTTCCCGAAATTTTCACACCTTGCTGACATTCACCGTCTGCTAGAAAACGAAGGCGTTAGGATCCTTTCAAACCGTACTTGCTCATTACCCCGTGAATGGCGAAGTACGTAACCTCTTCCGGCAGCGCGTCCTTAATCGGACGAAGCTTCTCTATGCCCTGCTCGCCAATCGTTTGGACGATCAACTCCTCGTATTCAGCAGGAATGATTCTGCTCCAATCGACCTCCTCGCCCTCTTCGGCGCAGCGAATAATATGACCCTCAACCGTTACTTTGCTTAAGCCGCGCTCCTTTGCAATCTCAGCTGGCTCTTGTCCCGCTTGAAAATACGCGAGTGTCGCCAAGTGGCTTGGCTGCTCATCGCTGCCGCTCGCTGTCTTCCCTGAAGCGGCAGGCTGCCTGGCGGCTCTTGGCTCAGCAGGGACAGTGCTGCCGTCTCCTGCCAACGATTGAATGATAGCGATTAGATCGCCCCCGTATTTATCGGCTTTCGCGGCACCGATTCCTTTGACGCCAAGCAATGCATCGACGCTTTGAGGCTGTGCATTGGCGATTTCCCTTAACGTTGCATCGAAGAACAGCATAAACGGCGGAACACCCTCCGAAGCGGCTTTCTCCTTACGCCATTGCTTAAGGGCATCGAATAGCGGAGATGCAGCAGCATGATCGGCTGAAGCAGCCTGCCTTACGGTAGCCCGCACCCTTTGCATAATCGACTCGCGTCCCTCCAGCACCGGAAGCGCGCTTGCAGCCAAGGATACGACCGGATATTGGCCTTCGCTCAGCTTCAAATAACCTTCTGCAACGAGCCAATACAGCCAGTCCGCGATTTCCTTCTCCGGCAGATGGCGCATGAGGCCATATGTAGTCAAACGATCAAGCCCAAACTCGAGCAAGCGCTTATCCTTCGAGCCCTTCAGCACCTTGGCTGCCATTGTCACGCCGAAGCGTCCTCTCATGCGTCCGACACAGGAGAGTGCCATCTTTGCTTCCTCTGTCCGGTTAACGGGCTCGCTCTTGTCGAGGCAGCTGCTGCACTTGCCACAGGCACCTACCCCCGTCTCGCCAAAATAATCAACGATAAACTGCTGCAAGCAGCGCTGCGTACGGCTGAAATTCATCATCGTGTGCAGCTTGGCAAGCTGAATGGACTTGCGATCCGTATCTCCCGTCCCCTGCTCGATGAGGAAGCGCTGCACCTGCATATCAGCCGGCTCAAATAAGAGAACACATTCGCTCTCTTCACCGTCGCGGCCTGCCCGGCCCGCTTCCTGGTAATAGGACTCAATATCACTCGTCATCTGCCAGTGAAGCACGAAACGAACATTTGGCTTGTCAATCCCCATTCCGAATGCATTTGTTGCAACCATGACGCGAATATCATCAAAACGGAATTTTTCCTGCGTATCTGCTCTTTCGGCATCCGATAAGCCGCCGTGGTATTTGCCCGCTTGAATGCCCCTTCGTGTCAACTGCTCATATACGTTCTCCACTTCTTTGCGTGTGGCCGCATAGATAATGCCGGATTGATCTTTGCGTCCTGATAAAAAGTTTTCAAGAAACTTTTTCTTATCAACGCCGGTAACGACGGATAGCGATAGATTAGGCCGGGCAAAGCCGGTTACGAATATGCTGGGCTCGCGAAGCTTTAGCATATCGGAAATATCGGTCGCAACCTCTGTCGTGGCCGTTGCCGTAAATGCCGCAACGAGCGGCCGGTCCTTCATGCGGGCGATCCAGCCTGCAAGCTGCCGGTAGCTTGGACGGAAATCATGTCCCCATTGCGATACGCAGTGGGCTTCGTCAATGGCAATGAGCGGGATGGCAAGCTGCTCCGACAAGGTTTGGAACATTGGCGCGTCAAGCCGCTCCGGCGCTACGTACAGCAGCTTGTACTCGCCCTGCATCGCATTGCGCATCACATCCCGGTATTCTGCCGCTCCTAATGAGCTGTTCAAATACGCGGCAGAAACGCCTACTCTCCGCAGCGCGTCAACTTGGTCCTTCATCAGCGATATGAGTGGAGAAATGACTAACGATGTGCCTGGCAGCAGCATGGAAGGAATCTGGTAGCATATCGATTTCCCGCCGCCGGTTGGAAGTATCGCAAGCGTATCACGCCCATTCAATATGCCCGAAATAATATCTTCTTGTCCTTTGCGGAATGAATCATAGCCGTATACCTTTTTCAGTGCTTGTCTCGCTTGTTCGATCAACTCTCCCACCTCCATAACAACTATAAACCATTCGTACCGCAAACATAAACAGAGAGGACCCTGGCAGCAATCTGTCAGGGTCCTCCCAAACGCATTCGTTTATTTCAACCTGCTTGCAGCACATTTATTAGCCTGTTACCACTTGAATGACATTGCGAACGGATTGGGCAGATTTATCGAGCGCAGCTTTTTCTTCTGCAGTCAAATCAAGCTCAATCACCTTCTCGATGCCGTCCCCGCCAATAATCGCCGGAATTCCCATGAATAAATTGTCATAGCCATATTCGCCTTCAAGCAAAGCGATAACCGGGATAATGCGTTTTTTGTCTTTAAGGATAGCTTCTGTCATTTGAACGAGCGAAGCGGCTGGCGCATAATACGCACTGCCATTGCCAAGCAGGTTCACGATCTCGCCGCCGCCAACGCGTGCGCGTTGAACGATAGCCTCGATACGATCAGCCGGGATTAGCTTTTCAATCGGGATGCCGCCTACGTTCGAGAAACGAACAAGCGGTACCATATCATCGCCGTGGCCGCCTAGCACGAAGCCGCGAACATCTTCAACAGACACGTTGAGCTCCTGCGCAATAAACGTGCAATAACGAGCCGTATCTAGAACGCCGGATTGCCCGATTACGCGGTTTTTAGGAAAACCAAGCGCTTGGAACGCCGCATACGTCATCGCATCAACCGGATTGCTTAAGATAATGACATAAGCGTCTGGGCTGGTCGACTTGATGTTCTCGCATACGGATTTCACGATTCCGGCATTGGTGCTGACAAGATCATCGCGGCTCATGCCTGGTTTACGTGCGATACCCGCTGTAATAATAACGACATCGGAATCCTTTGTATCCTCGTAATTAGCCGTACCGATAATTTGGGCATCAACCCCAAGCACCGGCGTTGCCTCCAGCATATCAAGCGCTTTGCCTTTTGTTGGGTTTTCAAGCGGCGCGATATCAACGAGAACAACGTCGCCAAGTTCCTTCTGAGCAAGCATAAGCGCAGTAGTTGCGCCAGTAAAGCCCGCTCCCACTACCGTGATCTTTTTACGTTTAATCGCCATCTTGAATAAAACCTCCATTAAGAGAATTTCGAACCCACCTAAATCCTCCCTTCCAAGGGAGGACCCCGAGGCGCTGCGCCCTCTGGACACCCGCTGGACTAACGTGGGAGATTAATCGGCGCTTGGTTTAGGACTGTTGAGCTTGGATCGCTTTCGTCCCTTTGGGACACGCTTTACGTTCGCTTGTTGGGAATGTGTCCCTTGTGGGACTTCCATTCCTAGATCAACTGCCAGTGAGAAGTGCAGAATGGGTCCCTTGCGGGACCGACATTCCCAGATCAAAATCGGCTGCGAAGTGCATCCGACATTCCCAAACCAAAAGCGGCTGCTACGTGCTGAATGGGTCCCTTGCGGGACCGACATTCCCAAATCAAAAGCGGTTGCTACGTACTGAATGGGTCCCTTGCGGGACCGACATTCCCAGACCAAAAGCGGCTGCGAAGTGCAGAATGGGTTCCTGCGGAACACCCATTCCCAGATCATGATCATTTGCTACTGCAAAGTGAAGCTTGTGTCCCTTCAGATCACCATGCTTAGGTCAACAGATACAGATAATACGAAGTGTAGAATATGTCTCTTGCGAGACGTCTATTCCTAGAATGAGAACAAGTTCTAGGGATTGAAGCAAAATGTGCCCCTTTCGGGACACATTCTTTGTGGTTTGAACTATTTAGTTAAAGATTGGACTACATGTTTTTGATGATTTGATCAGCGAACTCGGAGCATTTCACTTCAGTTGCGCCTTCCATCAAACGTGCGAAGTCGTAAGTTACGGTTTTGTTGTTGATCGAAGCTTCCATACCTTTATAGATAAGGTCAGCCGCTTCCTGCCAGCCTAGGTGCTCAAGAAGCATTACGCCGGAAAGGATTACGGAACCTGGGTTTACTACGTCAAGGTCAGCATATTTCGGAGCTGTACCGTGAGTTGCTTCGAAGATTGCGTGTCCAGTCAAGTAGTTGATGTTCGCGCCTGGTGCGATACCGATACCGCCAACTTGTGCAGCAAGTGCATCGGACAGGTAGTCACCGTTAAGGTTCAATGTTGCGATAACATCGAAATCAGTTGGGCGAGTTAGAACTTGTTGCAATGCGATATCAGCAATTGCGTCTTTAACAATCAGCTTGCCAGCAGCTTCTGCGTCTTTTTGTGCTTTGTTAGCCGCGTCAGTGCCTTCTGCTTCTTTAATGCGGTCGTATTCGCCCCATGTGAACGTTTCGTTAGCGAATTCTTGCTCAGCCACTTCGTAGCCCCAGTTTTTGAACGCGCCTTCTGTGTATTTCATGATGTTGCCTTTGTGTACAAGGGTAACGGATTTTTTGTTATGTTTGATCGCATACTCAATCGCTGCGCGAACAAGACGCTGCGAGCCTTCTTTGGATACTGGCTTGATGCCGATACCGGATGTTTCTGGGAAACGGATTTTGTTTGCTCCCATTTCATTTTGAAGGAACTCGATCACTTTTTTCACTTCTGCTGAGCCTTCTTGGTACTCGATACCCGCGTAGATATCCTCTGTGTTTTCACGGAAAATGACCATGTCAACAAGCTCAGGACGTTTTACTGGGGATGGTACGCCAGTGAAGTAACGAACTGGACGCAAGCAAGTGTACAGATCAAGCTCTTGACGAAGAGCAACGTTCAACGAACGGATACCGCCGCCGATAGGCGTAGTCAATGGCCCTTTAATGGCAACGATATACTCGCGGATTGCTGTAAGCGTATCAGCTGGCAGCCACTCGCCGTATTCGTTGAATGCTTTCTCGCCGGCAAAAACTTCGTACCAAGCGATTTTTTTCTCGCCGTTATAAGCTTTCTCTACCGCTGCATCAAGTGCGCGTTTCGAAGCTTTCCAGATATCGCGGCCAGTGCCGTCACCCTCGATGAAAGGGATAATTGGGTTGTTAGGTACGTTAAGAACACCATTGTCAATTGTAATTTGCTCGCCTTCTGTTGGAAGCGCGAATTTTTCGAACTGTGCCATGAATGAAATCCTCCTTGGATTGGGATCTGCTTATCGAGCAGATCAAATGATTGGTGTTGCTTGCAATATATAACCTTTCATATGTACAGCAATATAAAAGACTATATGAACGTCTAGGGAACAAACAACTTGTTCGCTCCCTAATCATTGTATCTCAAATAAGCAATTAGCGCTGCTCGATTGGGATATACTTCGCGTTTACCGGTCCAACGTAATCTGCACGCGGTCGAATTAGGCGGTTATCTTGGTATTGCTCAAGGATATGTGCGCTCCAACCAGATACGCGGCTGATCGCAAAGATAGGCGTAAACAGATCGCGTGGAATTTCAAGCGTTGTATAAACGGAGGCGGAATAGAAGTCAACGTTAGGCTTCAATCCTTTTTGTCCCGTTACGAGCTCTTCGATTTTGACGGACATTTCATAAAGCTCCATATTGCCTGTCAATTTGCCAAGCTCACGCGACATTTTTTGCAAATGCTTCGCACGTGGATCGCCGTTTTTGTAAACGCGGTGTCCAAAGCCCATAATTTTGTATTTATTAGCTAGTGCGTTATTAATGAAGCTCTCAACGTTAGCTGCAGAACCGATCTCCTCCAGCATAACCATAACAGCTTCGTTCGCGCCGCCGTGAAGAGGACCCTTCAATGCGCCGATCGCAGACGTTACGCCCGAATAGATATCCGACAACGTTGCAACCGTTACGCGTGCAGCGAACGTAGAAGCATTCAGCTCATGGTCTGCATGCAGCACAAGTGCCTGGTCTAGCGCTTTAATAGCTACTTCAGCCGGCTCTTTGCCAGTCAGCATGTATAGAAAGTTATAAGCGATCGATACCCCTTGCTTAGGAGCAACAGGCTCTAAGCCTTGGCGGATACGCGCAAATGCAGCAATAATAGTTGGAAGCTGTGCTTGCAACTTAATGGCTTTCACTTGGTTCGCTTCTGGAGACATATCGTTAGCCGAAGCATCGTACAATGCTAGGCTGGAGACTGCTGTCCGAAGAGCAGCCATGGAATTTGTATCTTTTGGATATAGCTTAATTTGGTCAATGACGCCTTGGGGTACTGCCGCAAATTCGTCCAATTGCTTCTGCAGACCGTCAAGTTCAGAACGAGTTGGCAATTTTCCGTACCACAGCAGATAAGCGACCTCTTCAAATGTAGCGTTTTCAGCGAGATCGTCAATATCGATTCCGCGGTAGGTCAGTACGCCATCAATTATCGAGCTGATGGAGGACGCCGCGGCGACAATTCCTTCCAAACCTTTAGTTGCTGTCATCGTTCTCTCTCCTTTAACATGGGATTCGTTAACAATAAAAGGGATTCGTTTTGTACCATCGCCTTTAATCATAAATGATTTCGGCACCGAAGTGAACAAATACGGACATAAAAATGCTTTATCGGCATCATTGATTTTTTGAATGGGCTACTTGTCACATTAACACACAATAGCGCGGAAATGCTAGTTTTTCACAATATCTTAGTGTTCCACCTGACATGAACAGATATACGTTTTCACGCACTGGCGTGGGCAAAATGTGGGCAATATAAATAAATCATGACATTGCATTAAGAACACGCGTTCGCATATAATATGAGCATAACGTTAAAGGACGGTGCTCATATGTCACGGAAAAAACTTGAAGGTAACGGGATGTGGGAAAGTAGCAGAATGATGCTGCCTGAACACAAAGTAAGACTGAATCAACTTACTGAAGACGAAAAAAAGAGGCAACGTATTGATTTGGATGAGCAGGAATGGGTAATCATATCACAGCTCGTAGAGGATTCGCTCAAACACCGGCAACTGATCAAACTACAGATGTTCCATGAAACCGAGGAATTAGAAGTCAGCGGCATAGTCGATCGGGTAGATCAACTCAAGGGCCGTTTTATGGTTGATGGCGAATGGTTTGCGATTAAGGATATTGAAGGCGCCAGTCTTGAGGATTGACCGGCAAAAGCTGATTGAGCACCTAGAGCTGAAATCAGAAGAGTTACGTTTGAAGATTGACGGATTTGACGAGGCAAAATGCGTCGATAGTGGTTTGGTATTAATGTGGGTCGCTAAGCAGATCGTTGTAACCCACCTACTGAACGATCTTTACAAAGGTACATTTAATGAAGGATAATTCTCAATTCCGTCGAATTGCTCTTTAAACTAGGAGGGCGATATAATGCGGATAGATGATTATTTGGGGCTTGTTGTTGTATTGGAACTCGATACAATGGTAACACATGAGGGCTATCTTGAGGACGCTGAGGGTACACATGTCAAAGTTTCTAATGGTTCCGAGGTGTGGGTGATTCCGAATGAAGAAATCGTTAAGATTACGCCTATTTTACCCAAGCGATTTAAAAGTGAATAGAGTAAGTAAAAGCCGCTTAGCGAACCATAAATTCGCAAGCGGTTTTTTCAATTCAAATAAATGCTTATCAGGTAAGTTTTTCCATATACCACGAACATGATTATCCAGTAGTCCTATCATACAATTATTCGTACCACATTTAACATTTTCAAGCTAATTTAATTTACACATATCGCCAATTTACAAATTCCATAGTAAAATAGTCACAATCGCAAATTTGAGCAAATACTCCAACCGATGGAGAACAACAAAGGAAAGTGTTTATGCTTACCCCAATGACTGACAGAGAGATATCTAAATCAATATCAAATATTGTAAAGCGATCTGAGAGACAAGAAGATGTGGCACTATTAAAAAAATCATTTACAGATGATGTTGGGGCATATGACCAGATCGACAACAATGAAAATCAAATAATTTATGGAAGACGTGGCACAGGAAAAACACATATACTAAAAGTTCTACAAACAAATAAAGAACCAGAAACAAACATAATTGTTCATTATATTGATTTACGTACCTTAGGAAGTACAAACTCCTTCACAGATAAATCAAGATCTATTTCTCTAAGATGCTACGGACTATTCAAGGATTTGCTAGGCGAGGTCCACAATGCTTTATTACACCATGCAAGTGGATTAAATCCAGATGAGGTAGTAGTTGATTTTGAAGAATTGAACAAGCTTGCTGAGACTGTAACTAATATTATGTTGAAAGAACAAGAGGTACAATTTAATCGACAAGAACATATTGAAACAACAGAAAGTGATGAAGGTTCTTTATCTGTTGATCTCACACAAATTGGAATTACCTTAGGTGGAAGAGACGAGATAAAGCGAGGGAAACAAACTGGTGCATCAATCACTGCGATTCCAAATTATAATTTCGTAATTCCAGATATATCAAGTAAGGTTAAGAAAATTCTTGAAAATTGTAAAATCACAAAGTTCTATTTACTAATAGATGAATGGAGTACAATTGATTCAGAAATACAACCTTTTTTTGCAGAGTTTATTAAAAAAACTTTTTTACCCCTTCCCAGATTTGTAATTAAGATCGCTGCTCTCGAATATCGCTCAAAATTCTTTATTAAAGACACAAGTGGGAATTTTACTGGCTTTGAATTGGGAGGAGATATCTCCGCTGATGTTAATCTTGATGACTACTATGTATACGACAAAAATCCTGAACTAGTCAAAATGGCATTTGGAAAAATTCTATTTTTCCATGTCTCATCCCAATTGCCCGAAAACTACTTACAAAATAATTACGATATAAAAACTTGGGAAGTTTTTGTTTCTAAATTTTTCACTTCTACACAAACTTTTTCTGAAATAGTAAGGGCTGCCGAAGGAGTTGCAAGGGATTTAATTCATATTTTCAATCTTTCATACTTTAGTTCAAGGAGTTCCTCAGACAAAATTGATTTAAAAACTGTAGAACAAGCTGCAAGAACATGGTTTTTGAATGATAAAGAATCTAATCTTTCAGAAAACCAAAATCATATACTAACAAAGATTGTTGATGATGTTATTGGACACAGAAAAGCACGCTCCTTCTTGCTAGAGCAGCAGTACGGCAAAGATGAGATGATAAGATCACTTTTTGACGCCCGAGTCATCCATTTAATGCAAAAAGGTTACTCAGATAAAGATACACGCGGTGTAAGATTTGATATTTATTCTGTAGATTATGGCACTTATGTACACCTTAAGCGAACTGCTAGTCAACCTGAACTAAAACTAGTGTTTGAGGAAGACCTAATACAAGAAAATTCATTATCTTCTAGAAATACTGAGTCACCACAACAAGAACTCATCCTGTTCGAAGATGGAGTACCACATTCTAGTGAAGAAAGAATCGTACCTTTTGATGATAAAAGGAGTATTAGACGAGTCATACTTACAAAGGAAAAACTTAGTATTCCAAATAACCCCTCTTCTTAATTGAAGAATAGGATTCAATAGACAAGCCAACGTTATACTTGGTCATGTCTATTGAATTCTTAAATTTCTGTTATTGACTCATAAGTCGTTGAGCGATAGCGAGCCCTCGCCAGCCTTGTTCAGTAAGCCGTGGATCTAGTATCTTGCCATCTAAATCCACAGAACCAAATTCTTTAACGAACCACACTGGAGTTGGCATAAGATTAGTATGTTTCACCAGCTCCTTTTTAACGTTGGACAACTCCGTGACCAATCCCCTAACCTGTTTCTGCAGCTTATCAAATTCCACTTGTTCAACATTTGTCATCGATTGTTCCTCCTGATTAAATATTGGTTGCAGCACACATGCAACTCTAGCTTTAAACTCCGTCCAACCTGTCCATTTTCCGTCGTCATGCATTAAGCGTGGGCATATCTTTCCACTCCAGTCATAATGCCTACGAAGTCGATCCACGCCCCAACCTCTCTCCTTAAGCATGATAGCCACAAGCTCGACAGCATTGTCCAATATCTTCGCATAGTTACCGCTCTCACACAGTTCTATTCCGATTGAAGTGCGATTACCACTCGCCGTCCCGCTGCCGTCACCTGCATGCCAACCATTCTCGTTAATAGGCAGGCACTCGATCGCACCATGCTCATCAACGACAATATGAAAGGATGCAGTTCGGTTGTTAGTCATGTTTGTCAGCCAGGCCCTTTCGTTTTTCGCTGTACTGGATGGATTGCCCGTATTGTGAATCGTGATCGATGTAGCAGACATAAGCAGTGCAGGACGACGATTGCACGCCGTCCCTTTAGGAATGTGGTCTTTTACATACTTAATTGGCATCCTTAGTCACCTCATCAGCTGACACAACGGTTAGCTCCGGCGTTATGCCGCCGCGCTGCGTCGCTCTTTGCACTTTCTTATCGAGCTCTGACCCAACCCATTTCAGCAAAGCCTCAAGCACATTAAGCGGCAGCCAGTTGCCCCAGCCAGCTCGCACTGAGTTAGCGACCATAGACTGGATAACGTGGTACAGTAGCCCCGCCGTCAATGCACCGAACAGGATACCAGGCAGCTTAAACACAAGGTCTAAGAGATGACCACCTGCAGGAAGCAATAGCATGAACAAAGTACGGGCCACGCCGTCGATCCCGTAGGAGCTGCCGTAGCTCATATCCTTTTTAGCAGCCCTCGTACCGCTGATCCAGTCCATCAAGATAAAAAACAATAGAGCAATCATAGACGTATACACCGCTTCACCAACCCCATACATGAACTCAAATACTGGTACGAATAGAGCTCCGATTGTTGTAAAAATAAAATGATCCTTATTCACGCTGAACGCCTCCTCAAAATAAATAGCCCCGCCGAAGCGGAGCTTTAATAGTTTAAATTTGAAATTTCTTTATATTGCGACTCTGTTATCCATCCCTTAGCAGCAACTGCCCTACGTAGTGCTGATTCGTCCATTTTACCAGCATCCCATAAGCGTTTAATGGAATCAAACATCCCTGCCACCTCCTAGTGCGTCCAGAACCAGCGCATCGATGACGGCTTGTTGAGCTGCTAACTGACCTTCCAGTTGCTCAATTCGGATTTGCTCTGCTGTCTTTGGCGACGGTGCGTTCTCTGCCTCGATTTCTTCCGGCGTTCTGTCTCTAGGCTCTACGTCAATTAGTACACCATCTTCAACAACTAACTGATAAAAGGGATACAACTCAACTACTTTTGAAGCGAGCTCCTTGCCTTCGTCCGTTTTCGTATCTACAAAATGACTGTCAGGATACGTCTCGGCAGATAACCAATCCGATGATTCATAGCTTCCGTTCTTATGCACCACTAACATATTGAACCTCCTTATCTGTAAGCAATATAAAAGTACACCTTGCCACTTTCGTTCGTTTTCGGAGCTCCTGAGCCTGCATTATACGACACAACAAACTTCATCGTACTTAATGGAACAGTCAGTGGTGAGCCGCCTGCAATTGACGTAGCCTGATAACTACTTGATGCCATATGATTAGCCACTTGTTCAATGGTTGGAGCTGCTGCTCTAGCAAATACCATTACATAGCTCGCTAAAAAAGGCAGAGCAATGTCACGCGATGCTGCTCCATCACCAGTGTAGGTACCTAACACATATCCGATACTACTAGGAAGTCCATCTAACTTGGTCTTATCGGCGGAGGTATAGTCTTCAGTAGACAACTGTTTACCCGCAACTTTATCGACCTTATCTGTATTCAGCGCTTCAAGCGATTTGGTCGGCGGAGTAAACCAGTCGGCCTTTCCCGTAATCGCGCGTATCATCGCGCCAATCTTCGAAAATAGGTTAGTAGGGGTATCGGTGTCCGTAGTCCCGACCACGATTGTATCGTTAATCGTACGCATGCCGATTACGATATCTGTAGCCGAACCTGCACCGCCTGCGCCTGTTGCGATACCGTCAAGTTTCACCTTATCTGGAACATCAAAAAAGCCAGCTTCTGTTATAGTCGCTACGCCGTGAGCTGTTCCTCGAGATCCGATATGCGCATTAAGATCGTAACGAGTATTCAAAGCATAAGCCTCATCGAGCAGCAGCTTCCAATCCTGCACACCGTTTTGTGTTTTGATATCTGCAATGTCTTGTGTATTTTTAGACACAGCGCCACCTAGTGTGGATTGGTACGTGACTGTCGTATCTATCACGTTTGATGAATAAAGGTACTTGTCCAGAACTTGATAGGTTACGGTGTATTCGGCTGTTGGGTCGTAATCAGTGGTTGGTACGGATGCCCTAACAAAACCGTATGCGTCAGCGTCGTATACTCTTGTCCACTTATTATCAGGATCTCCGTTTTTATAAATCTGGATGATTTGAGCGGATCTGTTTTTAAGTAGAGATTCCGTATATTGGATGCGATTAATGAAAGCTGTACCCGATCCAACTCGCGGTGTAACTTTCTCTCGAACTATTACCCCCTCTATCAACTCCAATTGATTACCACCAGCCTGCAATGCAATGGCTCCTGTGTCTCCTTCAAACGGTTCCTCAAAGCCTTGCGACAAAACATAGTCAAGAGTATAAGGAGTGTAAGACAGTGTTGCATAGCCTGTCGTTGGCAACGTGGTTACATTTAGAACGACTTCTAACTCCACAAAATCAGTATTGATCGTTGATGCGATCGTTCCGT
Organism: Paenibacillus sp. 2TAB23; assembly: GCF_052115165.1. Taxonomy (NCBI): domain Bacteria; kingdom Bacillati; phylum Bacillota; class Bacilli; order Caryophanales; family Paenibacillaceae; genus Paenibacillus; species Paenibacillus sp. 2TAB23. Next base: position 69,032 of record NZ_JBFRGD010000001.1, read on the forward strand.
TCGATGCGTCTGTGTAGGCTAGGAAGTGAACGAAGCCGTTTGCGTCAGGTGAATATGTCGTGAAGTCACTTGTCGAGAACGACAAACTGGCAACAGTACCGTTTGTGTGCGTTTGCGGTGACGCATTCCACGCCGAAACACTTTGTCTCCATCCAGTGAAATACGCCTTGTTTCCAGAAGGCACACTTCCGAAACCGTGCCACCTACAAATAAACTTCGTCACATTCACTTTCAACCACGCTACACGATCCGCAATCGATACCGCAGAACCGAATACACCGACGCCGTAATTGCGGATTACATGTTCGATAAGGTCGAACGAGAATAGCGTTTGCGAAATGTTTCCGTTTCCTGTGTTCGGTAAGTCAAAAACAGCGGCGTTGAGTGTCATTATGCTGTTATACTGTCCTTGACTTAGCTCAACAAAATTACTATTGCTTGGCGCTAGTAAAGACGAGTTCGTGCCGCTGTTACCGCCTGGCGTTCTCTTGACAATGTGAGGATTAGCAACCGTACTTGACGTAATCTTGCCGACGAATTTCGCATTTAGGGTTACTATTGGTGTCCAACTTTTAGTGCCGGTACCATTGTACGGAGTTTCAACATTCCCGTCGTTCATCCTCCAGCCGTTAAAATATGCTTTGATTTCTGACGTTGAAGGAACATACGACTCACCCCAACCACTATCAGCGTTGAACACCGCTAAATTGAAACCCCCTGGCCCGAAATACGCCTGATCACCCGACGAAAATCCCAAGCTAGGAAATAGTATCTGACCGTTATGCTTGGCGACGTTAATATTTATAGAGTTTGGCGAAACGCCTGGAAGGACCGAATGCAAGAAATAAACCGACTTATACCCTGTATAAACAGTTCCTATAATCCACGCCAACGAACCATTCAATAATACACCCGTTTTCCAACGTCGAAATGTTCGTCCAGTGGCTGTATCGTAGCTGTCAGCTATGGAACGATCAATGTTACTGGCAAGCATCGGGAAATTAACGTAATCGTCATTGCGTGTCGTGAAAGGCGTTGCAACGCTGCCTATTTCAAGTTGCCAGTCGCTAAATAAGAAAGTTCCTGCGCCGTTGCTAGTAAAAATAATCTTTAAATTCGTTGTATTAGCATGCGTTGTGAAATTAACAAAGCTTGCCGTGTCAAGAATCGGTATATCTGAAGATACGGTTTTCGTTCCAAAATTATCAAATTGCTGAATCCAGACTCTTCTCAATGAAGTACCCACGTTTAAAGATAGTCTGTACGAAGTACTCCCCATTACTTTTGTTGATAAATCAGAACCACCAGTTCCCGTAAGTGTTAATTGATAAGGTGCATTCACAACGGCGTTCGAGTGAACTATATCAGGAATACCAGCCAGCATATTCTTCCCGATCTTACGGACTGCTGCACCTTGCAAGTGTTTTACACTATCAACATATGGAAATTTCTCAGCAAGCTTATCTCCTGTATATTCAAGATCAATGTCAATTTTTGCGTAATCCGCTGCGGTTACTTCATAAAGAAAGATTTCATCTGCGTAATACACGTTAGTAGCGGCGGAAGCAACTCCGACTCGCATCCTAAATCCTTCACCTACAACCGTATTTGCGATTGGGATCTTTCCATAAACAAATTGCCATGATCCAATAACACTTGTATTGAAGTTAGCCTGATATCTCACATTAGTAGTTGCAAAATCTCGAATTGTTAAATTGAGAGCGCCGTTAGTCCACGACTCTACATAGACCCACATACCAAACACATAACATTTTGTGGCGTCAAGCCTAAAAGGATAGTCTTTTTGTATATTCGCTATGGAGTTTGAACTATTAATTTTAATCGAACTGTTCCCGCTGCGTTTCTGTGTTGAATTCAATTCGACTGAACCAGATAACGCAAACGGTGTTAAGCTCTCGCATCCCCCGTCTTTCCCCAATAAGTTAACAAGTGTACAACCCAGCACCTTAAACTCAGCTGGCGAAGCTTGTGTGGTATTAACTACGTTAAGACCCCTTTTTATAGTGGCAGGTATTGTGGAAGCCTCAGACTGTGCTGCCTTTAGAGCCGCAATGTCCGCTTTAGCCGTTATAAGCTCAGGAATCGAATCAGACCCTCCCTCATTATGGCTGCTTCCGTGTGCACCTGGCGTTGTTGTCCCAGTAGCTGTAATCGTCGCAGTCTTTGTACCTGGATTAGTCGTAACTGTGATGCCGATACCACCAGTCAACGTAAGCGTATCTGTTTTCCCAGTCGCTTCTATGTTATTGACCTTGGCAAAAGCGTTCTGGTTTACTTCTGCTCCGGTAGCAACTCCATTAAGCTTGCTTCTTTCAGCTGCTGTGTAATCTTCAGTTGAAAGCTGCTTTCCTGACACTTTATCCACTTTGTTATTCCATGCAGTGCGCTCCTCAGCTGTAAGGTGGCGTACATTATCATCTACATGTGACTTGGTAGCCGCCAGAGTAATGTCTGGCGTATCAAATGGATTCGCCTTACCGGTAATCGCTTTGAAATATTTGGCGATCCAGCTCCATATTTGAGTCACTGTGCCGGTCAGTCCGTATGCAGTAGCTGTGTTTGGATCAGCCGTGCGAGTACCGACTACGGTATCGGTTGCCGATCCAGCTCCACCAGCTCCAGTAGCAATACCTGCAAGCTTGTCCTTTTCGGCTTGCGTAGTGTGGATGGCGGCATTACCGCTGTGTGTCGTCAGATTGCTCTGCACCGCATTCGTCTTTGTGGTCGCATCAGTGGCTGCAGTAGTTATCGCAGAGTCAACCTCAGCCTTACGGGCAATATCGTCCGACGCAGCTGGAGCCGCAACCTTCGCCCGTCCCGACGCATCTCGTTGCATAATGCGGCTGGCCGCCGCTGCTGATGTAGATCCATGGGCAGCATTTGCGCCAGTGTGTGTGTCCAGGTCACCTTGTACACCGTCAAATCCCTCATTGATCTCGGTGTAGGAATCGCTTATACGTTGATTACCTTGCAAATTCGTATAACGGTTAGCCATGCTTTTCAACTCCTTTCCGTAGTTGATTCAGACGTGCTTCACAAGCCTCATGCACACCAAGCAGGATTGCCTCCTCCTGCCCCTGGTGATAAGGCACAATGGCCTGTATAACTGCACAAATCTCTGTTACGGGCTTTAACGGATCGATCGCAATGTTTAATACGTGCTGCACTTGTGCCATATTAAGCCTCCTTCAAAGTAAAAGAGCCGCCCATTGGACGACTCTTGTTGGTTATTGTTTTTCTAGCTCAGCTAGTTCCTTTTTCAATTCGTCTGCTTCTATTTTAAGAGATTCAATTTCTAGTTTGTAGGCTTCCTTTTGTTGTTCCGTTAAAGTATCTGCTTGGCTAAACCCAATCATTATAATTTCACTATTCCTATCATCGATTGCTGCGCCTCTTTTTTTAATTTCTGCGATTCTTTCCTTTTTCGTGTCGGTTTGTGTTTCCACGGGATTAGTAACCTCTCCTTTAGGTGCGCCGAGAACGACCTTTTTATTAACAAACCCAACTTCGAACCCCGCAGCCTCTCCGATCACACGCACTGGCGCATAACTCGATCCGTTGACAATGATCGCCGTGCCAAGCTTCACACCGTTAACTAGCACATCTGTTTCACCACTTATCTTTTTTCCTACAAGACTAATAGAATCAGCAGCTGCCCCCACTCCGAACGTTAAAACTGAACCTATCATGATCCCAATTGCAATATATCCTATCTTTTTCATGTCTAAACCCTCCGCGATGGTATTTTTTGTCTAGTATACCATCTAGTTTTGAGAGTGGGAATGAGATGGGACATTAATCCCTCCCCATGTAACGGAACCACCGCCTGCAGTTGCTAATACTGTTCCTACAGGAATGCCTCCGTTAAGCGAAGCAGCACCAGCCGAACTTGTGGAAGAACCCTTCGTTGCTTTACCAGCAATTATTATTGATAGGTTATTAAGTGCTGCCGCAAGGCTCTGACTGTCCCCCCTACTGTACAATTGAGACCAGCTTGGAATTGTGACAGCATTCCCCGATCCAGGCCTAAACCCTATATCATGAGAAGATTGAATAGAATACTCAGTCCCGAACAGACTTGAAGCAAATATTATTCCATTTACTGTTCCATCCGTTGAGTGGAGCGCAGGTGATCCGAATAAACTTGAAGTAATTTCTGAATACACGTTTGCTGATAGTAACGCCCGAAAGAAATCCCCTGTATTACTCATCTCAGCTCGCGGATACTGCCCGGCAGGCTTTGTCTGAATCAAGGATCCTGTCACTGTACCTCCTACAAATGAAGAAGCCGTAATTGCACCACTGAAGCTGYCGCTCGCCGCCACAAGCTGACCAGTAAACGTACCCGACGCGGCTTGTAAAGAGCCTGCAAATGTACCGCTTGCTGCCTGTAACTCTCCTTTGAATGTACCTGTAGCAGCTTGAAGCAATCCGGAAAACACTCCATCAACGCCTTCCAACGTCCCAGTGAACTTTAACCGATTAGCTTGTGCATCATAATGCAAGGCGCTGCTACCGTTTACCTGCCAGTCCATGACATCAGAGTTAAGTGTCAGCTTACTTTTGCCATCCTCACGCTGGACGACGATGCCATCAGTTCGACTGTGTGAAACGCCATAATAGGCTTTGTCGTATTTAACCGAATCTTTGTTTATACGGTCAATTTGTTGCGTCAATGGGCCTTTCATGACAAATTCACTTTTCTGCTCAGATTTGGACGGACTCTCTATACGCATCTTGAGCCCGCCGCGATAGCTGAACACCTGATGCATAATAATAGTTTGGTATTTTGCCACTCCGTCCCACGGCAAATGAGTGTCCTGCCAAGGTGACTGCGTATCCAGCCATGTTCCGCCTTCATAACGCTCAATACCGAGCCTATCACCGGGCTCCAATTGCGGATAGCCTCGGGCGTCCATGTCGACTGGCATATAGCTAAAGCCATTTAACCTCGCATACAGCGCATTTGTCATGGTCTGCGTCATAAACGGATTGGTTACATGCAGCGTGTGGTTCTCGTCACCGCTTCCTGCTTCGTAGGTCAGCTTATCCTCCTCGTCATATGTCACTACAAATCGTGTGTATGTCTTGATCGGATTAAGCTGCTTTATCCGTACATAGTCAGCTCCAGTCATTGACCAGACAGGATTGTCAGCAACCGCGAATCGTCGAAATTTGATCGTTCCATCTTTGCCAACAAACACGCATGCGCTATTGGCCGAGGCGATATACCCCAGCACCTGCCGCATGCTAAAGCCAGCTGGCCCTGCTTTTATCTGATAGGACGGATTAATTTGTACGCTGCTATCGTAGGTGTAACCCAACATGCTGCATATCTCGTCCCAAACAGCTTGTTGCGATGTCGGGTAACTTAATGCGCTAATGTAAGGCGTGTCAGCCCATACGAGCCTGTCGTAGCACGTAAACACCCAAACATCATTAACCTGCTTACGACTATCGACGTAAAACTCGCCAAGCGGCATGCCTGATTGATCACCAAGCCAAGTAACATTCATACCTTGCCACGGATACACAGCTTGATCCCAAGTTAAAGAGGATAGCGACTGGGAGAGGTACAGTCTAATCCGAGCATTTCCAGAGATAACATTTTGTGTCCGCAAGGTGATCGTCAGCATACCGAGCACTTTTGTACCGAGTTGGAATTCTTCGCCGGCACGTATGCTGTTTTCTATTTGGAAATCTACGATTTGAGCATGATTGTAAGTCACGCCGTCAATGTCTGCGTAAATTTGAAAGTCCCGATCCCTACGCCGCAACTGGTCTAAAAACACCTCAGATATCGGATACATGGCTATTGCTCCGTCAGGGTAACTTTAAGCCCTGACCACAGTACCTGATCGCCCTGAGCAACGGAAAACGGTGCTGGCCTGTTCCCGACATAAAACGTTTTTGTCGTGTATGTGCCGATTTGCGGATCGGGATAATACAATTCAAAAAACACATTGTTCATAGACTTCAGCAGCGCAGAGATTTGGACCCAAGTGAGCACGCCCCACTCCATATCAATCTGCCGCTTGACAGCGATACGGTCCCGATTAAGAGTACCGTCCGCTGTTCGAGTGGTCGAGTCGCCATCATCCAAGTCCATCGTCGTAACCGAAAATTTAGAAGGATACGCTGCAATGAGCGCTCCGTTAACCTTGAGCTCCAATATCAGCCCTCCTTATATCTGTAATAAGCCACCGCCTGCTTGTTGGTTAGCAACATTAATAGCCCGCGCCGCTGTCCGACCGAGCTCTGCTTCCCCAACCTGCAACACAGCAGGTCTAGCATTACTATCCTTTAATGCGCGCAGGATCTGCTCTAGTACCGCCACAACCGGCTGCTGATTACCCCCAAGCATGTCCTGAAGCTTTGACAACGGGCTGACTACTTCAGGATCGACAGAGGCTCCTTTGTTATCGCCCACCATCGCCAGTGTTGGACCGTAGGCCAGACCGCCTTTGGCCAGGCGCGGAATTTTGGGCACCTTCATTCCAAAACTCTTACCACCTAAATCACCCGGTACCCAATCTGGTACATCAATTTTAAAATCGTTCAATCCGGATATCATTTCGTTGATTGCGTCAATAATCAGATTCAACGGCGTTTTCACAATCCCATAGAGCGAATCAAATACACCTTTAAATATTCCCTTAACACCTTCCCAGGCTTTACCCCAGTCACCGGTAAACACTCCAGTTATAAACTTGATGATCCCTACTAGCGTAGTCTTAAGCCCATCTATGACTATCCCGATACCTTCAAACACCGTATTAAACGTAGGCTTCAGCTTTTCCCACAAGACGGATATGATTGGGTTGATTACCTTCTCCCAAAGGAATTGCAGTACCGTTATAACATCCTTGATTATCGGTATAACGGTCTTGGTGAGGATTGCATAGATGCCGTTCCACGCTTCTGCCAGCACGCTTCCTATAGCATCGGCAAGCGGCAGTACAACATTCTTCCAAATCATCATTAGCAGGTCAGCTAGGATTTGAAACACCGGCTTTAATACCGTGCCAATGAATTTACCCAAGGGAATAAGCACGTCTTGCCAGAGCTGCTTAAATATGCTGATCAGGTTAGGGATCAACGTTTTAATGAAAAAATCAATAACCGGCTTCAGTATCTTGTTCCAGGCATCTACCAAGACCGTCTTAACAAAGTTGGCCATTGGTTGCAGCGCGTCAAGCCAAGTATTGCCCAGGTCTACAAGCGCCTCTCGGAAACTCTCGCTTTCTGAATACAAATCGATAAAGCTATAAATCAACAGTCCCAGCCCCGCCGTTATTAATACAATAGGCGAGGTGACCGCAGCGAATGCTGTCGATATGGCATAGAGCAGAAACGGTACAGCAGCACCAGAGGCGATGAAGGCACCGATCGTTGATACCAGCGATGCAATACCGGAAATAATGGGAGCAATCGCCAATATCAAACCTGCCACCTTGAACGCTACGAAGAAACTCGCAATGAACAGGGCACCTTTTACGAACGTCTCCTGATTGTTCATGATCCAGTTAGACAGCCCGCTCAGCCCCTGTGCAATGAGTTGTAGCGTGGAAACGATCAGGCCTCCTGACCAAGCTGCCAGTGGCTGCAGGACGTTATCAAACAACCAGACGCCATATGGCATGAACGCGGTAATGACTTCCGTCAGCACGCGGATACCGCCGCTTAACACGTCGATGAATGCAGGCAATGCTTCGGTAATCGTCCATTTTCCGAGCGGTACAAGAACCTCTGAGTAAAACCATTTAAGGCCTACACCTACACCTTGAGCAAACGGCTTTAGCGCATCGCCCAGCCCTTGCAGCGACTTTTTAAGCGGATTAATATTCCAGCCTGCACCGCTGAACATGGATTTAATATCATTTATAAAACCTTGAACCTTCGCTTTGATTGGATCGACATCGATATCAGGAGTTGAAATGCTACCCATATCCATGCCGGTTGCTCCCATTCCCTCGAACATGTCGACTGCGGAGCCTGCAGCATCGTCCAGTGCCTTCGCTGCGCCTTGGGATATGGTATTGAGTTGGTCAAAGCCACCAAGCGATCCTTTAATCGCTTTGCCAGCCTTTTTCACATCCTTGCCGGCTCCTGTTGCCGCCGCCCCCATGTCGCCTACACCTGACGCTGCCGCCTCTGTTGCTGTTGTCACAGCCCCCATGCCTCCAGCAGTCGCTTCACCAAACACAAGCTCCGTGAATGCTTTAAAGTATGCCGCGGCTATTTGCAGCTTAGCAATAAGCCAATTAAGCCCCTTAACGACAGGCGTTAGGATGTTGATAAAACCTGCGCCCATGGTACCCTGAAATATTTTCCACTGCTCTGTCATGACCCGAATTTGGTTAGCCCAGCTGTCACCATTACGTGCAAAGTCACCTTGAGCATCGCCTGTAGCACTCAATAGGTAGTTATAGCGCAGCAGCACTTGCTCTGCTTGAGACATGGCCGTCCAAGCCTTGGTAATGCCTTGCGATAAGGCATAGGCTTCCATGTTGGCCACGTTCATGTTAACACCGAGCGCCATTAGTGGTTCAGTCTCACCTGCGATTCCCGATCGGATCTTATCAAAAGCATCATCCGTGGACAAGTTGTAGAATGAAGCCATATCCGCAGCCAGCTTTGTTATATCTATGGATAGATCCCGCACAACTGACCCCGTAAGCCCCGATGATTTGAGCATAGCCCCCATAACAGAGGTATAACGTTTAGCCGATAACTCCGATAAACCGTATGACTCCAGAGCAGAATTAGCAAAAGCATTCACATCTGCCGCCATAGCCCCAAATGTCACGTCAACAACGTTCTGAACTTCCTGCAGGTCGGATGCTAACTTGATTGCTTGATTACCAAAATCAATCAAACCATTAACCGCAAAAGCTGCTGCAATGATCCCACCAATGCCGATAAAAGCCTTCGCAACTTGGTTCGAGGCTTGCCCAGCTATTCCGGAGAGCTGACGGTTAAACTCACCGAGGTTCAACCCTAAATCTAAATCAATCCTGCCTGCTGCTCCTGGCATCTATCCGCCACCTCCAAATAGCCGAGCCATTTCGGCTTCCATTCTCTTCATCCCATCTACCAATGCATCTGGATCATCTAACTTGTTCTCCGCGCTTCGCTTGCGCCAATCACTATAAATGCGCCGCTGGTCAGCACTCCAGCCTCGCCGTACCTTGGCATCCGTTTCTGCTCGTATAGCCACAATACTGCCGAGCGGCGTGTCAGGCATCAGACCGGACAGCAGTGCGCAAAACTCGTCCCAAGACATATCTGCATGCTGCCGGATACGGATGCCGTACTGCGCGGCTAGGCTCGCTTCAATTAAAGGCCAATCGTCGTGCAGGTCATACCAACTATTTGGTTGACTCTGCCCGTTGAAATCGCGCAGCTGCCTCGTCATAAGAGATTCCGGACTGAGCCGCAAGAATCCCCGTTGACAGGATTTTGACATTTTCTAAACTGAACGTCATAACGCCAATCTCGTCGAATGCTTCAGCCCCCAACGCACCCTTAAGCGCATCGAGCATCCCCTGAAGACCTTTGTCAGCTGCCTCTTGGAATGCGAGGACTGCCTGAATACCGTTGTCGATCGGATATTCTTTTTTATCGATTTGAATAGCTGGCTGAGCCTTACTAAACTTGCCTGATAGATTGATTACCTTTGACATGTGTTATCCCCCCTTATGGCGCAGCCGGCGTATATGTCGGCTTGCCGTCACTCAATAGTTCAAATTCCAATCCGTCAATATTCGTGCTGTCGCCGCCTGCTGGAGCTGTCAGGTTGATAACACAATCCATAACCAGCTTCGCACCACTAGGCATTGTCCACTCAAACTTTGTTTCCACATCCTGACCGGTACCGATCATCAAGCCTGCAATGTAGTCATTGCCGGGATCACCGTAATTTCGCTTTCCTGTGAAGCTGATCGTCATACCCTTGCCTGTTACTGCCCGGCGCGTCCATCCGCCTTGGTCCATCGGCGACCATTCTTCCGTGTTGCCATCGATGCTAATAGAGAAATTCTCCAAGTCCTTGACGGGTAGCATTTCCGTTGCTGTCGATGCGCGACCAGCAGTACCGATTTTAAAAATGTTATTATGAACCGGAAAAACGCCTGTTTCTGCCATCTAATTCCCCTACCTCTCGTAATAAATCGTGACTTCGATCACGTATTCGTAAATCCCTTCATCATCCGTGCCAACGTTAACCGGCTCGGGCGTTCTCATATCGAATATAGCTCGGCGTCCATTGATCTCAGCCATCTGGCCAAACATCACACTAAAGACCTCCTGTGCCTTCTGCTCTGCTGCGTCAGGATTTTTGCCCCAGTGCACCAAAATAGATACACCCTTAATCGCATAACTCGTTTGCTCCAGACCACCAAGCGCAATAACTGGCTTACCGCCGCCGTTAAGGTTGTACACGCCGATGCACTGCGGCTTCTTACCGTCCAGCTTGCCGATGTACCAGCTTGGGCAATCGACTTGCGTCTTGAGCCAGTCCTTCACCTGTGCCAGTGTCATCATCGTATCAAGCCCCCTGCAAATCGTTTCCAAAGATCTCTAAATACCTTCTTAACGACATTATCCTTTTTGCCGTTCGCCCACGCTTCAAGCCACAGTCCCTGTGCATTTCGGTTCTTATCCCGGCGGAAATTGTATTCGGGATGAAAGTAAAGCCTGCGCGCATACGGCGTATCATAGATCAGCGTCACTTTGCCTTTTTTACTTTGCGACTCGTCAATAAATACGCTTCGCTCCAGCTCGCCTGTTTGCTTAGGCACGACCTCGGCAGCCATGATATCACCCAAGATACTATCCTTTGATGCGTCTAAGGTTTGTTCTAACGCTTTTACTGCTGCATCTTTAATCTGCTTGACCGCTCTAGGGTCCATCTTTCCGCGTGCCTTAACTTTGCCCATCAGTTCAACTCCAGTTCGGTGGAGAAAATGCTGCCGTCTGGATTATGAGGGCGAGCTGACCTGAAAATGGAGCGCTGTGCTCCGCCAACGACGACATAACCCTCTATCAACTTATCTGGGTTAATGTCACCCTGAATGATCACCTTGCCAGAGAGCGTCACCAGACGGCGCTCCTTATCCAGTGTCTGGCGCATCTTCTCGTCATAACAGCAAAGCCCATCGAAGATTAACTCCTCGACAGGCCCCTGATCCTCGCTTAATTCGGTTTGATAGACTTTAATTGGGGTGTTAAGGATCCACGTCGGAAACGGTAATTTGCCGCGCATCAGCATAACCCCCTATTGGTCAGCCCTGTAGCCCGCAGCAGACTTGTTACAGCCTCTGTGGTTTGGACGCCGCCTGCACCCTCAACAGCCTTAAATGACAACGACACGCTGCCGGCAGAGTATCCAGCAAGCGGCATCGTCACATAATCCCCATACTGGTACATAAATGATGCCTGCTGACAAACCGCTTTGATTACATTAAGCTGTTGAAAAGTAGACAGCCCGACCATTCCGCGTCCAACGATGCGGTTATAGGTCAGGCTGTCGATTTGATCAGATGCTAGCTGCAGCTCTTGCTCAAGCTCCTCGCCCGGTATCTGCCCATCACCATATTGCGCATAATTCTCTGGGGATGCGTAGGCCATACAATCACCTAATTCTGCTCAGCAGCAGTAATTTCCGCTGTGAGAGTATTGGCATCCTTATCGGCTACACCTTCAATGCCTAGCTCTGTGGCCTTCTTTCGGAGTGCCTTAAGCTGCTTCTCCGCTTCTTTCTTAGCAGTTTCTGCAGCCTTGTCCTCTTCTTGGGCTACCTGTTCAACCTCGTAGCCTTTTTCAGCAAACCACTCCAGCAAGTGAGGATCGTCTGTCTGGCCAACGCCATTCATAAACATGACGCCTGCCGACAAGCCTGTGTATTCTCTGTTTGGTGCAATGACTTGTGCCATTAGCTACCGCCCTCCTCTTCATCCACTGGCTCTGGATAATTCGGTTCCAGTGCATCCGGCGTGACGGTACCAATTCGTACGGTATTCCGTTGCACAGAATGCCCGTCTCCCTGAGCTTCCAGTACGTCCTGTGTTGGGCTACCTTGCTTAATACCGACGTAGTAGCCGTTGACATAGCCTTTTGGCAGATCGTCTTTATACTCCATTGATTAGCCCTCCTTACTGTACTTTAATTTTGCGCATAACGCCGGCAGCCTTGGTTGCCTTGAGCGCTACAGCTGCAACCATCTCGACCTCGCCTGTTTTAACAGCACCGGACGTATTGAAATCCGGTAGCCAAGTCCGGACAGGTGGGTGACCAGCCATACTCACACCGTGGAAACCATCTAAGCCTAGACGCGGTACATAAATGCTCGTTTCTCCGGTGCCATTTGTGCCAACAACAGGGTTATTCGTGCCTGCTTTCGCTCCCAGATCGACCAGCGGGATCTCGTTATATTTCTCGACCTGCTTACCAAACTCATCGCGTGTCGTGGTATATGTGCCAGCACGGCGGGCGCACGCTCTGATCTTGGCAATCAACTTCAAATTGCCCATAATTGCAGACGGATCACCGTCAAGCCCCATCAAGAACTCGTCAAGCTGGTCAAGAAACACCTTGTAGTTCGTATCAATCGCGGCTGATGTAGACAAATCGATTGCGGTACCAGGAATGTATTCTGTGCTGGAACCCGTAAGAGCCTTGTCCAAACCGTCAAACGTTTCAGCATTAACTGCCGAGTCACCATTGATGACCGTATCATTAAACAGCGCCTGCGCAGCCTTAATCTTCTGTTGCATCTGCAATTGAACCTCATCAGCAATGCCGCCCATACCTGCAATGATGCGGTCGAGCTGATAGGCGCCGCCAAACACCTTAAGATCAACCGTATAGCGCTGTTTCTTCACTTCTTGCGGCGTGTATTCCTCGTTGACCGAGCGGAACTGTGCTGTAGGCTGCGTGATCAAACGTGTGTAGCCGTATGTCAGAGTCGCGCCACCACCTGTTGGGCTCACTGCATCGTCAAACGTCAGGTTCTCCAACAAAAAATTATTCTTACGAAACTCGTCAATGACGCCTTGTGTCAAGGCATCCTGAACGTTCTTCTTTGCTTCACTCAATGTAATTGGCATACTATTTCATCTCCTTATGATTGTGCTTGTGCTTGAATACGTGCAGCAATTGCGTCCTTAAGGGACGTTGTTGTAGCAGGAGGTGTTGGATTACCACTTCCACCGATCTGAAAGCCTGGCTTTTGCTGTTGCTGCTGGTTCGGATCTTCGACCTTAAACAAAAACGCCTTTGATTCCTTCAGCCCTTTGAGCTGTTCTTCTAGCCCAACGATCTTATCACCATCGATAACCAGTTTTGTGCGGTCAAATAGGCCAGCAGCCAGTGCCTCGTCATGCACCTTACCAGTCAGCGCAGTCTTGATTGCATTTGTCAGCGTTAGCTCCTTCAGGTCAGATTCATATTGCTCCTTCGCCGCTGTGTTGTCGCCTTGCAGCTTCGTGATCTGCGCCTTCAGTTCCTCACTGGCTCCCGCCGTCTTGCTGAGCTCATCCAGTTGTTTGTCGCGCTCCTTCAGCGTATCTTCTGCGGTCTTCTTCGCGCCGTTCACTTCATCAAAACGCGATTTAGGTACAAACCCCTTAAGTTCATCACCTGAAGCAGCAGCAGCCTTATCGGCCAAGTCCTCGGTCAATCCCAATGCTATAAACTGTTCCTTATTCATATGTCCATCCTCCATTCATCTTCGCTTGTTAACCCGGTCGCGTCCGGTGATGTCCTGTTCTTTAACGTCTACAGTACCGAAAAGACGGCATGAAAAAAGCACCCTCGCCTATGCGTGAGTGCTTCTACTTCTTCTTTTTGTTTTTCTTTTCAACGTCAGCCAATTCATGTGGCCGAGTTATGGCTTCAATATATTTTTCCAAGAAGTCTGGATCATTGGGATTATGCTTATCCAAATATCCGTCATCAATGCCCCCAACTTGGCGCTCTTGCTGCTTTGAAATCTTCGTCATACTTCCACCCCAATTCCTTAACAATGTCCTGGAACAAAGCCTAATCTAAAATGGCGTCTACTGCCCACTGTATGCCTTTTTCTATATCGATTTGAGGATACTTTTGCTGAAGCTCGCGCAAGAAATCAATGAACTCCTGACTCTGCAGATTATAGGAGACGTCTTCAAAATAACCACTCATCAAATTAATCTGATTAGAAGTACACTTAAGCAACAATTCTTTCGTTTTTCCGATATCCTGACTTAGCACATTTATTATGGGTTGCCAATAGTCATCCAGCGGTGCAGAACCTTCATTAGACAACATTTCAATGATCTCCATATTATATGAAATAATCTCAAAGTCCTTCACTTGTCCTCATCTCCTAACATCCGCTGAGTTTCATCTGGGAATATTGTAGTTACCTCGCCTCTTTTGGCATCATAGCAGACGCCGACCGTTACGCCCTTATATTCAGCGTACTTGAATACTGCAATCAGCTCGCCATTTACGCGTTTAGGGGTCAGCTGAAATTTAGATGAATCAGTTAGGTTGGTTACATAAGAAGCAGCAGCATCGATATCCTTTGCGCTCCAGTCCTTAGGGAACCATGCTTGCTTCGTACCGGACTGCTTGATTTTTTCCTTATGGGCCGGCACATTACCGATCCGAACACCATTCTTGTACTCTTTAACAATATTATACGGGATACCATGCTGTTCCAACAACTGGATATTCTCTTCACCATGGCCGCCTTTACTAAACTTACCCACGGCCTGCTTCTTAGGGTTCTTCGGATTCGTGAATTCCCCTTTAGACGCATGCGACAGATGTTCAGGTTTAATCGTAATCCTTTTGTTGCCATTGCCAAGTCCATTATCCGGCTTTCTCTCGATCGGTAGCTTATTCTGCTCCCTACTGCTATCACGCCGCAGATAATCATGCTCAGCCAAATGACCACGTAGCTTCTTCTGCCACTCCTTGACCTTCGCAGCAGCGGCTGCTTGATTCTCAGGATCAACGCTGCCAGCTTCACGACGCTTATACTTACGAATCTGACGTTCCATGTAACGCTGCTTCTGCTCGGACTTGTAGTTGCCTAGCGCAACCTCATCGTCAACCGGCTCTGGTAAGCGGCTCACACCAGGGAAGAACGTCGCCATGTTGTGTCGGCAATTGGGATGAAATAAGCCCGCGGCAATGGCTTTACTTAGCAGCGGGTATTTACCATTCTTTTGGGAACCCTTGCTATACACATCATCGATATAAACCTTACCTTGCCACGGCAGACAGAGCGGCGAGCAGTTGTTATGCGCTGATATAACGACAGTACGCACGCCTATTTCGTCACGCCTTGCGCCCTCTCCCGCAAACGCAGCTCTCTGCGAAGCAGCACGCAGCGCCATTTCAGCATAGCTAGCGATGTTGACGCGACGGCCATTGGAATAGGTGATACTATCGATCCCCTTATCCAAGAAGTCCCTTGTCGCCATGTCAATGGCTTTTCCGAGTGTTGCTGCACCGCTGTTCATGTACACGTGTGATTTATATATCGTTTGTCGGTACACATCGTCCATTTTTCGCAGAATAGCATGCTGTGATGCTCTGAGCTCGCCCTGTGACGCCTTGACCAGCGACCCTACACGCGGCTCATTGATCTTAAAAAAGTTACTGTCATCATCCATGCGCGGTTTAGGATGCGTAATGTCTTCCCGCTTTCCGAAGCCGAATCGATTCCACAGCCTACCTGCGAAATCACCAACATTGCGGGCGCCTCGCAGGAACGATCCGCGAATGTTTCTTTCAATGTCCTCCTCGGCAATAGGCATATGCTCCTCTACAATACCTCGGTTTCGCTTCTGGTAAGCATTTAGCGCTGCCAACTTCCTAGCCTGCCATTGCGTCCACTTAAAGCCGTGCTTCTCTTGCTCGGCTTCGTGGCGTGAGAAATTACGCTTCATGCTCTTAATCAGATCAAGCTCCATTTCAGCCATTATCTGTCGCATGTTAATTTTACTCATTCTTCATCAACGTCCGGATCGTCTTCCTCATCGTCAGGCGGCGGATCTCGATTAAGCGAAGGCTCCTGCGCTTCCATCGGTCCTTGCTCAGCTTTCAGTCGCTCGACTTCTGCAGCCTTGTCCTCATCGCTCCAGGTGTCGCCATACATCTCCTCGATAGCGCGCTCCACGCTCATAACACCAAACGTACGCGCCTTGCCCACTGTCTCCACGACAGCATCAAACGATGGTGAAGCATACTCCCCAAACGTAACGGTTGCCGCATAATCGGCAGTTGTGCGGTTTCTCATTGTGTCGTATACCTTCAGCACCACATCAACAAGCTGCGGAATAACTTGATTCAACACCTCTACCAGCTTACCGCGAGTGTAGAGCGTTGCTTTCTCCTTCTCACGCTGCGCCTCAGCGTTATCGAGCTTTTTCAAGTCGATGCCAAGCGTAGATGGGCTGATAATGCCCTGCAAACACATATCCAGCGCTGAAGCATAGGACTCCACAAAAGCCTCATACAAGATTGCAGGCTGCACGGTGATAACCTGCCCCTTGTTGTCCTCAGCTAGTGATGTTCCAAGCCGGATGAACTGATTGTCAAACGGGTTAGGCCGCAGCAGCTCGCCTGTCTCACTGGAGCGCGGTATCATGTCCTCTGGAATATACTTTTGAACACGTCCGGCGCGTATCGCATCAACCCATTGGCTAATAACCTCATCCAGCGCGTCGAATTCGTCGTTCTTTGAGTCAAACAACGATTTGCCGCGGCCTTGCCACTTCGCTGATTTGTAAAATTGCATCGGAACGGCCATCATAAAGCCACCGTCATAGGTAACTTCTGGCTGAAGGTGTGACGTTTCAGGCACCGAAGCCAACTCTACCTCTTTACCATGAGCATCAAGCAGACGTGAGCGAACATATCCCTTGCCAAACGTCTCTTCCAGCCGGTAATCCCGGTCCTTGAAGTGGTAGTCCGTATAGAACAGCACCTCCTGAAGCCTTCCACGTTGCCGCTTGTAGTCTACCTGCTCACCGCTGTAAAACTCAATGATCGGATATTCCGTCACGTCCGGATCGACCGTAATCTTAAACGCTCCGTCACCGGCTACCAGCGTGTCGGTGATACCCTCACCTAGCAGCTTATCCAAGCCGTTGTCCTCAGCTATTGTTTGCCAGTTATCGGCTACCTCTTGCGGCTGGAGCTCGATCGCATCCAGATCCGCTATGATGATGTCACTGAGCGTTCCCGCTATCATTGACGGCAGCCCGCTGTGAATCTTGCGGATTCGCAACCCCTGACTCGCTGACGCTGCCCAGAAACGCGCTCTGCTTACGTTGTCCGTGGCCGTCTGCATCGCAAATTGCTCCAGCTCGGACGGATCACCACGAAACCAGAGCCGATTACGAAGTACGTTGGTGCCGTAGCTCAGAGGCTCCGTTATCGTTATGACTCGATTCTCTGCAGCAGGCTGTATACGCAGCATCTTCATGACCATATTCTTAAACCACCCCATTCCTATACCTCCAATCTCCGCTTAAACGGCTGCACGGCGTATTCGCTACTATCCAGACAGTCAACTGGATAACTGCCGTCATCGGTTCGCACCCATTCACCGGCCATACGCTCTTTCTCGTCCCATGTCGCATTCTCCAAAGCCTCCAGCCACTGCTTAAGGTGTTGCATGACTTTATAGCGGCCCTGGTTGATTAAGATGTTCGTCAGCCTTATGCGGTCCACAATGCCCTCTTTCTTGTATGCTGGCACGACTTGAATGTGTATGCCGCGGCGCTTCAACTCGTTAGCCAGCGCCTGCCTGAACAGCTTATCAGCCGACTCTGCAAAGATATGAGCACACGACAAAAAAGCCGGATAGGTTTCCGACCATTCTACGATTTTATCAACGATCTCCTGTGCATACCTGTCATGCGTGTATCCTGATTCCTTGCCTTGCTTGTGATAATAGCCATCCAGTAGCACAACGTCCTTATAACGCGGCGTCATGCCTGTTAGCGTGGCCACTGTAGCGTCAGTGCCCCCGATGTCGATGCCGATGCTAAACTCAATGAACCGGTAATCCTTTATGTCCTGCCGTGTGACGACGACAGCCTTGCTATAGCCTGTGTAAATCCGTCCTGTTGCTGCTGTTCGCTTGCCTAAGATGTCAGCCTTATACCACAGGCTATCCTTGTCATACGTAGCCAGCACGACTTTTAAGCGGTCATTCGGAATGCTCAGATTACCCAGCACCGTGAAATGCCCGTAGTTATATCCGGGATTCTCACCGCGCTCCAGCAGCTCATCCTGGTAGTTCAGCACATCACTATAAAACCAATGTGATGGCGGCTTAGGATTCAAGTCAAAGAACAGCTGCCTGAAGCTACTGGCCAGCGTCCGGTCAAATACCTCCTGCACAAATGACTGATGGCACTCGTTAACCTCAGTGCCGTATACCGTACCGTATGAGTTACCCTTGATCCGGGCCGCATCGTTCGCTTTACCGCCGCCGGCAATGATGATAATCTTCTCACCGGTCTTCGTCTGGATGTACAGGGCATCGCGGTTCTTGTACTCACCCTCACGGCAGCGGCCCTCAAATAGCCACTGTAGACCAAAGCCGTTGGAGTCGATCACGTTCATTTTAGCAGCACCTAGGGAAACCCCGAATACCAGGTGCAGCTTATCCGGATGGATCTCCAAGCACATGGCGTAAGCAATCAGGTTGATGATGTTCTTGCCGGCACGCTTGCCACCCTCCGCCACATTAAGCCAGGAATCCTTGCTACGGCGTATATAATCGGCCTGCTTGGCCGTCAGAGGCGCATAATCAATCATCGTCCAGCACCCTCTCAGGAGCCGGGTTATTAATCAGATCGGCCAGCGCCGTTATCTGGGCGTTCGGATCAACTCCGTCTTTGTTTGGCACCTTCGATTTCAGCACATCGATACGGGCCTTTTGCTCCTCTGTTGCCAGCTCAGTGCGTAACAGGTCATCGTACTGGCGGATGAGGCTTTGAAGCGTCCCCATGGCCCGGCTCTGCGCCTGCAAGAAGGTTGCCTGCTTGTCCCAAGCCTGTTGCACTTCCCAACGCTTCTCAGTACCAAACATCCCCGGCTTATCGCCGACAAGCGTCTTCGTACTGTCCTTCTGGTCCTTAACGTACATGATCTGCTGCGCCCGAATGATGGCCGTATACTGGATCATGATGTTATCCCAAACGATATCAAGCGGGATCTGCTGCTTGAGCTGCTCCATGATTTCCAACGACTCGGCAGGCATATACTTCTGGAACAAACCATGGGTGACTGCATTGCTGTTGCCACGTGGAGCTGCGCCGCCTTTATTACCCATAGCATTTTTACTGCCCGGTGGTGCGCCTGGCTTTTTTGTGTGCACACCTTTTTGAGAGGGTGCACCTTTTTTTCGCTCCCAGCCATGTCGCTGTTTCCATGACTTCACCGTATTGAGGGATACGCCAAACTTGTCGGCTATCTCCTTGTATTTCATGCCGCGCTGATAATCGGCTTCTGCTTTCCTATGCATGCTACATTATCACCACCTCCGGGCTTTATGTTTGTTTTGCAAAAGAAAAAGCCGTTCAAATTTCGAACGACCTTTAAAGTGTACCCTTAGGACTATTCAGGCTTATATTTCTGAAAACCTATACTGATATCAAACATGACGTATATTTTTAATTTCAAAACTACATCCTAAGGTAAAAAGAATGGAGTGTAACCAAATGACCATACCTGTTCCTGGGCACGAAATTGTACTTAAACCTGTAAAAAAACCTTTCAATAGAGGTGCTGGACCTTCAGGAGAATGCCATATAAACTTAAGTAACACAAGGACTATTACTCTCCCTCCTCACTCCGTTTTCAGGTGTGAATTTGATATAAAAGGCCACAGACAGAATGCGATTATAATCTACGAATGGCAAGGTAAAGAATCAGTTGATCCGGTAGTGTTACGTGGGAATTATTATTTCAGAAATGATTATTATGATATTAGAAACACTTCTAACTCGCCTCAAGAATACTTGATAACAGGATGGTATAAAAATCCACCACTTGCTGGACAAGCACTTTGGGAAATATCAGGCTGTAAGGATCTTGAAGTCAGTGAGTTTTTTTTCAAAATTGGATTCGAAGACTACAATGAAACAAACGAAGAACATGATTTTAACGAAGCTATTGTCACAATTAAAAAAATTGATAACTAACAGACTTTGTTTAACAATAAAAACTCGATGATATAAAAAGACAGTGCCGTCTACGCCTTATCTTAGTCGGCACCGTCTTTTATTTCGTTCGATAATATCATACTAACACGGATTTCATTGCTTTTGTTCGCTTTCCGTTCGCATTTATTTCGCTATTTTTTCGTACTCTACGATTGCCTTTCGTCTCCAGCGATAAAAGACATCCTTCGAAACCTGCATCTCCTGTGAAGCTTCACCCCATGCTTTGCCATCTACGTAGTGTATTCGTAGCAGCCGTTCGTAATCTGGTTTATAGCCCTTAATCGCCTCTAAGACCGTATCAATTCGGGCAACCTCGTCCTGTAGTTCCTGTAGCTCCACCATCCGATCAAGTACAGCATCCAGATCATCACGTACGTCATAACCCCGTGCAGCTATCACCTTTCCGATCTTGTCACGCAGCTCCTGCAACAGCTTGTCATCCTCCGCATCAGCTCCTTGCTGAGGTATAACTGCCAGCTGGCTCTTAACTCCTGCAGGGTACTGCGTCAAGTAAGCATGTGCTGTTGCTTCTAGCTTTTGTTCTCGCTTACCCAAGTACATATAGCTAGGCAAGTTTCGTAACCTGCGGTGCAATTCCTGAAGCTGATCGTCTTGGTTAAGCCTGCTTACTGTGATTCCAGCGCCTACGCTGTAAGTGCTAAGAACTTGTATCCTTGCTTGCAGTTGCTTATATCGACTTAGCTGCTCAACCGTTTGCTGTTCTGTCATCGCCCTTCTCCTCCTACTCGTTCGATTCTCGCTTTCACAGCCGCCATCAAAGCATCTTGTCCGACCGCTTTACCTTCCAGCGCCGCCATGACATCCTCATCGATCGTACCCTCCGAAACTAGATGATGAATAATTACGCTCTGTGTTTGCCCTTGGCGGTGCAATCTCGCATTCGCTTGCTGATATAGCTCAAGGCTCCAGTTCAGACCGAACCAGACAATGATATTACCGCCTGCTTGTAGGTTAAGACCATGCCCAGCTGATGCGGGATGAGCCAGCAACATCGAGATGTCACCGGCGTTCCACTCTGCAATGTCGTCTGCCGTATCCAGTGTTCGTGCTTCCTTGAATCGCTGCTGAATCCGGCTCAGGTCGTGCTTATAAGCGTAAAAGACAAGAACCGGATGACCGTTAGCCCCTTCAATCAAATCCTCCAAGGCATCTAGTTTGATATCGTGGATCTCACGAACGCCGCGGTCCTCATCATAGGCTGCACCGTTTGCCATCTGAAGCAGTTTGTTGGACAGTACAGCTGCTGTACTTGCAACGATGTCTGATCCCGCCATAGGTAGCAGCAGGTCGCGTTCAAGCTGTTCGTACTGAGCTCTTGCTTTATCACCCATAGTCAGCGGTACGATACGATCAATGCGAGCTGGCATATCGAGCCAGTCTTCTGCTTTCATGCTGATGCAAATATCTGCAATCTGCTCATGGATCCGGTCCTCGGCCTCTTTTTTCTGTTTCCACTCATATACGACATGACCGTTTTTGGCACCGGCTGAGAAGTATCGATCACGATAACTGGATACGGTTGTTCCGAGTCGTTCACCACGGTCCAGCAGGTAAATCTGCGCCCATAGATCCAGCAGTCCATTCGGTGCAGGCGTACCGGTTAGGCCGATAACCCGTTTCATCAGTGGTCGCACCCGCTTTAAGGCTCGGAAACGTTGTGCGCTGCTGCTCTTGAAGCTCGATAGCTCATCAATGACCACCGTATCAAACGGCCACTTGCTGCCAAGAAAACCGACCAACCACTGGACATTTTCCCGATTAATCACGTAGATGTCAGCGTCAGCCTTCAGCGCGGCTTCTCGCTTCTTGGCATCGCCAAGGATCTTACTGATCCGTAGATGCTTGGTATGATTCCATTTGCTCGATTCACGGCTCCACGTATCCTCCGCCACACGCTTAGGCGCTATAATCAAAACCTTGGTTGCATCGAAGGAATCATACAGCAGCCGGTCAATCGCGGTTAACGTTACGACAGTTTTGTCAACCTAAGCCCATCTCTAAAAATAATCCGACAGCTGGTGTATCCATGATTCGATTAACAGCGTATTCCTGATATTTATGGGGGATGAACTTCATTCGGCATCACCTCTCTTGAAAATCTCAGATATAAATCGATCCGTATCCTCGTTGCAATCTATCTTGTAAAACACATGTCCCATGTCCGTTAACGTCCTTGCCCATTTCTGTTGCAGAGGACTCAACGGTTTGCCCGGCGCCTTCAGCTCGACGTACACCGTCCGGCCATCCGGTAGAAGCACGATTCGGTCCGGCACACCATTATGTCCTGGCGACACGAATTTAAGTGCTTTACCTCCATGCTTCTGAACCTTATCTGTGAACCGCTTCTCAATTGTACGCTCTCTCATTGCTTACCTCCCGAAATAAGGGTGTACCTTATGTAACCGTTGGGGTCGTACATACACGTATATGGGCAAATTACGCGTTAGCATATGTTTTACACGTACACATGCGCCCATTTTACTATGCTAATTACATTTTCACTATATATAAGATATTTACGGTTACATAAGGTACAGCAACCCTCAAACCCTTATGGTTATTGGCTTAAAGCCGTACCTTACTATTAAAAATTACGGTTACACTCACGGTTACATAAGGTACAGTAGGTGTAACCGTAAAAATTTACGGTTACACTTTAGCGTTTTACGGTTACACCCGTTCAAACGTTTTTTGCTGTCCGTAAATCTTGAATCTGGTCTTCTCTGGCACCCGTTCTTGCCAGCCTGGAATCCTACGGACAATGTCGCAAATTACTTTTGACTCCCAAGGCTTAAGCATTTTAAGAGGCGACTCCAAACACTCTACCCATACCTCAGCTGCACATACCCGAGTCCGCTGCACATCGCCTGTCGGTGTCCTTAAATACTCGCGCCGATCGTATTCGTTCATGTCATCCCAAGTTTTAGGCAGAAACGTGTCGAGATACTCCTGAATGAGCCCCTCACGTGGATCCGTATCCAAATGCCGCTCTTGCATGGCTTGAGCCTGCGTATACATGTCAGCATCAAGCTCCAGCCGTTCGCCGGCTTTATAGAGAGTCAATGCTTCCGCCCACAGCTGCCCGACAAGGTCCTCGGTAAGTTCCGTAAAATGGTTCTTGATACGCTTCTCTGGATCGACACTAACGGGCCAGAAGCGGCGGTTCCCTGTGGCATCTTGTAAGAAATTATGATTATTAGTAGTGCCGAAAAAAACACATTTACGCGGGAAGTCCGAGACCATACGGTCATAAGCTACGCGGTATCGATCGCTCTCCTTAGATAGGAACTGCTTGATCTCATCGACTTCAGCTTTCTTCATTGCAGCCAGCTCACCGATTTCGATGATCCACGCCCCCTGAAGGTGCTCACCGGCTTCCTTGGCGTCGAACGTCTTAAGCGAGTCACTAAACCATTGCTTGCCCATCTTCGCCAGCAAGCTACTCTTGCCGACGCCCTGCGGCCCTACGAGCACGAGCATATAGTCGAACTTGCACCCGGGTTCATAGATCCGCTTGATCGCTGCGACGAACATCTTCCTCGTCACCGCTCGCACGTACGGCGTATCCTCTGCGCCAAGGTAATCGATGAACAGCGTATCCAGCCGCGCAGCTCCGTCCCAGTACTGGCTCTCCAGATAGGTCTTGACCGGATGGAAGGTGTTTCCGTGAACGACCTCGGTTAAGGCGTTTTTGATCGTATCAGCGGATTTGATATTGTACTTCTTACTAATATAGTGTTGCAGCCTGCGGTCGTCGGCGCCTAGCCACGGCTCATACTCCGTGTTCGGCCGTTCGCGCTTGCGCCACGGCAGTTTATCTTTCACGACCTCAGCGTTTTTGAACGCATCGTAGGCAAGCACGTCCTTTAATGGTCCGTTGGTCAGGATAAGCTCTACATTGCGGGCATTCGGCAGGATGATCTTCGGATTCTTTTTGTTTCGCTCGAGCTTCGCCATCCAGTCGATCGTTTCCTCATCCAAATCGTCCATGTCTCCGAACTCGTCCGCTATTACCTCACGCATAACAGGCTCATCGCTCATAGCGAACTCCATCATCGCCTGGTAACTCGGCAGCTTCGTGATGTTCGTCTTATCGCTGGTGTTGTCGTCCAGATCCTTGAATTTATGTAGCCGGACCAGATCGAAGGCGTTTACTTCACGGCCGCTGATCGGGTCCGACTCATGATGACTGAATGCAAAAATATCTTGATCGTATATGACAAGCCCGCCGTGGGAATCAGAACCACTAAATGACCAACGGTTCTCAATGGCTGTGGGCAAGTATGCTTCAGCTAAAAAAGTTTCAATAGCACCGCTTATGCTGTACTGCCGGCAGAAAGCACCGATCACGCCGCTCTTCTCCCGTGGGTCTTCCATCTTAGCGCCAGTCCGCCGCTGTGCTTCTTCATCCGGATGACGCTCCCACTGTACGGGGTCCGTCCAATCCTCGTATTCCGCCAGCAGCACATCAACGTCTAGCAGCTCACCTTCTACCTCAGTCAGTACAGGCTCCGCGTCACTGGAGCAGCTCGGCAAATACATCAGCCGGTGAACGTCGAACGTGGTCTTATCGAAATGCCGCATGCCGATGTTGGCAGCAAGCTTACGGGAGGCTGCTGCGTATTCATCAGGACTCATCTCTCTGCTTGTCGGCACGACGATCCGGTACTTCGGCTTATCCTCCCGATGGCTGTGCGTGGAATATAAGACGTAGGCATTACCACCAAGGATGAGATCCAAGTTAAATATGAAATCCTCGTTAGCATGGTCCACATCCAACGTAATGAGGCAGCGCGTGTCCACGTTCTCTTTCTTCCGGCGCCCACCTTGGACAAGGCCGCCGACGAAGGCAACCCCATCCTTGACCTTACCTTTAGCTGGGACGGACAGCTTGTCGTACTCGGCCATCGTCTCGGTCGTCCGGCGAAGCGAGCGAAGCCGCAGTACAAATTCGCCCCAGCTGAGGTATTCGTTTTTCCAATTCGTGTCGCTCCGGTTCCGCCCGAACGCGATGACTAGTTCGACATCATGCATACAGTCACGTCCTTTTGTTTGTAAAACATTTCCTTGTAAAATATAATGAAAACTAGTAACTCTACAAAAACAACAATATTAATCACTAAAACAACATGATGAAAAGGGAGTCCTTATCAATGAAGCTAATCAAATCAACACGCCAAGAACAAACTTTTTACGGTGACATTTTCGAAATTAATGGAGCAGGATGTGTCGTGTTCGGTTTCGGCAAAACTAAAGCTTGCCGCGAAGCAATTAATAATAATGAGGACAACGAAATCGGTTTAGATTTTGCAAGTCTATCTAGAGTTAATAACGATCTATATGCTCATTGCGAATTTGAGTTCTGGGCAGACAATACCCCAGACCCAATTAATGATCGTGTACCCATTAGATATTTGCTAAGAATGCTTGACCAAGATGAAACCAGTAATCTAGTAAATCCAGAACAGATCCAAGTCGTATCCTATGAGGATTTTGTTGAATATTCACAATTTAACATTAACTTTCAAATGCCTATAGTTTACACATCTGAAGAGAGAAACGCTTCTTTCAAAAGTTTAACTGAAGGAACTAATATATCTGGTTTTCTTCTAGTCCCTTGGATGAACTCACATATTGAAAAGGGATCCTTAATGCGTTCATTCATAAAGTAGGTAAATTATATTTCTTTTATAAAAGTATTCTTAGCCGAGTCCATATTCGAATTGTGATAATTACTTTATAAGTAGAGCTCGGGGAACCAAGCTCTACTTATTTTTCTGATACCTATCCCATTCTTCTCGTACTGCTTTCAAATGAACATGAGCTGCTTGCCGAGAGAATCCTAACCGCTTACCAGCTTCTTTAGCATTTAACCCTTGTAACATCAAGTCCAGCAACGCCCGGCGCTTATAATACTTGCCTTTTAGAGGCAACGACTCTACAAACTCCTGCGTATATACCACCGACAAGTCAACACTAGTAGTGGCATATAGATCAGCCAGATTCACTGTCTCACCTTCCACCTGCAACAAGATCGGAAAGAGCCTAATCTCTAAATAGTGCTTAGCGGAATTAATGTACTCTACTCTGGAGTTAAAACGAGAGGCTAATTCCTCTGAATTAACATCGTACAAATCTCCGATACGAATTCGATTTGCTAGCCGTTTGATATGTGTAGGTACCCGTATCTGTCCATTGGTGTTGATCGACCTTGCCGCATAGCCCCATATGCACCTGTAGGCATAGCTGCTGAATGCATAACCCTTCGACTCGTCATAGTGCTGAGCTGCAAACATTAAGCCGATGCTGCCAGCAGAGAACAGATCGTCGTAGTCCATTGCAGGGTCTCTTAAGCCATAGCTCATGCGCCTAGCAATCTGACGCACCATACCGAGATTCTCAGTAACCAACGGATGTAGATGTTCCGGAAACCTCTCCATCTCCCTCAGCCCTCTCTATCAGTCGGTTGATGTACCAAACAGCCTTACGCAGATCCTCGACACCGTTCTTCCGTTTCCAGCGCCACAAATATTTAATTGCGTTCGCCGTGCTGACGGCCTCGATGCCAAATAACCCTTCTGTAGCAGCCTCCAGCGCGTCGTAGCATTCAACTTTTCCAGCAGTGTAATGCGAGGGATGATTCACGTTATCTTTACTCAAAGCAACCAGCCCCTTTTAAGTAATCATTTATGACTCGAATTCCGTATAACACAGGCAGCGCCTGCAAAGGATCAACAGCATTGCCGAGCGCCTTTAGTCGTGCCGCTCTATTCTTAACCCCTGTCGCTACACGTGATGGCTCCCATTCGTGTTGCTCCTGCCCCATAAGTGCAGGCTGTGGATAAGAGGATATGAAGTTAATAAGGGCATCCAGCGGATTCATTCCCCATCCGTCCATCCAATCGGAAAGTTCATAAGGGCTTCTACCCATTCCGGATTGAGCTGTCCGCTTTTCACCGATACGCACATTGAGAGGTTCACTTGTTTCCCCTGTTCGATCCGTTGCTGTATTACAGGGTTCGATAGATTCCCTCGGTCGCGGTCGTCTCCCGCTTGAGGTGTCGGCCACATTTTCACATGATGCACGGCTCCCGATAGCGCGTAATTCCCTTTGCTGTCCCGGCTGTTCGGTCCCCCGTGTTTCCCATCTCCTGCTCTCGGTGTCGGCCACATCTTGACCGCATCGTTCAACCCCGGAGTCCAGCCCTGTTCCCTTTTCCTTGTCGCTCTCGGTCCATTCGGATCGTCTCCGCTGCGATAATCCCGCGCCTGCGGCGTAGGCCACAGCACCGCCCCAGGCAGCCCGTTCCTTGGGACGTTTGCAACCTCTCCGCGCTTCTCCGCATCGTTCGCTCTCGGTGTCGGCCAAAGCCTCATATCTGTCCGTAGACTCTTCGTTTGCCCTCCTCCGCTTGTCCCCGTTGCGTCCGCTGAATTGGGAGTAGCCCAGAATGAAGATCCGGTAGCGCCTGTGCGAGGCACCGACACCGCAAGCTGGTATAACAATTGGGACGGATTGATACCCGATTGCTTCAAGGTCTTGCCGGATGGTTTCGACGACCATTTCCGCTTCCTCGCATATTGTTGTTTCATCTTCCAAGACAAGCTCGCTATCGGACTGTGCCATACTGACGAGCCCATCAACATTCTCAGCAAATACCCAAGTGGGTCTAAGCTCGTCAACGATTCTGCACATTTCAGGCCAGAGGTAACGGTCATCTGCCGTCCCGGTTCGCTTTCCTGCGTTACTGAAAGGTTGACAGGGGAAACCACCTGCAATAATGTCGATTCCTGTAATGCCGTCATTTTTAAGCACCTCCTTTGTTAAATTAAAAACATCATCGTATATTGGTTTATTAGGAAATCGGCGGCGGAGCACATTCTGAGCGAACGGCTCTTTTTCACAGAATGCAACAGTTTCAATACCCGCCCACTCCGCTGCTAAACTGATTCCTCCGATCCCTGCAAATAAATCAAGTTGTCTCATTGCTATCCCCCTAAAAAAGGAATTTGTTAAATTATGTCGAATAAGGATACTACAAAAATGAGGTGATCCTAAATGTATTGTCCTGCATGTGAAAGACCGACCCTTGAGCGAATTGACGATGAAGAGAAAGATGATTTTAAGCTAGTTTGCACGAGTTGCGGGTATGAATGGGATTAAGATAAGATTGCTATAATCAATCCTTTCTATAGAAGTCGCATTCGAAGCCGTCTGCTCGCAGAGGTAACCTTGGTGCCCAGCTGATCGGCTGGCCCATAATCTCGCATGCACGTTCTAGTGAACCCGATGCCTCATCGAGAATGACCTCATCGTGGACGTGCATGACGATGTTGTGGCCTGCTTCATCTAGCCGAATCATTGACTCCGCCAAACAATCCCGTGCTACTGCCTGTACGATGTTCTCCACAAGCTTGCCGCCGTATGTCCGCAGCCTGACCCATTGCTTCGTATCATTGACGCCTTCATAGCTAAGCTGTTTCTTGCCGTAATTCCCGTCTTCCAGCCGTGGTTTGAAGTAAGCCAGCCTACGACCGGATGGCAATTGGCAGAACAGTGTACCAGGCGTATAGATGAAAGAAATTCCATGCTTCAGCTTCACGGTCCGCTGTTCTTCAACAGCCGTTACCGCAGCATCACCTACTGCATACCAGAACCGTTTGATCGCTGGGTTTGCTTCACGCCACGCATCAACGAGTGGCTGCAGCTCTTCCTCCATCAGTCCATTCTTTAAAGCACCCATCGTGACAAGTGCATTAGGTCCACCTTGATAACCAAGCGCAAGCTCCGCGACCTTCCCGCGCTGCCGATCTTCTTTAGAAATCTGGTCAATAGGAATCTTAAACATCTGAGCTGCCGAGGCTTCGTATATCTTGCCGTGACTATTGAATACATCAAGCCGCCACTGTTCACCGGCTAACCACGCAATCACCCGTGCCTCGATGGCCGAGAAGTCAGCCACGCCGAAGGTGTTACCCTCGGACGGAACGAACGTGGTGCGAATGAGCTGTGACAATACATCCGGCACACTAGCGAACAGGATTTCAAGAAGCTCGTAATTCCCTTCTAATAGAAACTGCCTCGCAAGAGCCAAATCATTAAGATAGTTTCGCGGTAAATTTTGTACCTGGACCAATCGACCCGCCCATCGCCCTGTCCTGCCGGCGCCGTAGAATTGGAGAAGCCCGCGCACTCGGCTGTCGGAGCAGATTGCACGCTCCATAGCCTGGTATTTCTTGACCGATGTCTTGCTGAGCTCTTGTCGAAGTTCTAATACTCGCTTTGCAGTGTCTCCCTCGACCTGCTCAAGCAGGATCGGGACCGTATCCTTCGTCAGGCTCTCGACTTCCAAGCCCTCTGCCTCCAGTAACCACCCTTTGATCTGCGGGCCGCTGTTGGGGTTATCCAGCCCCGTAAGCTCCACAGCTTCTGCCATTAGCTTTTCTTTGTACCGCTCATCACAGACGATTGCGTGAGCCACAAGCTGCGGATCGAGTCGAACACCCTTGTCATTAATCTTCTGATCGAGCGCCCACAGCCTGTGCTCGCTAGCCGGCAGCGGATGCTGATCGAGCACCTTACTGATGTCTCGCTCTACGACAACATCCTGATTGCAATAAGCCTTATATTGCTCCCACTTCTCAGGCGCATGATGCGGATAGTTTCGTGTGCGTTGACCGTTCGCTTTGGTAGGCTTGCATGGTAACGAGAAGTATTTAATCAAGTTCTTGCCCGCTGTGTCCTTCTGAGCAGACAGGTTCAGTACCTTGGCGACACCTTCAAGATAGTTAGGCAAGCCGAGATACAAAGCATGTACAGCAGTACAAACCCACTGTTCTGGCTCCATCGATACGCCGAAATGCTTGGCGATACAAGTTCGCTCGAAAGCTGCGTTGAAAGCCTGCTTCGTGATAGTTGGATCTTCGAGAGCATCCATGACTTGCTGCGGTATTTCCTCAAAATCTAGAAGATCGATTACTTGCACCGGATCGTTATCAAAGGCATAGCCGAATAGTAAGATCTCAAAATCAGGTGAATCGACGTACTTATAAACGCCGCTTTTGATAAGATCGACAGAAGAATAGGTTTCGATATCGATGCGCAACGTGGTCACAGCTTTTTACCACCGTGCCTCTGCGGCCGTGTTGCGTTATACGCCATCTTCTCCTCAATCGCTTCCTCCAGATCGATTCCGAAGTATCCGCACATATCGAAAATCCGAATTAATACATCCGCCAGCTCTGTTGGAATGCCGCATGGCTTATCGCCTTCATAGTAAATCTCCTGCATTTCACGTCCGTTACGATGATCCTCTAAAGCTTCGGAAACTTCCGAATGTACAAGGGCGATCATTTCACCAAATGTGCGTGGCTCCTCATACCAGCCTTTGTTAATAGCATTCTGATGAGCCGTTTCGACCAAGTAAGCAATTCTAAATTTTTGTTCCATTCTATATAAACCTCCCATATTTTTAGATAGGAAAAGGGACCCGTTGCCGAATCCCTTTCAGTTGAATTAATTCAAGAAATCGTCTTCGCCCAAGTCATCCTCGAACTCTGTATCCGAGAAGTCGTCGTTCACGCTGCTGCGGCCGCCGAGGAAGTCGCCATCCTGCACCTTAACCAAGTTGTTCAAGCCAGCAGCAACACCGCGGTTACCCTTCGCATCGAACGGATAGAAGTTGAGGCTCACTTTTGCATAGCAGCCAGAGTAAACCTCGGTCGTGTCCGTAATCTCCGCAAATTTCGTCTTGCCGTTCGCATCTTTACCACTCGGCTTAGCGATACCCGGTTTGTTCTTGCTGGACGCATTCAGGAAGTAGTGACCTGCATACGCCTCATCATCCGGACGCTCTTCGTCGCCGTCACGCAGCGGCGTCTTCGCATTTGCAGGGATCTTGCCGCCCCATTTGCTCTTACCTTGTTCCTTAGCAGCATCAACTGCTGCTTTGATCTTCTGCAACGTCACCTTGTCCGTTTTTGGGATGAGGATCGCAGTGCTGTATTTCGCATCGCCACCGTCAATAGACTGCGGTTCAAAAACATGGGTATAAGATAGACGAACTGTTCCAGTTACTACTTTTGTATCCGTATTTGTAATTGCCATTTTAGTTGGCTCCTTTATAATTGGTTTTTGAATGATTACCCTAGGCATGAATCGCCATTTATAGGCGTCATTACCGATTTTATTGAGCAAAGCTCTTTGTGCCAGCTTTTTGGAAGTTTCAGAGATCCCAAAACAAAACTTTTTCGAAATAGTGCTATAGATACCCCACTGATCAGCCAACATGATCCTCTCCTGCAAAATCCGACTCAATAGAGGCTAGTGAAGACAGCTCAGGTCGCTTGTCCGATTCCTCTACGAGAGTCGGTTTGCCTGATGGCTTGATAATCAAATCTGACAGCAGCTCCCCGAACATTTTCTTGCCGACAACCTTCTCCATCTCACCAATACCAACAAGTTCCTGCGGCTTAAAGATGGAGTCCGGCTTGAAGTGCTGGCCGAAATGCTTCTGTTTGATTGCTTGCTCCAGTGTGAATTTAACAGCGTCCTTGTCCGAATATATCCGGTTGCTTCGACCTTCAACGAGCTTCCAGCCAGGATAGCGAATGTTATGCTTCTCAGCCTGCTCTAGCATATGGTCCTTCACATCGCCTGCCCAATTGACAAGGTTCTCGATCTTGCCGCGGATATCAGCTAGCTCTTCGAGCGACAGCAGCTCAGGCTCTTTAAACTCATGAGCGAGGAGCTCCATATTCGCAAAGGCTCTCGTACGACAAACCGCTTTAGCTTTACAGAATTTGCAATGGTCGCCGGATACCGTATCACCTTTACCTGATACAGCAAGATCAGCGCCAGGCTTGACGACATCTTCTGCCCATTTAAACAACGCCTCAGTTGTCAGCATCTCTGTGGATACGCTGTCTAGCCGTGGCTGGACGATTGTCATTCGGACGTTCTGCACATCGTATAGGAAACTGAATCCGTTTATTGCGCCAAGACCATATAACCTGAGCTGGCTGTTATCCTCAGCTGAGACTGGTACACCCTTGCCGTATTTCAAATCTATAACCTCAAGCGTTCCGTCAGCTATGATTACGACATCGCCCGTACCGAAGCCCTCCGGCACCCATGGTGAGAAGTCTAAACGTTCCTCAAACAGAATCGTCGCATCAGGCGTCTTGGCTCTCGCTTCATTGATTCGCTCGATAACGACATCCATATAAGTTTGAACATGATCCTCCATCTCTTGCGAATAAAACTCACCCTTCTTAGCGGCCGCAAGTTTCTTCGTGTGCTGTGCCTTCGTGATATGGTTGAACAGATAGGCAAGATGGATTTCGGAGAGCTCGTGTGCCGCCGTACCCTCCGCCGCGAACACACTACTACCGCTCTCGCTTGGAAATAACGCCTCTAGTCCGACACTGCCCGGACAAGACAGCCAGCGCTCAGAACCAGACGCCGACAGCTTGGCATGGGCTCTGCTGGAATGATTGACGCTACTCATTCGCAACAGCCTCTAGTGCCGCATAAACTTCAGCACGTTTGTCTTCGGGTACCGCGCTAATCGAAGCAGAATCAAATTGAGTCAGAATAGCTTTAACTTTAGCCTGCTTGCCTAGCTTAGCTACCTCAGCCGCTTTGGCTCTCAGATCCTCCACCGAATACGTGGATGGGATATCGTCATCACTAGGACCTGGATCTTCCTTAATAGGCTCTTGCTTCGATTCAGGCTCGACAGGTTTATTAGTACGGGAAGCACGTGGTTGCTTAATTGTCTCAGCTGCAATAGTTGCTGATGCGGTATGTTTATTAGAAAAGCCTGATGAAAGAGCAATAAGTTCGTTAAGTGTTTCAGTGGCGTTTTCGCCGTTAATCGTGATTTGTACTGGCATATTAGGTAACCTCCTCGTTTATCTCTTTGATACAATAATGGCAACTTCGATTCCATTCCAAGGCTTCAAAGATTGCAGCTCAACTTCATGGCCGCAGATTTCGCACTCAGGAGGAAGCAATAATAAAGTGACACGGGACACAAGCAGCCCCTCCTATTTTCAATCCAGATAAATTGTGTTAAGATTGCGGTAACTAATTTTGTCTTTCGTGGCCTTTGCGACTCCTACATCGCAAGGGTCTTTTTCATGCGCTTTTGGTTCTCCCACGTCGCAAACTCCAAACAAACCATACGTTCCTCTTTCGTTAGCTCCAGCCAAACGCGACCTGTAACACTCATGCCTTCTCACCTCCTTCACGCAATACCCTCACCCAATCAAGCAAATCGCTTTTATGTATTTTTCGTGAAGCCCCAATCAAGAAGCTCTTAATCTCTCCAGATTGACAGAGCTCATAAATACGGCGACGCGATATTCCAATGTAATCAGCGATATGCTGCGGTGTTAGGACATCAGGTAACTGCTCGATTGCTGTGACTTTAATTTTAGTCATATGAGGATCACCTCTTTCTTGAGTTAATGGTGATTTCCAAATCCAGAGCCCCGCAAACCTTACTCATCGTCTCTTCGTTCCAACGTTTATCTCCTTTTAGTAAATCGTGAATGTACTGTGGTGAATATCCGGTTTGCCTTGCCAACTCTGAAGGATTCATTTCTTTTTCAGCTAAAATGTTTTTAACTTTGGTTGAGAATCCCATCTGCATCACCCCCTGAAGTAAATATTAAGCCATTTGATTAATTATATCAAATAGCAAATTTAATCAAATAGATTAAAATAAGAGCATTTAAGAGTATTAATCATATAGATTAACAAAAATGCTCCGAATAGCTTAAATTTGCTCCATTTTTAATCTATTTGATGATTGTGTTTTAATCTATTAGATGATAAAGTTTTAGCATAAGAAGAATAAGGAGTTGTTGCACGTGGTTTCACCTGAATATAGAATCCGAGAATTAAGGCAAAAAAGGAATCTTAGTGGCGTAGAGGTTTCCAATAAATTAGGGATTTCGCCACAATATTATTACGACATCGAGCGGGGTAAAAAAAATCTAAGCGCTGATAATGCCGTACTTCTAGCCGATATTTTCAAAGTGACTCTTGATTATCTACTCGGTAAGTCTATTGGAGCCATTATTGAGAAACGTCTAAATGATTTGGGTCTTACAATAGAGGAGTTATCGAGACAACTAGATGTGCCTTTAGCTATATTGATGAATCTAGATTACGGGCAACCTGCTCCATGGGATTACGAACCTGGCGGTATCATAGATCGTCTTTCGAAAACTTTAGGGCTTAGCTTCAAAGAATTAAGTTCAGCCTACTCCCGTCAAGAACCGCCGATATACGAAGGTCAAATGCGCAGTCCAAAAGAGTTATTTTCGAATCACCACCTTTCTCCTAGAGAGGAACGTGATATCGCTGTCGACCTTGAGCGCATGATCGGAGAACTTGAATCCACAGAAGCTATGGCTTTTCACGGTGAACCCATGGATGAAGAAACCAAAGAGCTGATGAGGCTATCACTTGAGAATTCGCTTCGACTAGCTAAAGGAATGGCCAAACAGAAATTCAATCCCAATAAAAACAAATAAGGGGCGCGCTGAATGGGGATTAAACACTTGGTCAGTCAGCTAACCCGCAAGCACGGAACGAACGATCCATTCAAGATCGCATCTCAGAAAAACATCGTCGTCTTATTCGAACCACTTGGCAGCATGATGGGCTACTTCAATACTTATAAACGCATACCTATGATTCATATTAATAATGCTTTGGAGGAGCAGGATCAACACTTCACATGTGCCCACGAGTTAGGACATGCTATCCTGCACCCCAAAGTAAACACACCGTTTCTTAAAAGGCATACACTCATGAGTGTTGAGCGGATAGAACGTGAAGCAAATGAGCTTGCAGTAGAACTTCTAATATCCGACGAATTATTAATTAGTGGCATGACATTATACGAAGCCGCAACTTTGAGTGGAGTTCCTATCGAAGTTGCTCACTTAAAACGCCCGCCAAAACGAACATTCTGGGCAGACGAACAATCCTATATAAAAATGTAAACTTGCGCTTCACCGCTGCGAGGCGGTTTTCCATACACCAAAAACAGAACATATGTTCTAAAAAGGAGCCATGAGATATGAAAGGAACGTATCGTAAAAGAGGTTGTGCATGCGGAGAAGGCAAGAAATGCAAATGTGGCGCCACATGGTCTTATAGAATTGATATAGGATTAGATCCAAAAACAGGTAAGCGAAAGCAAAAAGAGAAAGGTGGATACCGAACTGAATCTGAAGCAAGAGCTGCTGCAGCAAAGATATATGTGGAGATAATGGAAGGTACTTTCTCTCAAGAATCTAATGTGAAATTAGAGAATTTTATAGATGAATGGCTGAAGGATTATGGTAATAGCGGGGTTAAACCCAGTACTCTGGCATTGCGTAAGCATGAAGCTGAGCGATGGAAAGAAAAGCTTGGGCGAGCAAAGCTTTTAAAAAACGTGTCACGATCCGATTATCAAACAGTTATAGATGAATCGGCAGAGAAATACGCGTTTAATACTGTAAGCAGCATGCACCGAACAGGGAGGTTAATATTCCACAAAGCTGAGGAAATTGGAGCTATTAAAATCAACCCTACAAAGTTTACTCAGATCCCACGAAAGCGCACAACGATTGAGGAATTGGAAAACAACGAGGAATTAGCAAAGTATATGGAGAAAGAGGACTTAGCAAAGCTGCTCCTTTCCGCTAAAACTTCAGGGAAAGATTTAGACTACCCTGCCCTTCTTGTTCTTGCCTATACCGGGATGCGAGTTGGAGAGCTCTGTGCTCTCAAGTGGACTGACCTAGATTTCGAGGAAAAAACGATAAGGATTACGAAAACGTATTATAACCCTTACGGAGTCATCGTTAACTACGAGCTCCTGACACCGAAAACGAAAACATCGGTTCGAACAATTAGCGTTGATGACATCGTCATTAAAGCATTAATTGATCTTAAGGCGAAACAGAATGTAGTTAAGATGCAAAAAAGAGATGTATACCATGATCACGATTTCATATTTGCTAAATTAAAGAAATACTATGGCTACCCTGAACCTAAATGGCTTGTACGACAAAGGATGCTAAAACTGTTGAAACAAATCGGAATGGATAATGAAGGGCTCACTGTCCATTCACTTAGACATACACATACATCATTATTGGCAGAAGCCGGTGTCTCGTTGGAAGCTATCATGGATCGACTTGGCCATAAAAACGATGCAACCACCAAAGCTGTTTATCTACACGTAACGAAAAGCAAAAAGAAAGAAGCTTCCGACAAATTTGCCGAGTTAATGAGCGGACTCTAAATTATCCAGACCCATGTGGGCAAAATGTGGGCAAGCCTCTACACTACCTTCGAAAACCCTCGATGAATCAACTGTTTCCGCGCTTTGTACTTTATCGGCATCATTAATATTTTTTTCGCTTATTATTTCACCACATCGTACCATAGGCTCCAGCTGCATTTTTCCCTATTCGCTCTATTTTTAGCCGCAGCATAAACTAATTTTACAGAAGCGAATATAGTGGTAAAATGTCATATAGAGAACAAAACGAGCAAAATTCGCTGTACTTGGAGGCGCTACATGACTAAACAACGCATCGGGATTATTGACATAGGCTCCAATTCAGTCCGACTTGTCGTATACGAGAGGACAGCAAATGGTGCTCATCGTGTGGCGGATAGCAGCAAACGGCCTGCTAGATTAAGCGAACGTATTGACGAAGACGGCTGTCTTCCACTTTCAGCGATCGACGAGCTCATAGACACGCTGAACCATTTTACCATGATTTGCACACACAATCATACAAGCAATATTCGTGCTGTCGCTACCGCAGCTATTCGAAACGCCCAAAATCGCAATGAAATACTAAGCAGGATAAAAGTTGAAACCGGCTTAACCATTGAATTGCTATCCGGTGAGGATGAGGCTTCCTATGGTTTTTTAGGGATGGTCAACTCCCTGAATATCAAAGACGGACTCCTTATTGATATCGGCGGAGGAAGCACCGAGCTATCGCTATTTCGCAACCGCGCCCTCGTTCGCTCCGTATCCTTCCCATTCGGATGCGTCAGTCTCAACAAACGTTTTGGCGCCAAAGGCATGCTGCTCGATGAGGAGCTAAAGGCGCTTGAAACGCTTGTCATTGAGGCCGTGAAGAATGAGCCGTGGATTGGCGAGATGCCTGGACTTCCATTAGTTGGCGTCGGAGGCACCGTGAGAGCACTAGGCAAAATGCATCAGGCTGCCTACAAATATCCATTCCCGCAAACGCATAATTATCCTGCTACGTCCGAGCATGTCGATGAGCTGTTTCATCAAATGCGTAAGCTTCCGCTCGAAAAAAGGCGCAAGCTGCCAGGCTTGTCCAAGGAACGCGCCGACGTGGTTGTACCTGGCGTTGCCATACTACGTGTCTTGTTTCGTGCTACGAAAGCATCTTACTACCGCATCTGCGGGGCAGGGCTGCGGGACGGCTTATTCCATGCTACTCGATTTCCGAATCACCCAAAGCTGGATGACGTGCTGAAATACAGCCTGACGAATTTAAGCGCTCTACATCCTGAAGCGCCTAAGCAGCATGTGATGCAGGTGAACCGCATTGCGCTCGAGATATATGATGTGCTCCATTATGAGAACGCTCTGCCTTCGCAGACGAGAGTATTGCTCGACACCGCCTCGCAGCTGTTCCGAATCGGAGCTTCCATTGATTATTACGAGTATGCTCGGCATTCCTTCTATCTCATTATCAATTCCCAATTGAACGGACTAACTCACCGGGAAATGATCATGACCGCCGCCATTGCTTCATACAAAAGCAAAGGCCGGGCACGTCAGCATATATCCGAATATAAAGAGCTGCTGAACGATTCCGACCTTGATATTATTTATAAGCTGGGTGCTTTGCTGCAATTGTCTGCCGCCTTGGATCGCGGGGAGACGCAAGCCATTGCGCAGTTGAATGTCCAGCTATCTGGCAACCAGCTGCTGCTTCGGCCCGTTCAGCCCCGAGGAACGCTTGACGTAGAACGCCGCGAGGTGGATGAGCTTGCAGCCGAATTCAAGAAGCTGTGGGCGTACACGCCGAGTCTCGATTATTCGGCTACGCACGTCCCTTCCACGACGATATAACCTTGGCTTCAAACTGGCTGCGGAACGGCTGCTTATCGACGCTAGAGATATGCTCATAAGTACCGTTCGGCTGCAGCTCGCGCGCCTTGACGTTATCATCAATATTTAAATTAAGCATCTTGATCAATATTTGTCTAAGCGTTGGATCAAATACCGGACACATCAGCTCTATCCTTCTTGTGAGATTGCGTGTCATCCAATCCGCGCTGGACAAGTAAACCTCTTCTTCCCCGCCGTTATGGAAATACATGATTCTCGCATGCTCGAGGAACCGGTCTACAATGCTTATAACCTGAATATTTTCACTTCGTCCTGGCACGCCTGGACGCAAGCAGCATACCCCTCGTACGATCAATACGATTTTCACACCGGCTTGCGATGCCTCGTAAAGCTTATCAATCATTTCCTGATTGGACAACGAATTCATTTTGGCAATAATACGCGCCGGCTTGCCCGCAATCGCATTTAAACGTTCGCGATCGATCAATCGGTACAGCTTCTCTTTCAAGTCGGAGGGTGCAACGCCAAAGGCTTTCCATTCATAAGGCGACGAATAGCCTGTAACCTCGTTAAATAACGCCGAAGCATCGCCTCCGATAATTGGATGTGAAGTAAACAGCCCGATATCCGTATACAAGGTGGCCGTGCTGTCATTATAGTTGCCCGTGCCAACATGAACGTACCGGCGCAGCGTGCCCTGCTCTCGCCTAACGACCAATAAAATTTTGGCATGGGTCTTTAAGCCAACCAAGCCGTATACGACATGACAGCCTGCCTTCTCCAGCTGTCGTGCCCATGCAATATTCCGCTCCTCGTCAAACCTTGCCTTCAGCTCGACCACGACCGTTACCTGTTTGCCAGCCTCTCCTGCCTTGGCAAGCGCCTGAACGAGTGCAGATTGGCCGCTGACGCGGTATAAGGTCATCTTGATGGCAAGGACATCTGGATCATAGGCAGCCTGCATAACGAAATCATTCACTGCGTCGAACGACTCGTATGGGTGGTACATCAGCACATCACGCTGGCGGATAACTTCGAACATATCATCCGTTTCATCGAACTCCCGCGGGTAGACTGGCTCAAGCTTCTCGTAGCGCAAATTGTCATTGCCGGGAACGGCTCCTGCGAATTTCATCAAAAAGCTAAGATCCAGCGGTCCGTCAATCTCGAATAAATTATCTTCAATCTCCAGCTCTTCTGTAAGCATTTCAAGCGCATAAGGATGCATCCCCTTTGCTACTTCAAGCCTTACCGGAATGCCCCAGCGGCGCCTGCGCAGCTCTTTCTCAATCTCTTCCAGCAAATCCTCTGCGTCTTCCTCATTCAGTGTAATGTCCGCGTCTCTTGTAAGTCGAAATGGATGAACCGAAAACGGAATATACCCATTGAATAAGGTATCAATAAATTGCTGGATTAGATCCTCAAGCAGCACAAACTCCGTCTTTTTGCTATTGATCCTTCCCGGCACAGGAACGAATCGCGACAATATAGAGGGTACCTGCACAATCGCAAACAACGGTTCGTCCTCCGCTGAACTACCTTCCTGCCTTAAAAGCACCGCCAAATATAATTCTTTCGTATGAACGAGCGGGAAAGGTCTGCTCTGATCGACAGCCATCGGTGTTAAGACAGGAAATACGATTTCATGAAAATAGTCCGAGACTGCTTTCGTCTGCGTTACGTTGAGCTCTTCGAGTGAACGAATAAATATGCCTTCGCGGCTTAAACCGCGAAAAACTTCTCTGTATGTACGATATTGATCATTTACCATTTGTGTTGCACGTTTAATAAGCCTCTTCCAAAGTCCGGAAGGCGTATATCCAGTAAAGTCCGTTTTAGATAGGCCTGCTCTCATCTGCATTTGTATGCCTGCGACTCGCACGCTCATGAATTCATCGAGATTGCTTGTCACAATCGCTAGAAACTTTGCTCTCTCCAGCAGGGGATTGCCCGGGTCCTGTGCTTCTTGGAGAACTCTTCGGTTGAACTCGATCCAACTTAGGTCACGATTTACATAGTTGGACAAAAGCTTGGTCATTTCTCACGCCTCCTGAGTAATTTTGCGAAATTAACCTGCTTTTATAGCATACGCTTCAGTATGCCTATCAAGACTGCTGCAGGAAACGACAACGATCTCTTACATTATGAAGCATAACTATTATTTCCATGTTAACCTTTTGTAAATATGACGTAAATATTAGAACCTTCCAATCTTAAAATTGCCATTTCTCATTCTTTTTTCAATCCAATGCAGCATCATTTGCCTATAAAAGGTTCTCGTTGCCGGAAAGAGTAGCGTAACACCTACGATATCGGATAAAAAGCCCGGCATGAGCAGCAGTATGCCACCCGCGAGCACGCATAAGCCATCCAGCATGGTCTGTCCCGGAATTTGACCGGCCTGCATTTGGCGCTGTGCTTCGCTCCATACTCTGCGGCCTTCCGCTCTGGCTAAGTAGGCTCCGGCAAGTCCCATCACAATAAGAATAAAAAACGTATTCCATCCGCCGATCCAGCTGCCCATCTGAAAAATACCCCAAAGCTCAATAACGGGTACGATAATAAAAACCGCCAACAGCCATTTGTACATGATTGGACCTCCTAAAAAGTTGCATAGCGAAATTGGAACTTAAGGCTATACTTTAATTCGATTGTGAAGCAACTTGCTTCAAAGGATAAGCTTCGTTTACATAACAAGCTTACTTCAAAGCATAAGCTCCGTTTACATCGCAAACTTGCTTCAAGAGCATAAGCTCCGTTTACATAACAAACTTGCTTCAAAAGCATAAGCTCCGTTTACATCGCAATCTTGCTTCAAAAGCATAAGCTCCGTTTACATCGCAAACTTGCTTCAAGAGCATAAGCTCCGTTTACATCGCAAACTTGCTTCAAGAGCATAAGCTCCGTTTACATCGCAAACTTCCTTCGCAAGCACAAGCCTACTGGTTTGCGCGAGCTTACTTTGTAAGCAACAGGTTATATAAATCGGGCATCGCTTTATTAAGACGGGCGGGCTGCCAGGAGGCATTCACCCAAACATGCTTGGTACCGCCCTCAACGAGCAACTCACCAGGCAGCTGATCGCTACCAGCAAACACTCCTGCTTCGAACTCTTCTTTCCCTACCCTTCTTACCTGCGATTCAAAAGTTACCCGCACCGGCGTGCAAGCACCGATGCGCGTGCACACAATGACCATGTCGTCATAGCGAGCAGGCAAGATGTAGCGGCATTCCAAATCAACGACAGGAAGCAGCAAGCCATTGGCTTCAATTTCTTTATAGCTATATCCCACGTTTCTTATCCATTCTGTACGTCCAATCTCGAACCAGGTTACATAATTGCCATGAAACACAACACCCATCTGATCTGTTTCCTCATAACGCACACGCAGCGGATGCGTAAACCAACTAGCTTGTGTAAGCATGATATCCCTCCTAAAGGCAATTTAACCATTTCTGTGTAAACATGACGAATGAACAAAAAGCGACGGTGAGATCACCATCGCTTTCATCTGCTTCTTATCTAATTGTTAGAAAGTACCTTTAGGATTAAAGGACTTTAGATTGGCCGTGATAAACAACGCCCGTTTCGCCATAGATGGTAACTTCCATGCCATCTTTAAGCAGTTCGGTTGCGTTCGAAATGCCAAGAATAACCGGAATTCCAAGGTTAAGACCCACTACCGCTGCGTGGCTGGTAATGCCGCCTTGCTCAGTAATTACCGCTCCCGCTTTCTCGAAAGCAGGCATATATTCTTTGTCTGTCGAGACCGTAACCAAGATGGAGCCTTGAGTCGTTTTTGCAATGGCTTCTTCTGGTGTACGAGCTACAACGATTTTACCGATAGCTGTTTGGCTGCCGATACCTTGTCCTTGGGCAAGAAGCTCACCGATGTGGTGAATTTTGATCAGATTTGTTGTACCCGCACGACCAACAGGAACGCCTGCCGTGATAACAACCGTATCGCCAAGGTTTAGGAATCCAGTGCTCATGCCGCCTTTAACTGCGTTTTCGAACATTTCGTCCGTTGTATCCGCATCAGGACCAAGAACAGCGAACACGCCCCAAATAAGGGATAGACGGCGCAATACTTTCTCATCTGTCGTAACCGCAATAATCGGCGCTTTAGGCTTGTACTTCGATACCATACGAGCAGTAAACCCGCTTTGAGTCGAAGTAATGATCGCTTTCGCTTTCAGATCAAGCGCTGAGTTTGCAACGGCTTGGCTGATTGCTTCCGTAACGGAGGTTTGCTGTGCGTTTGCTTGCTTTGTGAATATTTCACGGTATTCCAATGCCGCTTCTGCACGCTCAGCAATACGAGCCATTGTTTGTACGGATTCAGTCGGGTAACGTCCCGCAGCTGTTTCACCGGACAACATGATCGCATCTGTACCGTCAAAAATCGCATTGGCAACGTCGCTCGCTTCTGCGCGAGTTGGACGAGGATTGCGCTGCATGGAATCAAGCATTTGCGTCGCTGTAATAACAGGCTTGCCTACGCGGTTGCCTTTTTTAATCATATTCTTCTGAACGAGTGGAACCTCTTCAGCTGGAATTTCTACGCCAAGGTCGCCGCGCGCTACCATCAAGCCGTCAGAAACCTCAAGAATTTCATCAAGGTTGTCTACGCCCTCTTGGTTTTCAATTTTGGAAATAATTTGGATATGTCCTGCATTATGACGCTCCAAGAGCTCACGGATCTCAAGCACGTCGCTTGCTTTACGCACGAAAGAAGCTGCGATGAAATCTACGCCTTGCTCGATCCCGAATACGATATCGTTCGCATCCTTTTCGGTAATACCAGGCAAAGAAATCTTCACTCCAGGTACGTTAACGCCTTTTTTGCTTTTGATTGGACCGCTGTTTACGATGCGGCACAAGATTTCAGTTCCTTTAACCTCTTCTACCGTCAAACCGATCAAGCCATCGTCAATTAGAATCGTCGAGCCGATGGATACATCATTTGGCAGGTTGTTGTAAGTAATGGGAACGCGATTCCGATCGCCAAGAATTTCCTCAGTCGTCAACGTGATCGTGTCGCCTTGGTTCAATTCAATAGGCTCTTCTTTCAGCTTGCCTAGGCGAATTTCAGGTCCTTTTGTATCAAGCAATACCGCAACTGAAGTGCCTAGCTCAGCATTTGCAAGGCGGATGTTCTTGATACGGTTGCCGTGCTCTTCAAAATCTCCGTGGGAGAAGTTAAGACGGGCAACGTTCATTCCTGCATGGATAAGTTTCTTTGTGTTCTCCAACGATTCGCTGGATGGACCGATTGTACAAACGATTTTTGTTTTGCGCATGTTAAGTTTCCTCCGTAAATTGCCTGATATTCTATACTATACTGACACGACACTCCACTGCTTGTACAGTGAAATAATCAATTTTACATATAATTTACTGAATGGTCGGTGTTGCCACCTGTGTCTGATCGGAGGTTTGCTCCGTCTCATCGACCAATTGAGCTTGATTGCTATCAGCAGTCTGCTCATTTGAAAACTCAAGCGGCTTCTCCGCAATTTTGAAATAACCGACTTTCCGGAACTTATTATAGCGGTCCTCGATCAGCTCATCGGCAGTCAAAGGGAGAAGCTCCTGCAAATGCAGCCACAGCTTATCCTTAATTTGCTCTGCTTGATAGGCCAAATCCTTATGCGCACCACCCTGAGGCTCTGGAATGATATCTTCGATGATGCCGAACTCCAGCAAATCCTTAGCTGTGATCTTCATCGCTTCAGCGGCTTGATCCGCTCTTGAAGCGTCCTTCCAAAGTATGGATGCCGCGCCATTCGGAGAAATGGCGCTATATATAGCGTTCTCCAACATGAGTACGCGGTTGCCGACGCCTAGTGCAAGTGCGCCGCCGCTGCCGCCTTCACCGATAACAATACAAACGATAGGCACGCCAAAGCCTGCCATTTCCCGCAAATTGCGCGCAATCGCTTCTGACTGGCCGCGTTCTTCCGCAGTTTTTCCTGGATAAGCCCCCTTCGTATCGATGAAGGTAATGATCGGGCGCTTGAACTTGTTTGCTTGCTCCATAAGGCGAAGCGCCTTGCGGAAGCCCTCGGGATGAGGACTGCCGAAGAAACGAGCAATATTCTCGCGGGTATCCTTGCCTCGTTGATGGCCGATGACTGTAACCGGTATGCCGTTCAGCTTGGCTAGTCCCCCCACGATTGCAAGATCATCCGCAAACAAACGATCTCCATGAAGCTCCATATAGTCGGTAAAAACCGTTTGAATGAAATCTAGTGAGGTTGGACGCTGATGATGACGCGCCATGTGCATTTTTTGAGCTGGAGACAGCTCGCTGTACAATTCTTCCTCTAGTTGTTTGCACTTCAGCTCAAGGCCGCGAATCTCTTCGGTGAAGTCAATCCCCTTCTCCACGCTTAAGGTCTTCAGCTCCGTAACTTTCTGCCGCAAATCATTCAACGGTTTCTCGAAAGGCAGCTCACCCGCCATAGGATGTTTCCCCCCTTGCGACATGCATA
Source organism: Paenibacillus sp. 2TAB23 (assembly GCF_052115165.1). Lineage (NCBI taxonomy): Bacteria > Bacillati > Bacillota > Bacilli > Caryophanales > Paenibacillaceae > Paenibacillus > Paenibacillus sp. 2TAB23. Next base: position 113,949 of record NZ_JBFRGD010000001.1, read on the forward strand.
TCAAGCAGCTTCGTTAACGTAGGCTTCATATCTTTTCGGTGCACGACTTTATCCAATTGGCCGTGCTGCAAATTAAACTCAGCTGTCTGGAAATCGTCCGGCAGCTTCTGCCGAATGGTCTGCTCAATGACAATCCGTCCGGCAAAACCGATCAGCGCGCCAGGCTCGGCCAAATTGTAGTCGCCCAAGCTTGCAAAGCTAGCCGATACCCCACCTGTAGTAGGATCGGTAAAAATCGAAATAAACAAACCACCTGCGCCTTGAAATTTCGAAAGCGCTGCGCTTGTTTTGGCCATTTGCATTAAGCTGATTATACTTTCTTGCATTCGGGCGCCGCCAGAGGTCGAGAAAATAAGAAGCGGCAGCTGTTTGGCGTGAGCCGCTTCAATCGCTCTTGTTATCTTCTCTCCAACGACCGATCCCATACTACCCGTAAAGAAATCAAAGCTCATTACGGCTACAACAACCGGAAACCCGCCGATCAACCCTTCTCCTGTGATGACAGCCTCGCGAAGACTCGATTTATTCTTCTGCTGTTCCAGCTTGCCAGCATAGCCAGGGAAGTTAAGAGGATCGACAGATTCCATATCTGCATCGTATTCTAGCAAATGTCCTTCATCGAGCGTTAATGCAATGCGCTCCAATGCCGTCAGTCGGAAATGATGCCCGCAGGAGGAGCACACCTTCAAATTTTTCTCAAGCTCTTTGCTGTACTGAATGGTGCCGCATTTGGAGCACTTATTCATCAAGCCCTCAGGAACCTCGCGCTTGCGCGGCTCCGATGGTATGGTCGCATACTTCTTCTTCGTAAACAGATCCTTTATTTGCACGTGTGACACCTCTCAAGGCGCAATAGTATAAAGCTATCCATCATAAAGGCCTCATTATGGAGTTAAATACTTCCTGTACTTCCTCCAACTCGCCTGATGGAACCAGTATCTCGTATTGCTGTTTGGACAGATTGACAGAGCGGATTTTCACCAAAAATCCTTCCTCCGTTAGCCGCTTCTTGATGTTATCTGCGATTTTAGCTGTTGGTGCGATATAAATGACCGTCCACATCATGGTACCTCCTGAAAACTTTGCTTCCGCAAAGCTCACTTACTAAGCATAGCTATCCCGGTAACAGGCCATATGATCTCACAATGATACCATAGTCATGGCGAATCCGGCAAATCATATCGGATCGCTTTCGGGTCCTGATGCGCAATTCTGGCCGATGCAGCAGCGGCTAATCCGGCAACCAAATCATCCAAAAACACATGAATGCGCTCGCCTTTCACATTCAATTGACGAATAATACCGGGTTTTACTTTATCCAAATATCCGAAGCTCGTCAATCCAATCATGCCATAAACATTCGTTATGCCAAGCGCCAGCGTCTCATCTACGCCATATAGCGACTCGTCCGTCTCCATGATCGATTGCAGAGGCTCGGGCAATAATTTGCGTTCTGCCAGCTCATCCAGAGCGATTCCCGTATACATGACATATTGAACCTCGCGCTTGTCAAGCACCGCTCTTACGCTCTCCTCGCATTCTTCCATTGTTAAATCAGGATTGTAGGGAAGCTGCAGTGTATAAACGATTTCGGATACATCATCGATCGATACCCCTCGTTTTAAGAGCCACTTCTCGATTCCTATCATAGGACTCATCCCTCCCGGAACTGCTTGTACGTCTATCTTGGAAACATTAGCGTGAGCAGATGGCGTTGTCCTATAAATCGAGCTCCTCTAGGAAAATCTTCATTGCCATCGTCACATGTATCTCTAAACATATGCACATACGAGCCCTGACGTGCATAAGAAATACTTTTGTTTGCAAGATCGGGAGGGAATTTATTTCACAACGATAGTTCCTTGTCCTAGCAGACTCTCAACTGCAGAAATTAGCTGCGTGGACGGTTTAACGCGGTAGCTGTCGCTAAGCGCAATCGATTTCTGACCTTGTTCATAAAATAATACGGTTGCGAGCTGGCCGGAGTAGCTTGCGAGCAACGCTTTGAGCTGATCTAATATTACGGGCTGCTCCTTATCAGCTACGATTTTAATATATACGCGCTGCGGCTTTCGTTCTGCAGGAGGAGCCGCGCTTATCATCCCGCCATGATTAGCTCGTACAGCTCCGTTTTCAGCTTTTGAACTCGGATTGATTCCTGAGGGTTGTTGACTCCGGTTTGAATAAGCTGTGCTCTGTACGGTTCTCCCTGAAGAAGCAGCGCTTCCGCTCGCCCGTGATGCCCGCGCCTTCGCTTGCTTCTGCAATCTGGCTACTTGCTCTGCAAGGTCCATTCGTCCAGGCTCAATCGGCACGCAATCCTCCACGAGCAGCTTATAATCGTCATCCTGCTGTTGAACGGTAGCTTGTACGATAGCCAACCCGCCCTTCGCAAGCTTACTGCCGATCCGCTTCCATATCGTAGGAAAAACGACAGCTTCAACCCGCATAATCCGATCCTCCAGCTCGATGAAGCCCATCGATAGGCCTTTCTTATTCGTGAATGGCTTTATAGACACAACCATAACGCCAACAATGGCAATTGTTCCATCCTTTACATCGCTAAGCTCAAGCAGCCGATCAAGACCGAGTGACGAAAGCTGCTGCTCCGCCGCATCAAGCGGATGTCCCGATAAATACAAACCAAGCAGTTCGCGTTCGAAATCCAATTTCTGTCCCGTTGTATATGGCCGAATATCCGGAAGCTCGACATCCCAGTTCTGGATTTCATCTAGACCGAACATTTCGATCTGCAGCTCTTCACGTTCCTTTCGCCATTTGACCGCCGTTTCCACCGTTTCCTCAAGCGCTGCAAGCAGCTGCGCACGGTGTCCTGGCAGCGTATCAAGCGCTCCTGCTTGAATGAGTGATTCCAAAACCCGTTTGTTCACGACGCGCAAATCCACCCTTTGGCATAGATCAAGCAAGCTCTCATAAGGCCGCTCACCGCGCTCCTTCATAAGCGCTTCGATCGCCTGCGTTCCGACGTTTTTGATTGCTGCAAGGCCGAATCGAACAGCCCTATCCGTAGGTGCAAAGGAAACGTTGCTTTCATTGACATCGGGGGGCAGCACTTCAATGCCCATGCGACGGCATTCATCCACGTATTCGGCCGTCTTGCGCTGATTCCCGGTAACCGAAGCCAGCATGGAAGCCATGAAAGGGATCGGATAGTTCGCTTTGAGCCACGCCGTCTGGAAAGCAAGCACGCCATAGGCTGCGGCATGTGCGCGCGGAAAGCCATAATCGGCGAATCGAACGATCATATCGTAGACCAGATTGGCCTCAGCTTCCGAATACCCTTGAGCGAGGCTCCCTTTCACAAAGTGAGCACGCTCCTCATCCAGCACCTCCCGCTTTTTCTTGGAAACGGCGCGGCGCAGCAGATCGGCTTCACCCAAAGAGAAACCTGCCATCAGCGAAGCGATCTGCATAATCTGCTCCTGATACACAATGATTCCGTAGGTATCCGATAGAATCGGCTCGAGCGACGGATGCGGGTATTCCACCGTAATCAGGCCGTGCTTGCCTTGAATGTATTTCGGAATAAATTCCATAGGGCCTGGACGGTATAATGCAAGCACCGAGACAATATCCTCGAAATCCGTTGGCTTCATTTCTTTGAGCACTCGCCTTACGCCAGCTGACTCTAGCTGGAAGATACCGGTCGTATCCCCGCGGCTGAGCATCGCATACGTCGCGGGATCATTATCGCTAATGGTATGAAAATCGATAACCTTGCCGTGCTGCTCCTTCACCGCCTTAAGCGCGCGCTCTAGAATAGAGAGGGTGCGCAGGCCGAGAAAATCCATTTTGAGCAGCCCAATAGCTTCTAAATTTTCCATCGAATACTGCGTAAGCGGTATTTGCTCGCTGCCTGTCTGTATAGGCGTATAGTTCGTAAGCGGCTCTTGGGAGATGACAACGCCTGCAGCATGCGTAGACGCATGGCGAGGCATACCTTCAACCTTAACGGCCATTTTCAACATGCTCGCTGTTCGGGGCTGTCGCTCGCTTGCCTCACGAAGCTCGCTGCTCAAGCGCAGCGCTTCATCCAGCGTAATGCCCAATTGGTTGGGAATAAGCTTGGCTGCACGGTCCACCTCTTGGAATGGGACGTTCATCGCCCTCCCTACATCCCGAACGGCAGCCTTTGCAGCCATCGTTCCGAAGGTAATGATTTGGGCGACATGCTCATCTCCATACTTGGCTGCCACATATGCGATAACCTCATCGCGGCGCTCATCGTTGAAATCGATATCGATATCAGGCATCGAAATCCGTTCAGGATTCAAGAAACGCTCGAACAACAGCTTATATTTCAGCGGATCGACATCCGTGATGCGCAGCGTATAGGCAACTAAGCTGCCCGCGGAGGATCCGCGTCCCGGGCCTGTTCGTATCCCTCGTTCATGAGCGAAGCGGATAAAATCCCAAACGATTAAGAAATAATCGCTGAATCCCATCTTGTCGATGACGGACAGCTCATATTCGAGGCGCTGTTCCGCCGTTTCTCTGAATTCGGCCTCATCTACCCATTCTGGCAATCCAGCATATCTTGCCGCCAGGCCGTCTTGGCATAACGCAATCAAATAATCCGAGGAGCTCATCCCAGCCGGGACCGGCCGGAATACCGGCAGCGCAGCACGGCCAAGCGTCAGCTCCAGCTCGCATTTATCCGCGATCTCGCTCGTATTCGCAATGGCTTCCGGCACATGTCTGTACAGCAGCGCCATCTCTTCCGTGCTTTTCAAGTACATCTGGTCTGATAGCATCCGCAGGCGACCTTCATCCTCCGTCGTTTTGCCTGTACCGATACAAATAAGTACATCCTGCATCTCAGCGTCCTCAGCCTGCAAGTAATGCACGTCATTCGTTGCTGCTAATTTAATTCCCGTGGCGCCTGCCAGCTTAATCATAGCCGCATTGACCTTTTTCTGATCCAGCAAGCCGTGGTCCTGCAGCTCCAAATAGAAATCATCGCCGAAAATCTCTTTATAACGGAGTGCGCTAGTTTGCGCATCCTTTAATCGATCATGCAGCAAATGCTGCGAAATTTCGCTTCCCAGACATGAACTAAGGCAAATCAAACCTTCAGAATGGCTTCGCAATACCACAAAGTCCACACGGGGCTTATAGTGAAAGCCCTCCAAATGGCCGATCGAGCACAGCTTCATCAAATTCCGATAACCGGTTTCGTTTTTGGCAAGCACGATCAAATGATAGGTAGGATTGTCCTTCCGCGCTCCCTTCTCAAACCGTGAGCCTGTCGTCATATAAAGCTCGCAGCCTATGATCGGTTTAATGCCATTTGCCCGGCACGCTTTATAAAAGGGAATGGCTCCATACATTACGCCGTGGTCCGTCAATGCCAGCGCCTTCATGCCAAGCTCCGCTGCTCTTGCTGTAAGGTCACGGATTCTAGCTGCGCCGTCAAGCAGGCTGTATTCGCTATGAACATGCAAATGTACGAAAGATTGTTCGTTCTGACTGCTCATCGCATCCGATCCTTTCCGCATCGTCCAAATAAGTTAACTCTATTTTATCATAATCACAGTGGACACGCCCATAGAATGGTAGCAGGGCGTACGGCGCAGAATGTCGTGATCCATCATTAAAGATCATGGAGGGATATAGATGAGCTACTTCTTATCCAAAGCAGGGCTTGATTTCTTTATTGCATTTGGCGTTGTCATTGGGGGGTCTACGCTTGCGGGGATCGGTTCCGTCTTCATGCTTCTTCCTCCGGCGACAACGATGCTCGACACGGCTGCAAGACTGAAAATATGGGCGATTGTAGCCGCGATTGGCGGCTCAATCGATCCTGTCCGCGTCATCGAAAGCAATATTATGGAGGGGCATTTGTCTCCAGCAGCGCAGCAGATCTGTTTTATCATAATCGCATTTCTTGGGGCTCATCTAGCGACGGAGCTCGTTCGTTTAATTTGCAAAGGGGCCGCGTAAGATGCGCGTACCGCCGTTTGAAAGATTTGTTAGAGGCTTGCAGATGGCGGGCATTCTGATACTAGGCATGATCATTGGCGCCATCATATACAATTCTATCTATATTGTGCGTTTCGAGGCATTAATCAGCTTGAAGAGTGAGCTTGAGGTAAAGCTGGAGCAATATGAGCAGGACATAAAAAATTTAAATGAATTCAAAGATCAGCATACGGTTATCAAAAGCCTTCTGCCGCGTATCGAAAAGGAAGCCGGGCAGGATTCGAAGCGGCCGAGGATTGATCAGGTTACGGAAGCCGAACTTATCAAGCGAATTAAAGCGGATCTCAAAATCTTCATCGGCAGAAGCATATATGAGATTGATTCCGATGCAAGCTTGGCGCGCAGCCTGCTTGAACATAAAGTATATATGGATGTAAATAATAAAGACTATACGATTCAACTTAAAACGATTCTTATCGTGGATAATGCCCTTCAAGTGTGGATTGAGGTTCGAGGCTATACAAAGCCGCCTGCTTAGGCAGACATCCGTCATTCGTGATACAATAGTGCTGACTATTCGCGATATATGGCTGTTAGAACTTCAATTTAAAGGAGCTGCATGGCTTGGATCAACTTCTGCAATGGGTGCTCGTTCCGGGCATTCTTATTACGCTTGTGCTTTCTGCAATATTCAGCTTTAAATCCCGTCGTGCCTCCGATGCGAGAACGAGAGGCCTGTTCTCGGCGCGAATGAATATAAGCATGGGCATCATGCTTATGTTTATCGCACTGGTACAGCTCTTCCTGTCGGGAGAATCTACGCTCCGCATCGTTATTGGCGCCATTTTCTTGGTCATCGGCGTTTTCAATCTTTTCGCTGGGCTCCGCAACCTTGGCGCGTATAGTGCCTCCAGGCAATAACCGATATTCAATAGGGATCAATCATTTGGGCCGTCATCATCGCTTTGGCGGCCAACCCTTTAGCATCCTTAACCTCAATCTCAAGCTTTGTAAACTTCCGGCTCATCTCAAGCGCCCTCGGTATAATCGTCACCTCGCTATCGATCTGCACCGGTCTCACGAAATACGTCGTCATGCTCTCCAGCAGATAATCCCGCTTGGCTGTCTCTCTAATCATTCTGCGAGCCGCTTGTGTCATAAGCGTTGCAAGGAGACCTTCCGACACCATGCCTAATGCTCCCGACATTTGGGGGGTAATCGTGCCCTTGTAGGCTAAGCCCAGCTCGTCTTGCCCTGCTGCGCTCACGTTTGCCGTTGCCATAAATCCAGACCACATCAAATCCTCGAAGGTTTCACCTGACTCGGGCTGCTTGCCGGCAAATCGCATCGCATCCAGCACCTCCTGCCTCGTAACAACACCGAGAAGCTTGCGGTGCCGATCCACGATAGGCAGTAAATCAATGCCCTCAGCCGCCATCGTATGGGCAGCAGAGGTGACGGTAATATTGGGTGCTGCCGTTATCGGATGTTTTGTCATCACTTTATCGATTGTACCATCCTCAGGCGAGCCAACCGCATCCTTAGCTGTCATCATGCCTACGACCTTGCCGCGATCATCGACAACCGGAAACCGCGAGTAACCCGTTTCGCGCGATAGTCTGTGGAACTCTATAATGGATTGTCCCATTCGAAGCACGTCAGCCGGCTTGCTGAATGTTACAATATCTTCAATCAGCATAATCTTGCGTTTGATAAGGCGGTCATACATCGCTCTATTAATCATCGATGCGACGGTGAACGTATCATGCCTGGAAGAAATAATCGGAAGCGCGCGGTCATCCGCCAGCTTGATAATTTCTGCACTTGGCTCAAATCCGCCGGTGATGAGGACTCCCGCTCCCTCTTCAAGCGCGCAGCGATGGGCTCCGATTCGGTTCCCTACGATAAGCAGGCTCCCTTCGTCAATGTAGCGCAGCATAGCGTCAAGCTCCATTGCCCCTATGACGAATTTGTGCAGCGACTTATCAAGCCCTGCTGCACCGCCAAACAATCTGCCCTCGACGATTTCGGCTACTTCCCCGAACGTCAGCTGGTCTAGCGCTTCTCTGCGCTTTCGGTCGATTCGAACCGTACCGATCCGCTCTTTCGTACTGACGAGCCCCGAACTCTCCGCTTCCTTGAACGCCTTGTACGCCGTCCCTTCGCTTACTCCAAGCGCCTTAGCAATGGCTCTAACTGATATCTTCGTCCCAATCTTTAGCCCTTGAATATAATTTAAAATCTGCTCGTGCTTCGTGCTAGTCTCATTTCCCGGTCCGATTGGAGCCATTTGTATCCTCCGTCCAACTTTCCATCTTAAGCTCCTATTATAAGTGAAAGAACGGAACAAGTCATGTCTGCGCCTTCTGTACGGAGTTAAAGCTGCCATTGCAGCAGAACCCGCTCCACCTTCAGCTTCCCGTCAACAAACGGTTCGCCGGAACGCTCAAACCTCCATTTGCGAAACAGCTGTTGGATCGTTTGTGCATTGATCGAATCCTCTGCGCCAGACATAATAAATGCCTGCCAGTCGTATTCGATCGGAAGCGGATAACGCAAGGATTGAATCAGATGTTGATCATATTCAATCACTTGCACGGGAATCTCATCATAAATATTAGAGAATAAGAATGAGCTATGCTCGCTATATGGCCTAGAGATTGGGTCTGATTTCAGATCTAGCACATATTCTACGATTTGGGTATGGGGATTCACGCGACAGCTGAAGGAACCGCGGGCTGTTACTGCTTTATCCACGCGATGAGACAAGCGATAGGTAAACTGAACCAAGAAGGGGACGTTATTGTAATACGCGCGAACTTTTCTGAAAAACTCGAATTCATCAACCATGGTGCAACCTCCTCGCATCAACCATTTGCCCTATATTATCCTATCATCATTATCCGAATTGGTAAAATGATCCTTATCAGGTAATCATAATAATAGAATGATACTTTTTTACACAATTATAGTAAAGAGCCCACCTTTTAGTCAATGACTATAGTAACTTTTATTATTATGCTCTATAGAACGTTGTTGATAGAGTACTAAAGTTTTATCGTTAGGCTGAGGTGAAATCATGAGTGAAATCGCGGGGCTTGTTGGAGAAAACATTCGTCAATTGCGCAAAAAAAGAGGCTTCAGTCAGGAGCAGCTCGCTTTGCGTGCTGACATAAACGCATCCTATATGGGTCAGGTTGAGCGCGGCGAGAAAAATCCGACCATTGATGTGCTTGGCAAAATTGCATTCGCACTTCAAACGCCGTTGGAAAAACTCGTAGACGTTGTTTCCTTACCTGACCCTTCCCAAGAACCTCTGGAGGATGAATATGCGACAAAAGTTGTTCATCAAATGAACGGTCTCAGCTTAAAGGAACAGGAAGCCATCTACCGTTTCGTTAAGCAGCTCGTGCAATTTAAAGAGATTCAATAAACGAGAATAATAGGAATACGCATATACAGAAACAGGGGCTGTCCAATCGACATCAATGATGACGATTGGACAGCCCCTGTTATTGCATGCATTGAGAATCAGTCGTTTAAGGTGAAACGGCTGCCGCTGTCCTTTGGCGGCGCGGCGCGCTTCATTCCAAGAAATATAGAGAATGTATGGCCAATGGAGATACTTTCCTATATTTCAAAAAAGAAAGATTCGTCGCCCGCGCTTTTTGCCAGCCTTATTCGACCAGCTTAAGCTGCAATCAGCCTATCCCCGCGCTCTTCTCGATGCAGAAGCTTTCTGAATGAGCTTTTGTTCCCACAGCAATGCCTTCGCCTTCTTTATGCGGGCCAGCTCTTTCCGTTTCTCTTCGCCCATTAGAAGCGCATTGATATTGGCAATGATAATTAATGACGCGAACACTAGCCATACCAGCCCAAATACACTCAACAAGCTCCATGGCGCGCTCAGCTCCAGACGCGGAAATGCATATACGAGCATCGCAAGCGCAATAAGCAAATACAATACGTGACGTCCTTTTCCTGAAAACATTTAAGCACCTCCATCCGGTTGTATGCGTCCAAGTCCACTTGTCCGCATGACCATTCTATGAAGGAAGGACAGGTTATATGACTGCTGTTAATCCACGATTGATTTCAGCACGTCCGACATGATCCGATTCACATCCTCGAAAACCACTGCAAAACGGCGTTCGGCATCCAGCAGCCTAGCGATCAGCGGATTAAGCGCAATCACCTCGTAAAGAGCGTTCATCTTCTCCATATCCACTGCAGAAGGCTCTTCTCCAGCCATCATTTTCTGCTGCAGGAACGTTTGGCGTTCGCGAAAATCGTCAAGCATCCCCTTTGCTTCGGGATCCGCTTCTGCTTCATCCTTGGCTATCTTCAGCAGTTTGGCCTCCTCGCACTCCTTGAGCACCTTCGCTAATTCATAAGCTTTGTCATAAACATTCATTCGTATCACTCCTAATCCTTGTTCCCTAATAATCTAGACTCGTTTTCGATTCACAAAGGGATAGATGTCCTCATATGATGAAGTAATTCGTGTAAAACACCCATAGACCACTGTCCACTTATCGTCACCTCCTGCTTGGAAGGAGATTTATGATGCTCAAATCGAAAGTAGCCGTACAGGTGATCAGCTCCGGCATGCTTCCGGAAGATACGCTCATGCTTGGCGAAGCTCAAGTGAAGCAGTGGAAAATCCCTCAAGGCCAACATATCATCTTGAAGTTCGGCGCGTTTCGGCAGCATGTGAAGATCATCCCCGTCGCAAAATATGACGGTATGAGAATGAGCCAAAGCTTAGCCAGACTAATGGGATTAACAAGCGGCAGCTCTATTCGGCTGCAATACAAAGCCAGCATAGCGACGCTTGTTTTGGGGCCTTTGATCGGCGTGCTCGTCAGCCGGGATTACCCGCACTTGCCGGATAAACCCTTTGGTTCCATTACGATGTTCTGCAGGGAGCTTGTTGAAGCCTGTACGGCGCAAGGCGCATACGTTTATTTTTTCACGCCAAACGAGATCGGCCCCAGTCTCGATAATATCGACGGCTGGATTTATTCAGATGGTTGGCGCAAGGTCACAATGCCAGTCCCCGACGTCGTCAATAACCGGCTAACCACTCGGAAACTGGAGAATAGACCCAGCGTACAACATTTCATGAAGGAAGTAAAACTGAAGCATCAGACGACCGTTTTCAACGAAAAGTTCTTGGATAAGACCGAGGTTTTCGACGCGCTCAAAAAGGATGAGACATTGGTTCGGTATTTGCCGGAATCCCATTTGCTTCGCAACTTCACGATGCTGAAATCGATGTGCTCGAGGTACAGCAACGTGTTCCTCAAACCCGTTCGCGGCAGCTTGGGGAAAGGGATCATACGAATAACGCGGCTTGAAACCGGCAGCTACCAAGCGATGTATGCAACCGCAGCGGGCACTCGGAAGCAGCCCTACACCAGCCTAGTAAAGCTGTTCTCTACCATCTCGGTCAAAATGAAAACCGTACGGTATCAGATTCAGCAGGGGCTGCAATTGATTGAAATCCAGAAGCGGCCGGTTGATTTCCGTGCCCTCGTCCAAAAGAATGCAGCAGGGAAATGGACGATCACATCCATCGTTGCACGAACAGCCGGAAACCACCATTTCGTCTCCAATTTGGCGCGCGGCGGGACGCTCAGCACCGTAGGCGAAGCTGTTGCGAAGTCCAACCTGCAGGCCGGCGTCAGCAGGCAGGATGCCGCACACCGGCTCCAGCAAGCTGCGCTGAATATCGCACGCGGCGTCGATACGCAAATTCCGGCTCATTTCGGGGAGCTTGGCATCGATCTGGCCATGGATACAAGCGGACGCGTGTGGCTGCTGGAAGTCAACTCCAAACCGTCCAAAAACGATAATACGCCGCTGAATGACAACAAAATCCGTCCATCTGTCCGCATGATGATCCAATACTCCAGATTTTTATCAGGCTTTTAGCGGAGGTGCCTATGCGTACACAACAGATCAGTTTCGGCATCATCGTCGCATCCATTGCCAATGACGAAGCAGAACAGCCCATCCTGCCGGAGCCTTCGTTCTACAAGGCGCTCTGCCTGACAGGCAAGAAGCACGGTATCGATGTCTACGTATTTGACGCAGCGGGACTCCCTCCGCTTAATCACGAGCTGTATGGATGCCGCTGGGAGGATGATCGCTTTATTCGGCAGCCGGTTCCGCTGCCTGATGTGGTTTATGACCGCTGCTTTTTCATCGATGCCGCACAGCAGCTTGCTTGCCGGAACATGCTGGGCAGGCTGGCAGCTATCAAGCCCTATCAGCAGCTTAACGGAAGGCTGCCGTCAAAGCTCGACGTTTATGAATCATTGAAGGAGGACGGGGCTCTTGCGCGACATTTGCCTCGTACCCAATTATTCCAAACGGCTGAGCAGCTGCTAGAGCTCACTGCGCGCCAGCAGCTTGGCCTTATCCTCAAGCCCTCGTCCGGCATGCAGGGCAGAGGGATCCTCCATGTCACGCGACATCCGCTTGAGGGGACTTTGCATGTAAAGGGACGCAGCCGTTCAAACCGCTCCTTCACCTTGGCTTTTTCCAGCGATGATGCGTTCAAGCATTGGTTATCCCGCTTCGTTCATCTAGCTCCTTATCTGATTCAGCCTTACTTGGAGCTGAGCGGCGAAGACGGGAAGCCATTCGACGTCAGAGTACTCATCCAAAAAGGCGAGAAGAGCAATTGGCTGATCTCTGGCGTTGCGGTTCGCTCAGGCATAGCCGGCTCGCTCACCTCCAATCTTCATGGAGGTGGTGCGGCTCATCCAGCCGCACAGCTGCTTTCTGCCAAATTTGGAAAGGCTGAATCCGAACGTTTGCTAGAACAGATCCATACAATAAGCAAGCAAACCGCCGAACAGCTGGAAAGTAAATTCGGCAGACTTGCCGAGCTAGGATTAGATTATGGCATTGACCGAAGCGGCCATGTTTGGCTGCTTGAAGCGAACGCCAAGCCCGGTCGCTCTTCCTTTCAACGCAATGGCGACCAAGAGGCCGAGCGGCTTTCAATCGAGAGACCGCTTCTATACGCACGCACACTGACTAGGCGCTTATCACCGTCCTTTGTAGCCAATGAATCCGCAAACGGCCGTCTTCTTCACGCAAGCCCCAACAACCTATTACGGCCTTTCAACGTTCAGGAGGTTCATCGATGAGTTTGACAACTTGTAACGTACATTTCTCACAGCAAACGAATAAAATCGTTTATCTATCCAGCCCGCTCCTCAAGCAACTGAAGCTCTCCGGCAAAAAATCGATTCATCTCAAGCTGGGCAATGAGGTAATCGTAGCGGAAATCAAGCAGCTCAAGCGGCCGGGCAATCATCTGTATTTATCCGCAGGCGTACGCCAATCCATCAAGGTTCCCAAATCCGGCAATGTGTATGTGCTCAATTCCGGTGAAAACGAACTTCAGCTCGGACCTTTGGTCGGGATACTAAGTGACAACCCGATCCGATCCGAGAGCAATCCTTTCGGTCCAAGAACCGGCTTTATTAAGCAGGTCATTCGGACCGGTGAGCATAAAGCCTACCTATTCGGCTTCACGCCAAGCGACATCAACTGGCAGCAGGAGACGATTAACGGTTATTTCCTCAATCCTCAAGGCGGCTGGTATCGTAAAATCGTACCGCTTCCGGATGTTGTGTACAACCGATTGCCAAGTCGAAAAGCAGAAACCTCTGCTTCCATCAACGCGCTTCGCGAGCGTTTCGTACGTCGCAAAATTCCGTTCTTCAACTGGAGCTTCTTCAATAAAGCTGACGTCTATAAGCTCTTAGACAACGACCCGGAAGCGCTGAACCATCTACCTGAATCCGTGTCAGGCCCGTCAGCTGAGAAAATGAAGGAAATGCTCGAGAAACATCAGTTTCTATATTTCAAACCTACTGCCGGCAGTCTGGGTATGGGTATTTACCGACTAACCTATCATCCGAAACGCGGCTATTTCGCCCGCTACCGCAAAGGCAGCCAAAACGTGCTGCTGCGCTTTAATACCTTCAACAGCCTCATGCGCATGCTGCAGGCTAAGCACGGAAGCAGCTTGAACCATTACGTCGTGCAGCAAGGCATTCGCCTCGTCGAAATTGACAGCTGCCCGCTCGACTTCCGCTTTCATATGCATAAAAACGGCAACAACGAATGGATTCCTGCCGGTATTGGCGCAAAGAAGGCTGGACGCGGCAGCGTCACGACCCATGTCAAAAACGGCGGTTCGCTCATGACACCTGAGCAGGCGCTTAGCAAAACATTCGGCTCCGAAGCAGATGCCGTGCTCGAGAAGGCAAAGCTTGCATCCATCAAGCTCTCGGAGGCAATCGAACGCAATTACCCCCATCGCCTAGGCGAGCTGGGGCTTGATCTCGGCATTGATAAAGACGGAGAAGTATGGATGTTTGAAGCCAACGCGAAGCCGGGACGCTCGATCTTCAAGCATCCGGCACTACGCTCCGAGGGGCGTGCATCGCTATCCTATATTCTAGAACATTGCTTATATCTTAGCCGCTTCCAAGGTCAGGGAGGTAATGGCTGATGGACAGCATGCTTCCAGATGACGCCGACTACAGAGAGCTTCGTGCCGGACGAAACGTTCTCGCGATTCTTACCATCGAGGATGATGCCCAGCTTTTTCGCGGCAACCGCAGCAACTTCATTGATTTAATTCGGACCGGTCAGTCGATGGGCTTCATCGTCTATGTGCTGACCGTGAAAAACCTTCTGCTCACGAGACGCAGCTTGAAGGGCTACGTTTACAACGAATCCGAGGATGTTTGGCAGCTGCGTTTGCTGCCTTTCCCGGATATTATTTATAACCGCATTCCTTTGCGCGAGGATGAGATCCAGCCTTCGGTCAGAATGAAGATCAATGCGTGCAAAAAACATCCGCGCGTTACTTTGTTTAATCCTGCTTTTTTCAATAAATGGGATTTGTTCGAATGGCTCCGCCTATCCAAATCGACCAAACCCTATATTCCTACCACGCGCAAGCTGATCTCTGTTTCGGGCCTTGGGCGGATGATGCAGAGGCATCCTTACCTCTATTTGAAGCCGGAAAGCGGGAAAGCAGGCAAGGGCATCATGACCATTAAGGTTCATGCCGAGAAGCAGCTTCCTTATCGCTTGAAAATTCAAGAGAACAAAAAGAGCGCCACCTATAACTGCGCGACGATCTACAAGCTCTGGAGCCGGATTCAAAAGCAAAGCGGAGGAGAGGCTTATATTGCACAGCAAGGCATCAACCTCGCTTCCTTCAATGAGAGAAGGTTCGATCTTAGGGCGCTTGTTCAAAAAAACCAGCGGGGCCAATGGGACATTACCGGAATAGGGGCGAGAATAGCCGGTGTTTCCAGCATTACGACTCATGTTCCTCGCGGCGGGATGATCGAGGACCCGGAGAAGCTGCTCGTTAATTCATTTAATGAGGAACAGGCGCGTAAACTGCTAATAAAAGCGAAAAACACCGCCGTATTGATTGCCAAACAGATCGAGCGCGCTTCCGGGCAGCTGCTAGGCGAAATGTCGATGGATATAGGGGTGGACAGCGCGGGTAATATGTGGTTTTTCGAGGCGAACTCCAAGCCAATGAAGTTCGACGAGCCGCATATCCGCCAGAAATCACTGGAACGCATTTTTCATTACGGAGCTTATTTAGCAAGATTAAAAACAGAGAAAGCAGGAGGCGCGTAACATGGATCTAGAGCTGCTTACACCTGAAACATGGCTGGCGGAACAAAAAAGACTAATCGGCTTTTCCATTCGGTTCGGAGATAAGCGGCTTGCGGTCTCGACCATCCATGCGCTGCGCAAGCTAGACCCCTCCTTGCTTCAGCCTGATTTGACCGGACAGTGCGGAGCGGCGGCTATCATTGCTAAACATGGCAGCCGCATCGTCGGCTTTGGGTTTGCAGAAGCAGGCGGCGAGGCAGCCTGCATGGTCGTCGTTCATCCAGAAGCGAGAAGCCTCGGAATCGGCGGTTCCCTCGTTCAGGCCATGATCCAGCGCCTTGGCAAGCTAAGCTGCAATGTTGCGGTGGACAATACCGCCAGCATGGCGCTATGCTTTCGGCTTGGCATGACCGCCGTATCCATGCACAGAGGTCCGACAGGCAAACCGACGCTTCGTTTCGAAAGGGGAACCGCCCATGACTCAACCCGTCCTAGGCATCCTGACTTTATACCTCAATGAAGCAGGGTATCTGGAGGAACGATCCATTTATCAAAAAATGACCGCCGCAGGGCATAAGCTGGGCCTTAGCATCTTCGTATTTACGCCCAAGGATGTCAACTATGCACAAAACAAGATTCATGCGCTCTTCTATAATGTAGAGACGAAATCTTGGTCACGCAAATGGACTGCTTTCCCGCATATGATCTATGATCGCTGCCGTATTCAGCGAACCTATCGGTTCGAGCAGCTGCTTAAATTCCGCAGCAAATATGGCCACTTAATGTTTTTGAATCGTCCGCTTCGCAACAAATGGACCATTCATCGCGTTTTATCCAAGGATTCGCGATTTCGCGGATATTTGCCTGCTACCAAGTATATTGAAGACATCAACGATGTATCCGACATCGTTCGAAAGTATTCGCTCGTTTACCTGAAGCCGATTAACGGTACGGGCGGCAGAGGCATCCTTCGGATCGAGAGGCGTAAAGACGGACAACTGCATATCCAAGGCCGCGACCACGAAAGGCGTATTATCAAGCCGCAGCAGATTTCGGCTGCCGGACTAAACGACTATTTGGTTCCGTGGCAGCTGAGGAGCAACCGATACATTGCCCAGCAGGGTATTCAAATAAAGCTTGCAAACGGACGTGTGCATGATTATCGGATGCTCGTTCAAAAAAACGGCGAGGGACAATGGGAAGTAACTGGCTGCGCTGGCAGGATCGGCGCCGCTGGCAGCATTACGTCCAATCTCCATGGCGGCGGGCATGCCGCCACTATGACCGCCTTGCTGAAAGAATGGCTGCGCGACGAGACACGGGTATCGCAGGTCAAGGAAGAAGCGGAGAAGTTCGGAGTAGCCGTAGCCTCTTATTTGGAGAACAACTACGGAAGGCTTTGCGAGCTTGCGCTTGATTTGGCAATCGATCGCAAAGGCGGCATCTGGCTGCTGGAAGTCAATCCGAAGCCCGCAAGAGAAGTGTTTTCCCAAGCTGGGGAAAAGGAAGTCTACCGCAAAGCGATTATTCGCCCTCTCGAATATGCGCTCTGGCTGCACAATCAGAAAAAGCGCAAGAAAAGCAAAGATAAGCCGGCGGCTGTATCGGATGTCCGGTCGGAATATGGTTACGATTGGAATTTAGATTAACGCCTGAAGCTATTCATTCCTATATAATATCCACAAAAAAACACCTGCCGGTAAGCAGCGCGAAAACGCAGCATACCTGGCAGGTGTTTTGACGTGATGCAAGACCGTCCCTCATCAGGCTTGGCCTCCCATTCCCTGCTATAGCTCATAGCCATTCATTAGCAAATGCGCCTTGAACATTTCTTTGGATGATGGCATGTCCTCGGCAACAGGCCAAGAGTCCGAAGTCCAGATTCCAGACTGCTTGAGCGCACGTGGACAATGGATAAAGCACTCCTGCACCTCTACTATAACGGCCAGCTCAGGTGCTTTCCCGCTCCAGTCCATGCTTTCAATCAGCTCCGCGTCCTTCGTTATCGAAGCACGCCCATTGATGCGAAGCACCTCCTGCATCCCAGGAATGACAAACAGCATGCCGATCTGAGGATTTTGAATGATGTTAAGCAAGGAGTCGATTCGGCGGTTGCCTGATCGCTCTGGATATATAAGCCTATAATCATCAAGTGACTTCACAAAGCCAGCCTCGTCGCCGCGCGGAGACGTGTCACAGCGGCCTGAAGCGTCCGAAGAGGACAAGAAAAATAAAGGGGATAACGATAAGAAGTGCCGAATATGTTCTTCCATTCGTGATACGCTTTTTTGAACAACCGCTTCATGCGGCGTGCCTACAATTTCCTTCAATTGATCCGCAGTCATAATGAGTTCCGATTCTTTAGTTGCCTGAACCATGTTAACGCTCCTTCAGCCTCGCGCTTCATTCGCCAGCTGCTGTGAGCTGCCGGTAGAGCCGGGATTAATTCATTAAGTATCCAGCAGCTTAATCAGCTCCCGGAAATCGCCAATCAACGCATCTGCCCCATCCAGCTCCGCAGCTCGGCCATAGGTTGCATAGGCACAGCCAATTGCTTCCAAGCCATTTCCTTTGCCTGCTTCCACATCGGAGGATCGGTCGCCGACCATCCACGCCGATTGGATGCCATGGTCCTGTAGAAGGCGCGCAACCAAATCAACCTTGCTTGCGGTCGCGTATTCACCTGCGCTGTACAAGCCGTCGAACAGCTCAGCTATGCCTTTATAGCGCGCAACGCCCTTCACGTAATCCTCAAGCCCATTACTGGCTACGAACAGCTTCATTCCGCGCTGCTTCAGCTCGCGCAGCGTCCCCTCCACATAAGGGTAAAGCTCCCCTTCACCGGAGGCAAGTCCTTCGAGCTCATACTGCAGCAGCAATTCATCCGCGCGCTTTCTTGCCGCCTCCGTGCTATCAGGCATAACCTGACGCCAAATATCCTCGAGGAGCATGCCCAAACAGCTTAACAGCCGTTCTACTGGGGGCGTTTCATGCTCATAGAGCCGCTCTTCTCTTAATGTCTCGAACACGCGTTGGTGAACCGGGACAAGCAGCGTATCCGTCTCAAACAGCGTGCCGTCCATATCAAATATTAACGCTTCCGGCAATCGAAGCACTCGCTCGCTCATGGCCCAATCCTCCTTCAAAGTCTGCTCTTATCATACTGGAATTCACGAATTAATCGCAAGCCTGAAGCTCTATTTAGGGCTGAACAAATAGACCGGCAGCACCGCGATTCTAGCCAGCACATATGGACCAAGATAGGCACCGCTTGTTAAGAAGAACGGGTTCGCGAGCACGCGGTGCACCTCAGTCATAAATACCGTATCATGCAGCAGCGTCTGTGCCAACGCATCCGCCGCAGTTACAAAAAACAAAAAAGCAGCTACAACCGCTATGCCATCAAATATTCGGCTCGCCATACCGCTTAGCCTGCTAATCCACACAAGCAAACCTGTTCCGGCTGCAAGTGCGGCACCAATCAAGATCATCATTTTGATCATCACCTCTAGTGACAGGATTGGTTATTTGCTTCCTCCTTAAACTACGTTCCCCCATCATCTATTCAAGAATCGTGAATAAATAGAGGCGGAATGGTTTACATATGATACAAGAAGCTTTAGCAAACAATGAATTGATGGAGGGATCGACTATGAAAAACAGCTATCGATGGTTGAATACCATTGGTCTCGCTGCCGTGCTGATCGTAAATGGGTTAGCTCAATGGCTTCCAATCAATGACAAAACGACAGGCGAGTTGTCCGCTAAATATCCTGTACTCTTTACCCCAGCACCATATGCATTCTCGATATGGTCGGTCATTTATTTGCTGCTCATTGGTTTTGTTGCTTATCAACTAAGCCCGAAAGGCGCAAACAGCCAAATCGTTCAGCGAATTGGACCTTGGTTTCTAATCAGCTGTCTGCTGAACGTAGCCTGGATTCTCGTATGGCATTACGAAAAGCTAGGCAGCAGCGTATTCGTCATGCTGGCCCTCCTGCTTTCGCTTATCTCGATCTATACGTCAGTGAGAAAGGGCAAGCAGGCACCTACACGGGGCGAGCGCTACCTCGTAAGACTTCCATTCAGTATTTATCTGGGCTGGATCAGCACCGCAACAATCGTGAACATTACCGTTGCGTTGTCTGCGACCGACTGGAACGGCTTTGGTCTCTCAGATGTCATATGGACAATTATTTTACTTGTCATCGCCACACTGCTCGCCGTTACGATCGGTTTCTCCTTTCTCGATCCTGCGTTTATCCTTGTTTTTATTTGGTCCTTCATCGCCATCGCCGTCAAGGGCGGTCAGCAAGCCGATGTCACTTTAGCGGCTTTTATCCTCGCAGCGCTTCTGGCAGCAACTGCTGTGTATGTTCTAATCATCGCGAATAAAAGGAAAGCGGCTGCATATTGAAAAAAAGAACCGGATATGTCACACTGTGTGTTGGGTATCAGTACGATTGGCCCATGCAGGAAAGGACGTGACGGTTCACGTATGATGAAATGGCTGCTTCGTTCCATGACAGAATTAAGCTCTCGCAAGTGGATATCCCGCATAACAGGCAAATTGGCGCATTCGTCTGCCAGCCGCCGATTTATTTCACGCTTCGCCGCAGCATACAGCATTAAAACAGAGGAAGCAGAAATGCCTCTGTCACAATATAAGACGCTAAATGAGTTTTTCACCCGTCGGCTAAAACCGGGACTTCGGCCGATCCACGAAGGCACAGGCGCATTAGTAAGCCCGGTAGACGCGCTCATTACGGGAGCTGGAGAGATTACCAGCGGGACGATTGTCAATGTAAAGGGCCAGGACTATACGATCGATGAGCTGCTTAACCGATCGCCGCGAACGGCCAATTACATGAACGGTTATTACCTCGTCCTTTATTTGAGTCCAACCGATTACCATCGCATCCATACCCCAGTAAGCGGGCGCATCGTTGAACGCGAGCATATCGCGGGCAAGGTGTATCCCGTTAACGACTTTGGCTTGCGTCATATGCGCCGAGTATTAAGTCGAAACGAGCGGCTTATCACTTATATGCAGCATCCGGCAGGAGAGGTCGCAGTCGTTAAGGTCGGCGCGATGAACGTCAGCAGCATTCAATATGTGCAGCCGCTCAAAGAAGAGATGCATAAAGGCGATGAGCTGGCCTACTTCGAGTTCGGCTCCACTGTCGTTCTGCTGCTTGAGGACAGCACCTTCACGCCGCGAGAGAACGGCTTGCTTGGCGCAAAGGTCCGAATGGGCGAGCGGCTCGGCACCCTCCACGATGAATAGAACAAGGGCTGTCCCAAAAGATGCTGCTATAGCGGGCACATCCCATTAAGTACACGAAAGAACCTTCGACACCACTAAAAGTGGAGCTGAAGGTTCTTTTTAATCTCCAATATGAACAAAGCAGGCGCTGCTATTTCCATGTGGGCTCTTAGGACAGCCCTTGTGCCGGGCTATCTAATTTCCGACGGGCTGCGCCCCGTATACTGCTTAAACTGGCGGCTGAAGAAAAAGATATCGCGATACCCCAGCGCATCCGCTACCTCCGTTACGTTCATCCCCGCATGCATCAGCAAATGCTGCGCGCGTTCGATCCGGGTGCGGATCATGTAGGTTTGCACGGACATTCCGATCAGCTCTTTGAATTTCATTGAAAAATACCGGGGCGACAGCTGGGCACGCATGGCCAAGTCTTCCACGCGATGCGCAATGCTCGGGTTCTGGCGAACAAAGTTCGCGACCTCGTGAATGGCTTCCGTGAGTTGATTGCTTGCTTTCTTCTCAACGGGGAGCTGCTTGTCTTCCCTTAGCAGATGTATCATCAGCTGCTTCAGAACGAGCTGCGCTTCTTCCTCTGCCGCATACGTCTGTACGAGAAACAGCCTGACATATCGCGAGAGCATATATTCAAAATCAACGGTATCATGCAGCTGCCTGTAACGGTTCGGTACCGCTGCTATCGTTTCGCTCACTGCAAAATGAATATAGGATAAGACGAGCGGGCGCTGAGGATTGTGGGTAGCGCTTGTATAATCGCCGGGGCGGAATAAAAAACAGCTCCCCGGTCCGACCTCGTAAGGGGTACCGTTAACCTCAACTTCCCCTTCTCCGCTCCATACATAGAATAAGTCGAAATTAGCCATTGGCTTCTCACGTCTCGCCCATCTCCAGCCAGGCTCGCATACGATCTTGGCAAAGGCAGGCAGTAGTACGAAAGAATCCGGCGAAATGTGCAGCATCATGCAACCTCCTGTACAAATCTATGCCGTCATCATACAACAGCGGCAAAGTTTTGCGCAAGCCGCACAAAGTTACGAAAAAATTTGCTTTGAGAATGGTTTGCAGCTCCGAAAAAATGTTATAATAGCACCCGACAAGCGAAAACGGCTCAGGCCTAATAATACCTAATTCAAATGAATGATTTCGGAAGGAAGGAATAAAGTCCATGAACCCACTTGCTCAGCAGTTAAACGAGACGTTGCAATCGGAGAGTCCGAACGTCTATGCGATGTTGTCAACCTTAGGCAAAGCGATTTATTTCCCGAAGGAGGGCATACTCAGTCAGTCCGCCGAAGCGAAAACGAAAGCAACGAAATTTAACGCAACGATCGGAATTGCAACAGAAGGCGGACAGCCTATGCATCTCAAGGTTATTCAAGAGACGCTCACTGCTTACAATCCGAAAGATATATATGAATACGCGCCGCCCGGCGGGAAGCCCGAGCTTCGCGCTGCTTGGCGCACCAAGATGATACAAGACAATCCGTCGCTTGAGTCCAAGAGCTTCGGCAATCCTGTCGTAACCAATGCCTTGACCCACGGGCTAAGCATCGTAGCCGATTTATTCGCAGACGCAGGCGACGCCGTTATTATTCCAAATAAAAACTGGGAAAACTACGAGCTTACTTTCGGAATCCGCCGCGGTGCCGAGATCGTGGAATATCCGCTTTACAATGAACAAATCCGTTTCAACAGCGCGGGTCTTCGCGAGGCCTTGCTCGCTCAGAAGGACAAAGGAAAAGCCATCGTGGTACTGAACTTCCCGAATAATCCGACGGGCTACACGCCAGGAATTCAAGAAGGCGAAGAAATCGTCGCTGCGATTCGTGAAGCGGCAGAAGCCGGTATTAACGTAGTTGTCGTAACCGATGACGCTTATTTCGGCTTGTTCTTCGAGGATTCCCTGCATGAGTCGCTGTTCGCCAAGCTGTCCGACCTTCATCCTCGCGTTCTTGCCATTAAGGTTGACGGAGCAACGAAAGAGGAGTACGTCTGGGGCTTCCGTGTAGGCTTTATTACCTATGCATCTGCCTCTGCAGCCGTTCTTGCCGCACTGGAGCAGAAAACGACAGGTATTATCCGTGCAACGATTTCGAGCGGTCCGCATCCTTCGCAAACATTCGTGCTGCACGCATTGAAGTCGCCTGATTTTGAAGCACAGAAAGCGGAGAAATACGAGATTATGAAAGGCCGCGCCAACCGAGTCAAAGATTTGCTCGATAGCGGCCGTTATGGCGACGTGTGGGATTACTATCCGTTTAACTCCGGCTACTTCATGTGCTTGAAGCTAAGCGGCGTGACAGCAGAAGCGGTACGCGTTCACTTGCTGAACCAATATGGCATCGGCACGATTGCGCTCGGAGAAACGGATCTGCGTGTTGCCTTCTCTTGCATTGAGGAAGAAAACCTTGAAGAATTGTTCGATACCATATTCAAAGCCGTTAATGAATTGATTGCCTAATAACAACTTGCTTACAAAAAAACGTGCTCGAAGCTTGTCTGCTGACAAACTCGAGCACGTTTTTTGTTTTAACTTCCGCTTTCAAGCTCCATTAATCCTCTTCTTCATCTAAAGCAAGCTTCTTCCGCAAGCGGCCTGGTCGAATCATCAAATAGACAGCTGCCAGCGCTGCTGCGGCAATCGAAGGCATGTACACGCCCGACAGAGCAAGAGGCAATGCCACAAATAGCCAAAGCAGTACCGTGCACAGCAGCATAGCGAATCGATCCACCTTTAAAAATTGATCGATTCTTTGCTTTTCCGGCAGCGGGTATACATGCTTCCATACCGAATAGCGATGGACATGCCGCAGCCCGCCTAATTGAACGGCTATTAAGCCCATAAAAACGACGAACGTAATGACGCTTCCGTACCCTGACAGCGAGACCGCCTCAGCAAACCAATAGGTAATCAAGCATCCGAGGAAGAGCAGCCGAACGATAATGCCGCCCATTTCCGTTCTCATCAGCGATGCCGAATAGAGATAAACGAATGTGTGTCGATTCGTATAACGGATTATACGGAGCAGCCACGTCAAATAGGAACGTTTGGCTATGCTGGATGGCAGCGTCGGTACGTCGATGAATAGTCCAAAAAAAGCATAATAGCGTTTCCGTGTCCGCGCTTCCTCATCAATCAGCCTCTCCCATGGAAACCGATGCTTGCTCGGCAACCGGTAGAGAACCATATAAAGAAGCCCGAGAAGCAGCGTATAGGCTGCCGCTTGCCACAGCACGAGGGTAAGCCAAGCTGCAAGCGTTAACGCCGTCATCAACCAGCGCAGCCCGCGAAGAAGCCGTCTCATGCCCGGCCAGCTCATTTGGCGTTCTTTCCATGCACCCCATACATTCGCGCCCTTTAAGCCTGCAGCAACGGCAGCAAGCAACCATGCTCCGTTAATCGACGGACCTTGCGAATAAATCGGCATATACAGAAGGAATACGATGGCTGCGAGAACAGAACAAGCTACCGTCGTATAACGGAACGATAACCGTAAATATCCGTTCATCTCAGCCTCTCGCGGCATTAGAAATACGGCGTCGCCAGCAGCGAGCCATGTTCGTAGCGGACTCCAGCACAATACAAGTGTCAAAGCGATTATGCCTACCGCAGTAAATGGGAACTCAGCGGGCATATTTCGAATTAAGCCGATATAGCCGATAGCAGAGGAGATAACGAACAAAGACATAAAAGCTGGAAAGCCGCTCTGCCCCATATAGCGAAAATAAGGAAATGCCTCCTCACGGAACGCCTTCCCCCGACGATGCCATAACGCTTCAAGCGCCCGATTGTTGCCCATTACGCATTGCCTCCTGTAACGAGCTTATAGAAGGCATCCTCCAGCGAACCGCCGCGCATCTCCATTCCGGCTGCCCTTCTTACATCCTCCAGCGTGCCTATCGCAACGATTCTCCCGTGGTGCATGACTATAAATCGGTCGCAATAGGCTTCTACGGTGGATAAAATATGCGAGCTCATAAGAATGGCTGCGCCTTTCTGCTTCACCTCTACAAGCCGCTCGAGCAAGGAGCGAATACCGAGCGGATCAAGTCCCAGAAAAGGCTCATCGATGATGTACAAAGGCGGCTCCGCAAGCAGCGCGTTCATAATCATTACTTTCTGCTTCATCCCCTTTGACAAATGGGAAGCAAATGCTTTGCGTTTCGGCATCATTTGGAATTGCTTAAGCAGCTCTTCCTCCCGTTCAGCGTAATCGACGTCCTTCACGCTGTAAGCCATGCCGGTTAAGCGCAAATGCTCCTCCACCGTCAGCTCATCGAATAGTACAGGCGTCTCCGGTACGTAAGCAAACGCGGAACGGTAACGCTCTGTTTCCTCTTCTAGCGTCACGCCGTCAATTCGCACTTCGCCGGTTTGCGGCTTCATCAGACCTAATAAATGCTTAATCGTGGTGCTTTTTCCTGCGCCGTTAAGCCCGATCAGTCCAATCATTTCCCCTGCTTTAACCTCGAAGGAAATATCGTGCAGCACGGGTCTTCTTGGGCTGTAGCCCCCGGTTAATCCGCTAACTTTCAAAATGGACTCCATTCTATCACCTTCAACATTGCAAATTGGTATAAGCTATTAAACAGCATACCGAATTATGGAGCCAATATCAAAAAAACAATGTTTTGGGTTCCTTGAACAGCATTGAATGCATGCACCTTATTAGCTAAAGAGACTGAACGATTGGTTGATGATGTCCAGCTTGTCAGTCAGAACAAGAATGCCCATCACAAGCAAAATGAAGCCGCTAATGATTGATACGGCTGGAATAAACCTAGATAACTTTTTCAAATATAAGGTCAGATGATCAATAAGCAGCGCCGATAGAAAGAAGGGCAAGCCCATGCCAAGCGAATACAAGGCAAGCAGCAATACGCCCTTCTCCATCGTATCCATGCTGCCCGCATAAATCAGAATCGTTGACAGAATCGGGCCAATACAAGGTGTCCAGCCCGCGGCGAACGCCATGCCGAGCAATAACGAGCTCCATGTTTTATTGGCAGGCGCGGAAGGCATAAACCTTTTCTGCGCATACAGGAGCTTTATTTTAAACAGGCCAACCATATGTAATCCAAAAATAATAATGAGGATGCCTCCGGCCTGTCTAATCAGACCCATTTGATCGGCAAACAGCTTGCTTATCGAGCTTACGGAAACGCCAAGCACAATGAATACTAGTGAAAAACCGATAATAAAAAATACCGATTTGGCGCCCGCGTTTAAGTTGGCTTTACTCGATTCCATTCCTGGAAGCGAGGAGCCAATGATGTAGCTTAAATAAACAGGAATGAGCGGAAGCACGCATGGTGACAAAAAAGAAAGCAGCCCTGCTGAAAAAGCCAATAAATAGTCCAATCCCTCTTCCCCCTATATGAATACTCGTTAAGATGCGTTCTAGCTAAGGCAGGCCGTCAAAAAGAAAGAATGGGCGGTCTTGACCGCCCATTCTCCCGTGTACCGCTTTTTAAGAAACGTATATCTATCGATGCTTCTTCGCTTTGTTACGGATTAGCAAATTTCTTCTACAGCTGTTCCTGAATCAGAAGGCGCTGAAGAGGAGCCTGACGAGGATGAAGAGCTTGAAGCAGCTGGAGCTTTAGGCTGCGCCGCATCTTTTTTAATAATCGTAACTGGTTTTTTCTCTTCTTTAGGTGTCGTTTCAGCTGGAGCAGCTTTTACTTCTTCCTTGACTACAGGTGCTGCTTTCACTTCTTCCTTCACAGTAGCAGCTGGCTTTTCTTCTTTAACAACAGGTGCCGCAGCAGCAGCCTTCGGCGCGCTCTCTTCTTTTACAGCAGGTGCCGCAGCTTTAGAAGCTTCTTGTTTAGGTGCTTCTTGTTTGACTGCTGGTGCGCTTGCTTTTGGCTGTACCGTTTCTTTCACTTCAATTGCAGCAGCTTTTACTTCTTTGGCTGCGGAGTCTTTTTGAGCAGCGCTAGTGTCCGCTTTCGGCTCTGCTGCTTCTTCCGATGCTTTTTCTACCTGCGGTTCAGCTTCTTCTACCACTACAACGGCAGCGTCTGCCTGCGGTTTTGTTTCTTCTGCAACTGCGGCTGTTTTCACTTCTGCCGTATCAATTACTGCAGGTTTTTCTTCCTGTACAGGAGCAGTAACGGCGGTGCTGCTCTTCGGAACTGGAGTACCTTGAGCCTGTTTCGCAGATACCGCTACGTAAGTGAGTGCCGAGAAAGCTACAGTTGCGGAGATCAATGTTAATGTCAGTTTTTTCATGTGTGTGAACATCCCTTTCGCTTCGCTCATTGAGCGTCGTTTTATTGTTGTTTCCGTTCAAGCTTGTTTAATGCAACCCTTTTGAGAAATGCGAATGTTGTTGAAAATGCCTGTGTTCTTCCCCCTTGCTTAACTTTGCTTGGATAAAAAAAAGGAGACTCAACAAGACGCCTCATAGCGTGCTCATCGAATCTCTGGTGGTCCAGTAGATTATTCTTCTTTTGTTATCCTACAAAATGGTTAGCCAACGCATTTTGATTACATGTTTATTCTATTACCCAAAGAATGCCATGTCAACGATTATTTTAATTTATCCCATCGTTTTTGTCGGAATTATAAAACCATCCTATTTTAACAAAAAAATTACTGAACATGCATTTCTGATTTGATATCATTTTGACTTAAAAATTTCAGTAAATCATTACTCAGCTGCACAATCTCATTGTTAGCATTATTCGCATAATCAGGCAACATCATATCCCTAACCTTTTTAGTTCGTAGCCATGTCAAAAGGAATAGATCTAAAAATAAGTTCATTGCCTCTATTTGTGATACGGTTCACCGAGATTGATCTTAATCCTTCTACCCTTTTGCTTAATGAAGCATCGTAAGTCTAATACTTTATTTTTTAGTCTAGAACTTTATTTTCTCCTTACATTTATCGCCTCTTCTACTACCTCTTTACCGCTTCAAACGAAAAGGAGCATCATCGATTGCGATGACGCTCCTCCAAAATCATTATTTGATTTCAATTCCTTTTGCCAAGGCATTATCGCCTTTTACCAACACCAGCTGTCCTGGCTTCAACAACGAAGCATCTCCGGCAATCGTTACATTGGCATCCACGTTGTATGTCAGCATAACGGTTTGCGAATTCTCAACCCGCGAGATGGAAATCGTCGCAAGCTTCGCCTGCGCATTAAATGTAAGTGAATTAATGACGCCTAGCTCCGAGAATGCCGTTACCACAGGAGCTGATTTCGTTACCTCTATAAATACGATTTTGTTCTGATAGGTGCGGACAAGAACCTCATCGCCTGCGCGCAATGCGCTTAGAGGAGCTTTCTTATCATCGCGGAAAATAAATACGTTCGGATCAATAGCAAGCGCAGCTTCGGATTTGTCCGCTTTGACAATTGTCAGCTTGCCGCCTTCTGGAGCTGCCTTGAGCTTGCCCGTAATGGCTTGTGCATCCTGATCCGGCATTTCCGTATCGGTACGATCCAGTAAGGCTGCCAGCTCTGCGCGAGTAACCGGCTGATTCGGACGGAATGTTTTGCCATGCTTGTCATCATAGCCGGTGATGATGCCTTTTTTGAGTGCAAGAGCGACATAACCAACAGAGCCTGCTGGTATCTCTTTCGCATCCTTAAAGTCCAGCTTCGTATTGTTGAGCGCTTTCGCCTCATCTTCCAATTTAAGCGCTTTTACGAGCAGGATCGTAGACCACAATCTTGTTGCGTTTGCCTCCGGCTTCACTTCCGTTTCGGACTCGGAGAACAAATCGTTTTCCAGTGCGACCGCTACATAGCCGACAGCCCACGGATATTTTTTCTCGATTTTGTCAGCATCTCTGAACTGCAGTTCAGTGTTCATTTCTTCTGACGATTCTGCTTGCGCGCGCAGTCCCATCAATCTAACCGCCGCAGTCAAGGTTTCAATTCGGCTAATTTTTTGGTTCGGTTTAAAGGTCCCGTCTTCATAACCGGTGAATACACCCTTTGATGCAAGCCGCATAATGTATTCCATTGCCCATTTCAGGTCGTCCTCGTCTYCAAAGTTCCACGTTACTTTATAATCGCCATCTTTATCGTTCTTGTCGTTCTTATCCTCGTGTCGGCCTTTATCGTCGTCACGGCCGCCACCCTGCCCTTTGCCTTTGCCACCACCATCTGCAAAAGCTGACGTTGCTCCGCCTGCAAGCATTAGCAGCGCAAGCGAGGATATTGCTGTCTTTTTCCACATCGTTTGTTTCATCAAGAAAGCCACTCTCCTTTTTCGATTGCGGGTTTTGCCGCATTTTTTACCTTCGCCCATAGGTTTCGGGGGAGGCCTTTCGATTTAAGAGGGTGGCTTTCCATTTTTTTTATTTTATTTTTCTTTTTCGGCCTCGCGCTTTGCTTTCAACCATTTTGGCGCGCCTTTGTTTTTCCCTTCGCGCTTGCGTTCCACTTTCTTTGGAGAAGGCTTGGGAGCCGCTTTCGCGGCGGCCTTCGGTTTAGGAGCCGCCGTTGCTGCATGAACCTCAACAAGCTTTGTTTCCTTGACCGGAGCAGATGCTGCTGCCGGCGCCTCCTTACGCTCCTGCAATCGCTTGGACTGAACTTCCGAGCGCTCAGCCAGCTTCGCTTCATGCCGTGCGGCGAATGGGCGAGTGGCTTCCCTCAGCTCTTCCTCAGACAGAAGCTTGCCTCTAAACATCGTTCGTTCCGAGAGATCGATGCCAAGCTGCTTACGGAATTTCTCCATAATAAACAGCTCCTGCGGCATGACGATGGAAATGACCGTACCAGCTCGTCCCATACGTCCCGTACGACCTGCACGGTGAACGTAATGGTCCGCATCGGCTGCTGGATCCAGCTGGATAACGAGTGGCAAGCCCTCGATATCCAAGCCCCTTGCAGCGACATCGGTAGCGAGCAGCAGCTGGCAGCGGCCCTCGCGAAACCGAGTTAGCGTCGCCGCTCTGCGCTGCTTGTCAGCATCTCCGTAAAGGGCTTCGACCGTAAAGCCCTCATAGCTGAGCTTCGATTCCCAGTTGGAGATGTTGTCGGTATCGTTCAAGAATAGCAATGCCGACGAAGGATTCAGCAAACGCACGAGACGGCGTGCCGTATCCGTCTTATCTCGTTTATCGCTGACAACGAAATAATTATCAATCGTTTGAGACACCCTATGCTCCGGCGTAATTTGAATGCGCGCCGGATCTTTCATCCAGCGTCCTTCGAACCGAGCCATTTGATCCGGGTAAGTGGCCGAGAAAAACGCGATTTGCCGCCCTTTACCCATATTGTGAAGAATCACTTCGACTTCTTTTGTGGAGCCTAGCTGGAAAACTTGATCCGCTTCATCCACGACTACGTTATTGACATCAGTTAGCTTAAGCTTACGTATTTTGAGCAGCTCATGGATACGTCCCGGCGTTCCGATTACAAGCTGAGGACGAAGCTTAAGCTTCTCAACCTGACGTTTTAATGCCGCACCTCCTATAAGCTGTTGCACGCGAATATTAAGCGGCTCCGCATAAATTTCCGCAACGCGTACAATTTGCATGGCCAGCTCCTGTGTGGGAGCAAGGATGACGCCTTGTACCGCATTCGAATACGAATTCAGCTTTTGCAGCATTGGCAGCAAATAGGCTAGCGTCTTGCCCGTGCCAGTCTGTGATCTTGCTGATACGTCGCTGCCTCCGAGCAGAATCGGAATCGTCTCTGCTTGAACATCCGTCGGTTCCAAAATCCCGTTCGCCGCAAGCTTGCTTTCAAGCAGCTCATTAATACCAATCTCATTCCAAGTGTGCTTACTCATTCTTTAATCCTCTCTCAAATAGACCTTTATTTTCGATTCAGCATACCGCCGAAGAGCCGGTCAATCGTGCGGGGCAGCAGTTGGTAGAATCTGATGGCAACTGCCGCCTTTTTAGGTAGATCCAGTTCGTCTTTTCGACGTTCAATCAGCTTCACGATCCGATCGACTACGTACTCTGGCTTCATCATAAACCAACTGACGTTTTTCACGTAAGAGCCGGAAGGATCAGCCAGGGAGAAAAAAGGCGTATCAATCGGGCCTGGATTAACGGCCGACACCTGTATGCCGCTTCCGCGAAGTTCCATTCTAAGCGAATTCGTAAATCCGAGCACCGCATGCTTCGTAGCCGTATAACTGGTTGATTTGGCTGTACCAATCTTACCTGCCAGCGATGCGATATTAACAATATGCCCGTTTCCGCGATTCACCATATGTGGAATAACTGCCTTTGTACACCGCACGACGCCCATATAATTGGTATCCATCATTTGTTGGAAATGATCGACAGGCATGCTCGCGAAAGGCTCGAATTGTCCGTATCCGGCGTTATTCAACAACACATCTATTTTACCGTATTTCGCAATGACGGCTTCGACCGTTTGCTGCACCTGCTTATTGTCGGTTACATCCATTTGATAATAAGAGACTTTGCCTTTTATGCTCATGGCAATCTCTTTCAGCTTCTCGACATTCCGGCCGGTCAGAATGGGTATTGCGCCGCGTTCCGCCAGCTTGATAGCCGTTAACGCCCCGATCCCGCTTGATGCTCCGGAGATGAATATAACTTTATCCTTTAACATCCAACATCACCCATTTACAAGTTTACTTGATTGCTTCTACAGACGCAAAAAAAGCTCCCTAAGGAGCCATTTCTGTGCTAAGATGCGATTAAAACTTGGATGTCAAGCTCTCCGATTCCATCCATAATAAGCGGAATGGTAAGTGCCTTCTGCGCAGTAAAGCCTGCTGATTGCGCAGATTGGATAACCTTCGGTGGCGTAATGTCGACGCGCACTCCTTGATTAAACAACATGGTACTGGCATTCCCGCTAATCATATTGCCGAGCTCAGAAATAGCGCTTTTCACGATTTCGTCGATTTCAGAAATTACGTATCCGCCCATCATCGCAGAAACCATTTTCATAGCTACTTCTTCACTTAGCCCGAATACAATGTCTCCGTTCATCTGTCCATTGAGTCCAATTTGAATCCAAATATAGTTCTCTACAAACTTGATATCCTTAAGACCAAGTTCACCGGTCGCAGGACGTATTTGAACAACTTGCTCAATCACGATCTTTGCGGATTCAAGAAACGGGTTAATGTATTCTGCCTTCATAATGAAGATACGCTCCTTTTCGACAAAATTCGCGGTTTGTCTTGTTTAATTTATATTATACTTAATTCATTAGGACAAGTATACTATAAAAAAAATATATATACCTAAAGCACTATATTTATTTTTCGAAAACGGTAAATTGCCGTAATGACTGGAGGGTTCTCTGCTTGCCAAACGTATGGGCGCATTTCATATTTGGACAGCTTGTGCTTGAAAGGCTTGGTGAAAGTGAGCTTCTTCAATTGAAGGAGCATAAAAACATGTTTAATTTGGGTTGTCAGGGACCTGATTTTTTATTCTATCACCGTTTCTTTCCTTGGCAGCGCAGCGCTGCTTTAAACCGTTTAGGCACCGAAATGCATAATATTTCCTGTGGTCCTGTCCTAGTCGAGCTACTCGATAGCGTCAATGGGAGGAAGGCATGCCCTAAAAGTCCTGATCCCTCTATCCTATACACACTTGGTTTTGTTCTCCATCACATCCTAGACCGTAATCTGCACCCCTATGTTTTCAGTAAATCCGGTTTCCGCAAATGGGATCATCAACGTTTTGAGATCATGATGGATACGATCATTGCGAGAGAATTGTGGGGAGTCGAAACGTGGAAAACCGCAGTTTGGGAATACGTAGATATTAACGGTTCGTTTCCTTCGCCTGTTTTGGATGCGTTCGAGTCCATTGTTTCGAATTACTACAGCGATCTTGCGTCAATGATCGAGCGGGAAGATTTCAACCAAGCAAGCCGCGACTTCATAGCTGCCCAGCGCCTGTTCCACGATCCTACCGGGCTAAAAAGGGCGCTCACTTTCGGCCAAATTGAACCCTTCGTCTTTAAGAAGGAACCTTTTCCCTTTGATGTCTTAAACGTAGCAGAAGAGCCTTGGCTTGACCCGGTAAACGGAACTGCCTACAACCATAAGAGCGCATGGAGCTTATGGGAGGATGCCATTCTAGATGGTATCGAGGTCATTCAAGCTATCCTCGTTTGGCTAAGAGCTCACGAAGGCCCTCAGCTAACGAAAGAGGATCGTTCATCTGTGCGCGAGCTGCGTGAGCAAGCCATTACATTAATTAGCAACCGCTCCTATGAAACCGGGCTTTCTTGCGAGTCTGATACACGCATTCGATTCGCAGAGACGGTCTGGCCTGATCAAATAGGGATAACAAAGGCGTCTTCCTAGCGAAGACGCCTTTGTTATCAGCACCAATCGATTCATTTCCCCCGCTTGGTTACACAGCTTTGCTCGCCAAGCTTCTCCTGAAACGCAGCCTAATCAAACGCAAGCGTTCATATAATACATCAACAGGCTTATCCAGCTGCGACGCCTCCGTTGTTCCATAAACCTGCTGCAGCACCGGCTTTAAATATTTATCTCCTACCTGTGACAGCGCCTCCCATACCAGAATCTGCTCGTCCTCCGATACGGCATGGAGTTCTCTTGAAATTAAGGAATCCATATCATAGCCTTCCTGCTCCAACTGTTCGATCCGGTCCATCAGCTCACGCCTGGATAGCTCCAGCTCAGAACCTAGCTGTTCAAGCGATCCGCCTTCATGTACCGTCGCTAGAATGTGCTTCTTAACCAATTGCCGATCCATCTGCGTCTTGTACTTTGCTTCTTTCTGCTTATACAGCCACTGCGTGTATATGCCTGTATCCAGCTTCTCCGTTACCCATTGCAGCGGGAATACCGTTTCTCGTTCTGTTTCCTCCATGATCGCGAGCATGTCAGCGCCATAGGCGGCTTGCTTCGCACTGCCCCATCCAGGAATCTGAGACAATTCATCCTCTGACTTCGGAATGAAGGTACTGATCATCCACAACATTCGATTCGTTGCAACGAGATATGCCGAACGTTTCTCTGCGCTTGCCGTGGCACGCCGCCATTCGCGAAGCTTCTGGAAAAGATCAGGATTGTGATTATGCTCGCCGTAGCACTGCAGCATCGTTACGAAGCTGCCCGATGAGGGTCTGCGATCATCCAGCATGCCATCAATAACAGGTACATAGCCTTCTCCCATAACCCGAGCAATCCCATGCCGAAAGGCTACGATCATTTCCTCCCATGACGTTCCCTCAAACCAGGTATGCGGACTTCCGCTCTCATCTTCGCCTTCCATCCAATGCACGGACCATATGCCTTGGCTTTCGCTGATGGACAGCTGCGCACTTACGATCTCTTGTTCCTCGGTTGGTTTCTCGAACGTGTTTAAAAATACGATTTGCATTTTCCTCAATCCTCCAATAAGTCATGATTTCGCGAATGGCTTGAACGGGGGCAGCCGCTTTGAATGAAAGAGGGAATGCCGTAAAACAAAAAAAGCACCTCCTTTGCCCTAGGGCAAAGGAGGTGCTTCCTCCACGTTCAATGATTCGATTGCGTTCATACTATCATAATGATTTCTTTATTACAAGCATTTTGTTATTGTATAATGACTGTATTAATGAAGTGGAGGCCATACAACATGCTGTTGCCTGATTTTGATTTTATGTCCGATTCAACGGAAGAGACTTCCACCCGATATGTGACATTTATCGGCCCGAGTTTGAAGCGCTTTGATCTTGCCATTACTTCGACAAGCCGCTTTTATGGAAAAAAACTGATAACCGATCTCCAGTTTGGCAAAACCGCAATTATCGGCCCCGATGACCTTGAAGAAGAAGGCTATCTGGAACATACGTTTAAGCTGACGGAGGAGGAAGCTTCCGAGCTTGCTCAATTTCTGTATTTTGTTGTTGGAACGGTGCATTTTACCGATTAATCAGGGTACACTGAAATGGTAATAACATACCATTTTGGGAGGAGTCTGCTGATGGATCGATTTATGAAAGAAAATCGCCAGCCGTATACCGATGTTTCGACGGTAGAATCGCAGCGCAACGACCTGATTCCGGAGGAATTTCCGGATGGCCCGTATGGTTCTGACTTACTCATGGAATCACTGGGCAAAAGCACGCCTTGGCGTATAGACCAACGGCCATCCAACCGCTTTTACTACGAGAATAGAGCCCTGCACGACGGAATGCCGCGAGATTATCCCGGTGAAGACGAATACGACCATTCCTTTCCCGAGGTGCACGACGAACCGTAATTGCTAATAGGCCCTGCCCACACGCTTCAAGCGTGCTTGGCTGGGGCTTTTTTTCAATTCGGGCTCCTTTCTTTATAAGACGCTTGGACTGCTAAAAGAGATAAAAAACCGCAGCCAGCACATGCTGGCAGCGGTTTATTCAATCCTAACATTAAGCTGGGTTAAGCTCCAAGTCATCCTCGTCTCCGCGATTGAACGCTTCGCGATCGAATTCTCCTTCGGAATCCGCAACGAGCAATGCGGTTACTGTCGTACCGGTTGCATTAACGGCTGTACGTCCCATGTCGATAAGAGATTCGACGGCTACCACAAGCGCGATCCCTTCAAGCGGGAGACCAACTGCCGTCAAAACAACCGTTGTCGAGATGGATGCCGGTCCAGGAACGCCCGCAACGCCGATAGAAGAAATGACGCTAACCACTACGATTAGAACATAATCGGTTGCAGTAAGTGCCACGCCGTAAACCTGGGCTACGAAAACGGACACCACCGCCGGCCACACACCGCCGCAGCCGTTAAAATTCATTGTTGCCCCAAGCGGAGCTACAAAGCTTGCAATCTTCGGCGATATGCGCAATCGCTTCGTTATTACTTCCAAGTTGATTGGCAGTGTAGCAAAGCTGCTCCGCGTCGTAAACGCGACTGCAATCGTCGGATATGCTTTTCTGAAAAATTTCAGCGGATTAACCTTTGCAACAAACGTTACCAAGCCGCCAAATACGAATATGAAATGAAGAATAAGAGCGATATAGCTCACAGCAATCAGCATAGCCAGCGGTTCAAGCGTTTCCCAGCCGTATTTGGCTGCCATAACCGCAATCAGCGCGTATACGCCATATGGCGTAAAGCGAAGGACAAATTTAACTACTTGATGCAAAATAACCGTTGCGGATTGAATGAAGGCTTTGAAAGGCTGTACGGAATCCGGGTTTTTGGCTCCTACCTTGACAATCGCAACCGCGATGAAAAGGGCGAATATGAGAATAGGCACAACTTTACCGTCAGCCGCGTCGCTAATTGGATTGGATGGAACTTGATCCAGAATAACTTTGAAAAAACTCGGTACTTCACGCGCTTCGAAGTTTTCTGGAGTCGTTAGCTCAAATCCAGCTCCTGGATTAATAGCAGATGCAACGAGCAGCCCGATAATCGTCGCTACGCCTGTCGTAGCTAAAAACCAAGCGATCGTCTTAACACTCAGCTTGCGTAGAAACTCAATGTTTGTTATCGATATAATACTGTTGATGACAAGAACAAACACGAGCGGGATAACGATCATTCGGATTAGGTTAATGTAGATCGATCCAATCGTGCCTACGCCTTCCGTTTCCAATTCAAAATGGTTGAATAGAATGCCCGCGACCAATCCAAGCCCAAGCGCGGCTAGAACCCTCTTTCCGAAACCGACGCGTTTCTTAGCTAGAAAGTAAAGTCCGCCTAGTAGCACCGCTGAAACGAGCAGCGTAATCCAGTTGTTTTCTAGCGCCGTTAATAAATTATTTTCCATAATGCGACAATCTTCCCCTCTGTCTATTTTCTATCCTGCAACGCACTAATTAACTTGGAAATTAATTAAATATAATTCCGATGAGATTACTGCGCTTTACTGAAAACAATATATCACCGCCATTTCCTTTGTGTCAATATGAATTTTCTGCAAAGCTGCAGCGGTGAAATCGCCCTTCCACTTCAGGTGCATGCATAGAGACAGCAAGAAACGCCGTACAACCGTAATTAACCGGTTATGCGGCGTCTTTTGACAACCATTTAAGAAATTAATAAACCTTGCCTAAAAAGCTTAAAGTAACTTGCAAAGCTTCTGATAAATATAGCGTTGCGCCTTCGTAAGGATGCCGCACGCCGAACACGTGATCAGCGCCCTCAACGGAAACAAAGGTTTGCTCTGGATTTGCTTCCTTAAGCTGCTCATGAACCGCTAGAAGTCGCTCATTATCGCTTCTGCCTTGCACGAGCAGCACCGGTTGCTTCAACGATCCAAAATGCTCCAGCACATCAAAGCGGCTTTTATTGGCTTCCGCGTCTTGCGCCACCGTCTGCTGGAGCAGCGTAGCGTTCTGTTCTGCTACAGCACCAGAAGGTGCTGCCCCTCCATTCCAAACGACGACGGCCTGCACATCCGCTGGCTGCTCGGCTGCAAGAATCAAGCTACTGCTCCCCGCTCTACTATGGCCGATCAGAGCAACACGTGTAGGATCAGCCCGTTCACTATGCGGCAGCAGCTTTTGTTTCACGTGCTGAAGGATAACATCCAGATCCGCAATCTCCTGTGAGACCGTGCTCGCTTTTGCAATGACAGCCTCGTCGCCTCCAACTTCCTTTGCCGTAATTCGCGAGAAATCAAAGCTTACGGTATAGAAGCCATTCTCAGCAAGACGGTCCGTTACTTCCGGCCAGAACGCCCAATCCTGAAAACCTCTATAGCCATGCCCAACAATAACGGCAGGCCTTGCTGCCCCTCCCTCAAGCGTCTTTACCTTTCCCCGTAAAAAGAGCTGCTCGCTAAGCTTAATTTCAAATGCCTCCGATACAATCGTTTTCTCTGCCATATTTACAACTCCTCCATTCTGAATAAAAAAACGGAGGTTATCCTTTAGAAAAGGACACCTCCGTTTTTACGGTCGCATGAAAAGCATATGAAAACATCAATTTATCAAATACATATTATCACATAGAATTACTTGGTTATATTTAAATATTAACTACTCTCTTTCATTTTGTCAACGTTATTATGGCAGTTCGTTGTTATGCGCTTCCAACAAGATTTTTCCCGCAAGTGCCTATTTCAGCACGAAGCTTGGTTTTACATTCAGGAAATCCCGATTCTCGCCACTTACCATCAGACCCATGCCCCAGTCAATATGCACCTGCTCCGTTGGCTTATCGTCAGCATCACGATATTGGAACAGAACATTTCTGCGCGTTCTCTCGCTTCGATTCACATCTGAGCCATGGATGGTCAAATAGTTGAAAAACAATACATCGCCCGCTTTGGCCGGGCAAAGCGTTCCCGATGAAATCGGATGCTCCTTATGATTGAGATAGTATTTCCCAATATGCGGCAGCGGTCCCTGCAAATGCGAGCCTGGCACGACAGCCAAGCAGCCGTTCTCTTCATCCGCATCATCCAAATGAACGCTGGCAGCCAGCATGGAATGATTGGTGTGAGGAAAATAAGGATAATCCTGATGCATAGGGAACGCGGCACCGTTAGCTGGAGGCTTAACGAGCATTTTGGAATGATGCAGTTGAACATTCGGACCGATAAGGTCGTTTAATACTTCTACCATCCGTGGATGAATCGCCGCTCTCGTGAAAGCCGCATCATGATAATGCACATCATGGAACCCTTTTAGCACAAGCTTCTTCAACTGCTCCGGCGGCAAAAAATCTCCCTGCCAGGCATGGTTGTCATCCGCTTGCGCCAATGCTGCCCGCTTAACGATCTGCTCGACCGCAGCTCTCATTTCTTGAACTTCGCTTTCATTAAAGACACCTCGCGCCAGCAAATACCCATTCTCTTTGTAAAATTGCGCATTATCATTGACGGACATCCTCATTCTCCTTAATCTATAATTAGTTTGAACATACTTTTATTATAGACAGTACATAAGGAAAACGTATTTGTCTGACAACGACTACTATTTGCACAATTACGCCATAGGAGCTGATGGTACAGATGTATGCTTGGGCTAAAAGCGAGGAACGCTTAAACCGTTATGCAAGGTTGCTGCAAGGTGAGACCTTAACGATGCATGTTTATTATTGGGGAGCGGTTCAAAGCTTAATAGCGAATACTAGCCATAAACATTCCTTTTACGAGGTTTGCTACGTTGCTGGGGGAACTGGCGTTTATGAAGAAAACAATGTTGAATATGGCTTGCGAGAAGGCGTTATTTTCTGCTCAAGGCCGGATGTCCTGCACCAGATTCGGGATGTCGACCAATTGGACTTATTATATGTAGCCTTCGAGCTCGACAAGAAGCATTCCAAGCAAGATGAATACGACTATTTCAATCAAACGCTGAGCAGCGGTCCCATCTGGATTGATATGCAGCAGCACTCTCCTACTTCTCATATTTGGCATTCCTTACTTATTCCAAGCGGTGATTGCTTTGCTATTCCAATTTCGATCATGCAGCAGCTTGCTCATTCGCTTATCATAAGCTTCCAGTCGGTTATCGGCGGAAAAAAAGGCAGCTCCGAAACGCTATTGCCTGCTTCCAACACCGCCATGCTGATTAGCCGTGCCAAGCTGTATATCCGTGATAATTTAGGGGCTCAACTGAGCTTAGCGGAGGTTGCCGGCTACATAAACATCTCGGAGCGGCATTTGTCCCGTTTATTCTCCCAAAGCGTGCATGAATCATTTTCCATTCTTGTCCGGCATGAGCGAATTCGTGCGGCCGAGCAGCTTTTGTCCGAGACAGCCACACCGATTAAAACCATCGCAGAAAGCTGCGGCTTCTCGTCTGTCCATTATTTCACAAGAACCTTTACGGAAGCTAAGGGCCTGCCTCCTGCTGCTTATCGGAAGGCAAGGCGAAGCCAGTCTGACTGATCTTTTTTCATACCATACGCTTTGATTAAGTTTTATAGCTGGTGCAGCGTGATTTCGCTTCGAACCATAAAGCGCGCATTAACACCAGCTTGCCCGATTCCCTTGGATATATAATAGAAGCCGTTCTCATCCGAATGGAGCCCTTTATATATCCCTTTCGCGGAAAGCGGGCCTTTGGGTTTAAACGTAAAGAAGAATGGCACATTCAGCTGCTTTCCATGCAAATGGCCCGCCATTAAATAAGCGTATGGACGCTTAATTTTTAGTACAACATTAGGATCGTGGGTAATGATCACGATAGGCTTCGACTGGTTTACGTCCTGAAATGATTTGTTGATTTTACTGTGTCCCGTACCGTAATCATCGATCCCGACTAATTGGAAATCCTCTACGAATACCGATTCATTCCGAAGCAGTTTAATCCCATAATGTTCAAACAACCGAAGCAGCTTGCGCAATTGGGGAAGCTCGTAATCATGGTTTCCTAATACGGCATATATAGGAACGCCGTAATCCGCAAACGCTTTGAAGTAGTGGGCAGCACGAGATAAGTATCGCTCCTTGTAGGTGAAGTCTCCCGTTAAAAATATATAATCAGGATTGCTCTCCTTAATGACCTTCTTAATCCGGCTTGCCGGTACACGCAATCTATCAAAGTGAAGATCACTGATTTGCAAGATCGTTTTGTTTATGCCGAGAGGCTGTTTGACCGTCTCAAGCTTTAACCATTGCGTTGGAAATATAAAAAATAAATATAAGATAGCGACACCTGCCAGCAGTGCAAAATAAATCAGAACGATCCCCCCTTTTTCACCGAACATGACACAGCCTTATGATCTAGTATATGCAACTCATTAACCAATCTCAACTTCAAGGCAGCAGCATGCTCCAACAAACAACACCGCTTCTTATCGGATACCTCCTCTCCCATTCTACAAAAAAACACACTTTATAAATTAACTTGTTGACAACGAATCAGAAGAGATGGTAACCTAATCACAAGTTCTTTATAAAGAACAAAAACAAAAAGAAAACGAACCGATCTTAATCAATTATAGAATGTATGATAGATGATATTCTCTTTGTTAATAAGCTTTATTTGAAACAGGCGGTAATGTTCTTAAATAAGAACATTTCTTTCATTAGAATAAGGATTTATCCGTTTTTTGCTTGACAAGCGACAGGAGGAAACAATGAGCGCCATCGTCGGTATCAGCCATCTCAATCATGAACCTATAGCTCCACAGCTTGGCGTGCATATGCTGGAGCATCTGCAGCATTATCCTGCCGATCATATCGACGCTTGGCATGCAGAGAGCGTATTTCTCGGTTGCCATGCACAATGGATTACTCCTGAATCCGTAGGCGAAACAATGCCCTACTATGATTCTTCAAGCGGTCTTGCCATTACTGCCGATGCCATCATCGACAATCGCCCTGAGCTTTTTGAAAAGCTTCAAGTAAGTACATTTGACCGCAAGGATATGACAGATAGTGCTTTAATTCTCCTTTCCTATCAGAAGTGGGGCAGAGAGGCTCCCAAACACTTGATCGGTGATTTCGCTTTCGTCATCTGGGATGAGCATAATCGCACATGGTTTGGAGCGAGAGACTTCTCCGGCAGCCGCACCTTGTATTACGCAAAGACGAGGGACCTATTCGCTTTCTCAACCGTTATTCAGCCGTTGTTGTCCATCCCTGGGATAGACAAGCAGCTTAACGAGCAGTGGATGTCCGAGTTCCTCGCGATTCCGATTACGACAGAAGCCGTTGATCTATTCACTACCGTATACAAAAATATAGGCCAGGTTCCGCCTTCGCATTCCTTCACGGTTTGCAATGGCGAGCTAAAGTTTTCGAGATATTCCACCTTGGTTAGCGAACGCAAGATCAAGCTTAAATCGAACGAAGAATATGAAGAAGCTTTCCGAGATGTATTTCAAACCGCTGTCACATCGCGGCTGCGTACACATCGCCAGGTTGGAGCTAACTTAAGCGGCGGGCTCGATTCCGGCTCTGTCGTAAGCTTCGCCGCCAAAGCACTGCGCGAGCAGAACAAAAAACTGCATACGTTCAGCTACGTTCCCCTTGAGGACTTCCATGACTGGACGCCTAAGAGCCGGATCGCGAATGAACGCTTCAATATTCAATCCACTGTCAATCATGTAGGCAACATCAATGAGCAATATTTGAATTTTCCTGATAAAAACCCATTTACTGAAATTGATGAATGGCTTGAAATCATGGAAACGCCCTATAAGTTCTACGAGAATTCCTATTGGGTCAAAGGGATCTATCAGCAAGCGCATGCCCAGAACCTCGGTGTACTTCTTACGGGCAGCCGCGGCAACTGGACGATCTCATGGGGGCCAGCACTCGATTATCAAGCAAGCCTGCTGCGCAAGCTGAAGCTGATTCAGTTCGCCAAGGAGTCCCGCCTTTATAGCAAAGAGCTAGGCGTCAAGCAATCGCGCATCCTGCCGATCGTCGGAAAAAAAGCTTTTCCAAAGATGGCAAAGTTCATGGCTGCCAACAGCGAGCCCGAGCTCCCAGATCTGATTAATCCGGAATTTGCGCGAAAAACGAATGTTTATGAACGGCTTCAGCAGCATGGCTATGATTTCTGGGGAAACCCTTTCCAGGATGTATACGAGGTACGCAGAAAACAATTCGAAATGCTCTATTACTGGAATATTACAGGTACCGTCGGCTGCAAGCAATCGCTTCGCTATTCGGTGTGGGAACGCGATGCAACGAATGACTTACGCGTCATACGTTTCTGTTTATCCGTACCCGAGGAGCAATTCGTACAAAACGGTTTTGATCGTTCACTCGTGCGGCGCTCCACCAAAAACTATTTGCCGGAAGATATTAGATTAAACCAAAAGGTACGCGGTATACAAGGTGCGGACGGTCTACACCGAATGCTTCCCTCATGGGATATTCTAATCGATGAGCTGAAGCATGTCGTAAGCGACCCTATCGTTTCTGAGTACCTCAATATTAAAGAGTTGAAACGCGCTCTAGCCGCCATCGAAAAAAATCCGCGGCCGGAAAATGTCTTTGAAACCAATTTCCGAATATTGATGCGCAGTCTTATTTTTCGCCGATTTATTAAAAAACAAGCTTGAAGGGAGGTGATTTCTATGCAAAACCAAGTGAAAAAAGCGTGGCAACAACCTGCTTTGGAAGTGCTTAATGTCAATATGACGATGGCTGGACCAGGGCTCGCGACACCTGATGCGGTTCAACCCGATCCAACTGAAATTATCAACTTCAGCTAGTTTCATATCCATCCGCTTTCCATACTTAGAATACGGGTGCCTATCTTTACAAGTAGGCACCTTACCCCAAATTTCGCATCACGATCCGGAGTGATACCCATGGTAGAAACTTTAAACAAGAACAGCTATTTTTCCTTTGGTTTCCGTATCGACAGCTATATTCCACTGCCCGAACTCCCCCCTCTAATCGAGTCTTTCGCGAGTGATGACCATGCCGTCCAAGTCACCAGTATGGATCTTACAGCACACTGGAGCTCCGCTTCCTCTTCTAACGAATATTTTGCAGTTACAGAACATGGGGTGCTCATCCGCGTTCCTGATACCGGCATATTCTGTATGAGCAATGGAAATTCCATCATCGTTTCACCGTTCACTGGCTTCAATGAAGATAAAATACGTTTGTATATCCTTGGCACATGCATGGGTATCATTCTATTGCAAAGAAGAATCCTCCCGCTGCACGGAAGTGCAATTGCCATTAACGGGAAAGCTTACGCAATCCTTGGTGAATCAGGGGCTGGCAAATCCACCCTTGCATCCATTCTGCTCGAAAAAGGCTATCAATTATTAAGCGACGATCTAATACCGCTGTCACTGAGCCATAACAACGTACCCGTCGTATCTCCTTCCTATCCGCAGCAGAAAATGTGGCAGGAAACGATCGACCGCCTTGGCATGAGCTCTGACCGCTTTCAGCCGCTTTTTGACAGGGAAACCAAATTCGCAGTTCCGGTAGCCTCCCATTTCTGCAGCCAAGCGCTGCCTCTCGGCGGTATCTTTGAACTCGTAAAAACAGAATCTCATACAGCGATCATACCCATACAAGGCCTTGTTCGTTTCCAAACGCTGCTTAGGCATACCTTTCGCAATTTCCTACTCGAGCACATGAATCTACAAGGCTGGCATTTCACGACGCTTGCACGCTTTATCAATCAAATCGATATGAACCAATTGCAAAGATCATCTACTTATTTCAGCGCGCATGAGCTTGCTGCCTTATTATTGAATACCATCCCCAAGGAGGAATTATGAAATGATACATACAGAATCCATCACATTCAGCGATATGATCGTAAGCTGCGAGCAAAATATCGTAAGCGACATGGGCGGCGAGAAAGTAATGCTCAGCATTCGAAACGGCAACTATTACAATCTGGGAACGACTGGCGGCCGCATCTGGGACTTTCTTGGCGAGAAGATTTCTGTTCAAGAAATTGTAGACCGACTATTGTCCGAATATGACGTGGATCAAACGGAATGTGAACAGCAGGTGATTGCTTTTTTGAATCATATGAGGAAAGAAGGTCTCGTTCTTGTTACTCAAGAAACTAAAGTTAATAGCGGCACTTGATCGCCATACTTTTCTCTTGTTTTGCGAGTCTTATCTATTCTTGGCATGGGCACGCGTGCTCATGTTCAGACCATTCGCCGCCATTGCGCCAAAGCTCGGCGACAAAACCGAAGAAACAGCACATCACGCTGGTATTGCGGATTTGCGACAGCTGCAGCGT
Source organism: Paenibacillus sp. 2TAB23 (assembly GCF_052115165.1). Lineage (NCBI taxonomy): Bacteria > Bacillati > Bacillota > Bacilli > Caryophanales > Paenibacillaceae > Paenibacillus > Paenibacillus sp. 2TAB23. The sequence goes on from NZ_JBFRGD010000001.1 coordinate 158,420, forward strand.
ATATCACAAGCTCTGATGGTGGTTAGCCGATACACGTTCTGGGAGAGCAAGTGCCTGGTAAAGGCAATTGCCGGCTCGAAGATGCTTGAGCGCAGGAAGCTCGACAGCACTCTTTATCTCGGTACGGCTAAGGATGAAGAGGGAAAGCTAATCGCTCATGCTTGGCTGCGGAGCGGTCCCTTGTATATAACAGGGGCGGATGTCATGGAAAAATTCATTGTCGTACAGAAATTCGCAAAGAAAGCAAGCTGAGCTTTCTCCTCGGACTCAACAGGGAGGAAGCTAAGTTTGTTATCGGCAGTTCCCGAAAGGAGAAGGAAATGAACTATATATTGCATTTTATGAAGCGCTTGAATCGTTTCTCTGGAACCGCCCTATATGTAAATCTATTCGGAATGACGATCTCCAGCTTTTTGGAGAGCATCAGTATTCTATTATTAATTCCGATGCTGGGTCTAATCGGAATCGTAAGCCTCGAAATTGATAATAGCTACTTTTCAACCCTTTCTGCTTATATGCAGGACCTCTCGCCGACTCTGTCTCTTATGATCATTCTGGGAATCTACGTCATGATCGTATTTGTCCAAAACCTAATCCAGAGAAAAGTATCTATTCGCAACGTCGAGATCCAACAGCTTTACAGCAGACAATTGCGCTATGAAACCTATCATTCCTTATTGCAATCTAATTGGTCTTTTTTCTTAAAAAAAAGATCATCCGACCTAATCAATTTATTGACCATTGAGCTTGCCCGAGTGCTGGGTGCCATTAACCTGTCTCTGCAGCTCATAACTTCTCTTATTTTCACAGTGATCCAAATCGGAATCGCATTCTTGCTCTCCCCTACGCTCACCTTATTCGTCTTAGGCTGCGGCATTGTTCTTGGCGTCTTCTCTAGAAAATTCATCAAAGAAGCCAAGCAGCTCGGCAACCAAACCTCGCAGCTGTCCCAAAGCTATCTTGCGGGAATAACCGATCAATTAAATGGCATGAAGGATATTAAAAGCAACACGCTTGAGGCTTCGCGCCTAAACTGGTTATCCGCTTTGACAAAAGGCATGATGCAGGAACAAATATCTTATGTACGGCTCAGAATGAACTCCCAGCTCGTTTATAAATTAACCTCTGCGCTGCTCATTTCTTGTTTTATATTGGTCTCGTACAAACTATTCAAAACGCAAAGCATGGAGCTCTTGACTATTACCGTTATTTTCGCACGCTTATGGCCGCGTTTCACCAGTATTCAATCTACCTTGGAGCAGCTTTCTTCCATGATCCCTGCTTGCAAAGCGCTGATACTGCTACAGCAAGAATGCGGTCATTCAGCGGAACAGCTCGATTTAAACCATGATAAACATGCAGCATTACGGATTGCGCATGGAATTGAATGCCGTAATGTCAGCTTCCGATATAACCAAGACGAGTACGCCTGTACGCTGCATAATATCAACCTATTTATTCCCTCCAATCAGATGACGGCCATTGCAGGCCCATCAGGAGCTGGCAAGAGCACGCTCATAGATCTCATTATGGGATTAATGCAGCCTGAGGCCGGCCAAATATTAGTAGACGGCATTCCGATCGACAGCAAGCAATTAGTAGCATTCCGCCAGTCCATAAGCTACGTAGCGCAAGATCCCTTCTTATTTAACGCGAGCATTAGGGAAAACTTTTATATGGTAAAGCCTGATGCAACGGACGATGAGATGTGGGAGGCGCTGCAATTCGCATCCTCTGCCGAATTTGTTCATAAGCTTCCCGAGGGGCTTGATACGATTATTGGAGATCGAGGTATCCGGCTCTCAGGTGGAGAGCGCCAGCGCATCGTTATTGCGCGAGCTATTATACGCAAACCGTCTATTCTCATATTGGATGAGGCTACCAGTGCGCTTGATACGGAAAACGAGAAAAAAATTCAAGAAGCGATCGAGCGCTTAAAAGGAAAGATGACGATCATCGTGGTTGCCCATCGGTTATCGACGATAAGGCAAGCGGATCAAGTGATCGTCATTGATCAAGGAGCGGTAGTGGAGCAGGGCGAATACCACAAGTTAGCCGCCGATTCAAGCAGTTTGTTCGGCAGTCTGCTGCATAATCAATCAGTGGCCAGCGCATAGATATGTATACGATGCAACCAAGGTGAGACGGCTATCGCCGTCCTTTAGCGGCGCGGCGCGTTTCATTCTGAGAAATATAGAGAATGTATAGCCTAAGCATATCTTCCCTATATTTCAAGCATAGCAAAAGGGCTTACCCGACGGGTAAGCCCTTTTGCTATGCTTGAGGAGCGTCTAAAAAGTTATTTCATAATATTCCTATGTGAATATCCAATATCATACATAAGTGGCGGCTAAAAAGCTTTCGCTATCCTTAATAATTCGTTATAATAAGGTCTAGTCTACAACGATGTAATGACGGAGGAGTTAGTTATGATCGGAGAACGCATAAAAGCGCTGCGCAAAAGAAATGGCTTATCATTGACTGAGCTTTCACAAAGAGCCGGTGTTGCGAAATCTTATTTAAGCTCCATTGAACGCGGCCTTCAACAGAACCCTTCCATTCAATTTCTTGAAAAAGTAGGAGCGGTACTTAAGGTTCCCGTAGAAGAATTTCTCAACAGTGACCAGTCTGAGCAAAAGTCAGAGAACCTTGATCTCGAGTGGGCCGATCTCGTAAGAGAAGCGATGGCATCCGGCGTAAGCAAGGATCAATTCAAAGAATTTCTAGAATTCAATAAATGGAAGATCAAACGCGAGTAAACCGTTGCTAGTTTACACTGCTGTATCTTGAATGTCGTCCTTGCTGCTTTCTTTCAGAACGAGGATCGCTTTCTGAACATCTTCCCTGCTGTACCCTAATGCACGTGCCTTCATAATTAAATCTACCCATTCCATATCTAAGTCATGATTATGATCTGATTTTACTAGTGCCATTATCACATATCCCCCATTCGAATTGGGGCGGTTGCACCACTGACTCCATGCGTTTAAGGTGCCCAGATACTAAACGCATTTCAACGTCTCCCTATGCTTGTCATTCACTTATAGATGTATTATAGATCATCCTATTCGCGTATGCTGTCGCTTCGTGTCCGACAATATTGATGGATATTTACAACTTTTGTCGAAACTTATTAAGGTTTGTTAAATGAAATGGTATCTGTTAGATTCAAAAATCAATCCGATCGGAATGTATAGGCTCGATGCTTTTTATTGCGCTGCGCTTATGTAGTCTAGCGATTTCTCCATTGATTCATCATGTTCATTCTCATCAAAACCGTTTGGATTCATATATTGCCACCGCCAGGAATCTGCGCACATCTCATTTATTCCCATTGTTGCTTCCCACTTCAATTCCTTATTTGCTTTCAACGTATCCGCATAGCATATTGCAATATCTCCAGCTCGCCGTGAAATAAACGTATACGGGATTTCTCTGCCGGACACCTTCTCGAATGCAGCGATCATCTCAAGCACGCTATAGCCCCGTCCCGTTCCGAGGTTGAAAATATCTACCCCCGATTTCTGCATAATCTTCTCCACTGCCTTCAAATGCCCTTTAGCTAGATCCACGACATGGATATAATCTCTAACCCCTGTTCCATCAAGCGTTGGATAGTCACTGCCGAATACGTTAACCTGCTTCCGTTTACCTACCGCAACCTGCGCGATATATGGCATCAAGTTGTTCGGTACACCGTTTGGATTCTCGCCGATTCTACCGCTTTTATGCGCGCCAATCGGATTGAAGTACCTTAGTATCGATATTCCCCATTGCTCATTTGATTCAGCCAGGTCTTGAAGAATTTGCTCAAGCATCAGTTTCGTCCACCCATATGGATTAGTTGCGCCAAGCGGGAAGTTCTCCGAGATAGGCACCTGCTCCGAAAGGCCGTAAACGGTAGCCGACGAGCTGAATACAAGCTTATGGACAGCATGTTTTTTCATTACTTCACATAATACAATCGTGCTTGTAAGATTAGTATGGTAATAGGAGAGCGGCAAGCGAACCGACTCCCCCACCGCCTTAAGACCAGCGAAATGGATGACTGCTTCTATTTCATGCTTAGCGAATACCGTATCCAGTCCATTCCGATCAAGCAAATCCAGTTCATAAAATGTAAAATCCTTTTTCGTAATTTCAGCAACTCTGTCCAATGAGGTTCGGCTGCTGTTACACAAATTATCGACAATGACAACCTCATATCCCGCTTCCAAAAGCTCTACGCAGGTATGGCTTCCAATATAACCTGCCCCGCCAGTTACTAAAATGGCCATTTCATTAACCCCTCTCCAATTGTTCATTATAAAATACTTTAATATTCTTTATTAAGAACATTATATCAAAAATATACCCTGCAGCGTAGATCCTCTCCAGGGATTTTTTTATCAGCCTGTTAAGGCGTTCCTAAATCGGTATTATCCACCAGCCTTATATAAGGGGCTGTGCCTGTTACCGTTACTCCCTTGAAAACGGACTTTGCAACCGTAACCGAATGATTTTGCCGCAGCCAGTTGAAATTTAATTTACTATTCTCTAGATACGATTGTGCAATTACGGCCTTGTTCGCATTGTCTGATTTGCCAACTGCCGCATTCAAGAAGGAAGTGCCTGTCACAGTCGCATTCCCATCGAGAACAAGACCTAAGTTGTGAAACAATCCGTTACGCAGCGTGATTTGTCTCTTATATTTCGCATCATTGGAGCCTAGCTGGATGTCTGTGCTCCCCAGTGCAGGCGTCTTTGCTCTCATAAACTCACTTTCGCTGATATGGCAGCCTTCGAATCTAGCAGATCCTTCAATCATAGTAAGTCCATCGATAATATTTGGCCGTCCTGCATAATCGGCTGGAACCAGTACCGCCATATCATAGTTCTTAATCATGATGTTTTTGATAACCGCTCCTGCAGCAAGCAGATTAAAGTTCGGCGTTAGCGCGTTATCCTTACGCCATTCCCGTTCTACCGTAATATTCGATAAATAACATCTGCCATAATTAAATCTGGCCACATGAAAACCTGTTTCCCCGACGTCTTTCACTGCTACCGGTGAGCCTCCCAGCGACTCAGAAACCTGGAAACCTAGCACCGATACGTTGACGGTATAATACAGCTTATCCACGCTAATGCCAGTAGGCACTTTTCCGATCCACTGCTCAAAGGATACCTGTGCGCCATTGCCCATTCCGTGTGCGGTTTTGAAAGTGAAGGTTCCAGTGGCAGCGTTGACAACTGGCGAGCCGAAATAACCGTATAAGCTTGAGCCATGGACGGAACCATTGATGATCTTACAGTTTTGAACGACTGCGCCTCTTACATCAGCCAATCTTAAATTTCCATTCTGAATGACTGCACCGTTTACGAAATTGTCGCCCTGCACCCATAGCTCGCATCCAATAAATGTATTATTCACATATTTAACGTATGGAAATAGTGGGTTAGAGCTTATGCCGCCTACATTCGCACCTTCAAAGGTGTTGTTCTCTAAGGTAATATCCGTTCCATCGGAATTAACGAAGTGCCCCCGAGCATTGCTATAAACATAATTATCCCATAGCCGAATGCGGTAATTCAGCTCCAGTCCATTCGGACGGTCAGCCGATTTGATTGGAATGTTAGTCTCCGAGTACATTGATTCGATATCGATGCCGAACATCGGCGGCGTGCCGTTTCTAAAGTTTGTTGTCACTCCGTCATCATCAAACCCGATATGATGGATTCTGTTTCGGAATATATGCGTATCGTTAGAAGCACAAAGCGATATGCCTTGTCTTCTGCAGTGATGGATATGGCAATCATGAATGAGGATATGCTGCCCCATCTGCTCTTGCGAATAAGCCGCAGGATCGAGCTGATACTTCTCCCAGCCGGTTATGATACCATCACCGACGCAATTTGAAATTTCGATATTGAATACTTCAATAAAATTGGATCCAAACACGCCGATACCGTGACCGCTTTCATGCGTATAGTAGGCATTATCTACCTTCGCTTGAATCTGGGATATTGCAGCATCCGTAAGTGGTGCGCTTAAAGGAATCGCAAATATCATTTTGTTATTCCGGCTGACGTCGTTATCCTCGTTAAGGAACCAGCCTCTTCCCGCGCTGCCTGCTGGTGCAAAAACACCGTTTGTGCGAAAGCCCGTCAAGTTTGCTTTGGAAACCGTATCCTTGTATTGATAGAAGGAAAAGGCAGAAGCGCTAACACCTGGAATAGTCCAAAGCCGGAAATTTGTCAGTAGTCCCGGGTTGGCGTAACGATCGATTACTTCACTGCGTATCCATTTAGGATCGTTATTCAGTGTACCGTCCGCATTCACTCCACCTCTAGCAAACTTCACAAAAATCTCGTAAACATGATTTTTCTTATCGCCAACAAGCTTCCCTCCGGATACTTTCGCATTCTTAATCGCTGTCATATCGATAATGGAATAGTTGGGCGAAGAATTGGCCTCTAAAACAATTTCACAGCCATTCTCTAATTCTAAATGCATGCCGCTTTGCATCTTAATAGCGATAAGCGTCCCCGGATCTAACCTGACACTAAAGGTTCCGCTTGGAAGCACAACATGAGAATAGCCCTCCTGCTTGGCCCAAACGAGTGCATCATTAATTCCCTTAGTCGTTTCTGCTGGATTCCGTCCCGTGTTGCTAACATTAAACCGGTCAAGCTCTAAGCGGTAAGACGTATGCTGAGTCATAGCCTTCACCTTCCTTTTACTGCTATCGTATGTAGCTTGTCAGTAAAAGGTTACTTGTTTCCGCCAGCCTCCAGGCTTTGACGGCTTTGTTCCGGCTTCCTTAATCGTACGCGAAGCTTTGGAATTTTGTTCAATAGCCCAATAAATATCGCCTTTAAATAGTAGAATTGTTCAGTCTGATAGAACACGATGACATAGATCAAATTGACTATAACCACACATACGAGTCCCTTCATCGCAAGCCATAGAAAGGTCGAGGATGGAAGGAAGCTATTGATAAAACCAACAAGTATGCATACAGTTATACCCAATAATGTATAGAGCAGATAGCTCTTGTAGTACTGCCAAATGGGCTGCCGGAACACATTGCGGTAAACAAGCAAAGGCGTATACCAGAATGGTACGGCTATCGCACTCACAATACTGCCGATAAATACGCCTAATATACCCAAATAATGAACTAGAATTAATGACACGGCTAAATTAATGACTGCTTGTATAATCGGTGCGAATCGATCCTCATGAAAAATACCTGCAGTCGATTTCACCGCGCTCAGCGAATTCCTCATTCCCCGCTCATAGAACATCACGACCAATACAAGCAAAATGGCATTAGTCATAGCAAACTCCTGCCCAAGCCATAAGGTGATAAGCGGCTCAACCAGCAAATAAAGACCGATGGATAGAAGCGAATACAGCCAGAAATTAAGCAGATACGTAATCTTGAATATGCGATATACAGCATCCGAGCTTTCCTTCGCGATCAAATTGCCTAGACTATGGTACATATTGGAAAACACTTGATTAAGCAGTGTCCGGCAAATATCAATAAGCATTTTATAGTTCGAATAAAGCCCGACGGCCGTAATACTGACAAACGTGGAGATCAGTATGCTGTCTACTCCGAAAATAAAATAATTGCCTACGTTTTGCAAAATGATGGCTTTCATATTTTTGATGAAATTTGCTTTGGTTTCGGGGTCCAGCTTTGCTTTCACCTTTTCCTTAAGGAAAGGGTACATTTTGTTTACTAGAAAAACGACAAATGCCGAAGTGATGATCGAGAAGAAGCTCTCTACAATCAAATATAAAATATAGTTCTCGGTATAAAACAAAATAGCGATCTTCAACCCGGTGGATACGATAGACGATACCGAGAAGATCGAGGTGACGATATAATTTTTCTGATTGACGTTCAGGAAGGAATGTTTATAGACAAACAGATAGGGGGCTGCGGTATTTACAAGAAACAGCAGGTAAATGATAGATATGTTTGCAACACTTGTCTCTTTGATGATTAAATCAAGAAAAGGCATGACTCCCAGGCCCAGAAGCATAACTAGCCCCGCAATAACCAGATACGCTTTCTTGTATAAGTCCATGAGCGCCAATATTTTAGGTCTATTGTTTTCAGCGACGGGCTTATACAAATTATAAATAATGCTGGAGCCAATTCCAGCCTCTGCAAGCGACAGCATAGCTAGTATGCTCGTAAATAAGCCATTGACGCCTAAGTATTCGATACCCAGACTATTAATAAAGACCGTTCTTGACACAAAGCTCAATATGGTAATAACAAGCTGGCTGCCAAGTCCGGCAGAAATGTTCAGTAATGAGCTTTTTACCCTCATGTGAATCTCCTATCCCATACGTTTCTATATCATAGCTCTATTGTTCTAGCAGTCCGGTCATCCGTCCTTGCATGTGTATTGAAATTAGCAATACGGATACAGAAGCCTTGGGTGAATGGCAATATATTAAACAACATGGAGTATACACCGATATCCTTGGTATCTCCCTGCGAGAAATCGACCGCCCCGCTTCTTCTGGTTACTCGCATTAAATACTGGACAGCCCGTTCCGCCCCTTGGGAGCATGCTTCGGATAGCTCTGCAATCTGTGAAGCCTGCAGCAGGAACCACGCCAAGGTTGCTGTTGTCGAAGAATCTGCCCTGGTCTCTTGCCGTGTAACCGTCCAGTTCCAATTTCCTTCTTTCCCTTGAAAAGCAAGAATCGCATAAGCGAATTTGGATACGAATTGCTCCAGTATCGCTTTGCTTCCATGTCCTTCCGGTAATTCATGCCAAGCGTCGCTTAGTCCAATCGCAAGCCAACCTAGACCTCTTCCCCAGCCGTATAATCCTAATGGAAGAGCATTATCTGTATGGTACGCATGACTCGGGATGAAATGATCCTCAAGCATGCCATGCTGTTCGTACATCTCAAGCTGTTTAACCGCTAGCTGCACGCATTCCGGCTTGTTATATTTGATACCGTACGCAACCAGAAAAGGACAAATAAATCCAATCGTGTCTACGTAGCGATATTTGTTCATGAATTTGCGATACTGTACGGTACCATCCTCACCAATATGCGCTTGAATGAGCGCCCATGTGCTGTCAAACGCCGGCTTGTATTTATCGATTCCTACTTGATCAAGCTTCATTACGCCATATGCCAATATCGCGGAATCAATATATGACGGCTTCACTTTCCATTGTCCGCTCGCATCGAACTTGGATTTCAGAAATTGCTCGATGCTCGATCTAAGTGCAGGATTCTCGCCATTCTTCAAGCATTCAGACAATCCTAGCAACAGGGAAGCCTCCTGCCAGTGCTGAATAACGCTTTTTGAATAATTGCCTTTCAGCATATCAATCGCTACGAGCCTGACATTATCGGTTACTTTGATTTTCGGTGTATGATTAAGCCAATTCACGCCAATTTGCGTTATGGATTGATTCCATTCTTGTTTGTTACGGTATCTGCCAATGTGAATTCTGCTTAACCAATCCCAGCTCATTGGCCAGAGATCAATCAAAGCAATTATGATAATTAAGCCTATAAAAATAAAGGCTAGAATTTCTAGCATTTTTCCCGCTCCCTCACAACCATTATATCAACGCATATAACTTCTCGATTTCCGACTCGCTGCCGAGCTGCTCCTTTGCCAATTGCTCTTCAAAGAAGAGGCGTAAGCCCTTTTCCTCGATTAACCGCTTGATTCCATCGCTTAACGCTTCCTTATCCATATCAACAATTAAACCGTTTTGGTTATGCGTAATTTGATCCTTTGCCGTGCTGAAGTTCGTGACGACAATCGGTTTATGCAAAATTTTGGCCTCATCAATAGCAATGGATTTTCCCTCAAAACGTGAAGGCTGGACGTATATATCCGCTCTCTGAATATAGGGATACGGATTTTCCTTTAAGCCAATAAGATGAAAATGGTTATTTAGTCCTTTTGACTCGATTAACTGTTCTAATTTATTCCGTTCCTCGCCTTCTCCGATTACGTACCAATTGAGGCTGTAGCCCTGCTCAACTAATACCGCGCATGCATCAATTGCGAGCTCAAAACCCTTCTGATAATTCAAACGTCCGATAGATACGATCGAGATGTTTCCGTCCATCCGCAGATTCGTTCGTTCCGATGACATTTTGTTTATGATTGCAGGAGATACAATATTATGGATGACCTTTATCTTTTCCTTGAATTGCGGGAAACGCTGCAGCAGCACCTCTCCGCAGCTATCGGACACCGTCACGAGATGGTCTAATTTTTTAAAATAAGGGATATCCAACTTAGGGTCCATTCCGAGCTTGTCATAGTCATTATGGATGAAGCCGATTTTCTGATCTGCTTGCACCTTCTCAATGCTGAAATAAACGGGGTTTTTCTCCAAAAAGCCAATTGCTGCATCGTATTTTTGTGGAAGTGCCGGCAGCGCCCTTGATAAGTACTTCCAGACACGCTGTTCGCGCCTGGCCGGATTCCTTTCCGTGAAGAAAACGTAGCCAGCAAGCACTCTCGACACAGCTAAGGATACATTGCCTTTCTTCAAGCAATCCAGTACGGCTGCTTTCATCGACATATCGAAGAATTGGTAATCATCCGGCTGCTCAAGCAGGTTTATTTCTTTGGGCAGCTTATCCATAAACAGCCCTTCATGCTTGAAGAGGTAAAGATCCACTTCATAGCGGGAGAAGTCGATCGTTTGAAGCAAGGATAGCAGCGATTTCTCTGCCCCTCCGCATGTTAAATTGTTCATGACGAACAGCAGCTTTTTTTTCAAGTCGCTTCCCCTATCCCATAATGTGATACAGCTTATTAATCTCATCTTCCGTTCCAAGCTCCAAAGTTGCCAAATGCTGCTCCATCCGCATACGAGCCGCTGAATCCTGCATGAGCTTCGCAATTCCCTTTGCGATGGCTTCGTCGCTTAGATCGACGATGAGACCTTCGACACCATCCTTTAATTGATCCTTGGCTGTGCTGAAATTCGTAATTATAATGGGCTTATGCAATATTTTCGCTTCATCAATCGCAATGGCTTTTCCTTCGAATACCGAGGTTTGTGCATAAATATCAGCCTGTCTGAGGTAAGGATATGGATTAGACTTAAGTCCAAGCAGCTTAACATGATTCTCCAGTTTCAGAGCCTGTATAAGCTCTGTTAATGTCTCCCTTTCCTCGCCTTCGCCAATAATATTCCACTGAAAGCGGTAGCCCTCGTCAAGCAGAAGCTTGGCTGCCCGTATCGCATACTCGAAGCCCTTCTGTGGATGCAGACGTCCGATCGACAATATAACAAATTCATCGTTGTTTCGATTGAAGGCTTCCACTGGCTCCATGTTGGACAGCTCTCTAATAATTGTCGGAGAAACAATGTTGTAGATCACCTTAAGCTTCTCATTCTGATTAGGAAATCGCTGCTTTAGAATATGGCGGCATTCCTCGGATACAGTCACGATGTAGTCCAGCTTGCTGAAGTAATTCTGGTCGAAATACGGGTTCATGCCCAGCATGTCGTAATCATTATGGACCCAGCCGATTTTCTTATCCGCTTTTACTTTTTCCGCGCAAAAGTAGATCGACGATTTCTCCAGAAAAGCTATCGCGATGTCGTATTTTTTGTCCAATACGGGAAATGAACGCGCCATGTACTTCCAGCTTTCCTGTTCCTTCACGCTGACGTTTCCGGACATTCGATTCTTGACGCTAAACATGATCCGGCTAAAAGCTAGCTTGGAATTTTTTCGCCATAATAAACGGGATATGGATGGAAGCATCGGTTTCACGAATTCGTTATAGCTCTCTGGAAGCGGCAGAATCCTTACTTGCTCAGGAAGCAGCTCCAAAAATATTCCCTGTGGGCTGAACATAAACAAATCCACGTCGAATTGTTCGAAATCCATTTGTGTCAGCAGGTTAATTAAGCTTCGTTCCGCTCCGCCTGCCGTGAGGCTTGGAATAATGAACAGCAATTTTTTTTTCATATTCACCTCAGGCTAGACTGCTTAAGTAGTCCGCCGCTTTGTATGACATCTTCTTGATGCTTGGGATGGATTGCTTAAGCCGATTGATGATTACCTCTTCTTCATTCTTCATTTCATTAAACTTTTCAATTAACCGTTTGCTGTCAGAGATTTCATCAATGCTCAGAACCAGCTTTTCCTCCCCAAAGATATCCTTTGCGATTCCCTTAGATTTGACGCTGTAGCCAAGCACCATGGTCGGAACATAATTGGAATAGGCCGCTATGGTCGCATGCGTTCGAGCACCGATAAAAAACCGCATTCTTGCTATGTAGCCTTTATACTGAATGGCGGTAAGATGATCGGGCAGCAGCAGTACGCGGCCCGTATGCTTATACCTCTCGTAATACGTGCTTAGAACCTCGTAATCATTATTGTTATTTATGATGACGTGAGGCGTTAAAGCAATCGTCATATCCGTCGTATCCAGGATGTGCTGAATCAGCCCATCAACCGCAGCCTGTGATTGCTCGTTTCGTTTCCAAACCAACGGACTGAAATTAAGTCCGATCGTATTGCCCGTCTGCCAGCCTTCAGGCAGATCCAGTTCCTCCTTCTCCATCGTAAAGGCCGGGTCTGCACACAACTTCACATTCCGGAGTCCTTTTCGCTGCAGCATTTCGTAGGTTAGAGATTCGCGGGATAGAATAAGGTCGAATGTCCGAAGGTCCTCCAGCTTTCTGTCCGTCATGTCCTCTTCGCCGATCGAACAGCCCCACAATACAAGCTTCTTTCCTTGTGCTTTCACACGCCTGTCGATTTCATACCAGCCAGGCTGTTCTCCATAGCAATAATTGTCCCCGCCGATCGATAAACAAACATCCATATCCTTGATGTTTTTAATAATGTTATGATGGATTTTTCCAAGCGCGTAGGATTCATCCTGAAATAGCTTTACCTTCATGGACGACAAGAACCAATCGTAGGTATATTTCTTGATTGCGAGTGCAGATCCGTCATATACGCCGTCGAGCTTCGTAATTACCCTATCTGTTTCTGGCTGCGCTGAAGCCAAATAAACTTTGGCGCCCGCAAATCTTTCTTTAATGATTGCCGTCGAAGATCGGACGATCGCCTCGCAGCCCCTGTTCAGACTTCCATCATGTGCAAACATCATAATTTTCATAGGAATAGCCCCCAACTTCAATTTCTAAATCGGCTGTACGCCGTTATGAAATATATCCCAATCCAAGATCTATTGCTTATAAAATAAAGCAAAACTTTTTGGTAGCGGTTCAGCGTAAGCTTCATTTCTTTTTTATAGATCGGCAATGCTTTTCTGACTTCTTCAGCGCCAATCATCGTCTGTATGTATTGAATTTGCTTGCTGACGCTCAAGCTCGCCGTTGGTTTGAAATAAATATGTACATAAGCCATAACGTTATGTATTAATTTAATGGCTTTCAGCCTGCTTATGGATTCCTCTGCCAATATCGCTTTAAAGTGACTTGGAAGCTCGACGTGGTATACGTCCAGTGCTCTTTGAAAATAATCCTTTTGAATGATATTCCTCGTCGCGCTGCCTATTATTTCTCGGTAGTGATAGCCTGTGTAGTCCATATACACGAATCTATCAGCATGGCTAAAGGCTGCCATATTGAACACGCCATCTTCCCCCAAAGCAACTTGCAGAGGGAACTGCACACCTTGATCCTGAAGAAGCGATCTGCGGTACAGCTTATTGCAAGCCGTATTGAGCTCATCCGACTTAATGAAGAAGGGCAATACCTCTTGTGAGATGTAAGCCTTATTCAATACTTGATTTACAGGAAAGGGGTAGGCAGTCAGGACGGCATGACCATCGATCTCGCTCTCAAAGTTGGAAAGCACGATATCACAATCCTCTTTGAGCGCGGTATGATAGAGACTCTCGTACATATCCGCTTCAATGTAATCATCCGCATCAACAAATCCGATATAATCTCCCTTTGCTGCCTGCAAACCTTTATTTCGCGCTGCGCTGACGCCTTGGTTGTACTGCTCCAGCAATACCACTCTAGCGTCTATCTGTTTGTACCGCTCAATAACGGATACGCTGTTGTCCACCGATCCGTCATTGATAAATATAAATTCGCATTCATGCACAGTCTGGTTAAGCAGAGATTCGATACACTTCGCAAGATAGGGTTCTGCATTGAATACCGGTATAATCACACTTATTTTTATACGCAATTTCAATGGCTCCCCTCTGCCATCATTAGTTCGTACAGCTTCTCAAGCTCATCATTATTGCTGTAATCCGAGCTGCTGCAATGACTGGCAAGCCGCAGTCTCAGCTCATTATCGTTATAGAGCTTCTCGATTCCTTCGGCAATGCCTGCGACTGACAATTCCGTAATATATCCGTCTGTCATATGCTCCACCTGGCTTGCAGCCGTCGAATAATTCGTAATCACGATCGGTTTCCCTAATATTTTGGCTTCTGTCACAGTAACTGCTTTGCCCTCGTATCTAGAAGGCTGTACGTATAAGTCACATTTGCTCATGAACGGATAAGGGTTTATCTGCTTCCCCAACAGGATAAAACGTTCCTCCAGCTGATGCTCCTTGATCAGAGACTTCAGCATCGCTTCGTCGCCGCCATATCCGACAATGTACCAAACCAGATTATGATAGCCCTTGTCTATGAGAAGCTTGAATGCGCGTATGGCATCATCGAAGCCTTTTGCATGGCATAGTCTGCCAACCGATAGAAGCTTGAACCGTGAATCATCAACTAATGGATTGTTTTCTACTTGCTGGGCTGACAGGCTTCTTATAGGCAGCGGCGATACGATATTTTCCATTACGACAACTTTATCGCGCAGAAGTCCATACCGTTCAAGAAATGAAGCTTTGCAGGCATCCGAAACCGCCACGATATAGTCAAACTTGTTCCATATTTTGTAGTCCAGCTTATGATCAGCGGCAATCGTCGAATAATCCGTATGGATCCAAGCGATTTTCCTCTGTGCAGCCACCTTGTTGGCTACAAAGTCATGCGGCCATAAATAGCTGATTGCCACGTCATATTCTCTCTTGAGCGAAGGCAGGAAGGGTCGTGCATATCGCCATACCATCTGCATCTGCACATAACCGATATCATTGATTCCGTGAGCTTTTTGAAAAAGCATGGCATGAGCTTTGGCGAGTACGCGCGAGGCTCCAATCGAAACCTGCTTATCCTTGAAGGTCTCTGCTACAGACTTCCTAAATGAAGTGTATTGCGGAATTTCACCTAACAAATTTGCTCGATCAGTCAATAGGCCCATGAAATCTCCCTTATGCCGGTACAACATGAGGTCAATGTTGAACGCCGCATAGTTAAACTGATCGAGCATGCCTGCTAAGCTTCTTTCAACGCCGCCGACTTCCATGTCATAGGACGCTATAAGTACGTTTTTCATCATCTGCTCCTAGTCACATATAAGTTTCTTTGTCTTTATCGTTTGGACGAATTTTCCTCCACCCCCAAATGAAAGGACGAAGCGGAAAATAGAGAAAATGGAGCGCTTTGGGGAGCGGCAGCGTTTTGGCGTCTTCCGGATAAGGGTAGAGAAAGCTAGCGAGAAACATCATCTTCTGCCTAACCGTAAGCAATCCAAAAAGATACTTTCTATGATAGCGGTCTACCTCCTCCGGCAAGGGAGGACTATGCAAATTAACCATTCGATGCACATAGAACATGGCATCCTCAGCCGACCATTCTGCTCTTCTATCACTTAACAAGGGCTTCATTTCCTCGCGCAGCGGCACAGCGAACAATCTAGCTAATAACAGCAAGGCCTGCCCTCCAATATGCGAGAACTGATGCTTGCGAAGCAGGTGAATAAGCTTGGGCCAATCGACTTTCTGTTCAAGCAGCTGTTTAATATCCAGCAGCCATCGAAGCCTTGACCAGCCGTGACGCGCACCGTGCGAGACCAAAAACATGAATAGATCCTCTCTGCCCAAATAATAGATGGGACGCGAGATTAATGAGCTTTGCCTTCTCCTCTCCCAAAGGTCCTCGAATTTCGGTTCCTTAGCGGGAGCTGGATTGAGTCTCCAATGAACCTCTACCTTAATCTTTTTGTCTGGATGCATAAAGGAAGTATGATGATGGCGCCATTTCCAATCGTTCAATACCGTCAAAATATAATCATCCTTCACATATCCGCAAGAGAGGAGCAGATTTTCTGTTCTCTCTAGATCAACAATGGGTACGAGCAAATCCAGATCACATGAGGTTCGCAGCGATACATCTCCGTACAAGTCGGCGGCAATCACAGGTCCCTTCAGAAATAATGAACGTATGCCATTGTCAGAGAACAGTTTGGCAAGCTGCTCCATTTCTCCACTTAGTGTGAGCATTTGCAGTGTATTCCGATAATAATCGCGCTGAAACAATTGCGACACAAACACAGGAATGCCATTCGCTTTCAGCTTCTGCAGCTTATGGTTAAGTGACGGAAACACCCTGTGATGCCTGGCCAGCTCAATAAATCGATCCCAATCCGCATGACGGAGCAGCTCCTGCAGATCGAATGTGATCTCGGCCTTATTATCCATTGAAAGAATCGAGAGCATGAGTCTCAATTCATCAGACAAGTCTTCATTATGGAGAGTGACATCGTTATTCATGAATTTCTCCTTCATACTAATTAGCCGACAGCGAACAAAATATTCATTTTTGTTCTATAAAACGAACACAAATACAGATTAACACCTTCCCTAATATCTGTCAATCATCATTCTCTTTTTACGTTTACAAAAATAACCTTATATCTGCTAGAATGAAAGAGCCGTTTGGAACGGCTATATAAGGAGGCATTAGGGATATGAAAAATATTATCGTATTCGGCGCTGGCGGTCATGCCAAAGCCGTGATAGATACCATTGAGAAAACCGGCATATACCAGATCGTCGGTATCATTGACGGCTTGAAGCCCGCTGGAACGATGTTTTATGGTTACGAGATTCTAGGCGATGAACAATGGCTGGCACAGCATGAATCGCTTGCGAGCAGCGGGATTGTCGCCATTGGCGATAACTGGACACGAGCAGCTGTCGTCGAAAAAATCAAAAGCATTCTACCTCACTTTTCATTCATTACGGCAATCCATCCTAGTGCATCAGTAGCCAGGGGTGCACAAATCGGGAGCGGCACAATTCTTATGGCTGGCAGCGTCGTTGGCAGCGATACACGAATCAGCGAACATTGCATCTTCTACGCGAATACCATTGCCGAGCATGATACAACGATCGGAAACTATGTAACGTTGGCGCCGGGTGCGTGTACGGGTGGAAACGTACGTATTGGCGACTATTCTGTCGTATCGCTGGGAGCAGCCATCATTCATGGCAAAACAATCGGCGAGCACACCGTAATTGGCGCTGGCTCTACCGTCTTAACCGACATTGCAGCATATATAGTTGCTTACGGAACGCCCGCTAAGGCTGTTCGTGCAAGAGTACAAGGCGAACGATATCTCTAAGCTTCTCCTATGCAGACTGCGCGCTTTTTTCGGCCGCTTTATCAAATACCTCATTCATGCAATCCATCACTCTTACTTGATCAACAAATGCCATGCTGGAGCCCGACGGCAAACAAAGCCCGCTTTCGAACAGCCGTTCACAAACAGCTACCTCGCCCGCATGGGCATAAAAGCGAGTACCTTCGAACAGCGGCTGCAAATGCAGCGGCTTCCATAGCGGGCGCGCCTCAATATTCGCGGCTTCCATCGTGGCCAGCAGCTCTGTAACGGTTGCATCCGTCTCTCCCTTATCCAGAACGAGGGTCGACAGCCAGCGGTTCGAGCGCGTACCGCTTAGCTCGGGCATAAAGCTTACGCCTTGCCTTGTCGAGAATGCCCGTACATAATGATCGAATATCGCTCTTCTAGCCGCGACCCGCTCATCTATTACCTCAAGCTGGGCCCTTCCAACACCTGCCAAAATATTGCTCATCCGATAATTGAACCCCATACTGCTATGCTGGTAATGCGGTGCCGTATCTCTTGCCTGCGTAGCAAGAAAGCGTGCTTTTCTCAGGAGCTCCACATCATCAGAGACGAGCATCCCTCCGCCCGACGTCGTAATAATCTTGTTCCCGTTGAATGAGAATATTCCAAACTTTCCGAATGAACCGCTCTGTTTCCCTTTGTACGTAGATCCCAGCGATTCCGCTGCGTCTTCGATTAAAGGCACTTCATACTGCTCACACAATGCCATAAGCTCATCCATTTTGGATACTTGCCCGTATAAATGTACGACGATTACGGCTTTCGGCAATTCTCCTCTGCGATCCGCGTCTTCAAATGCCCGCTTTAATGCCAAAGGCGACATATTCCACGTTTCCGGCTCCGAGTCGATAAATACAGGCTCCGCATGGCAGTACCGAATCGGATTAGCGCTTGCTACAAAAGTAAAACTGGAGCAAAACACTTTATCTCCCGTACCTACGCCAAGCAGTTGCAAAGCTAGATGGATCGCAGCCGTTCCTGAGCTAACCGCTACCGCGTCTGCCGTCCCCACATAAGCCGCCATTTGTTTTTCAAAGGCATCGATATGAGGTCCCAACGGTGCAATCCAATTGGTTTCAAAAGCCTCGTCAATATAGCGCTGTTCCTTCCCGCTCATATGCGGTGGAGATAAATAAATTCGTTTCATTTCATTTGTCGACACGCTGCCACACTTCCTTTTCCAATAAAATAAGCCATTCCTCAAGCTATGCTGCCGCTTGAGAAATGGCTTTATCCTTCACTGCTTGTCGTCGTTCCTTGAAATACGGGCATCGTGGCATGATTGCCATTCGAGACACCTTCAGACCTAATGACCTTCTTTATCGTCATGGCCAAAATTTTGAGATCCAGCATAAAACTTTGATTCTCTACATACCAGACATCATGCTGGAATCTCTCTTCCCACGAAACTGCATTTCTGCCATGCACTTGCGCCCATCCTGTAATGCCTGGGCGTACTAGATGACGTTTAGCCTGCTCGGTGGTATACAGCGGCAAATATTCCATTAGGAGAGGACGCGGCCCAATGAGGCTGAGCTCGCCTTTCAGAACGTTCACAAGCTGCAGCAGCTCATCCAGGCTGAATTTGCGCAAAAGGCTGCCGAAAGCAGTAAGCCGCAGATGATCGGGTAGCAGCTTGCCCATACTGTCTTTCTCGGAGGTCATCGTACGAAGTTTATACACGTAGAACGGTACGCCATGCAAGCCAGGACGCTGCTGCTTGAACACAATCGGCGCTCCCAGCTTGAAGCGCACAAGGATGGCGGTGAATGCAATAATCGGGGAAAGCAGCACCAAAAGGACAGCTGAGAGGATGAAATCAAATAATCTTTTTATCATCGGTATGAGCTCCTGATATTGAAATATTGTCTTTTAATTGGAAGACAGCAGCTTTCTCATTTTGGAGATGACTGCTGGACCGACGATGCGGCTTACAGCCTTCTTTACACCACCTCTTATACGCACATGCGCAGGCAGCCAGGATTGAGCAAAATGATGAATGGTGTGGCTGTCATTTGATATGTAATTACCACCATCAATATAATCATATGGACTGAAGTATGTACGAGGATAAAAGGTCACTCCATTAGTCAACACTTGAAACTCACCGTTTAATTGAAGATCATGCCTGCTGCATATTTCAGTTATAACGGCAGTGTTGGTCGTCGTATCGAGCTTTCCGCTAGGAAGTAAAAAACTTCTCTTATCATAATTTTCAAGTAATTCTTTGATCCACGGATGCTCTTTCGCTGCTCCCATCGTGCCTGATTGTAAAAAGCGTTGGTCTTCGAACCCCGAAAAAGCTTCATGGCCAAGAAATTTATCCAATGGCTTAATTACCTCGACATCGGTATCCAAATAGATGCCTCCATGCGAATATAACGCATATAATCGAACATAGTCACTCACGAAAGCATATTTCCGTGCTTCATATGCTTCTTTCACATATCGAATGGAAGAGATATCAAAGTTATCTTCATTCCACTCCATGACTTGAAAATCCCCTAGATGCTTCTCCCAGCTTTTCATGCATTTCACGATTTTTCGAGGTTTCTCCCCCCTGCCGAACCAGCAATAATGCAAGACCCGGGGAATTTGTTCCGCTTCGCTCACCATTCCGCCTCCTTTATGATGGCCATATTAAATAATCACTTGTATATCTGATATCCAGCGTAATGACACTTTCAAAATAAAAAAACAGTAAATAAAAAATCAATATGGCGAAGTAAACCAATTTTTGGTCCTTCTCTCGAAATACTTTCACGATCCAACCAATTAAAATTAATTGATAGAGATTAAAATAAATCGTCATTCTGGCAAATATCCAGTTTTGAGTCGAGATAATCATGAGTGCAATTCCTATAATAGATAGATTCGCCAATATATCACTTTTCGGAAATACCGTTCTCAGTTTTTCTCTCCCCAAGAAACATATGATTAGCGGAACTGCATATACAAGTACGCGAATAATGCTCGCTCCGCCTTCTTGGAAATTCTGATAATGGGCGTATTGTGTTCCTTGAATGGTTTTGAATAATAGATCAGAGAACTGATTAAAACCAGCGACGATCAAAATGGCTACCGATAATAATAAAAAAGTTGTGCCTGTCCAAGCCTTTCTTCTAACGATGAAATAAAGCGGCACCATGACAAGCGCACTCTGATGAAAAATAGCAGCAAATAACACGACTGCCATGTACGTTTTCCATTTACCATCGAAAAGAGCCTTGGTTGCTGCAAATACGATAGCCGCAGCTAAAAACTGCCTAAGCCCATTCATTGAAACAACAAATGCACCCGAAGTTATGTATACATATAAGCTCAATTCATACATACGAGAATACTTAAACATAACAATTGCGATAATCATATTAGTCACTAACGCTGTTGTTATTAATAAGATTTGCGGATCTGCTGTAATCTGCTTAAGCAATAATTGGAGAATGCCAAACCCTATGTCCTTCTTACTGATAATGGTTGCCCAATCATATGTATCCACAGTATAGGCATGAACATAAAAGAAGGTATCTCCAATGTTATTCCGTAAACCTGAAACTAAAATAAGAGAAGCCGCGGCTGCAGCCGCTAATATTCTATTAGGTTGAATGTTAAAAAAGCCTATTTTTGCTGGTACAGCAAAGTATCGAGCAAAGGTCGCCAACATAAAAACAACAACTAAATTAAGCCATAGGATAGTCATTTGCCGGTCCTTTCGGTCGATATGCTTTATTCGTTTTTAATGTGATATAACCATATAACAATATGCCTGGGCATAAGGCAGCTATCGTCAAAACTTTGGATGGTGCATCTTTTAGCCAACTCGTGTTTTTTGACATCAGACCGCTAGATACATAGTGAATGGCCTGCCTATATTTATACTTAAAGTTTCCAAACGGCATTTCCATTAACGATTTTCGATAGAAAACAAATCCATTAGGATTTTTCCGATACTGCATCAGCATGTTTCGCGATGACCCATCTGCTAAGTATTCTACATGACATAAAACCTCGTTCATCAGCAGCAATTCATATTGCTGATTAATTAAATGATATTTATAATCTAATCCTACATACCTTTCTCCTTCAAATAGAGGGTAAGGATACCGTTTGGTGAGGGAAGTACGATAGACTAACTTTTTATCGCCAGTTACACCATACTTATGATATAAATCAAAAAGAGTGGAGCTTTTCAGTTCAGTAGGAAATGTAGATCCAACAATATTACCGTTTGAATAGGCATCTAATCCGACAAACCCACACACTTTATCACTTTTATTTTCTTGCCAAAAACGTACGATTCGTTCGACAGCATCATCTGGCATATAATCATCTGAATCAATACATACGTTTAGCTCAGTTTTCATTCGTTCATATGCCGTATTATGCGCGCCATGCATGCCTTGATTATGCTGATAGATGTAATTGATGGTCATATCCTGTTTAGCTACCCAACTAGCAACAAGCTTCTCGGTATCATCGCTTGATCCGTCATCAATAATAAGCCACTCGAAATCCTTGCATGTCTGACGCTGCAAGCTCTCATACACTTGATGCAAGCAGTAAGCTCGATTATACGTGGGCGTAAACACGGTTAACGTCTTCATATTCCACCTCGAATTGTGATAAATATAATGATGTCGCCTTCTGTACGGTTTGGCGGATATCATAACCCTTTTGAGCTAACGCACCAATCGGAATTTCACGCGACGTCTTTTTAGAAGCTTCAACGATATGATTAATGCCGTTATCAGCATGTTTCAATGAGAAAAACCGGACCAAGCCTATTCCCATATCTACCTCCGCCGGGACCGTGTCCGAAATGATGCATGGCAGCCCTGCCCCTTGCGCTTCAATAACGACAATGCCTAGCCCTTCATGATAGGATGGGAAAACAAATACATCAAAAGCCTGAAGCATTTCATTAATGTTGCTTTTAACGCCAAGAAACATCACATGATCTTCGATTCGAAGATCTCTTACCTTTCTTTCTATCTCAGACTTCAAAGGGCCGTCACCAACCAATAGAAGCCTGCTATTTGGCCTTTTTTCTAATAGCTTGTGGAACATATCAATGAGTTGTACGTGATTTTTTTGATGAGCGAATCTTCCTACATGACCGACAACAAAACAATCATCTGGAATGCTCAACTCTTTGCGCAATCTTGAACGTGTTTCTATGGAATAAATAAATTTCTCAGTTGCTATGCCGTTTTGTAATACAAGTACAGATTCCTCTTTTCGTGGGAACATCCACCGAGCGGCGTCGATTGAGCAAGCAACATAATGCGTCGCTGCCGACTGCACAAAAGTTCCTGCATACCACTTATAGATGCGTGAAGGAACGCTGCCTTCGCTGCTTGTGTTGTGGCTATGTGCAATCCGCATCGGAATAGCTGCTCGGCGAGCTGCCCTTAGTACAAATCCGCTCATTTTATCCATGTGCGAATGAACAACCTTATACTCAGCATGATTAAGAAAAAAACGGTCCAAGCCTTGCAAATAACCTCTGTGTCCAGCCTCCGTAATATAAGGGGTCCGATGTATGATTCCACCTAAGCTTCGAATCTCATCATCAAATACACCTTCTTTGCATGTTAGAAAATCGAACTGAATTTTAGATCGATCGATATGGCGATACATATTCATCAGCAAGGTCTCTGCTCCGCCACGATTCATGTTAACAACAACGTGCAATACCCTTAAAGGACCACCCATTGCAACCTCTCCTTATTGTCTGCCTGCGGCTGTTCCATTAAAGATTTGTATATATCGTTCAATTCTAGAGCTACTTGCGCTAGAGAGTATTTCTTAACCATTACTCCGCTTTTCTCTCCTAACTCTTCACGTAACGACTTTGACCTGCTAAGCTCAACCAACTTGTTTGCAAAAACCTTCATTTGATTTTCTTTCACCAAATACCCATTCTCCCCCTCCGTCACCAGCTCCGAATGCCCTCTATTCGTTGTTGCGACGATCGGCAGGCCGCAAGCCATTGCTTCCATTATATTGACAGGAAGCCCTTCGCGCAGGCTGGACGCGACAGCGACATCGCACATCGGCAGAAGCCTGTCGATATCCGTCCGGTAGCCAAGGAAATGAACCATCATACCAACACCAAGCTGCTCGGCAAGCTGCTTGCTCTCCTCTAGAAGAGTCCCTTTTCCCGCAAGCAGCAGCCTTGCATGGGGCACTTCTTCTTTAATCGCTGCCATGGCATGGATTAACAGCTGATGGTTTTTATTCTTGTTGAACTCTGCCGCATAGAACATGAGGAAATCATCTGTTCGGTAATCAAGCTCTTGACGAAGCCGCCATTTGTCAATTTTGGACAATGGCTTATAGTTAGAGGTATTCACACCTACGCCGTGAACATGGGCAATTTGCTTTGCTTTGAAGCGCTTCGAAACCGCAAGCTGGTAATCCTCGTTGTTAATCGTGATCAAACAATCAGTCAGACGCGCAAAGTACTTCTCGATTGGATAATAAAGAATCCAGTTTAGTAGAGAGCCACCTTTGCAGAAATGAAACCCATGTGCCGTATAAATCACCTTCGTGCCTTTTTTTCTAGCTTCTTGCGCAGCCAAACGGGCAAGAACGCCGCCTGTCGGCGTATGGCAATGAATGATTTTATACTGCTGCTCGTTAATGATGGCCTTTAGCTCTCGGTAAGCTGTCATATTATTCGAATGGATTGGAGATCTCTCGATCGGCAAATTAAACTTGCGGTCAGCAAAAGGGAGCTCCATATCACCTTTAGCGGCGATATGAACCTCCCAGCCCTGCTGCTTGAACCATTCCATAACAGGCAAATGAAAAGCCTTGAAGTGGTAGTCAACCGTTGCGCAAAATAATATTTTATTGGGCATGCTTATACCATCCTATACTAGAATTATTTTCTAGCTGCTTCTCGTTCAACCATCGCGGACAAGTAGTTTAAGAGGTCGTAACGCAAATCCTCACGCTGCAGAGCAAACTCAATCGTCGTTTGGATAAAGCCCATTTTTTCTCCCACATCATAGCGTTTGCCCTCAAATTCATAGGCGTATACCGCCTCCGATAGGTTTAATGCTGCAATCGCGTCCGTAAGCTGGATTTCTCCGCCTGCTCCTGGAGTCTGGTTGCCCAATATATCAAAGATTGCCGGATTCAAAATGTAACGTCCCATGATCGCCATATTCGATGGCGCAAGCTCTCTAGCAGGCTTTTCAACCAAATGTCTAACCCTATGGAAGCCATCCTCCATCAACGTTCCATCGACGATGCCATATCTGGACACCGCTTCCTCCGCAACACGCTGCACGCCGATTATTGAGGTATGATACTGCTCATGCTTCTCGATCATTTGTCTGATGCACGGCTTCTCCGCGGAAATGATATCGTCCCCAAGCAGCACGGCGAATGGTTCATCCCCTATGAATTTGCGGGCGCACCAAATGGCATGCCCCAGTCCCTTGGGCTCCTTTTGGCGAATATAATGAATATCCACCATATCCGCTGATTTGCGGACCTCGCTTAGCAGATCGAACTTATGCTTGGCCGTCAATATTTGTTCCAGCTCTACCGAATTGTCAAAATGGTCCTCGATTGCCCGTTTGCCTTTTCCCGTCACAATTATGATATCCTCAATGCCGGATTCAATCGCTTCTTCCACGATATATTGAATGGTCGGCTTATCTACGATAGGCAGCATTTCCTTAGGCATCGCTTTGGTTGCGGGCAGAAATCTTGTGCCGAGTCCCGCAGCCGGTATAATCGCTTTTCTTACTTTCATAGCTTCAACAGCCCCTTTTTCATATTAGCCCGTTACGGAGGCGAATTCCGGTAGTTCAACGACATTGTTCGCGAGATCAAGCAGCCGGATGCGCAGCTCTGCTTTGTTCATACCGCCATGAAGGGCAATGATCTCTTCGATTTGGTCAAAATATATTTCCGATGACTTGCCTATGTATATTTTCGGATATACTTGCTTCTCGTTCATTTCGGTATCCTTTAGCATTTCTTCAAACAGCTTCTCGCCCGGCCGGATGCCTGTATAGTGAATACCGATCTCCTCAACCGTAAAGCCCGACATTCGAATGACATTTTGCGCGAGATCGGTAATTTTGACCGGGTCGCCCATGTCCAGTACGAATATTTCTCCACCTCTGGCGAGCGCGCCTGCTTGAATGACGAGGCGCGAAGCCTCGGGAATGGTCATGAAATAACGAACCATGTCCGGGTGGGTTACCGTGACCGGCCCGCCCTTTTCAATCTGTTTCTTGAACAGCGGAATCACACTGCCCCGGCTGCCCAGCACGTTGCCGAAGCGTACCGCTACAAATTTGGTATTGCTCATACGGTCCATGTGCTGAATGACCATCTCGGCAATGCGTTTGGTCGCGCCCATCACGCTAGTCGGGTTTACTGCCTTATCCGTGGAGATCATAACAAACGTATCGACCTTTGCCTGGTTAGCGGCTCTAGCCGCATTCAAGGTGCCCATCACGTTGTTTTTGAAAGCCTCCTCCGGATTTCTCTCCATGAGCGGCACATGCTTATGCGCAGCCGCATGATACACAACCTGCGGACGGTGCACCTGCATAACCGTCAGCATTTTGGCCGCGTCCTGCAAATCTGCTATTTCCGTTACAAACTCAATATTCGTATGACCGTACAGCTCTCTCAACTCCATCTCAATGGAGTAAATGCTGTTCTCACCGTGCCCAAGCAAAATAAGCTTCTCCGGCAAAAACCTTGAAATTTGGCGGCAGACCTCTGATCCGATCGATCCCCCTGCACCTGTCACCATAACGACCTTCTGGGTTACGTAGCCGGAAATGCTTTCAATATCGAGCTCGACAGGCTCCCGTCCAAGCAGATCCTCGACCTGAACATCACGAAATTGACTAACCGAAATTCTTCCGGTAGCCAAATCCTCAAGCATCGGTATAATTTGCGTTTTCGCTCTCGTTTTCGCGCATTCGCTGAAGATGGTGTTCAGCTGCTTTTTGCTTAACGATGGAATAGCGATCACGATATTGTTAATATCCAAGTCTTGCGCCGCTTTAGCAATGCTCGATACGCCGCCTCTAACGGGAATGCCCATAATGTCTAGACTATGTTTATTGACATCATCATCAATGAACGCGATTGGCAGCAGCTCTGTATCGTTGTTGCTCAGCAGCTGCCTTGCAAGCATCGTGCCTGCCGATCCCGCGCCTACTATTAAGGTGCGTTTTCGCATTCCAACATTTTTATGATAGCCGCCTCGGAATATGCGCCAGCACAGTCTCGAGCCGCCGATTAGAAGCATATGGATCATCCAAGTGACAGCAAGCAGCCTGAAAAAAACATCCTGCATCACTACCTGCTGGATGAGCGCTGCCGCTATGATCGAGAACGTCACTGCCTTCGTAATAATAAGCAGCTCCCCGACGCTGGCATATTCCCATGCCTTCTTATACAGCTTGTAATAAAAAGAAAAGAAATGATGACTTAATAGAAGAGTAATCGAGCTGATTACAATCGGCGCTGTCACCACATCGAGTGAAGCGCTAAGTAAAAACCTGCTGAAAAAAATGGCCGTTAATACGATAAAAGAGTCAATGAAGATTAAAAAAGACAGTCTTTGCCTGTACGTCAATACCTTTCACCCTTTCCTATCATCCTTCATATCATGTAAATGTCTACAACTACACAAGCCCTGTTGGCTCATCGCATGCTGAATACCGCAACACTTTAGAGTGTTTAACTAAAAGGTTTTAGCAAAACCGTTTAGTTAAAAACCCTAACGCAGAAATCAGGGCATTCAACCCCGCCTCACACCACACTCCTGACGACTCGCGTCTAAGGTTTGACCTAACCCACAGCATGGCCGAGTGCCTCCGTTGATAACGGTTAGGAGACATCACCGTACATTAAAACATTGTTATTTAGAATAAAAAGTTCTCTATAAAGAACACCCTGTCGCAAGGTGAAACGCTTGTCGCCGTCCTTTGACGGCGCGGCGCGTTTCATACCGAGAAATATAGAGAAAGGATGGCGAAATCATATCCTTTCCTATATTTTTTAAAAAAGCGCTATCCGATAGCGATCATCACACGCTTTTCTTATTTAATATAACGCCAAGAATATTGGCTTTGGCGAACAACAACGCCCGCTTCGCTTCAAGCGCAAGCTCCTGCTGTGTTTTCCCGCTTCTTAAAAGCAATACAACGCCATCACATTTGCTTACCAGCGCATTTGTATCCGATACCCCGAGAACTGGCGGACAATCGAGCAGCACCATGTCATATTGCTCGGACGCAAACGACATCACGTCAGTCATCATTTGCGAATCGAGCAGCTCCGTTGAGTTGAAGAGGCGCTGACCGCTTGGAAGTATATCCAGTCCTTCAACCTCGGTATTGTAAATGGCTTCGCGGATTTCAAGCTGTTGACCAAGCACGTTCGACAGGCCAGGCGAGGTTTGCACATTGAAAATTTTGTTGATAATCGGGTTTCTGAAATTTGTATCGATTATGAGTACGCGGTCACCGCGCTGAGCCATGCACACCGCTAGATTGACAGCTGCCGTTGATTTCCCCTCACCTTCAGATGGCGAGGTCACAAGCAAAGAACGAATTTTTTTACCGTTTGCCGCATATTGAATGTTATTACGAATGGTACGATATTGTTCGGATATCGAACCGTGGGGATTAATGTAGGATAACAAGCTTCTATTCACATAAGAATTTGACGCCTTTTGTCGTTCACGAACCAATGGTTTCACCTCTCACAACGATCGTTTTTCTTTTCTTCAAATATCTGGAATAGTCTTTCCGTTTTATCTTGGTTACTTGACCAAGCATCGTTAAGCCCAGCAGCTCTTCAATCTCACGTTCCGATTTGATAGAATCATCAAGCGAATCTAGCAGAAAGACTAAGCCTATGCTCAGAATTAAACCAATCATAAAACCGACAAGCACGATCGTATTGCTTTGCTCATTAATTGGGAACGGGTTTTCTTCAGCCTGCGTTAAAAGCCGAATGCTCGTAACGCCTAATGTCTCGCTTGCGACTCGCTTATAAATCTCAACACCCGTATTTGCAATTTCAGCTGCTAGCTTAGGATCCGAATCGACTACCGAAACAACGGTTACCAGTGAGCTGTCCACGCTGTCGATTCGAATTTGTCCTCTGAGCTGTGCAACGGAGCGGTTTATTCCAAGCTGTTCAATGATTTCATTCAGAACAAGGGGCTCCCTGAACAAAACCCTAACCGTGCTAATCATATCTGGACTTGCGGCAACGATCATTCTGGAATTTGAAGCATACATAAGCGTTTCAGGCCTGCTGTTATAGATGCCTGCCAAAAATGTTACTGCAATCGTAATGAGTGCGATTAGCCAAAGACGTTTGCGAATGACTGCGTATAATGCCTTAATGTTGATTTCTTTTGTTTTTTCTTTTTCTACGCGAACGGATTGCGAGTCATCTGATTGACTTACGTACATGTAAACACCTGCTATCGTTGTTTTTTATAAAGAACAATAACACAATATTAGTTCTTTATATAGAACATGTCAATACCATTTTACAGCCCTTTTTGTTCTCCATTAATTATCGATATGAAGAATGATGATATTCGATGTTTTCTTTTTGTTACCTGATTGAGGATTCACTTCAAGCCTATTATCCTTCCACATATTCGAGCGGATCAGATCTTTCAACGCTTGGAAATCTCCCTTGCTCATGCCTTCATCTACCGCATCCTTAATAATCGAATGCCATTCTTCGTCAAGCATTTCCTCATGGTTAAGTTTTGGTAAATGTTCTTCTCCAAGTAAATATTCAATGTTAGAATCCAAAGGCGCAGCGATTTTTGCCATTACCAGTAGTGAAGGGTTGTTCTGCATATTGCGTTCAATGTAGCTCAAATAGGACTTGGATACGCCTGCTAGGTCGGCAAGCTTCGTTATCGAATAGCCCTTTTTTTCCCGTAGACTCTTAATCCGTTCCCCAATCATATTATTCTCCTTCGGCCAGTTTAGATCCTAACAATTAGCAAAGCGTTTCCAAAACAATAAACTATATAACAGACAATAAGTATATTTTAGTTCTTTAAAGAGAACAAAGTCAATACCATTCCGTTTTTCACCTTCGCATTTTGTCGCTTTGGCACCTTTGCAGCATAAGAAAAAGCGCCTAAACTTAAAGATTTCGGCGCTTTTTATCATCCTATAAGCGAACAAATTACACATCGTATTCTAAACGTTTCCGTGCTTGAGCAATGAAATCAAGCGGCGTTGCGATCGATTCCGGATGATATTGAACGGCGCTCATCGTAAGCTTCAGCTCAACTCTGTATTTCCCAGCGAATTCAACCGAATTAAATGATTCCGTTTTTTCCCTTAACCGCTTGATGACGATATTAGCGCCATCATCATCCGTAAAGAGAAGCATCCCCCAAGTAGGCGTTTCCGTGTTCAGCATGTAGAGGGAATCGTTTAAGCGGATACTGGTCTCATTTAACTTGGAAACATCATAAATCATCTCCGTCATCTGATCTTGGCTGATCATCCGGCTTAATTCATCCCAATATTTCACAGTCACTACTAATAAAGTGAGCGGAATTTGGTATCGCGTGGACAGCGCCATAAACACGGTGGCGTCCTTTTGAAAGGAGCGGCTGTTTTTCAAGTTCGTACGCTCATCCATCGTAGCCAAAGAAACATTCTGCTTAATCAGCAGATCTTTCTCCGCTTGAAGCTGTTTGTTCGCAGAGGTCAACATCCAAGTAACCGTCGTAATGATCGGAGTCATGATTAGCCAGAAATAATTCTGAACGCTTACGACATCGCCGACAGCGACGGTCTGATATAACGTAAACGTACCGTAGCCGAAAATAAATACGATATTTAAAATCAACCCTGTGGTAACCGTCGTGAAATAAGTGACGATCGCGATTAGAAAAGCAACATTCAACAAAATAATGTTTAGAATATACTGGTCGGAGTTGCCTGCCGTGAACATCATGCATATCAAACAAACCAAGAACAAGAGTAAAAATGCAATGTCCGACATTAAGCTGCTTTGATTACGTTTCATCGCTCTCCCTCCGCTTCATGCGATATTTGCGTATGAGCAGGATAAGCGAAAGCAAGATGACAACAAGAACCAATCCAACAGCAATCATAAACCCAAGCACGTCGCTCCTTTGCATAACGTCTTCCAAAACCGTCGCTTGCTCTTGCCCTGCCTGCTTCTTGAATCGGAACGCTTGAATGTTGCCGTCCTTATCCGTTACAGCACCATCCCCGAATACCTTCCACTTGGTGCTCTCACTCGTAAGCAGCTTGGACGCCATGAAATAATACTCGGAGCCTACTCCCGTGACAGCCATTAATCCAAGTCCAGACTTGTAGGGCGAATCAATCAGCTGCAAAGTCCCAATACGCTTTCCATAATCGGCGTCAATGCTCATTTTCTCATTAGATATAATAGTGTCGCCGAATTGATTGTATTGAAAATAAAGTTTGCTGTTCTGGTCGCGGATGACCTTGTTGTTCTTATACGTACCGATTGCAATAATATTATGTTTCTCCAGCTGTGCTGCATCCGTGCCGTCTTCATAGAAATGAATGTCTCCCGCATTGCTCTCGGCAAAACGACCAAGCATATTAAAAAGATTGGAAATGGCCAGATACGTATAGCGGTCACGCTCCTCCGGGAGTACGACCGCAACTTGGTTATAGGCACCGTCTCGTAAAAAAGGATTGGGATAGTTGTTGAATAGCAATGATGTTTTGTCCATCGTATTCAACTGCATGATCGAGCTATTTTCTATGAATGCCCACGGCATTTGATCCCCAAGCTCGATACATCCCGCATTTTTTAATTCGAGATCAAAGGCAACGGTGATCGAGAAATTGCCCGTTATATCCTGATTTTTCGGAATCGGCAATGTTAGTTTGTCTCCGTTGGCAAGCTCAGCGCTCAGTTTTTTGCTGCCAATCGGCGTATCATTGACCAGCACCGTTACCAACGAACGGTCAAAATCAAGATTACCCGAGTAACGCATGTCGAGGCTGATTTTACTTGCCTCCGCTATGGAACGGTTTGCTGGCAACGCGATAAAATAGGTTTTCTCTTGATGGGAAAGGCCCGTAAGCCGATCACCTGTTTCGGTGAGGACTACGTTTTTGTTTACATTTACCGCAGGCGTATCCACCTCTGTTTGCTCATCAACAAGCTTCAGGTTGCCGCTTAGCTGCTGTACGAGTCCTTGATTGGACAATAGGCGCCCAGCCTTCACCAGCATTCCCGCATCCGCGGAGGTTACGACAAGAGCTTGCTGCTTGCCGATGCTCATCACTTGGATCAATCCTTTATTGCTCAAATCTTGATCCTTTAATTGAGTTTTCACTTCAACGGGCAATCGGTCGAATAGAGCTACGATGGCAATCATCGATTTCTTCTGCAGCATATCCGAATTCCATTCCAGCAAAGGTATGCTTTCTTCCTGGATGGGATTGGCCTTGGCGAAGCCTGACAGCACATGAACCGCTGCTTCCAGCTCGGCAGGATCACTGTTTCCCGGAACGGCTATCGCATTCATTCCTGCACTAACCGTATCAAGCCCAACGAACTGCTCAGTGAAGCCCTTTATACTGCCGGCAATTCCTGCTTTCGCATAAGCGATCGAAAGGTTGGAGGTCTTATATAGTTGAAGCCAGCTGTCCCGCTTATCAACCGACACACATACATTATTCGGTTGCCCCGTCTGTATAAGCCCCTCAACGGACAGCGTGTTGCTGCCGGCAAGCAATAGATCCTTCGGCACCGCTATGCTCAAACGTTTCTGCTGCCTCTCGCTTTCCGTAGGACGGAAGGAATAAAAGTTGTTGCCATTCACGGCAAGCGTAATACTTGATTGCTCACCTTGTGCTAGAGGCGTGGCTTGATAATCCAGATTAAGCATGACCGTGTCTACTTTCCAGTAATCCTCAAGTTCGAAATAAAAGGGCTTCGAAACGACATTGCCAGTTAACAATGAATCCGTGCTTGCCAAAGACATTTCATAATGCTGCACATTTCCAGTCTCCGCAACGGCAGCGGAAGCATGTCCATTCTGCATGAACCATATAGCTAGGCAGAGCAAGCCAGCGATAAACCATCTTTGATGCAATTGCCTCTCCCCCTCACTTAGTAGCGTTCCGTCTTGTACCACTTGATTTCTCTTTTAAAAATGAGATCTTTCATATAGTTGTAAAGACCATAAGCTGCAACGACCATCCATAGTTGACAATACGTGATGTACATCAGCATAATAATCCACACATTGGAGAGGCGCATTTCTCCTTTTTCGGTAATCAAGGTGATAAAGGTTCCCGTTATAAACAAAATAATGGCCAGTACCCATAGAAAAAGGCTATACCCCGCAATCGTCGTATGCACATATCCAAGCGCATGCAAGATCAACAATATATCCGACGTGATCAATGAGGTTAATAGTAGAAAATAGATCGATATGAAATACAGAATGTCGAAATGAATGTTTTTCGCTGAGCGATTAAACAATAAAGGCATATTCTTCACAATCACATATATGTTTCCCTTTGCCCAGCGTGTACGCTGCTTAAACCAGACTTTAAGGGTCTGCGGCTCCTGCTCCCACGTAACGGATTTCGGCTGAAACTTGATTCGATAGCCCATCATATAGATCCGGAAGCTGATTTCCGTATCCTCCGCAATCGCCTTCACATCCCAGCCGCCGATTTGCTCAACAATCGAGCGTCTCATAATAAAATTAGTTCCCGGTATGGTACAGAGCTTAAATAGCTTCCACCTGCCAGCCTGTGCCATCCATTGAAACGACAAGGTCTCGATATTAATGAAACGGGTTAATAGGCTCGCGTTGCGGTTTCGGGTTCTGAATTTGCCGATGACGGCCCCTAGCTTGTTATCGTGCATAATCTCGCCTACGAGGTAACGAAGCGCTGTTTTTTCCGGCGTATTGTCCGCATCGTAGATGGCGATCAGCTCTCCTTTGCTTTGTGCAAACCCAATGTTGAGCGCATTGGATTTTCCTTTCC
Organism: Paenibacillus sp. 2TAB23; assembly: GCF_052115165.1. Taxonomy (NCBI): domain Bacteria; kingdom Bacillati; phylum Bacillota; class Bacilli; order Caryophanales; family Paenibacillaceae; genus Paenibacillus; species Paenibacillus sp. 2TAB23. Next base: position 191,980 of record NZ_JBFRGD010000001.1, read on the forward strand.
CTCCGGTAACCGCATCCGTGTTAATCACGATCAGCTGCCCGCCAGCATGCTTCTGCTGCAATTTCCCTAGCAGCTCGCTGCTGTTGTCCGAAGAATTATCGTTAATCACGATGATTTCATATCGATCATGCGGATAATCCAGCGCGAGCAGCGCTTTTACCGTCTCTACGATAACGATTCCTTCATTATGTGCCGGCACCATGATCGATACGAATGGCGCTTCCCCTTTTATGGCTGGAACAGCTCTTCTCTCGTTTTGCAAATAAAAAAAATATCCTGCGATAATAAGCACTACGTTTACGAGCAGCAGCGACCAAATACAAATTACCGCGATCAGCATCAAAATATCGGCTAGTGTCATTTCTTGCTCCTCACTTGTAGTATTTGCGTCTATACATCCGGGAGCCTAAAAAAAACAGTACCGCGAAAACAGCGATGGCGATCAAAATAATGCCGATGAAGAGCTTGTTTTGCACGGCAAACCATTTCTCAAAGCTTACTGCTTGTTCCGGTTCGTATATGTAATCGGAGTCAATGCTCATCCTCTCGCTGACGAGGGACAAGCTCTGACCATTGATTTGTAAAATGCCGTTACGGGAAGCTATGTTGTTTTTAGTCGTCTTCACGGTATGCTCTCCGGCTTTATAATCCGCAAACGTAGTCCAACCTTCAATCAGCTTCTGTACTTCTTCATTGAGCTCTGCCTCGTTATCAAAAAAATCAAAGGTAATCGCTGTATCCATAGGCAAAGGCTTCATCAGCTTTTCCTTGTATTCATATGCCTCCAAATCTTCTGGCTGCAATCTGTAAACCGAGGAAGCAAACGGCTGTGACGTATTCGTTCGCGACTTGTACATAAGCTTCTCATTTGGGAATAACAACGCAGAATCAAATAGAGACATTGCCTTCTTCACATAATAGCTGTCATAAGACCAATACAGCTCTGCTCCCATGCCAAGCGGTGCAATGCCATACTCAGCCAACACGTCGATAAAGCTCTCCATCTGGCCTCTTAAATCACGGTCAAGCTCGCTGATTGTGGAAGCAACAGCAGGCGCGTGTATCATGATTGTGCCATTTCTGGATTGCACATATTTTAAAGTCTCTAAGTAACGCTTCATTGCTGGATAATCCGTATTGCTCAGCACAGGCCTTACGCTTGCCATAAACGGAATACCGGCATCGTATAGCTTATCCGCCAGCTTAACGAGCAGCTCTAAATCAGAAAAAGGATATATTTCTTTGAATACAACATAATGTTCACTTGTCCCAGTCATCCCAAGCCAGTCTTTCAACAGATAAGACATTGCGATTTCACTGAGATTGCCTTTCTCAAAAAACGGAACATACGCTATTCCATCACGAATCATGCCATAGGGTGAAGACTCCTCATTACTTGCTGAAACCACCCTGCCATAAGGCTTTCCCTCCGCTTCTGCGATATAGTTTATCTGCTTTACCTGAATAGCTTGCTCCATGAATGGCCCGACTGACAAACGAATGGATTCTTGCCCGCTAATCTGCAGCTTCAGGCTAAGCTTGTCCTTGACCTTCGCAGGCACATTGCCGCCGATATAAAGAAAATCGCCTTGATATGCTTCAAGATCATCGGCGTATGTGCGACTTGCCTCCGGCAGCTCTGGTTCGTTCACGAGACTAATAACCTTCTCGTACTGGTACATCATTTCGGATTGATAGTCACTCTGGGATTGTACGGTCAGCTTAACACCGAAAGAAGCAAGCAGACGCTGGAGTGCTTCAACATTCCCTTCGTTTTCCGTTCCGATCGCCAAGCTGTCATAGACGAGCAGGACAGCAGCCGCGTTCTCATATTGAAGCGCCAATACACGAGGAAGGGGAAATATAACAATGATGCCCATCACGAAAAGGATGACCTTTCTACATAAACTTTTATACACTCGAATCGCCGCCTTAGAAACCGAATCATGCTGAGTGGCTAATGGTTTGGGTTTTCTGAACGCTCTCGCTATTCCATAAGCTTCCTTGAATCGCATCGGCAACAACCGTAAACGTAACGATATCGAAAGCGAGCGTAAACAGAAACTCATGCTTGGATAAATCGGCATCGCCAGCGCCAATGATGGATACAAGAATGCCGGCTAGGCCCATTGCGATCATACATATCATCTGCGGAAGTCGGAGCATTCCTCGTATATTTTTATTTCTCCAAGCACTAATAAAGGAAGGCAGATACAGACCGATTACAATGATCATCCATATCACGACGAACCCGAAGGTTTTGGGAGCTAGCGCTTGTTTACTATCACTATAGACAGAGAAAAAGTTGGTCTGCGCGCCAAATGCTTTTCCAGCTGATTTCTCGTAATTCCCCATAGCGGGCGGTCGGATCGTAAAGGCATTTTTAGCGGCAAGATCCAGCATTTTCCCAGCCTGCTCCGGGTGAGTCGCATAAAAAGCAACGATTTTCCCAAAACCGTATTGATTATAGAAATGATCCTGCAAAATATCCGAATCGACATCAATCGTCGTGTACGGCTCGTAATAGATGCTTTTGTTCAACACAGAGAACTGCTTGTCTATGCCAAAAGACTCCAAAGCCGCTTCGGGGTCCTCTGACTGGAGCATGACGCCTCGTGTCATTGCATGGTATTTGTTAATGTTAACGAACTCCTGGGGAATAAGGGCATACGTTGCAATGCCTGCTGCGAATACGCATACGAGCGACGAAGCGACGAGAACCCGGAACGGCTTCTGTCTGCGGACAAAAAACAACAGAATACTCATTACTGCAATAATGACGCCTACCGGAGCATTTTGCTGCTTGCTCGTTGTTAGTATTAAACCGCTAATCAAAAAGATACCAACCAGAACATAATCATTGAATCGATTGCGGTACAGCAGCATAACCGCTGCAAACAAATAAATCATCATGATCAGCACGATGCTTTCACTGAAAAAGGAATTGAAAAAAGCCGTGTAAGCCGTATCTCCAAATATAAAAATAGCGATCACGGCTATCATATAGCCTTGCATCGCTTTTAACTTCCAAGTCAAGCTCTCAATCAGCAAGTAAACTGCTCCCGTATAGAGAAGCGTAAACAACGCTGCTTGAATGCGGATATCAAAAACACTCGGGTTGAATAATTGGTTAATCCACATGGAAAGCCTTATGAACATCGATTGTGATGATGATAGGGTTGCCCCATTTTCGTTGAAATATTGAAATATCCCGTAGTTTTTCACAAAATGGCCCAAATACTGACTGTCATAGTCTGGCGCATTGAAATAAAGCCCGTTGCTGTATAAGATACGGAAATAATCTCCGTTATCCGCCATTCCGATGTACGGTGGGACAAACAGAGCCATTATGGTTATGACCAGCACACCTGCCGAAGCAAACACGGCCGGTGTGACGAAGCGCGCAAAGCCAATACGATTATGTTTTTGTCCCAACTCGGTGTCAATGACAGACATGCTGTATGTCTGCCCCCTTTCTGCAAGCTACTTTAGTAGGCGTACGCTAACAGTGCCATTAGATTATCGAATGAATAGGCCTGTCCGGAAGCAAGATCGGCGAAGCCGCCTAGAAAAGGACTATTCGCTTCAATGATTCGGAATTGATTCATCCTATCCATGCTATCCTCATAGAGCGCTTTGTCCTCGGTCTCAGCTCCAATCATGGCTGCAATAGCATAAATCGCCGTCGATTGTATTTGGTTTTGAGCGACGCCCGACCTCGAATATTGACCATAAAGCGTACCGTCTTTCACTTGCTTCTTTAAATAGCGGATACTTTCCGGTTTGTGCATGTTCATCTCGGATAACGCTAGTATCGTCAGAAGCGACTCCACTGTGTTTATGTTCTCAGAGACATAATCGTTTTTTTCATACGAATAACGTGTCTCATAGAAAGGAAACTGGTCGGAGAGGTAGCCGTTTCGAGCAATAGCAGCCATGTTTTCCATCAGCTTGTTTCCTTCCTTCGAGGAGAGGGGAAGCAGCTGCAGCGATTTCAAATCGATATAGCATAAGGTTATAAACTGATTGGTTACTTGATAGCTTTCATCGTAGAAATCGTACGCATAGCCGTCCTTTACGTTGTGTTCGTAGAACCTGCTTCCGTAAGTGCTCGCTTCTTGCCCATAAAGCGGCACGTTGAATGCAGCCTCCGCCTCATGCAGTGCGCGAATGATCCTTAAATCATCGACTGCCGCGTTAAGCTGATATTTCTTATTGAGCTTAGGACTGTAACGGTAGCTAAAGCCATCGTTCAGATCGAAGCTTCGTTTCGCTCGTTCCCACTCTCTGTCGAAAGCATCCTGCTGCCCCGTCCGTGCATAATATCTCATCAGCAAACCAGCCGATTCGCTCAGCACCTCATGCCCCGATGCCGCCTCGGCCGATTGCCCGGTATCTATATAATTGGTATATACCCCATAACTGCCAGACAATTGATTGGTAATAAAGCTTAATAAAGCTTCTCGGTTAGGAGCTTGCCTGAAGTCGTCTCCGTACTGAGTCTTATGAAGTATTGGAGGATTTGAATGAGAGTCGGACTGCGACTTCCCGCAGGCTGCAAGAACGCACAATGACAATATGATAACAAGAGCAATTGCACGCTTGCCCATTTCCGCCCCCCCCCTTCAAACTTATATATACCACAATAGCATTACCCATGAAACATTTTCTGAACAAGTTGATTCCATAGTAGCATGTATACCCTAGTCAGACTAAATCCAATATAAGTATATAGATCCTTAATCCCATTAAGTACTCCATACTTGTTTCCTAAACGCGAAACGCCTCTATCCCATCAACAATCGAATTGATAAAAAACAGCTAAATCAAAGCCAATGCGGATTCGGAATCATGATCATTGCTCATCTTTTGTTCACTAGACCAATATAATCAAGGAACAGGAATGATTGTAAGGGGAAGGGGAGTAACAATCTTGGCAGTGACAATAAATATGGCAAGTCCAGTGCCAGATGCAGGCAATGGTGTGGCGATTGTTGGAAGTGTGGTCACGATTAGCAATCCTTCGGTGGATTATATTGTGACAGGAACGACTATAGTCAATAAGCTTGTCATCGACGGTGCGTTATCTGTCGCGTTACATTCTTTATCGATTACCGCTTCGACGGCAAATTCACCGATATCGGTCAATACGGGCAATGTGAGCATGAGCCTATTGGGCAGTAACCGGCTAGAAAGTACAGGTGGTAATGCTACTCTCGGTAAAGCAGGACTGGAAATCTTGCAGAATGCAAGCCTAATTCTAGAAGAAGACCCCAATACGCCAGGAGGGTCTTTGACCGCCATTGGTGGATATGGGTCGTCTGGAATTGGAAGCAGCATCAATACGTTTGGCGGCAATCTCACGATACAAAGTGGCCATATTAGCGCAAATGGCTATACGACGGCAACGACGACGCGCTTTAGCGGTGCGGGGATCGGAGCAGGCGCGTCCACCGTGTTCTCGGGTGCTAGCTTCGGAATAATTATGTTTAATGGCGGAGTCGTTAACGCAATCGGTGGAAGCGTCGGTAGCAATGGCGGTGCTGGAATAGGCGCAGGCCATGCCAATGTCGGTTCATCCATAGTTACGGCTATCATCATTAACGGAGGAAATATAACGGCTAACGGCGGTGATTTCACAACCAATAATAGCGGTGCTGGTATCGGTTCAGCATGCGCGGGTGCGAATGCACTGTCGAGAGTAGGCAGTATTACGATAAGTGGTGATGACACCGTCGTCAATGCAAAGGGAGGCTCCGTGACTGGATTGTCTGGGAACAGCGGCGGCTCGGGCATTGGATCCTCGTGGCCGACTACAGCAAGCGGGGAGTCGAGTGTTGGTGACATAACGATTAATGGTGGCTTAATTAACGCGAGCGGAGGAACGGTTTCGAGTTTTACCGGAAGTGGAATTGGTGCTGCTGGTGTTAGATTCACGGCGATTTCCCAAGTTGGTGACATTAACATTAACGGCGGGACGATTGTAGCTACCGGCGGCAACAGCAGCACTTCCGTAGACACTAATGGCGGTTCGGGGATTGGTTCGGGATTTGCGAGCGGCGGTGGAACCTCGAAGACTGGCAATATTACGATCAATGGCGGCAATATTACAGCCAACGCTTCACCGACACGCCAAGGAGGGGCGGGAATTGGAGCTGGTTCCGCACAAGGGACGAATTCGACTACCATTGTAGGGGAAATACGTATCGTCGATGGTAACGTTAATGCCTATGGAAGCGAATTCGGAGCCGGCATTGGTACTGGCGGTATTTTGAGACTTGCAGTGTCTAACGTAACTGCGCGAACAGGTGATATATTAATTGCCGGAGGTAACATCACAGCCATCGGCATCAAAAACTCACCGGGTATCGGACCGGGAACCGCATCTGCCAATGCCCTCTGCATCGTTCCGAACATTCGTATTTCGGGCGGCACAATTACTGCTAAAGGTTCGACTGATACATTCAATACACCCGGTGGCGCAGGCATAGGAACAGGGTTTGCGGTTGGTGGTACTTCTCAGGTGGGCACTATCGAAATTACAAACGGTGCGGTTATCGTTGAAGCATCGTCTGGATTTAGCGGTGCGGGCATCGGTACTGGAGGAGCTACATTTGCGGCTGGAAAAGGAGTTTCGCTCGTGGAGCAGGTCATCATCCGGGATTCTATTATTAGGAAAGCTTCCAGCGGAGGCAATCCTGTGAACGACTCCGGCGTTGGCATTGGCGCAGCATACGCGTTAAACAGCGGGGTATCACGCGTTCATACGATTCTGATCGAGAACTCAACGTTAGATGAAGTTTATGGGAGCCTCAACAGCTCGGCAATAGGCTCAGGCAGGGCTGATTTCGATCAAAGCCAATCGTCGGTCGGCTCGATTACGATAACAGGTTCGACATTTGGCCAGGTCATTGGAGGAAACTTTGGTTCAGGCATTGGTTCGGGCAACGGCATGGAGGGAAAATGCCGCCTCGATAATCGGTACGTTTCAAGGCGTGGACACCGTGAGCGATTGGAGAAATTGGGCACTTGGTAATATTGTCATCACGAATTCAACTTTTATTTTAATAGCGGCATTTCCTTTTGCGGATCCGCTGGCTGATATCATCGGGGGCACTGGGATCGGGTCAGGTGCTAACGCTGCTAGGGACGTCATTACGAGCGCGAACGGTATCTCTAAGATCGGTACGATTATGTTAGATGGGGTGACGATTACAAGTGTTAAGGGCGGATTAGGGGCACCGGGCATTGGTTCCGCATTCTCGACAAATGGCGGTGAAAGCCACGTAGATGCGATTAATATAATAAACTCGGTGATCGGAACGGTAATGGGCGGGATGACGCGTGCAGAAACTTTGGATCGCGGACCAGGCATTGGCACAGGTTACGTAACTGACTTTCGTATTGCTCAAACTTCAACGCAATACAAGTTTGGCGGCACATCTACGGTGGATTCGATTAGTCTTGAGAACACACAAATCGATGGCGCGTTCGGTGGAAATGAAGCCCCAGGGATTGGTGCTGGCTTTACGGAGAATGCTGAACCTGCGAACATCGGCGTCATCATGAATCGCTCTCACATTCGAATGGTAAGCATTACAAACAACAGCAACGTGACGGCATTTGGCGGCATGAATGCAAACGGCATTGGGATATCGGAGATTGCTTTTTCCTCCAGAACACCCTCAGATCCGGTAGAAGGTACCATTAAAGCCTCCTCCCATGTAGATATTTTACAAATCGATAATACCTCTCATGTCATCGCCTATGCCATTAACTTCCCCGGTGCTTGGACGGGGATACCTAACGCTACTTTCTTCAATGCCTCTCCTTCTATCGGTGGAACCTATCAGGACGATACGTTCAATCAACGAGATCAACTGTGGACCGGCCTATTTAATTATAACCAGTTCGATTCTGAAACGAAGTGGCTATCGATCGGAGGATGGGTCAATAAGCCTGGAAGTATTCCAGCGAATATCGTGAACGCTACGTTCTACAAAGGGAGGGATACGGACGGCATCAACGGGATTAACGCCATAAATACTACTGAGCAGTTGACGCTTGTTTCTGTAGGGGCAACGGACAGCGTTAATCTTGTGATTCCGCCAATGTACAAATATTTTGCCTTTACCGGTGAAGACCCGGATTATTTGTTTCTTCTAGACGGTGGTCCTTATCAGAACAAGACTATCGTTGATCGTCATACGACGTTAAACCTCAGCAGAAAACCATCCGCTTTGCCTAAAGTGGTTAGCGAAACGATTCTTAGGCTTAAAGTGCTGCAGATACGACTTATGGTTACCTACTTTTCCAATACGCAATCCGTCGGTCGCCCCGAATTGACATCAGGCACCGTACCGACGGATTCAACTGTTTATATCAACGATAATGATGTCGTCGTGCAGGAAAATCCAAATCAAATGACGTTAGCCGGTTTCAGCTTCGCGGGTTGGTCGCTAAATGATAATGGAAGAGGCACCGGTCCCATTTTTCAGGATCCTGACGTACCCCCGGGCACACGCAATACTATAATAAATAACATACAGACGGATCAGAATCTGTACGCCGTTTGGAAAGCACAAGCGCCACCACTGCCAATCATCGTTATTCATGTTGATCCTCAGGACGTTCCTCCAGGAGGAGATACGATGGTGACGATTACGATCCAGAATATTGCCGATATTGCGATTACGAAAAACTTGCGTAACCATATCCCGCACGGGTTCTTGTATCTCATTGATTCACTGACTATCAATAAAGTGCCTATTACGATGAGTAACTTAAATGGCGTCGAGCTTGACCTTGGCGTTAACGAGCCCGGCGAGATCGACATCATTCGATTTCGTTTGAGCGCTCCCCTTATTCCGCTTATTGACCGCCACATACTCCGATCGGTGTTATCTACCAGCATCGGCGAGGTCATGGCGGAAGTAGAGCTAATATTGGATGAAGACGAGGAGTAGAATGTAGAAGAAAGCCTCTTATATTCCGCTCGTGTAGAAAGATAATAATGGATTATACTGACTCCACTATAAAACAGCGGCAGCCTTGGACGAGAAAAAAGTCCTAGACTACCGCTGATTTTATTGAGCAACCGTCTAAAGTTCTTTAAACTCACCATCAGGAGGTCGCTCTTTCAACCTTGCTCGTTTTCTTTTGGACAAAGGAATTGAATCTGTTCTTGTGAAACGAGGAGCTGCGGACTCTTAAGGCCAACCGGGACACAGTCATAAAAGGATTAACAGCGCAGTTAACCAGATTCTTTGCTGGTATATACATTGTTTTCTCAGAACTGTTTTTCCTAACATTCTGTTTACATGCGTTGCTTGATCAGCAGCTATTGCAATTCGGATGCGCATCAAATTCGAAAAAACGCCTCAGCAGTCGCTGTCGTTGCCTCAGCAACCTCTTCCTCTGAAATCCCTATGCATCGCGCTATTGCTTGAAGAATATGAGGCAAGAATGCAGGTTCATTCCGACCATCCAGCGGTTTTTCCTTCATATCTCGCGGAGTCAGAAAAGGCGCATCCGTCTCGATCATGAGTCGGTCCAGCGGAATCATTCGGACAAGGTCCCGCAGATGCCTGCCTCTTCGCTCGTCACAAATCCAGCCGGTGATACCGATGTGGAAGCCCATTTCAAGATACGCCTTAAGCTCGGATACCGTCCCGGTAAAACAGTGGACAACCGCCTTATTCACTGCATGCTCCTTAAGAATCGCCGAAAAATCCGCAAATGCCTCCCTCTCATGCAGAAAAAGCGGCATATCCAGCTCAAGCGCCAACCGGATTTGTTCAGTGAACCATCTGCGCTGCACGTCACGAGGCGAGAAATCTCGGTTATAGTCCAGGCCGCATTCCCCGATCGCCACCACCTGTGGCAAGGCTGCCAATTCTTTTAATTTAGTCATCGTTTCTTCATTGCAGCTCTTTGCATCATGAGGATGTACCCCCGCCGTACAATACAGCTTCCCCTTATAACGTCCGGTAAAGCGGGCTGCTTCCATACTGTTCTTTAGGCTCGTGCCTGTAATCACAATGGGAGTGACATTGTTTGCGACTGCCCTTTGGACAATCTGGTCTCGGTCCTGCTGAAACGAACGATGCATCAAATTAACACCAATATCGATGATTCGCTTACTCATGATTCTCGTTCTCCTTTTCCTGAGGTTGCCATACAGAGCAGCTTTCCGGCGGAACATGGTCTGCCAGCCACACCTCATTACCCGCGTAATAAAAAATGACCCCAAGCTGCGCTGCACTTATCGTATCCACCTTCAAAATAACCAGCTCGCCTCTGCGGCTGCCAGCCAGCGTTGCAAAATGGGTGCCTTCCGACAAATGGACATACTGTCTGCTCATCGGTTTTAATCCTTCGTTCAAGATAGATGGCAGAGCCTTTTTATTCGTCCCGTGATACAAAACGTCTGGCTGCTCGGCAGGCGCGTAGCTGATTTTGTCATGGCTGTGCCCGTATCTAGCTCTTATTCGCCCGCTCTGTATCTCAAACCGCTGCTTCTCCGAGTTCCGTACGACCTGCTCTATATCCTCCTGCTTAACCCATGACCAATTGGACTCGGCTTGAATGGTTTTCAATAGAGCGCTCACCGTGCATGAGCCGTCCTCAGGATTCAGGGCAAGACCAAACTCCTCTGGCGTATGCCGCAGCAGCTTAGTCATCCATTTGCTTAACCTTTTTTCTAACGATTGATTTAACATCACTTTCACATCACTTCCTAACCCTTCTTTTCCTTCTTTTCCTTCTTTTCCTTCTTTTCCTTCTTTTCCTTCTTTTCCCTCTTTTCCCTTGACTGCATTATAACTAATTTGGATGCTGCGAGCTGGGAATTTTCAATTAAAATCAAACGTTACTGCGTTTCGTAATCGAGTGGACTTTGATAAACGATCCTCCCAATGACTACAACAACCCCATAAAAAAACAGCTAAATCAACGCCGAAGCGGATTAGCTGTTTTTACAGTGCTATTTCACGATGATAGGCTGCCCCAACAATTTGATTAGGCTGCCAAATTCCAGCTCATCGAACTTTCGGACGACTGTTTCCGTGTCCATGCTCCACAAGCAATCGAGCAATTCGCATGCTACGGGCGCATTGAGTTGTATCGTCGCCAAATCGCGTGAGAGATGAAGCATGTCCAAATCCGCTTCAATTTTGGCACGGATCGTCTTGGATACAGATTCCAGATTAGCAAGCAAGCCTTCAATGGAGCCATGCTCTTGAATAAGCTTATGCGCTGTTTTCTCACCGATCCCTTTGACGCCGGGATAATTATCGCTCGTATCGCCCATCAAGCCTTTAATATCAATGATTTGAATCGGCGTCAGCTGACGTTCCTCCATCAAGCTTACTGGCGTATAGACCATATAGTTGCCGATTCCTTTTTTCATGATAGCAACGGAAACCCGATCATCAACCAGCTGCAGCATATCATGATCGCCGGTTACGACGAATATATGCGCTTGATCTTTAAGCGCAGCCGCTAACGTGCCGATACAATCGTCCGCTTCATAACCAGCAATCCCAATGTTCGGCACGTTAAAGCTTGCCACAACATCCTTCACGAGATCGAATTGTGGAATCAAGTCTTCCGGAGCTGCAGGACGGTTCGATTTGTAACCATCGTACTGCTCCGTTCGGAAAGTTGTGCTTCCCATATCCCAGCAGCATACGACATGCGTAGGATTAAAAGTATGGATCGCATCCATGAAATACCGTACAAAGCCGTGCACCGCATTCACCGGTACGCCTGTACTCGTCCTGCGAATGCTTCCTCCGAATGATGTAGCGAAATATGCCCGAAATAATATTGCCATGCCGTCAACTAACAGCAGCCGTTGCTCACTCATTATTTAAAAACCTCTCTCTCACAATTGCGTGCTACTATCTTTTATGCCCACGAATAAAGCTTCCGATCCTTCTCGCCGCTTCTTTCAGGCGCTCCTCATTCTCCACAAGCGCAATCCGTACGTATCCTTCGCCTTCCGAGCCGAAAGCTTCTCCCGGGACGACAACCACTCCGGTTTGTTTCAGCATTTCCTGGGAAATTCGCCGTGAGTTCCAAGGCTCGTCCTGTGCCCACTCCATAGGAGGCAGCGGCGCCCAAATAAACATCGTAGCTTTGGGAGCGGCAACCTCCCAGCCCTCTTCACGCAGCGCTTCCAGAAACACGTCACGGCGACGCTCGTATAGCTTTCCTGCCTTCGGCAGGTCTGGACTCGCGATTGCTTCCCGCAATGCAACGATACCCGCTTCTTGAATAGGATCAAATACGCCGTAATCGATATTCGCTTTCAGCTCGCGAAGCGCCCCAACGGCTGCCGCGTTGCCAGCCAAGAACCCGATGCGGCAGCCAGCCATATTGAAGCTTTTGGACAAGGAATGAAACTCGACAGCCTGCTCGATTGCCCCCGGCACCTCGAATATGCTGGGCGGCTCGCAGCCGTCGAAGCCCATTTCGGAATAGGCCAAATCATGCACAACCAACACTCCATGCTGACGGGCTTTGTTAATTAGCTGCTCAAAAAAAGCAAGATCAGCGACAGCGGTAATCGGATTGTTCGGATAGTTCAACAAAATAAAAGAAGCTCTATCCCAATCCGCGTCCGGGATCGCAGCTAAGTCAGGCATGAAGCCACTCTCTTCCCTTAATGGCATAAGCTTCGCCTCCACCCCTGCTAGCGCAAGCGAAGCTGCATAAATCGGATAACCTGGGTCAGGCAGCAGCGCCATATCGCCTGGATCACAAAGTGCCATAGCGAGATGTGCCAGCCCATCCTGAGAGCCGAGCAGGGTAACGATCTCGTTCCCTGCATCAAGCTCAACGTTGAATCGATGCTTCATCCAAGCCGCGGCTTGCTGGCGAAAGGGCAGTCCGCTCTTCGTTGCCGGATAGGCATACATATCCGAGCGTAAAGCCGCTTCGCTTAGAGCTTGCTGAACGGCTGGCGAGGGAGGCTGATCCGGACTGCCGATACCAAGATCTATAATATCTCGCCCGCTCTCCGCAGCGGCTAGCTTCCAAGCCGCTACCTCCGCAAAGATCGACGATCCCAGCTGTGACAGGCGGTTTGACCGCCATTTGGTTTGCGACATTGTCCATTCACCCTTTTCAAGTATTCCAAGCTTGTTCATATTGTTCTTCCTTGTAGCCAACCGTAACCTTTTCCCCGTCCGTCACGATAGGACGCTTGATGAGCATGCCGTTTGATGCGAGCAGCGCATATTGGTCATCCGCTGACATTCCCGCCAGCTTGTCCTTCAGTCCTAATTCCCGGTAGACATCGCCAGAAGTGTTAAAAAACTTTTTGAGCTCCAGCCCGCTGTTTGCTACAAGTACTTTCAGCTCTGCAGCCGAAGGTGTATCCTCGACAATATTACGTGTTACAACGTCATTTCCTTTATTTTGAAGCGATTTCAATGCAGCTTTGCATGTACTGCATTTGGGATATTGAATAATGGTTAATGGCTTTGTCATTCTGTTGAATCCTCCAGTATGGATATAAACGTTTCGCTGTTATTTTATAAGCTTCTGCTCTAATCGTTCAAGCTCAGGGGGGAGATCTGCCTGCCACTCCATCCATCGCTTCGTAATAGGGTGTGTGAAGCCCAGAATTTCGGCATGCAATGCCTGTCTGCCTGCTTCTAACTCCCACTCCTCAACGCTGCCCTGCTCGGAACCATACATTTTGTCGCCAATCAATGGACAGCCAATGTGCTTCATATGGACGCGAATCTGATGCGTTCTTCCAGTCTCCAACTTCAGACGGACGGCTGATGCCGGTCTATTGGACGTTTCATTATAGCTAGCCAACGTCTCATAGTGCGTGACCGACGGATATCCGGTTGGCGTGACGATCCGAATATGAGGACGCTCAGGGTCACGGTCAATCGGTTCATCAACCGTACCCTGCGCGGGTGTCGGGCTTCCGTACACATAAGCACGATACAGCTTCAAGATACCATTTGCCTGCATTTGCTCGGACAGCTGCTGATGTACATATGATGTTTTCGCGATTGCCACAAGGCCGGAGGTTTCTTCATCCAAGCGATGCACAGGTCTAAATCGTACCTGTTCACCCCGCTCCTGCCAATGGAAAACAACGCCATTCGCGAGTGTCCCCGTATAATGGCCATGCGTTGGATGTACGATCATGCCCGCTGGCTTATTCACAATTAAGAGATCCTCATCCTCGAACACGATTTGAATCGGAATCGGCTGCGGTAAAATATCCTCCGAAATTTCCCTTTGCATCCTTACGCGAATAATATCGCCGGCAGCAACAGGTGCTGTCGTGTAGGCGCGGACCTCGTTCACCGTCAGTCCATGCTCCGTCAGCTTCACCTGCGACAGCAGCTTTCGGGAAACGCCGAGCTGCCGCTCCAGAACGGTACGCACCGTTTTGCCATGCTCCGCATCCCGAACAGTCGCTATTAATGGCCGATAATAAAGCTTTTCGTATGGATCATTCATTTCTTTGGCTTCCCAAATACATGTGCGCTTCGCACATATTCGGTGTCATTCACGCTAAGCTTGGCATTCGCGGCTCTTGCCGCTGCAAAGAAAAAGTCAGACAAACGGTTTAAATAGGTGAGCACTTCTTGATTAACGGCATGCTCGCCTGCAAGCGTAACGACGCGGCGCTCTGCACGGCGACATACCGTCCTGCATACATGCAGCAAAGCAGAAACCGGGCTTCCTCCTGGAAGTATGAATCTCGTAATTTCCGGAGCTTCACTGCTATATTGATCAATCCAGCCTTCTAGACGAAGCGCAGGCTCCGCTGATATTTTCAAAGGAGCCCCCTGGACCGCATACGCAAGATCAGATCCGCAATCAAACAGCTCCTGCTGAATATCGATAAGCAACGCAGCCATCTCCGTAAGCTCATCATGCTTGCTCGCCTCTGCCGCTGCTTGCCCGACAAAGGAATTGAGCTCATCAATTGTACCGTATGCCTCGACGCGAGCGTCATCCTTGCGTACTCGCCCGCCAATTAAGGAGGTCTGGCCGCTATCTCCTGTTTTCGTGTATAGTTTCAACCTCTTCAGCTCCTCATCCATTTCCGAATCGTTATTCATGCAAACAGCAGGCCGGATAATCTCCTGACCTGCTGCTCATTTAAGTAATGGTTTCAACCTATAATTAGCCCTGCTGCTTCAAACGGTGGACAAAGCCGCCGATCCGCTCCAGCGCTTCGGTTAGATTGGTAACGGATGTGGCATAGGAGCAGCGAAGATGGCCTTCGCCTCCGAGCCCGAATACATCCCCGGGAACTGCGGCTACCCCCGCTTCATCCAACAGACGCTGCGCGAATTGTTCACTAGTCAAGCCTGTTGAAACGATGGACGGAAATGCATAGAAGGCTCCTTGCGGCTCATGGCAATCAAGGCCAATATCCCGAAAACCCTTTACGACTAAGCGGCGCCGCTGGTTATAAGCCTCCACCATTCGATCCTTCTCCTCCAAGCCGTGCTGAAGCGCTTCAAGAGCTGCATATTGAGCCATGATCGGAGCACACATCACGGTATATTGATGGATCTTCAGCATCGCCGCAATCAGATCAGGATGGCCGCATGCATAGCCCATCCGCCAGCCCGTCATCGCAAACGCCTTCGAGAAACCGCTGACCAGAACAGTGCGATCCTTCATGCCCGGCATAGCGGCAAAGCTGACATGCTTCGAGCCGTAGGTCAATTCCGCATATATCTCATCCGAAATGACGACAAGGTCATGCTCTTCCACAAGCTTCGTAATCGGCAGCCAGTCCTCATAAGTCATCGTCCCGCCGGTTGGATTGCTTGGGTAACATAGAATAAGTACTTTCGACTTCGGCGTAATGACCGCTTTTAGCGATTCTGCCTTTAGCTTGAATTCATCCTTGGCATACGTTTCGATGCCTACCGGCTTTCCGCCTGTAAGTGCCGTTATTGGCGAATATGAAATATAGCAGGGCTCCGGGATCAGAATCTCATCTCCTGGAGATATGAAAGCGCGAAGCGCAAGATCAATCGCTTCACTTCCTCCAACCGTCACCAAAATTTCGTCAGCAGGATTATACGCTACAGCGAACTGGTCATTTAAGTACTGACCAATCGCTCCGCGAAGCTCCGGCATTCCTGCATTCGATGTGTATTGCGTTTTCCCCGTTTCAAGCGCATACACAGCCGCTTCCCTTACATGCCAAGGCGTAACAAAATCAGGTTCGCCGACGCCAAGCGTTATGACATCCTTGCGCGTGCTGACCAAATCAAAAAACCGGCGGATCCCCGACGGTTTAATGTCCCGAACGAGCGGAGACAAGTAATCGGCCATGGATGGGCGCCGCACAGGTGTGGAGGGTTGTTTCTCTTCGTCTTTAATCATTGCCATCACCTTTTTACGGCGAAACCATCAACCGATGATCCCCTTCATGCTCCTCGAAGATAATGCCGTCCTGTTTGTATTTTTTTAAGATAAAAAACGTTTTAGTCGATAATACCGCATCGATCGGCGATAATTTATTCGAAACAAAAGAGGCAACCTCTTTTAAGTTTTTCCCTTCAACCTCAACCAGCAGGTCGTAAGCGCCGGACATGAGATATACTGATTTTACTTCCGGATATAAATAAATGCGCTCAGCGATTCCTTCGAATCCGCGACCGCGTTCTGGTGTGATTTGAACCTCGATAAGTGCCGTTACCTTCTGGTCATCGATCTTGCTCCAGTTCACAACGGTAGCATATTTCACGATAATATGGTCGCTCTCAAGCTCAGCGATCGCTTGCTTCACTTCCTCGATTGGTACGTCAAGCATTGTAGCGATCAGCTCGGCGTCCCTTCGCGCGTCTTCCTTCAGCAGTTCGAGCACTTTCATCTGTAATTCGGTCATGGTATAACTCCTTCCAGTACGACTGCGATTATAAAGAATATTTTACAACTTTTTCGAATTACGCGCAATCAAAGGCTTCATGAAAGCAACCAAAAAAAAAGACCCGCTAGGGGTCTTTTCCGGTTACATATAATAGGGCTGCCCGTTTTGCTGATGCTGGCTTGATTGCTGCATTTGCGGCGTGTATAGGGTTTGGTTTTGCTGGCCGCCCAACGTTTGCTGTAAAAACTGATTCGTTTTTTGCTTGGTTTGCTGATATTGCTTTGCTTGTTTATCGAGCTCTTGGCGAAGCGCAGGCGATGACGTATTATACATATTGGCTTGCTGCATCGCTTGGAACACTTGGCCTTGAAGCGCCAGCGTATTGTCCGTCAGCTTCGTAAACAGCTGGCGAATATCAGGACATGTCGACTCGGTTGCGGCTGTTGCATATTCGCGAACAATCCTCTTTAAGTCAGAGAGAATGCCGCCGGCCAAATCTTCTTCCGTTAGGACCGACTGTTTTTGCTGCTGTTGTTGATACATATCGACTTACCTCCTACGTCTATTATGGCGTTCTCTTATTGCTGCGGCTGCGTGGGAGCCATTTGCTGGTGATGCGAAATCGCATGCAGCAATGAATCATAATGCTGCTGATGCGTTTGAATCATTTGAGTGGCAAGGCTCTTTAGAGCCGGGGTAGTACCCGTTGCCGCCAAAGCCGCGCATGACTTAATTTGCGCATCTTCATTGGACATAGAGTCAGCGATGTACTCCAGTTCTTTCCCTGTCATTGGCTGAATCATCGTTCATCCTCCTTATTTCAATATGGATTGCTTGAGCACCACGGACCCATTATTTTCGTGCCAAACGTATTATGAGCTATTTTTCCTTTATTTATGTATCGCTGTTTAATTCGAAATTGCCGGAATGAATGAGCTGAAAGGTTGTTTTAAATTGCAGTTGCCCCTCTTTCGGCATCCAATTCTTCCCCTTGCAATGCTGCTTCCAATAGGCGTTATGGTATCGGTAAAGATGGTGCTCGAGACCGAACACATCCATTCCCTTTGCCAGTCCCTTGCGATACGTCTCCAACAGCTGCCGCTGAGTCTTCGCTGCCATCTCTGTCTCTATCTGAGACTGTTTCATGCCAACCTGCATCTCTGCCATATCTCCAGCCATTCGTACAGCGAGCATGAAATGAGGAACACCATCCTTGAACGAAGCGTTTATTTTCGCTTTGGAGGAGGTGACCGTCACCGTTGCCGTGCCATCATTGACCTTCACTCCAAATAAAAAATGCTCAAATTCCGGGTTTATCCATCTTAACCCTTCTGCCTCCGGCTCCGTCATAAATCCAATATACCTAAACTCCCGATATACAAAGACGCCGTCAATAAATTGTATTTTAAGCGGCTGTTTTTTTCTTTTCCAATAATCCTTATTAGCCGAAAGTGATGGAACGGTCGTTGTCATGGCTGGCTCATTTAAGGATTGAACAGCCAACTGAAGAGCATGCGGACGAATGAAGCTTCTTTGCACATTAAGGGGGGAAGGCATGTACATGATGCTGTTCAGCGGCGATTGGTCAAAAAAAGTATCGGTTGTAAAAAGATCCTCGATCGGGGATTTTGTCCCGAACAATATGGAAGTATATCTGGAAGCCCTTTGCCGATTGAGACCATCCATAATATCCTCCATATGCGTCATCGCTCTTTCTTGCACAATGACAGATTTCAAATGCTCCAGGCTAAGAATCGCTTGCCCTGCCTTCGTCAGATCATTAAATGCAAGCAGGATGGAATCCCCTTTGCCTTTGCCGATCCAAACAGGGTTCGGATCGGGCTGAATCGATTCCGTCTTCGCAATTAGCCCGAACTTGATCATTTGGGCGTAAACCTCATAATGCCCCTCCTTGAAATCAATGCCAAGAGATGAGATATAGCTCACGTCCTCAAGGTTGATTTCATCCCAGCATCCTTGGAGCAGCAAGGAGCTCAGCAGCACACCAAGCAGCGCCGTCCGCTTCACCTTCTGCCTTCGCAGCATGATCCACCAAGAGAGCATTACTTATTCCTCCTTCCGCTTCGCAGCTTCCAAGGCAGCTGCATGATCGCAGGAATAAGCTGCTTAAAGCTAAGCGGAGCAAGCGGCTCTAAATAAGACCTTCCAAACGATTCAAGCGTGCATAAATAGATGATGACCGCGAAGGTACCTACGAAGAAACCAAAAATGCCCAGGACTGAAGAGCAAATAAGAACGAAGTAACGAATAACGCTGACCGAACCGCTTAATGATTGATTAACAAGCGTGAACGTAGAAACGGCAGTTACAGCTGCCATGACCAGCATGGTCGGCGAGGTCATTCCCGCTCGTATCGCAGCATCGCCCACAATTAAGCCTCCAACAACTGAAACGGTCTGGCCGACAGCCCTTGGCAGCCTCACACCCGCCTCTCGGAATAGCTCGAACATCGTAAGCATCATGAACATCTCCATGGTCGCAGACAGCGGCAATCCGATTCTTGATATGGTAATGGTCGCAAGCAAGGTAAACGGAATTTGATCCGTATTGAATGCTGACAAAGCAATCCAGAACCCCGGCAGGCAAATGGACAGGATGAGGCCAACAAATCGCAAAAGCCTCTCCAGCGATACGTAATAATAAGGCAGATGGGCATCCTCCGGCGATTTGATAAGCAGCAGCAATGTTCCAGGCGCTATAAGTGCGGCTGGCGAACCGTCAAGCAGAATCGCTACCTTCCCTTGCAGCAGTGACTGCACGACATAATCCGGCCTTCCCACATATTCGACAAGCGGAAATAAAGAGAGACGGCGATCCGATAATAGCTCCTCCAGCTGGCTGCCGCCTGTTATGGACGGAACATCAATTCGGCTAAGCCTATTTCTCGCTTCTTCTACAAGCTCAGGCTCCGCAATGCCATTCATATAAATCAGCGCGATTTCCGTCAACGATTCGCTGCCGAGCCGATTGTATTCAACCTGCATATCCGGCGTGCGGAGTCGCTTGCGTATCAATGCAACATTAGTTGTCAGCTGCTCCACAAACCCGTCGCGTGGACCTCTAATTGATACCTCCATCGTGGATTCCTCAGGACTTCTGCCTGGCTGATCAGCAATATCGTACTCATATAGACCCTCTAAATTCTCGAATGAGAGGATCACGCTGCCTGCAAACAATCGAGCAAATAAATTGCTGCCGTCAGGCCCGCTCTTTAATTTACTGAAAAGCATACTGGGCTTATGGATATCCGTCTTGATGTCTTTCGGGAAAGCTCTAAGCTGCTCCGCCCATTTCTCAAGCTGGGGAAGCAGGCCGAGCTGCAACTGCTGGTTATCAATCAAACCATCACAGTAAAACAAGATCACCTCTAATGGTCCATGGACGTCCAGCGTTTGTTTATATTCAATCACGTCATGGCAGCCTGCTAGATAGTCTCTGAACTGCTCTACACTTAAGCCGTTGTCATCTGCATGCTCATTCAACTCTTGCCGCACGATAGGTTTCATGACTGCTCTGCCTCCTCCGAGCCGTTTATCGCGATACGCTTGTTCTCATTTGCGCTCTTTCCCTTTTTAAGGAAGGATATGAGCCAAATGATGCTGGTTACTGCAATGACAAATAATCCGATGTACTGAAAATAAACCATAAACAACTCTTTAATAATAGTCATGTGGTTAATGCCAATGCCTGAAGCAATGAGGATCAATAATCCCAATACCGAAGGCGATAGCCACTTTCTTCTCAGATGCCGCATCGGTCCGAACTCAGATAAAATATGTATGGATACCGATATTCGAATGAGCGCTCCGGACATCCATTGAAATATCGCAAAAAAATCAACATGCTCGAAATATTTGCCAATCGACACCAGCCTCCACTGCGAAAAGGCGGGATAACGGAGATCTTCCGCTTCCTCCGGCCCGAATTGCGTAATGGCTCCCGTTACAGGCCCAATCGTCAGCAATGCCAAAAATAGGACGAGTACAATGAAATGCCAGCGTTTGAACGTCCCTTTCACGTGGTGCTGAATAAATAGCAGCCCAAACAGCTCACAAGATGAGGTCACACAAAACAACACACCATGCAAAACGGGCATCGGTCCTCTCTCAAGCATCGGCAATAAGTAATGGTAGTCCTTATGCGGCATGTTGGCTGACATGACGAAGTCCCCCAGCAATACTACAATCGGCAATAATATACAGCTAACATAGGCAACCGTTCTCAGCCCGGATATGGAGGCAAACAAGCACAGACCTAAAAACACCATACATACAACTAGCGAAGGGGTGTTTGGCAGGTAGGTTGTGGCGGTCCAAGAGGCCGTCGTAATGAGCGTCTCAATCGCCGTACATAATTGAACAAGAAGCAGCATGCCGATTAGGAATGCTGCCAGCCACCGAGGAATATATTCCGCGAGCCACTTGTCGATAGCCATCCCGTTCATTCGTTTCAAAGTTCCATATATAGGGAGCAATGTCCATGGCAAAACAATAGCGAGCTCCGCTAACACCGATATCCATGCGTCACGTTTGGCCACATCAAGCAGCAACGGAACCACCAATACATGATTCACGAGGCCGACAGACAAAATCAGCATAAACATGACGGGTAAGATGCCAAATGGTTTTATCTTCATTACCAATCACTTCCTTACAAAATAATGTTCCCTTAATGCCTTTCATAATGCATCCAAATTTCGTTTTTACATATAAGCGTAAACGGCTTTCACCGCCCTCTGTAGCAAAAGCAGTCGTTTGACGGAGATATATAAGCACATTTAATTGTGAAAACATATAGATTCTTATCTATCAAAAAAAGATGCTTATGCCGTTTGACGGCAAAGCATCTTTCCACATTTTAAGGAATATGAACGGTTTTGACATGATCAAAATGAAGGAAAACAGCATTCCCGCTGGCGTTTGCCAGCTCTATCATATTTTGATCGACACTTTTGAGCACACCGATCTTGTTCGAATTCTCGCCTAAATCAAGCACTACAAATTCTCCGATAAGCTTGCGAAGCTGTTGATCGAGGGTTCTTGCCAATGTTAGCGGGGATGGCTTCAGAGGGAATTGCTCAGGTGTTAGCGTGTAGGGGGTTACGTTCGGCGTATACGGAATTAAATATTTCATATGATGCAGCGAAACGATTACCGTATGGTAAACGGGCGAATAGAAAACGAAGAAATCGTTCATTACGGTTGTGAGATAGCCATGTATCGATTGGTTTCCTGTAATATAAATTTCCGAGAACATGCCTTTGGCGTTCATTAACATTTTGCGATACGAAACAGGCTCGTTATAGGGCTCAAAGGGTGTCTCCGGCACTTCGTAGATTTCTTCATCCTCTCGTGTAGAGAGCCGCAGCTGCTGCAAGTGAATAAGCGGAATATATAGAAATTGCGTTCCGTTGTGCAGCACTAATATATCTTGACCAAATTCAATCAGTTTACCTCGTATAGGCGCTACTTTTCCTGAAATCTCCAATTCGACCTGCCGGTCAAGCAGCGGATGACGGGTTTTCATGCAATCAACCTCCTCTCATCCGATTAGGATTGAGCCAGACAAAGGATAAACACTTTGTCTGGCACCAACCATTAGCCTTACTTAACCGACCGACGTGGAGCCTTGGAAACCATTTTTACAGAAGCTGCGTTTGCACGGTTTTTCCCACCGCTGCGGTTGCCTTGCGATTTGTTGCTTTTGTTTTCGTTTTTGTTGTCGTTTTTATTGTCGTTTTTGTTTTTGTTGCTGTCGGAATTGTTAGCCGTGCTGTTATTGCCGCCTGAACGGCCGCAGTTCAGTTCTTTAATCGTCTTGATGTGGTCGATTTGAATTTGAATCGCTTCTTTACCTGATACTAGCAGGACGGAGTTGTTGTTTACTTGAGCTAAGAAGCCTTCTACCCGCTCAGGTCCGCCCCAGTTGATTTGTACGAACGTTTGATTCAATGCACGGATAACCCCTCGGAAGTTATTCGCTTTGATAAAGTTAGGGTCGCGGTGCCCGCTTTTATGACCGCCGCTTTTGTTTCCTCCGCTTTTATTGCCGCCATTTTTGTCGCAAGCTACTTCAGTAATGCTTTTAACATGACTTCTAGCTACATAAACAACGCCTTCTCTTGTGTTCACTACGAGATAATCGCTTTTTACTGCAAGAAGCTTGCCTTGAATGGAGTCCGGACCTCCGCGGTTGATTTTAACGTTTTTGCCTACCAAGCTTTGAAGAAAATCATCGTTTTGTCCATTGCTTCTATGACATCTGTGATTGTTATTCGAATCCATTTGACCAGCAACGTTCTGATAGTTACAGCAATAACTCATAAATAAATCCCTCCGATAATATCATTAGTTAATTCAAGCCTTACCGAGAAAACGACATCTGACTGAACGCTATCCTTCTGTTCTTCTAGCTTTGCATCCCTCCCAAGCGTCTTTCACTCCATCTATCATGATGCTCGATATGTAATATATTTATATGTATCCCCTATAGTAGCGGTACTAGATTACTATCTATTTATTTAAAGTTGTGTCTTTTGTCATTACTAGAAATAGAGTCAATACGGACATATAAACGATAAGGGTAAACACATCGTCATTTGCAGCTCCGAAGCTGTGACCATCTGGGCATGTGCTGAATACGGTAATAAGATCAAAAGCCTATCGTTATGAGGTGGGCTGTATCTTTTGCCACGGGAGATGATGGAATGGCTGCTGCCTTGCCTGTGCGTACGATTCGCATCACGGACTCAGACTTGCAGGAAATAAAGGGGAATGCATGGGGAAAAGACTTCAAGCCGGCTGAGCTCGGAATGGATGAGCATACGTACAAAGCAGAATTCGGCTTGCGGGGAGGCCATACGCGCAACTATGCCAAAAAATCCTATGAGGTTCGGCTGGAAGATGGCAGAACGCTGCATTGGAATGCCGAGTATGATGACCCCTCCATGATACGCAACGCGCTTTCCTTTCACTTTTTCAATACCATTGGCGTGCCTTCGCCACGAACAAACCATTTCTGGTTAATAATCAACGGGATTGCGCAAGGCGTCTATTTGGAAATCGAAGCCGTTGATTCGCTCTTCTTTGAGAAACGAAGCATTCGCAGCAGATCGTTGTTCTACGCAGTGAACGACAGTGCTGATTTCAGCTTAATCGACCCGGTAACGAAGGATAGGAAGCCTTCATTATTTGACGGCTATGAGCTTATGAAAGGAAAAACGGGGACAAAAAGCAGGCTGGTCTCGTTTATTCGAGGCTCGAATCGTTTATCGGGAGAGAAGCTGCACAAACATACCGCAAGAAGACTCGACGTATCCCAATACTTATTGTGGCTAGCCGGAGCGGTATTAACGGGAAACTATGATGGATTTGATCAAAACTATGCTTTATATGAGCATGTGCCAAGCGGGAAATACAGAATGATTCCATGGGATTACGAGGGAACTTGGGGAAGAAATTGCTATGGGAAGCCCTGCGGAAGCGATCTCGTACGGCTGCAAGGCTACAATACGTTGACGGAAAAGCTGTTTACACTTCCTGCTTGCCGCAGAAAATACAAGTCCATTATGAAAGGGCTGCTGAAAACCGATTTCACATTGGAGAAGCTTGAGCCCGTTATGTCCAGCATGCACGAGAGCCTGTCTCCAGCGATTCGGAGCGACTATACAAGAAAGGCAAGCTACGATACCTTTCTATCGGAGCCTGCCTTCTTCCGCACCTATATTCAAGAGCGGCGTATCATTGTGAAGCGTTCGCTGCAGGAATGGACATAAGTGCGGTCCTTGACTAAATCAAAAGATATCCATGCTCATGTATCGCTCTCCCGTATCCGGCGCAATGCAGAGCACGCGTTTTCCGGCACCAAGGCGCTTTGCGATCTGCATGGCTGCCCATACGGATGCACCGGAGGAAGGACCTAGCAGGAGGCCTTCTCTTGTAGCAAGGTCCCGCATTGTCGTTAGTGCATGATCATCGGACACTTGAATAATTTCATCATATACCGAAGTATTAAGAATGGCCGGCACAAATCCGGGACTTGTTCCTACCAGCTTATGCGGTCCCGGAACACCGCCTGATAATACAGGAGACCCCTGAGGCTCCACAACCGCCACATAGAGATTCGGCATCGCCTCCCTGAGCGCTTCTCCTGTGCCGGTTATCGTCCCCCCAGTGCCTGCCGTTGCAACAAACGCATCAAGCTGGCCATCCATTTGCTCCACAATTTCAACGGCTGTCGTTAACCGATGAATATGCGGGTTCGCTTGGTTCTCGAATTGATTCGGGATATAGCTGCCAGGACGGTCTGCTTGCAGCTCTTCCGCTTTGCGAATAGCGCCAGGCATTCTTTCTGCGGCGGGGGTGAGCACGACCTCCGCTCCGTATGCCTGCAGCAGCTTAATCCGCTCCGCAGTCATATTATCCGGCATGACTAGAATCATTTTGTAGCCTCTGGCTGCTGCGTTCATAGCGAGTCCAATGCCAGTATTGCCGCTTGTTGGCTCAATAATGGTATCACCTGGATTGATTAATCCCCTTTGCTCCGCATCATTGATGAGAGACAGGGCGGCACGATCCTTGACGCTTCCGCTCGGATTAAATCGCTCCAGCTTAACATAGACTTCGGCGCTTCCCTCTTCCGGCAGGCGTCCAAGCCTTACGACCGGCGTATTTCCAATCAATTGCGTAATGTCATTCACGATTCTAGGCATTGTAAGTCCTCTTCTCCACTTATGTTAAGCGCTTTGCTCCTTCAAGAACGGCTTCATAAACCACCAGCCCGCAATCGGAACTACCCCGACCGCGAACAGAAGCCATGTTATTGCGGTTGTCGAATGATTAAGCGGCAATACGATCAAATAGGATGATAAACCAATGACTCTTCCGAGTACAAGCCCCGCTTCGCGCAGCACGATAAATTCTTCCCGCTCCCGTGCACTCTCTTCGGATTGCCCGATCAGATCGAAAACTCGCGAGGTCATCGGAATAATATAAAACGGCATAAAAAGCGACGTTCCGATACCGAACATCAGCAGCGTGCCATAGGTTACTTTCCAGAACAGCGGCAAAATGACGATTCCGATCATTACGGCTCCCAGAAGCATGGCCCGTTTGCGATTGTTCTGATTAAGCCTCTTTCCGACTAACCAGAAGCTGACAAGCGCGACAAGTGAAGTAATCAGCGAAAACGTGCCGAGCTTGCTCTCGTTTTGGGTAGCTACATATACGGTAAGACCCACAAGAAACATAAAAACACCCTCGCGTACGCCCTGCGCCGCAATCGCAGGAAACATTCGCCGCCAAGGATTTCCTTTCTGTCTGAGCTGTCGCCAGCCGTGCAGCCAGCTGTAGCTACCTTCCGCATGCCGCTTCTTAAGCCAAAAGCTCAACACGACGCTAATTGCGAATATGACGAGGGAGATCGTGAAAATGAGTCTATACCCTTTCTCACCTTGCATGGAAGTAATGAGCAAGCCTGACACCCAAGGTGCTACGATACCTGCCGCCGAGCCGAGTAATCCGGCCCAACCATTGTACCGATCGCGGTTATCGGGATCGGTCACCTCGAAATAAACCACATTGAATGCGATCCAAAAAAAACCGAGCGCCATACCGTTCAGAAGTCCCAGCGGCACATAATAAAGCTTTGCTTGCGTGCCAAGCAGCAGAACGGTGCAATAAAAAACGCCTGATAATACGATGCCTGCACGCAGGCTGTTCATTTTGTTATGCTCTTTCACCCATTTGCCCGCGACCCAAAAGGTTAATCCACTCATTACATATTGGCCCATGGTGAACCAACCGATTAAAGAATAGGACTGGCTTGCTTTCCATAAGTACACAGGAACAAACGTCCCTGACAGGGCATTCGCAACGCCGTACAGCGCCTGAACCACGAGCAATAAAACAGCTTGTTTGTCTAAGGTTTTGGCCAAAACGATTCCTCCTGCCAAAAGGGAAGGACCTGTTAGCCATGTCCTTCCCTTCGCGTTTCCGAATTACGTTTTGTAAGATTCCCTCTTTCCGCGCAAGCCATGCCCGACCAATTTATCCAGTCGCAGCTACTCGTTTGGCGTTAGCCGTTTCAGCATTTGCTCCCTGTCGCTTTGACTAAGCAATGTGGACGTGTGGTAACAGGCAGGGCAGACATATAATGCAAGCTTGAACGGAGTCGTAAGCACTGGTCCGCCAAGCGAAGGAGCGATTCTTGCCTCGAATTGCTGCTCGCCTACGAGCTGTACGCCAGCCTCAATCATATAGGAGCGGCAAACCGGACATTCTGGCACCTCGTCTTGATCGTCGAGCACCCGCTGTACGGTTTCCTCTACGGCAAACCGAGCCGTATCGGCACTGCGGTAACCATCATCCTCTTGCAGCCAGCGTTTATGGCCAGGATCATCGGAATCATTCTCCTGCTCATCTTCATCCCACTCTTCTTGGTCCATATCAGAGCCGTTTTGCTTCGCAGCTCGGTGCGTATCGTTAATTTTCAACGCTTGGACTGCTCTTTCATGCTCGTCAGCTTCTACCTCATCCTCGTCATAGCCAAGCTCTATCGTCCGGTAGGCGCTTAACTCATTGTCACAATGAGGACAATGAGATTCGGGACCGATTTCCTCATCCCATACGATTTCTGTCAAACACCATGGGCAAATCAAATGCTCTTCCATTGTTTGTCTTCCCCTTTAATTGTTCATTAGATAGACGACGCCAAATGCAAAAAACAAAATAGCGACGACGATTAATATTTTCCATAATACATTCAAAATGATTTCCTCCGGATTATAAAATGACCGTTGCTCCGATGACATAGGATAGCGATACCGAGATGATCATCGCAATAAGTCCCACCGCGCGATTATCGCGGGCGATTTCATCATCAATTCGGAAAACAGGCGTTAGAAACTCGAATAAGAAATAAGCGGCCATCAGAATAACGAACCCGAAAGCTCCCCAGATGAGGCTTTGATAAACCGAATCATTCGATTCAATGGAGAACCTGAAAATATTGCATATGCCAAATATTTTCCCGCTTGTCGCCATCGCAACGGATACATTGCCCTTCTTGATTTCGCTCCAGCATTTGTATCTGGTCACAAGCTCAAAACAAGATAAAAAGACGATAAGGGACAAGACAGTCACTGACACATAAACGAGCGAGGCTGCGTAAGGATTGCTTAGCAGATTATCGACTTCATTACTCATTCCCTGTTCCTCCATATCAGGCGATCTTGGGCACCTGACGGCTGCGGGCTATTTCAATTCCGCAACCGTCACGCCAACGCCGCCTTCGCCATAGTTGCCGAGCCTGAAGCTTTTGACATGGCTGTGCCTGCGCAAATATTGCTGAATGCCGGTACGGAGCACTCCCGTGCCTTTGCCATGAATGATGGCAACCTGTGCGAGCCCCGACAAGAAAGCCTCATCCAAGAAGCGGTCTACCTCTAGAATCGCTTCTTCCAGGTTCTCGCCCCGCAAATCCAGCTCCATTTTGAAATTCTCTTCTTTGGAGCGCTTTAGGCTGGCAGCTTGCTTCGGCTGCTGCGTTTTCGTGGAAGACGATGCCTTCAAGAGCTCCAGATCGTCAAGCGCTACCTTCATTTTCATAATGCCCAACTGAACAGTTGCATCCGATCCGTGGATTTCCACGACCGTCCCCTTCTGATTCAGACTGTACACCGTTACTTCGTCTCCTGCTTCAATCTTGGCAGCCTTCGCTGCGGTTTTGGTACCGCCGCGTTTGGATTTCTGCAGCTCCGGTGCTGCTTCATCCAGCTTACGGCGCGCTTCGATCAGCTTATGCTCCTTAACCGAAGCTCCTTCTTCCATTGCAAGCTTGCGCAAATCGGCAATAATCTGCTCTGCTTCACGCTTCGCCTTCATAACAGCCTCACGCGCTTCCTCCTGCGCTTTCAGCAGTAGCTTTTCCTTCTGCTCCTCGAACCGTTCGCGATCTGCTTCATGGCGCGCACGAAGCGTCTCCATCTCGCGGCGCAAAGATTCTGCCGTTTGGCGCTCGGTTTCAGCTCCCAAGCGATTCTCTTCAAGTGATGCGATCATGTTCTCAACCCGTTGATCCTCTTCGCTTACCTCGCCTCTTGCATGCTCGATAATCGTTCGGGGAAGCCCGAGCCGCTCCGCAATTGCGAACGCATTGCTTCGTCCCGGCACCCCGACAAGCAGGCGGTAAGTAGGACTAAGCGTAGCGACATCGAATTCCATGCTTGCATTAATGACTCCCTTGCGGTTATATGCGTATGCCTTCAGCTCGCTGTAATGCGTTGTTGCTACGATACGGCTTTCCATGGCATGCACATGCTCGAGAATCGCGATCGCAAGGGCTGAGCCTTCAGCAGGATCGGTACCCGCTCCAAGCTCATCAAGCAGCACAAGGCTCTTCGAGGTCATCGTGCCCAGAATGCGGATAATGTTCTTCAGATGGCTTGAGAATGTGCTTAAGCTCTGTTCAATGCTTTGCTCATCGCCAATATCGGCATAGATGGCATCGAATACGCAAAGCTGGCTTCCGTCCTCCGCCGGAACGAATAATCCGGACATTGCCATTAAGCTAAGCAAGCCAATCGTTTTCAAGGAGACCGTCTTGCCTCCCGTATTCGGCCCCGTTACGATAATAGCCGTGTATTGATTGCCGAGCTCAACATCAATAGGTACGACAAGCTCAGAAGCGATCAACGGATGGCGGCCGCGTTTGAGCTTAAGAAATCCTCTGTCATTCATACGCGGCTGCGTCGCTTTCATGCCATGGGCAAGTCGAGCCTTCGCATAAGCAAAGTCGATACGTCCCAGCAGATCCAAATTAAAGATCAAATCCTCCACGTAATCCGAAGCAAGGGCGGTAAGCTTTTGCAATATTTTTTCGATTTCACGCAGTTCGCCTGCCTTTAGCTCACGCAGCTTATTGTTCATGGCAACGATTGCTTCCGGTTCAATGAACAGCGTTGCACCGGATCCGGATTGGTCATGCACAATGCCGCCGAAGTGAGAGCGGTACTCTTGTTTTACGGGAATCACGTACCGATCGTTTCGCAGCGTGACAATGGCGTCCTGCAGCATCTTTTGGACGGAGGACGAGCGAACCATTTGATCCATTTTCTCGCGGATGCGTGATTCGCCGTTTCTCAGCTCGCGCCTGATGGATGCCAGCTCAGCGCTTGCGCTGTCCATGACCTCTGCTTGATCGTCAATGCAATCGAATATCGCATCCTCAAGCTGCTTATGCTCACTGATTTGGTCTGCGATTTGCTGCAGCATCGGTATCGGATGATCCTCATGAAGCAAGCCGACATGCTTCTTTACGCGGCGTCCGCCTCTGGAGGTAGCCGCGATGTTAAGCAGCTCTTCGGGGTTAAGCGTACCCCCGATGCGGGCTCGATGAAGCGGCGCAGTAATGTCAACCACGCCTCCGAACGGTGCGCTGCCCTTCAAGCGGTCAGCCGCATAAGCTTCGTCCGTTAGCTGCAGCGTTGCTTTGACCGCTTCCAGGTCCGACAGCGGCTGTAGCGCTTCCGCTATCGTTTTCCCGAGGGATGTTGCCGCATGCTGTGACAATCTATGTATGATTTTGGGATATTCAAGTGTCGTCAAAATTTTGGTGTCCAACAAATAACACTCCTCTCGCCTTTCTATTATAGCCGAACCACGGCTGCGATGCACGATCTGAGCCTTTGTTTCATACATAATTGATGAGCATTTGGTCACAATAGTAATGAACGAGCTTTCTTACAATGCAGCTTTCGCTACAAACGGCGAAAAGATCCAGCTTGATTGAGATTTTTTCGCACAATAAAAGGAGGTTTGCGCAATGACTTTTTTAGGACATGTCATCCGGTTTATCGTGGCCGCGCTGGTGTTAATGCTGGTTGGTTTTATCGTTCCCCAATTTAGCGTAGGCGGTTTCTGGAGCGCCTTTTTTCTTGCTCTTGTTATCGCTGCTCTTGGCTGGGTTATTGAAGGGATATTTGGCAAAAGGGTTACCCCCTTCGGCCGCGGCATCGTCGGCTTTATCGCCAGTGCAGCCGTCATTTGGATCGCACAATTTATCGTAGGCGGTGTTAGCGTCACGCTGCTCGGCGCAATATTGGCTGCCCTTGTCATCGGTATCATCGATTTGTTCATCCCGGTGAGCACACCGTATGAAGCAGGCAGACGCAATCGCGATTAATGAATCAGCTTCCATGCACAAAAAGCCCTTGATCGCCTTTCAAAGCGTTCAAGGGCTGCTTTTTGCGACTTGGAGCTGCACCGAATTTCATCATACATTCACAGCTTATTCAAAAGTTTGCCATATGGTCATGTCTGCATGGCCTGGAATTTAGGCTACAATAGAGATAACTCGGCCTTGCAGCAAATGCCGGGAATAGAAGGGGGAAACTCAGTCATGAAAAAATGGTTATTATTTGCAAGCGCGCTTTGCCTTGTATTCGTCCTCGCGGCTTGTGGAGCAAATTCCGCCAAAGAAGACAACA
Organism: Paenibacillus sp. 2TAB23; assembly: GCF_052115165.1. Taxonomy (NCBI): domain Bacteria; kingdom Bacillati; phylum Bacillota; class Bacilli; order Caryophanales; family Paenibacillaceae; genus Paenibacillus; species Paenibacillus sp. 2TAB23. Next base: position 223,359 of record NZ_JBFRGD010000001.1, read on the forward strand.
AGGAAGCGAACACAACCGCCGCAGACAGCGGTTCGGCGTCCGATCTAGTCGTGACCGCATCCAACTGGAAGTTCGACCAGAAGGAATATAAGATCAAAGCCGGTGAAACGGTCAATCTTAAATTGGACTCCGTTAGCGGCCTGCACGGCCTGCAAATCCAAAAAACCGACTATCAGATTGCAAACGGCAAATCCGTTGCCGTCAACATAAGCGAGCCGGGCAGCTACGAGATGATCTGTACGGTACCATGCGGTACTGGTCACAGAGAAATGAAAGCTACGCTGGTTGTTGAGTAATTAAAAACGAATGAAAACAAGGGCTGTGCCGCAGATCTCATGGATCAGCCGCACAGCCCTTGCTCTTTCCATCCTTCAGATTGTAATCGGTTCACACTTTCTTTCGCACTAGCCCTTAACAGCTCCAACCGTCATGCCGCCGACAAAATACTTTTGCAGGAATAGAAAGGCTACGAGCAGCGGCAGCGCACAAAGGAAGCAAGCCGCGAACAGCACATTCCACTGCGTCGGATTTTGCTGATCCCCCAAAAAGCCGAGCATAGCCAAGGGCAGCGGAGAATCGGCAGCTCTGGAAATGAAGATCATATTAAAGAAGTAGTCATTCCATATCCATACGCCTTGCGTAATGATGACCGACACCGTTACCGGTAGGAGCAACGGGAATACGACAAGCCAGAACCTGCGGAACAACCCCGCCCCATCGATATGGGCAGCCTCTTCAACCTCCTCAGGCACGCCGCTTCTAATGAACCCTGTGTACAGAAACGTTGAGAACGGGAGACTGCATGTGATAAACATCAGAATCGGCGTATATTGCGAAGTCGGAATATGAAGCGAGTTAATCATCTGCACGATCGGGATCAGCACCATTTGGGAAGGCACGACTAAGCCCGATAGGAAAAATAGATACAGGAACTTGCTCCATTTGGATTGGAGACGCGCCATTGGATACGCAGCCATAGCCGCCAGCAGCACGACAAATATGACCGATATGCCAGTGAGGATAATGCTGTTCATAAGCGCTTGCGAAAAATGCATTCTCTCAAATGCTGTCCGGTAGCTTGCAAAGGATATTTCACTGAATAATTGAAGCGGATTGGCATTGTTATTCGGATCGCGCAGTGAAGTCGACAGCGCAATGATAAGCGGTATTAAATTAACAGCCATGACGATAATAACCGAAAGCTGCACGAGCGTCTTTTTGGTCAAGGAACCGATGGTCATGCCGACACCTCCCGTTTGTTCATGCGGATAACGAAAGCGGCCGTCAGTACGATAATCAGGGCAAAGGAAATAACGCCTAGCGCCGATGCCTTGCCAAATAGCTGCTCCGTAAAGGCCATCTTATAAATGGAATAAATCAACGTATTGGTAGATGTGCCAGGGCCGCCGTTTGTCATAATGAACGGGAAGTCGAATGCCTTCAAGCCGTTGATCAGACTTAATGTTATATTAATCGTGATCGCAGTCGCGAGCAGCGGCAGCTTTACATGCTTCAATAGGCGCCACGGGCCGCAGCCATCCATTTTCCCCGCTTCAAGCAGATCATTCGGTACCGTTTGCAGGCCTGCTAGGAAAATAATCATCGTTGTTCCTATGTTTTTCCAAATTTCCACGAAAATAATAGCATATAATGCGGAGGAATAGCTGCCTAGAAAATTCAGATTGTCGTCGTTGATGCCGAATTTATCTAGGAAGGACGAGATCATGCCGTAATCCGGCATATATACGTAGCTCCAAATGAATCCGACTACAATTGCGCTGAACAACGTCGGAATATAAGCCAAGGAGCGGTAAATCCCTTTCCCTCTAATTTTCATATTTAGGAGAAGCGCAAGCGCAAGGCCGATAATATTGCCAAGCACGACTGTAACGAGCGTATAAATCAACGTGTTTTTGACGGAAATACCGAGTGTATCTCCATTAAAGAGAGCCTTATAATTATCCAGACCGATGTAGTTGTACGCCTGTGAAAAACCGTTGTAGTCCGTAATGCTGTATTGAAACAATCTTAGAATCGGAAAAATCCAAAAAATCAGGTAAAAAATGAGGGCCGGTATTGCAAAAAAGTACATCGTTTTTTTCATAACAATCGAATTCATGTTGCTCCATCCTCTCCAGCTAACCTCATACCGGCGGGGAAGACGGCTGTCTTCCCCCCGCTGCTGCTACCCTTTAATCAAAAGATTATTTGTTTTTCCAAAGCTCTTGGAACTTCTCATCCATCGCCTTCGCCACATCTTCCGGCGTCGCTTTTTGACCGCCGATAATTTCAGCAAACTTCGATTGCATCACATCGGAAACGCCCGCTGGCCACATTTGGTTACTGAAGTATACCGAGTTGCCGTTCGTTTGATAGTTATCATTGACCGTTTTGAACAGCTCATTGATAAGCGGTACGTCTTTATAGACGCTGATCGAACTGTTGGCGGCAACGAATGCTTTGAACAAATCCGATTCTCCGTCAAACAGATAGTTCAAAATTTCTTTTGCAGCGTCCAGGTTTTTCGATTTGGCATTGATGCCGTAGCCAGCAGCTGTTGCCGCAGAGACAAAAGTTGGCTTGCCTGCTTCGTTGCCTGGAAGCGAATCGAATCCGCGGGTAAATTCAGCAGCGCCCTTCGACGTCATGGAAGCATAATCCCAAGTACCCGTGAAGGTCATCGCTGCCTTACCGTCAATGAACAATTGGGAAGCCTGCGCGCTGCCTACTCCAAGCGAGTTTTTCACGACATAGCCTTTGTCATAAAGCTCTTTATACATCGAGATCGTTTTTACCCATTTCGGATCGTTCAGCGATTTCTCGCCGTTTTGCACCTTTACGTCAAAGTCCATCTCATCCGGGTAAACCACGTTCGCCGCAATCGGATACATGCCGAATTGAATCACCCAAGGATCTTTATCGCCAAGCACGATTGGTGTAATGCCCGCATCCTTCAGCTTCTGGCAAGCTTCAAGGAAGGAAGCCCAATCCTTCGGAAATTCGGTTACGCCGACTTTCTCCAGCATTTCCTTGTTATAGTAAACGCCTAGGTAATCCAAGCCTTTTGCTACGGCATAAGGCTTGCCTTCATATGACATATCATCTTTCGCACCCGTTCCGATGTTGTCCCAGAATGTCAGATCGGACAAGTCGGCTGTGAAGCCTGCTTTCGCGAAATCAATAACGCCGCCGGCTGCATTTTTAGGGAAAACCAAGAAAATATCCGGCCCTTGCCCCGCTGCGAGCTTCGTGCGAACGGAAGTGTTGTATTGATCATCCGGAAGCTTCTGCACTTCTAACGTAATGTTCGGAAACTTCTCTTTCACGAGGCGCGGAAGCGTCTCTAATTCAAAATCCTCGCCTTCCGATGCTTTATTGCCGGACAACATCATGGTCAGCGTAATCGGCTCGGTTGAAGCTGCTTCATCCTCTTTATTTCCCGAATCGTTTGCGCTATCCGTCGCGGCCGGCGTATTCGTCGCATTCGAAGCTCCGTTATTTGAACCGCAGGCACTGAGTAGAACGAAACAAAATACTAGAATTGCGAGTCCCATTGTTTTAACCGATTTCATTGTACAATTCCCCCTGTTTTCATTGTTTGTGTCGCAGGCTGGCTCTCTCCTGCTTTTCATGAAACGCTATTGCCTTGAGCACACTTTTATAATAATGTGAGAAACAGTATAAATGCTTTGGCTCATTTGGTGCACTATTTTTAGATTAGACAAACGAGGAGGATACGTGTATGCTCTTTTTTAATATTAAAACCAAGCTGTTTCTCGTGCTGGTCCTAGTATCCATTGTGCCCATTATTGTGGTTAGCGTAAGCTCCTATCGCAGCTATACCAAGCTTGTCAATGAACAGACCTCGCTTGTCGCTTCAACAACGATCAACAACTCGGTGAAAAGCATTGAGGATATATTGCAAAATATTAATCGAATCTCGATTACGGTGCAGCAGCAGTCCTCAACCGCAACCGCTTACACTACCGTTAGCGATGAGCTCAGAAAGCTTCGCAACACGAATAACCAATACGAAATATTTATTACCCGAGCCAAGCTGAAGCTTATTTTCGAGAATATTTTGTTGGGTTATAATTACATTAATGGCATTTATCTATTTATGCCGGATGGCAAATTTATTAGCTACGGCAACGGAACAGATCTCATGGTCGATTACGTTCCTTTCGCTGACGATTGGTACAAGCAGACCATTGCAAGCAAAGGTGATCTGTTCATCGGCGAGGTTGAAACAAAGCCCTACATCATTAATGCGAAGCCTTCCATCGGCTTTTCAAGAGCGCTTTATGATCCCAATTCCAATGAGTTTCTTGGCGTATTCATGCTGGATTGCAGCATGAACATATTTGCCGGGGTGAACCGAAATCCCGCTCCAAGCATCTCCAATATTTACTTGGCGAATGAAAAAGGGAAAATATTGTTTGACGGCACCAACAGTCTCGCTGGTGAAGATCTGCCCGAAGAGCTGCTGAGCAAAACGCTTGCGATGGAGGGCACCAAGCAGCAGTTCAACGATGCAACGAGCTTAACGGTTATCCAAACGATTCCGAGCAACAACTGGAAGGTTATCGCCAACATTTCTGTCGCCAAGGTCTATGAAGAATACGGCATTTCGCAGAAGCTTATTATTTACGTTTCGGTTTCCTGTGCCGTTATCTTCCTGCTCCTTTCCTTCTTCTTGTCCAATTTAATTACCAAGCCGATCATACAGCTGACGAAGGTTATGCGCAGGAACAAAGCAGAACGTATCGTCACGATCAAAGCAGACAACAAAAGAGTGGACGAAATCGGCATACTCTACCATGAATTCGACAAAATGATGAAAGATATTGATACGCATATTCGCGAGAGCTACCAAAACAGGATCCTCACAATGGACTCGCAAATGAAAGCGCTTGAAGCTCAAATCAACTCGCATTTCCTATACAACACGCTAGAGTCCATTAACAGCATCGCCGAGATCGAAGAGGTGGAAAGCATCGTTGTCATGACGAAAGCGCTGGGCGATATGTTCAGGTACAGCATCAAAACCGATAGCGAGCTAGTAGCTGCTGCTGAGGAGATTCAGCATGTAGACAACTACATGGCGATTCAGCAAATTCGATACGGCGATAAAATCACGTTCAACAAACAAATTGACGAGCAGATCTTGCAGGTCAACATGCTGAAGCTTCTTCTGCAGCCGCTCGTTGAAAACGCCATTTACCACGGTTTAGAAAACAAACGCGGCAAAGGCAGCATCACCATTAAAGGCTATCAGCGCGAAGAAATAATCTACTTCGAAATTTGCGATGACGGAGTCGGCATGTCGCACGAACAAGTTTCAGAGCTTAGATTACTGTTATCCCAGCCTGCTGAATTCTCTGCAATCGGACAACGGTCAAGGCAAAGCATCGGCATCAAAAACGTACATTCCAGGCTTGCGCTTTATTATGGCTTGGAGAACGGCCTGACCGTCACTAGCGAGAAAAACATGGGCACCACCGTCATGATTGCCGTTCCGTCTAATTGGGAGAAGAGGTGACAACAGCATGTACTCATTCATTATCGTAGACGATGAGCCCTTGATTCGGAAGGGGCTGCTCAAAAAAATACAATCCTATGGCGAGCCGCTAGCCTTCGCTGGTGAAGCCGATAACGGCGCAGATGCTTTGGAGCTAATCGGCAGCCAGAACCCCGATATTATATTTACGGATATGCGCATGCCCGAGATGGATGGAAAGTCGTTGATGAAAACCGTCCATCAGCTCTACCCCGACAAAAAAATGATCGTGATTAGCGGACATTCGGACTTTGATTACATGAAGGAGGCGATCTCAGCTAAGGTCGTCAGCTACTTGCTTAAGCCGTTTAGCCGCGAAGAGATCCACCGCACGCTGGAGCAAGCGATCGAGGCTCTTGAGAAGGAGCAGAGCGTCAAGCAGGAGGTTGTGCTGAAGACCGCAGAGAATGAGCAGATCAGCTACCATTCCGACATTCAATCCCTGCTTAATCTTATTATCGGCATTCACCAAAGGGATAAGCTGCCCGCCTTTCAATCCGCTCGCTTGAAGGAGGCTCTAACAGCATCTGCTTTTATTCTGCTTACCGTATATGCGCCTGATTCGAATGCGCAGCATATCGATGAGCTGCAGCCGGAATATGTGTATATTCCCCATTCCCAAAGCGACAAGCTGGCTTTTATCCTTATTCCGTTACCAGCCGAGCAGCCCGATTCGGAAAAGCTTGCCTACGCCAAACGGACAGCAGAGCAGCTCATTAGCGCCGTAAGCGTGAGAAAAGGCAGCGAGGGCTGCGTGGGCATCAGCAATGTATTCCACGATATCAGCATGCTTCGACAAGCCCATCACGAAACCATCACCGCGCTTGATCAGCGGTCGATTGCCGATTTCGGCCGCTGCTACATGTACGAAAAGCAAGGCGAATGGCCTGACGTTATGCTTTGGGAAAGAACCCATGAGCTGTTATTTCTGGTGGAGTCGGGCAAGAGCCTAAAAGTTAAGGAGCTCGTCCTCGACTTTTTCGCCTTTTATATCCGTCAGCCTGCCGTCTCTCTCGCCCAGCTGAAGGAGCAAAGCAGGGATATGATACAAGAGGTCAAAAAGATGCTGTCCGTTTACTTGCAGACGCATGCCGACGGCTCCCCCTCTTCAAGCCTGGAATCCGTGCTGAACATCTCCTTTGACCTGGATTCCATCCGCGAGTATTTGCTCACAGTCTTGATGAGCACCGCCGACCTCTTGAAGGAAAGCTCCGTCTATGCATCAGAGAATGTGATCGACAATATTAAAACCTACATCCACAAAAATTTTACGAAGGATCTAACCCTTGAAAAAATATCATCGCTCTTTTATCTCAATCCAAGCTATCTCAGTTTCTTGTTCAAAGAAAAAACAACGCATAATTTCACCGATTATATTAACCAGCTTCGGATCGAGCATGCAAAAACGCTGCTTAAAAACTCCGATGACAAGGTTTATAAAGTAGCCAAGCAGCTTGGCTTCGACAATCCGAAATACTTCTTCCGGGTATTCAAAAAAATCACTGGCGCGACACCCGAGGAATTCAGAAAAAGCTGATCATCAAGTGTAAACGGCTGAAGCCGTTTTTTCTATAGACGGCATGGTTTCGGCGAAACGAATAGAGAAGGGATGAGCAAACTCATATCCTCTCCTATACGTCAAGAAGAAACGGCTTCACTGTCCTCTGCAAGAGAAAGGTGTCCGTTTCTCCTAGAAACAGAAGACTACTTTATCGCTTGAAACATATAAAGTCTTATATTTGCAGCAAAAACAGCCTGCCCTCAAATGAGGAGCAGGCTGTTTTCTCTTTACAAAATTACGGGATCAAATTCACGATAGTGCCTTGTGTACGGAGGGCAACAGCAGCAAGCTCCGCACGGGTAATGGTGCTTGCAGGCAGCAATTGCTGCGCAGGCGTCCCTTTGAAAATGCCGTATTTGATAGCAATAGCCATTGCGCTACGGTTCTCTTTGGAAATGCTTGATGCGTCCTTATAGCTTTGGAGCAGCTTGCTGACCTCTGCATCGCTCAGCGCAATGTCAACGCCTGCATGCTTAAGGGCATTAGCAAGCACAGCAGCCATTCCTTCGCGCGACATGGGCGTATCGGATGCCAGAGTTGAATAATCTACCAGCTTAAGCTGGCCCGCCGCTCTCACAACCGCATCATACCATTTCGTATCGGAAGTGCTTGTAATTGGAGCTATGCCGAGCACGTTCAGCGCAACCATTAGCGTTTGCGCTTTCGTGGTAGGAGCGCTCGGTTGCATCGTCGAAGTCGTCACGCCATTGATCAGCAGCAGGCTATTCGCCTTCGCGATTTCACTGGCGTACCAAGCACTTGCAGCCACGTCGGTGAACTCGCGTTCCGAAGAAATGGCTACATATGTGCCGCTCTTAGAAACGAGCGCTTTAATAACGGTCTTCCCGCTCGCATCCGTCGTCAGCTTGCCAGGCACCGGTGTCAGCGTACCGTCATCCGCAACCAAAGCGAGCGCCGTCACCTTTTTGCCGGCTTCTTTCTCTACCGTAACGGTCGCTGTTGCATAGGAACCGCTCAGTTGATTGACTTTGATGCTTACCGGCGCTGAAGCTACCGTAACGCCGTCTGCTTTAACATTGTTCACTTTCGCTATATCCGCGGCGCTCGCGGGCGTAACCTGCACGGCAGGCGTCGAAGTGACCGGGGCGCCTCCTCCGCCATTTGTTGGAGCCGCTTCAATCGCAAGCGTCAGCTTGTTGCTGTCCGTCACATTGCCGTTAAACGCAGCCGCTTTTGCAAGGATGCTGATCGAAGCAGCTTTCGCTGTGCCATTGAGCTGAAGCGCTGCTTCCGTGCCTGATTCATTTACTTGAACCGAAGCCAGCGTAAGTCCGCTTAATGCTGGGTCAAAGCTCCAGTTATCGATGTTTGAAGCCTCATTCGCAAACGGAGCGCTGTCGCTTTTAATTACAATAATCGGATTTACTTGTCCTGCTGTGAGCTGGCTGGCTGTGCTCACAGCGGCTTCGCTCTCGAATGCCAAGCTGTCGATACGTAGGTCAGCCGATTTGAATACAACATACAAATGATGCTCGCCTTTCAAGCTTGTGTTGCTCAAATCTGAATGAACGTCAACATAACCAAGCTCCGTTACCGGAACCGCTGCATTTGCAATCGTGTAGGATCGAGGCTGTGTGGTCGGAACCTCAATCATAGCGATCGGCGCGCTGCTTGGCGAGTCCGCATGCAAAGTGATAATCCCGCCTGCAGCATCGGATGCAACGGATGCGCTCACACGCAATGCACCTGTCATATCTACATTAGGAATGGCAACGTATGAGCCATTTTGTTTGGATCTAACCGCATAATAGCCGCCTACGACATTTTTCGCTTTCAGGTTTTGTGCCGTACGCTCTTTGGACACCTCGTGATAGATGACCTCATTCGTGACAAATGAATGGTCAAACACATTAAACGGCTCATAAACCTTCAGAGTTGCCACATCGTCGCCATTGATTTGAATCGTCTTCTCGCCGTGGATATCTTGGGAGGAAGACCCTACCAGCAATGAATAAGCGCCTTTTTCTACAACGAAGCTATTTTGGTTCACATCCCAAATGCCAAAGTCGCTTGCGTCAACCGTCAAAGTAACGGTACGGCTCTCTCCGGCAGCCAAATGAACTTTCTCAAAGCCGACAAGCTGCTGCTTGGGAGCAGCATCGCCATAGGCGGATTGCTTGTTTTTAATATAAAGCTGCACGACTTCAGAAGTATCCACGCTGCCTTCGTTTTTCACTTTAACGGAAACGGTAAACGTGTCATCTCCATTTGCGCTCACAGGAGCAGCGAAATCGCTGTATGAGAACGAACTGTAAGAAAGACCGAATCCAAATGGATACGTAACCTGCGCATCTGTGTACATATAGGTAAGCTTGGACTCGATTGGGTCAGCATTCGTCATGTCAAGCGTAAACCGCGGATCAATCGTTGCAAGCGAAGCGGTTTTATTGCCTTCTGGAACGACATATTTATTAATGGCCGGGAATGCTGACATATCGGCATACCAGGAAGAGGTTAAACGGCCTGTTGGCGCATAGTCGCCGTATAATACTTGGGCCAGCGCTTGCGAATCATATTGGCCGCCATAAGGCTGGTATACGATAGCCGCAACATTCGGATTGTTTTGAATTTCTTCCACGCCTACAGGGAAGCTGCTTTTAACAACAACAATTGACTTTTTGCCTTTTGCCGCGAAAGCAGCCGATACCTTATCAACCAGCTCATAATCGGCATCGCCCATGTACAGGCTCGAGCGATCATTGCCTTCGCCCGCGCTATGACGCGGAACTGCGCCGACGAATACGACAGCATAATCGTCAATCGCTGCACGTGCAACCGTATCTTCGCCAACTTCCTTCACTATGGTTTCCTTGAATTTCACGTCTGCGCTGCGAACCGCTGCGTTCGCAGCGTTGCCCAGTACCGCTGACGCTGCCTTCAGCTTAGCATCCGCGCCTGCCGTAACGAAACGGCCATTCGAGTAATACCAGTTCGTGAAGTCGCCGGAGAAGCCGCTTCTGTATCCGTTCGCTACAAGGGAGATCGTCTGGTCCGCGTTATTTTCTATGCGAAGCCTTGGCGGAATCGCACTCGTATTGCCAAGCATCGCCGCAAGATCCCAGTCATTATCAGTCAGGTTCAATCTTGTAGCATCCGTATTGCCTACAACCGCATTGTTTGCAGTCGGAGATGTCACCCAGCGATTGTTTTTGAGCGAGAGCAAGCTGGACCCTTCCTGACCCCAATCGAATACCTCGAACAATTGGGCTGTATCAGCTGGATTCACCGGATCAGCCGTCGTAATAAGCTGAGCTCCGCTTGCAATAACAGCCGGGTCGTATACATTCGCCGTAACCGTCTGATTAGTGCCCATAGCTGTAAGAGCTATGACTTTGCCTGCTGGATCATACGAGACGTGGTTCGCGCCATTCGCATTAATGATCGCCAGCAGCGGCGAGATTCCCGATTGCGGAAGCGTAGGCGTCGTGCCTACCGAATAAGTCGTTTTGAATCTGGCATCCGCGTAAACACCGGAGATGGCCGCATTTTTATTTTTCGCGAGCGGCAGCACGCCGTCATTTTTGAGCAAAACAATGCTTTCTTGTGCTGCTTGGAGCGCAACTTCCTGATGCTCCGGCAAGCTATAGGTTGCAGCCGCAGCCGTACGCACGTCCTTAGCATCTTGGGCAAATGGATAAAACTTCGGAATACCGTTCTCATCCACCTCGTTAAAAATGCCCACACGCACCATTTGGTTCACATGCGATCTTGCAGCCTTGATCAGATCATCGGCAGTTATGCCGTACTCGCCCTTGTTCACGAGCGCAACAAGATCAGGAACATCCGCAGGCGTCGTCCCTGACGGACGGCCGGCATTCGCTTCAGCGAGCGCCATAAGTACAGTCGCATGCGTGCGATCAACAGCATAGTTGGCATCATAGCCGTTGCTAAGGTTGCCGGAGCTCGAAACATGAGCGTCGCCATTAAAGTCAGGCGAGCTGTAAGCCCCGTATTTGGAGAAATCATTTGCATGAAGCTGTAGCGGCGAAAGTATATTAGGAATACCGTTCGTACGTCCAAATGATGTCATAACGCCCGCAATTGCGCCAGATTCCAACCCTTTGAGCGGACTGCGCGTCTGGTACTCGAACATAGCTCTTGCCCCAGCGCTGTTGTTCGCACTCTCGCGGAACCACTGCGCATTATATACCGAATAATGTTTAGTGCCGACAGCTGCACGCATCCAGAAGCCGTCTTCGCTGGCTGGCTGGTCAATACCGCTTAGTCCAGATGCCATCTCGTCGATAAGTGTCCCTGCCATATACGGATCCTCGGAGTAGCCTTCATCAAATCGCCCACTCAATGGGTTGATCCGCATATCGCTGACGACCGTAAAGGCAACAGTCGCAGATGCATTGGCGCCGCCATGAATATTCGACTCACCTTGTTTTACCTTGAGCAAACTGATTTTTTCATTTCCCATCACCTTGCCAATATCCGCAAGCAGCTCCTTATTCCAGGTTTGTCCCATTCCGACCAGTGCAGGAAAGTCGGTTGATACGCCTTGAACGTTATCCGCAGCAGCCAATGCACCAGGAATAACTTTTCCGGCATTGGCTCCTTGGGTGAGCGTGTAATGATTGCGTGAGCCTGTCACATAGACCGCCGGACCCTCCAGGCCCGTATAATCGAAATAAGTATCCACATAAGCGTCCAAGTGTTCCGGATTGCCGTCAAACAACGGCATCCCGTTGAAGACCCCTCCGACTTGTGTTTTAAAAACAATGTTCTCCGCCGCATAGACAGGTGTTCCGGCATTTGCTGACACACTGGTCACGAGGACTCCGGCAAGCACCATCGACAACATCTTTTTTCCCCATTTTCGTTGAATCGTTTGATTCATTCTTCCGCACCCTTTCTCCCGTCAATTTGAAACCGCTTTCATATTTGTCCCATGCTTATTATACAATTGCAAAGAGTACACTTTGTTTTTACCTTTTGGTGCAATAATTTTAGATTCGAGCAATGCCTCACATTAAGGTCATGATTGCTCTTTCCCTGCAGCTTCACCTCTGATAAGATATTCACAAATGAACAGCGAATGGAGGAATGGTGATGGGCAACCTACACAATCGAGTCGCCATCATTAGCGGAGCTGGAAGCGGGCTGGGGCGCGCTGCATCGATTTCTTTTGCAGCCGCGGGCGCGGAGGTCGTATTGTTGGGAAGGCGCTTATCCAAATTAGAAGAGACGGCAGCACTCGTTAAGGCGAAGTCTCAGAAGGAAGCGCTCATTTTGCAAACGGATGTTGCGGAGGAGCAGCAAGTTCAGGATACCATCGCAGCTGTCATCGAACATTTCGGACGCATCGATATTCTGCTGAACAACGCTGCAGTATTTGAATCCGGCACTGTGCTCGAGCTTACCTCCGAAGAATGGCAAAACCAAATCGCGACAAACCTAACGGGTCCCTTTTTGTTGACGAAAGCCGCACTGCCAGCTATGCGCAAAGCAAAATACGGGCGCATTATCAATATAACCTCGGGACTATCATGGAGCGGCGCTGGCGGCTATGCCGCTTACAGCGCAGCCAAGGCTGGATTAGAATCTTTGACGCGCACGCTCGCAGGCGAGGAGCATGAGCACGGTATTCTAGCCAACCTCTATAATCCAGGGACGCTGCGCTCAGAAATGCATGCGACAGGCAAAGATCCCGCCATCGTAACGCCTGACCTGATTCGGTTAGCGAGCTTGCCAGTTGGCGGACCAACAGGCACAATCGTTTCATATGGTTAATGGAGCTTTTCTTGATTCATGGAGGAGTTGTCCCAGAAGGTAACCCCGAGTCGTCCAATCCCATAACATGCGCAAAAAACCTTCAGCACCACTATAAAAGTGGTGCTGAAGGTTTTTTAACCGTATATAGATTAACAAATGGAAACTGAAAGCTCCAAAAATGCCTTTTAAGATAGCCCGGTTGCAATGCAACGTTACTTACTCGGGCAGCTAGCTATGCTCAATGAGCTCAATCCACTCATTATATTCCGTCTGCAGCTTCGAATACTCGTTTTTCAGCTTATGGTGCTGCTCCTGCAAGTCGGCATGATCTTCTGCGAGCTTCTCAGCAGAGCGGGTTGCTTCATCCCGTTCAAAGGAGAGTGACTCCAGTGCGCTGGCTGCCGCTTCACGCTCTCTGGCAAGCTTCAGGGCATGCTCGCTTAGCTCCTCTTTGAGCTCAGTGGCTGCTGCAGCCTCTTGCATGGCCAGCTCAAGCCGCTCACGCATGGCTTTCTCCTCCGCTTCACGCGATAGCTTCTCGCGCGCAAGCCGGTCCGCTTCAGCTGCAGCCAGCTCCGCGAATTGCTGCTGATCTTGCAATTGGCTGCTAAGCTCACGTTCGCGGGCCGAAGCTGCTTCAAGCTGCTGTGCAGCAATCCGCTCTCTGGCAGCCGTCCACTCAAGCTGCTCGGTAAGTTCCTGCTCTCTAAGCTGCAGCTGCTCCAACTCCGTTTTCATCGATTGCTCCACATGGGCTGCGGAAGCTGCGATTTGCTCAATTTGGTCCAACTGCGCCTGCAGCTTCTGAAGCATTCTCTCGTAATCATGCTGCTGCTGCAGAAGAAGCTCCTCTTGGTTTGCTGCCAACTGCTTAAGATGCTCGTCATGCTCAGACTCCATTTGAACAATGCGATCCTGCTGCTCTTGTACCAGCAAGGCCCGCTCTTCTTCCTGCTTAGCAGCAAGGGCAATGTATCGTTCCTCATATTGGTCAACCAGCTGCTCGGAGCGGGCTGACTGCTGTGCTGCGTAAGCTTTGGCCTTCTGCTCGTACTCGTCAGCCAGCTGCTTGTTCTGCTCCTCATGCTCGCGAATAAGCTGTTTAACATGTTCCTCGTGCTGCATTGCTTGCTCCAGAAGCTGCTCTTCATATTGATTGGCAAGCTCCTTTTGCTTACCTGCGAACTCGGCACTCTTCTGCCCTAGCTGCTCCTCATGCTCGCGAGCAAGCTGTTTAACCTGCTCCTCTTGCTGCATCGTTTGCTCCAGAAGCTGGTCTTCATATTGATTGGCAAGCTGCTTGTACTGGCCTTCAAGCTCGGCACTTTTCTGCCCTAGCTGCTCCTCATGCTCGCGAGCAAGCTGCTTAACCTGCTCCTCTTGCTGCATCACTTGCTCCAGAAGCTGCTCTTCATATTGATTGGCAAGCTGCTTATTCTGATCTTCAAACTCAGCGCTCTTCTGCCTCAACTGCTCGTCATGCTCGCGAGCAAGCAGCTTAACCTGCTCCTCGTGCTGCATCGCTTGCTCCAGAAGCTGTTCTTCCAGCTGTTGGGCCAGCTTGCTGCCTTGCTCGGCATGATCGGCATCCTTCTGCAGAAGCTGACTTTCAAATGCAAGAGTTAGCTGTTTGCGCTGTTCCTCGTTTTGCATTTCTTGCTCCAGCAACTGCTCCTCGTAGCGATTAACAAGCTGATTCTGCTTCGTTTCATGCTCTTCTGCCATTGAGGCAAGGCGAGCGTCGCGCTCTGCAGCAAGCTGATCATAACGCTCGCTGTTCTCCGCGGACAGCTGCTTGAACAGCTCATCATTTTCTGCCTCGACGATTCTAAGCTGCTCCTCGTGTTCCAAGCGCAGCGTTCTTGCCTGCTCGCGCTTCTCTTCCTCCACCCCAGCAAGCTGGTGTTCATGCTCTGCTTGCAGCTGGTCGCGCTGATTCTCAAGCTCGGTGCGCAGCAGAGTTCGCTGTTCTTCCCTTTGCACCTGCTCGCCAAGCGCCTTCTCCTCAAGCTCAAGCTGCAGCTGCAGCACTTGCTCCTCAAGCCGTTTTTGCAGTTCTTCGAGCTGCGCCAGCTCTTGTCCTTGCTGCTGCTCGCGCTCCAGAGCATCCTTCAGACGCTGCTGCAAGTCCGAGGCCCGCTTATCCGCAGCCGAGACATGGCTGCGTTCATGGACAAGCTTCTGTTCAAGCTCTTGGATCTGAGCAGCCGCCCCAGTAAGGCTTTCGCGCAGTTCTTCAACCTGCAAGGCATTCTCTGCAAACTCGCTTTGAATAAGCTGCAATTCGGTTTCTTTATCACCTAATCGGATCTCCAGCTCCGCGTATGAGGTTCGGGACGCTTCTTCCTGCTCCATCGCCTGAACGAGCTGCTCCTCTGCCTCCGATATGCGCGCTCCGAGCGTATCCTTGTCTGCCGTCCAACCTTGCTGGAGCTCTGCAATCTGCGTCTGCAGCCTGCTTCGCTCCTCCAGCCAGCCGTTTCTGCGGCGCTCCAGGTCTGCGCGGAATGCCTGCTCCGCTTTTGCTGCTTCAGCTTTCCAAGCCTGCTCCCGCTCCTCGCTGAGACGTGCCAGCTCCAATTGCGATGATTCCGCATGAGCAAGCCAGCTTAACTCCCGCTCATCCCACTTGGATTGCCAGCCCTCCGCAAGCTCGGCGAGCAGCTGCTCCTTCTCGCCGATTGCCGCGTGCAGCGCTGCTTCATGCGCTGTTGTCAACGTACTTAGCTGCTCGTCTTTTTCCTCACGCAGCACCCTCAGCTCATTATCCTTCCTGCTTTCAAGCTCTGAAAGCTGGATGTCCTTCTCCAGCTCAAGCTCCTGCTGCAAGCTTGCTTTCGCTTCCCTCAGCTCATAAATTTCAGCTTCCGTTACCCTTTTCAGCGCAGCAAGCTCAGCTTCTCGCTGACCTTGAAGCTCCTCTAGCTCTAATTCCTTCATGGTTTGCAGCTCTGAGAGTTCCGACTCTTTCTGACTTTGCAGCTCTGCTAACTCCGTCTCCTTCTGGCTTTGCAATGCGGCAAGCTCCAGCTGAAGATGGCTTTTCTGCCTCGCAAGCTCCGCATCCTTCGTGCTTCGCAACTCTGACAGCTGCGCCTCCAGCGTCCGTTTTAGCTCATGCAGCTCGGAATCCTTTTTAGACTGGATCTGGGCCAGCTGCTCGTCCTTCTTCGTCCGCAGCTCGGCCAGCTGTTCCGCATGCTCTTGTGTCAGAAATGCAAGGGCAGCCTCCTGCTGCTCCATCGCCTCGGCGGCAGCGGCTTTCTCCGCGGCAGCCTGCTCCGTTGCCAGCGCCAGCATTTCGGCCAGCTCGGCCTCCGCCGCGTCCTTCGCTTGCTGCAGCTGCTCGCTTGCCATGCGCTTCGTCTCTGCAAGCTCCGCCTTCAGCGCCTCGGCCTGCTCGCTGATCTGCTCCAGCTCTCTAATGAGCAGATTCAGCTTCGCTTCCTCCTCCAGAAGCCGAACGTTATCACGACGAAGCCGGAACACTTCCTCCGTAATTTGAACCGCGGAGAGCACCGCAAGCTTTGGCATATCGAGGCGTGGATAACCTTTTGCCAGCTTCTTCATGCTCTCGTCTATCGCTGTTGCAACTCTCTTCATATATTCCACATTGGAATGACCTTTTAATTTATATTGAACTCCATATATATCAACCGTAACTACCGTTTGTTCAGCATCCATTAAGGCGAATCCTCCTATTGTCCAAGTAGAGCAAGCATAGACGTCTTTCGTCCAGATAAAGGAGCTGCTTTCTTTTCGCGGTGAATGAAAGGCATAAATCGACCTGCATCGTGCGTTATGCCTCATGTTCAAAAGGAAAAAAGCCGCATCATTAGCTCACTAGGAACTATTTCGATGCGGCTTTAAAGGTTTCCTGCCTACTTGCGCAATTCAGCAGCAAAAGATTGTTCTAATTGTAAAACGACCTTGCCATGCAGCTCTGTTACCTCTTCATCGGTCAGCGTGCGCTCGCCATGACGGTAAACGAGGGACAGCGCTACGCTTTTCTTGCCTGCGCCAAGCTTCTCTCCCGTGAATACGTCAAAGATTCGAGCCGACTCCAGCAATTCGCCGGCAATATCCCATGCGACGCCTGTCAGCTTGGCAGCGGCTACCTCATGATCCACCACGACTGCAATATCACGCTGCATTGACGGATAACGAGGAAGCACCTTATAAGCAATCGCGGAATCTGCTAGATCGTAAACAAGATCAAGTCCGATTTCGAGCACGTAGGTGTCAGCTAGATCAGCTTCCAGTTGAAGGGCTGGATGCAATTGACCCACATAGCCGATAACCTCGTTGCCTTTCGGCGTATGAAGAACGACGGCTGCCGTTCTGCCTGGATGGAAATGCTCCGGCTGCGCCGCCTCATAAGATACGCTTGCCGTTAAGCCAAGCACTGCAAATACCGTCTCAAGGATGCCTTTTGCATCATAGAAGTCTACCTGAGCAGCCTTTGCGTTCCACTGCGCGTCCGAGCGATTGCCTGTAAGCAATGCTGCAAAACGGTGCTTCTCCTGCGGCAAACGCGTAAGCTGCGCTTCATCGGTATGGAATACGCTGCCGATTTCAAACAACAATGCGGATTCATTTTTGCGATTGCGATTATAAGCGGCTGTTTCCAGCAGCTGTGCAATCAGCGTCGTACGCAGTACGCTCCGGTCTTCGCTCATTGGCATTGCGAGCTTTACAGGTTGAGCTTGCTCAGCAAGTGCTGGGAAGAGCCTCGTACGCTCAGGTCCCGTGAAGGAATAGCTGACCACCTCATGCATTCCCGCATCCGATAGGCGCTTGCGCAGCTCGCGGCGGATCGCCTGCGGCTTCGTCAAAGAGCCAGGCACCACATCGCCGTGAATCAAGGTTGTCGGAATTTCATCATAGCCGTGGAGACGAGCGACTTCCTCGATGAGGTCAACCGCACGTGTAATATCGCCTCGGCGCGATGGCACGTTCACGGTAAATACATTGCTGTCAGACAGCTCATACTCAAAGTGCAAACGCCCGAATATGGTTTGTACCTCTAGGCGGGATAGTTCCGTTCCAAGGTAGCCATTGATTTTGTCCAGCGATACCGCTACTTTGGCTGGCTTCGCTTCCGCTGACGCAGCCTCTACGATTCCTTCTGTGACTAATCCTTGCGCGAGCTCAGCGATAAGCGCCGCGGCACGATCCAGCGCCGGAATAACGCGTGCAGGGTCAACCTCTTTCTCGAAGCGGATGCTTGACTCCGAACGAAGGCCGAGCTGACGCGATGTTTTGCGTACCGTACCGCCGTCGAACTTCGCCGATTCCAGCAATATATTAACCGTTTCGCCCGTTACCTCCGTGCTAGCTCCGCCCATCACGCCTGCCAGGGCAATCGGCTGTGCTCCGTCAGTAATTACGAGCATATGAGGCTCAAGCTTGCGCTCCTGATCATCCAACGTTACCAAGGTTTCTCCCGATTTCGCAAGCCGGACATCAATACGGCCGCCTGGCAAACGATCCGCATCGAATGCATGCAGCGGCTGGCCATATTCGAGCATCACGAAGTTGGTCACATCCACGACGTTATTGATAGGACGAACGCCTGCAGCCATCAAACGGTTCTGCAGCCATAGCGGCGAAGCCGCAATCTTAACGCCTTTAATGTAACGTGCGGAATAGTGCGAGCATTGCTCTGGCGCACTGATGCTCACCGATACCAAGCTGTCCGTACGTACTGTCGTATGATTAATATTTGCGCTCGGAAGGCGAACCTCTCGGCCAGTCAATGCACCAATCTCATAGGCTACGCCCAGCATGCTAAGGCAGTCCGAGCGATTAGGCGTCAGATCAAGCTCAAGCACCTCATCGTTAATGCCAAGCACATCGCCGATAGGCGTTCCGATTTTGGCCGATTCCGGCAGGACGAGAATGCCCTCCTGCTGCTCCTTCGGCAGAAGCTTCTCATTCAAGCCGAGCTCCTTTGCCGAGCAGATCATGCCTTGCGACTCTACGCCGCGCAGCTTAGCGCGCTTAATCTTGAAATCGCCTGGCAGAACCGCTCCGATAACGGCAACAGGAACGAGCTGGCCTGCATCAACGTTTTTGGCGCCGCATACGATCTGCAGCTCCTCGCCTGTGCCCACATCCACCTTGCACACGTTCAATTTATCGGCATCCGGGTGCTTTTCCTTCGATTTCACATAGCCGACAACAACGCCGTTTACGCCTTTATTGCGGGATTCGACAACGTCGATTTCGATGCCGCCGCGTGTCATTTTCTCCGCCAGCTCCTGCCCTGTGAAGCCGGACAGGTCGATATATTCGTTTAACCATTTATAGGATACGTTCATCTGTTATCATCCTTTCTCTCTTTGCTACATTCTTGCGAATTGACTTAAGAACCTCAGGTCGTTCGTATAGAAATGACGAATATCGTCAATGCCGTATTTCAATAGAGCGATACGCTCAACCCCCATGCCGAATGCAAAGCCGCTAACCTCTTCTGGATCATAGCCGCCCATCTCAAGCACGCGCGGGTGAACCATGCCGCAGCCAAGAATTTCAAGCCAGCCCGTTTGCTTGCACATCCGGCAGCCTTTGCCGCCGCATTGCACGCAGGTAACGTCAACCTCGGCGCTAGGCTCCGTGAATGGGAAGAAGCTTGGACGGAGCCTGATTTGCGCTTGCGAGCCAAACATTTGCTGCACGAATTGCAGCAGCGTACCCTTCAAATCGCTCATCCGGATGTTTTTGCCGATGACGAGTCCTTCGATTTGGTTGAACTGGAACGAATGCGTTGCATCGTCGTCATCGCGGCGGTATACCTTGCCTGGGCAAATAACCTTAACCGGCGTCTGGCCGTTCATCGCCTTCATCGTGCGAACCTGTACCGGTGATGTATGGGTACGCATCAGAATGTCGTCGGTCACGTAGAAGGAATCCTGCATATCGCGAGCCGGGTGGTTCTTAGGCAGGTTTAACGCTTCGAAATTATAATAATCCTCTTCAACCTCTGGTCCTTCGGCTATCGTGTAGCCTAGGCCGATAAATACATCCTCAATCTCCTGCGCCACTTTATTAAGCGGATGCACGGAGCCTGTCGGCAGCTGCTTGCCAGGAAGGGTAACATCAAGGGTTTCAGCCAACAAGCGGTTATTGGTTTCGGCTTGCTGGAACGCTTCCTGCTTCTCGTCAATAACCGTTTCGATCGCAGCGCGAACATCGTTCGCTACCTGGCCGATAACCGGGCGCTCTTCAGCGCTCAATCCGCCCATCCCCCGCAATATTTCAGTCAATGCGCCTTTTTTGCCCAAATACTTTACGCGCAAATCATTAAGCTGCTGCGGAGTGTTCACTTGCTGAAGCTCCTGAAGCGCTTCGACGCGCAATCCTTCCAATCTGTCCTTCATTATTCTTCGCCTCCATGTCTTTATTCCTATTTCTTGACACAAAAAAAGGCCCTCTCTCCCTGAAGGGACGAAAGAACCGTGGTACCACCCTAATTCGGACAACGCTCACGCCATTGCCATTAACCTTTTTCGGTTAACGCTTGACTGCTCTAGCGGATTGTTATCCCTTAGCCCCATAACGGCGGGAACCGGACACTCCCTACTCGCGCCGTGCGGCAAGCCGCTTGTGGCGTTTCAGGCGTCTGCTCCGGAGTGAATCTTCGGCAGCCTGTTTCCGTAAGACGCTCTCAATCAACGGCGTCTTCTCCCTGTGCGAAAGTACTGCTTACTCTTCTCCATCATTGCTTTGCTGCGAATATGAAACAATAATCTATATTATATGCAATCTGACGAATGCTTGCAACCGCAAAGCATGCTTTCCTGCTATGAATCAATTCGCATCATCATTTCTTCAAGCAGCCTTATGCGGGCAAACGATGCGCGAAGCAAGCCGATTCCGATCTCCGGATACAGCCGTATGAGCCGAGAAACGTTCTCGCCGAGCAGCTTCAGCACCTTGACGTCGCCGAGCAAGGACTGCGCCGTTACGGTCGAAGCCGTATTGTCGAGCGCAGATGTTACGCCGCACACGTCGCCAGTGCCCAGTACGCCGATCGTTCCTTCCCAGCCGGCTGCCGAGATGCTCGTAAGCTCAATATTGCCGTCAACGATGACGTACATGGCCGGATTAGGCTCCCCTCGCTCCAGCAGGTTTTCTCCGTCCAGGCAAATATGCTCCTCCGCAATATTAGCGATCAAGCCAAGCTCCTCCAGCGACAGATCAGCGAAATAAGGAACCTGCCGAAGAAAGATAACCTTATTCAAGCGGCTCATCATCTGCTGTTCGCTTCCCACTTGTGTTTCCTCCTCTACTAAAGCCGCAGCGGCAATCTCCCGCCACCAATCATCATTGCCTTGCTTTGCATTCTCCAATTGCGTGATTGCATCGGAATCCGAATCGACGGCTATTCCTTCTTCCCCGCGCTCAAGGACGGTGAGCAGGTACTGGGAAAGTCGCCGTTCGCCCATACCTTCCGCCAATACCTCCCACGCATTGCTGCGGATTTCTTCATCCTCATCGGCTGCGGCACGCCTAATAGCATCGACGACCTGCTCGTCCGCAAGCTTCGTCAATACAGCCCATACCCCTTCAATAATAAAGGTGCGAACCTCGCGCCAGCGCCGCAGGGCGAGCTCCGCAAGCTCGGATTGACCGAGTCGCTGAAGCGAAGCGGAATAACCTAAGGCCGCTTCCAGCTCGCCAAGTCGCTTTAGCGCCTCATCGGTAAGCACCGTACGAACCTGATCATCCGGCAGCAGCATTGAGAGAGCAGACATCGCTGAATTCCAGTGCTTCGGCGGGGAGTCCGGCAAGCTGTCGAGCAGCGGCCGAACCGCGCCATTCCCCATAGCGATAAAGCTCTGCGTCGCCGTTCTCAGCATTTCCTGGTCCATCAGCGGCAGCTTCTCAAGCAGCATCGGAATAATCGTAACGACCTGCAGCCGTCCAAGACAATCAATTGCCGCTACCCTGGCAGCAGGGTGGGCCTCTTCGGCTAGCCGTTCGACCTTAGGGATGAAGCTTCTAATTTCCAGCTCCGCAATGACACGGCAAATATAAACAGACGATTCTCCGCCTTCATCCAAAATACGGTCAATCACCTCGGCGCATGCTTCAATGCTTGGGGCATTATTAAAGGAATACATCGCTTTGACTGCTTCCGCGACAACGCTCGGATGGTTATCGAGCAGCTTTTGGCGCAGGAAGAAAAACGCCTGATGCTCCATATGCTTCATCCTGCCGATTTGCCTGACGCCCTCTGCGCGCATCTCGTCGTCTGGATCCTCAAGAAATGCCGCAACCTTGACCATTGCATGCAGGTCGGCACTCTCCAAATTCATAGCCCTTACCGCAGCGACCCTAATACGCGGATTCGGATTGTCGATAAGCTCCAGCAATTCAGGAACGTCATTCGGGTTTTGCAGCCTTGCCAAAATCTGCAACGCAATCTCTTTCGCTGAATCAGCCGGCAGCTTTAGCATCTTTTTAACCTCGGCAATCGCTGCATCGTTCCGGCCGAATTCATCGAATTGCTCGGCCAAATCCTGCTCGCCGATCGTTTGCACGCTGCTCACAAGCTCGCGCATATAAAACCTTCTGCCGAACCACGCCAGCACGAAAAGCAGTACTGCGCCCGCGAATCCAACAAAGGACAGCACCGTCCAGGATAAGCCGAAGCCCGAATGCAGAAACTGAAGCCCCGCCCCGATCATGATGCCGGCTGATGCCGCAATTCCTTGGGCTGCATAACGATAGCTGTCGCGCTGCGCAAGCGGAAGCGTCTTGAAGAACAGCTGGTACGAAGGCTCTGCAGAGTAATACAAAAGCAAATATAGCAGCATGTAGCCGACCGATATAATCGGCAAAGCCGCCGTGCCGCCTACGAAGAACAAAGCAGCCGCAAAGGAGAGCACGTATACGCCGGAAATGGCCGTAAGCATCTGGCTCGCGCCAAGCCGTGCCATCAGTTTTCCGGATACGATTTGCAGCAGGAACGCAAGCACGAACAATACCATCGTAATCATTCCGAAGAAGCGGCTAAAGGCCTGCTCGCTTGGGAAAGACAGCTTGGTTACATTCAGAAACTCGTATTCCATGAGGAAATACAGCGCCGGCATGAGCGTCATCAGCAGGATGACAGTCAGCAGAAAAGGAGACCTGAGCGCGTGCTTGAACACGGCGGTTGTTGAGACATGCTCCTCTTCCTGCGCATTAGCCTCCATTTTAATGGATAGGGGAACCAAATAACGAGTGATAACTTTACGGTAATTAGGCATAGCTGCAAGCAGCAGCAGCCCTCCCGCTGCATAAACGACTTCAGGTCCAAAAGCTAAACTAATGAGCTGAGCGAGCAAGCCAGCTGCTACTCCGCCAAGCGTGGCGGAGCCTACGAACACTGGCATCAGCCGCTTCGCCTGCTGCGTGGAGCATAAGTCTACAGCAAGGCTCCATAGCAGCAGCGTCTGCTGCCGGACAACGAAGCTCGAAGCGATGAACAGAACCGGATAGTAGGCTCTTGCTTCCAGCCCCAAACCTTGCAGCACTAGCAGAATTGTGGCATTCAACAGCACGATGCCGAGCAAAATGCCATACAATACCCGCATCAGCTTTGGTTTGGGCAGCTTTGCCGCCAGCCATGACAGCAACCATGCCTCTAGCGGCAAAATAACCGCTTCCGCTGCGTAGACATAGGGCAAGTATTCGCTTCCGAACCGTTGATTGAAAAGTGTCATAAACCCGTTGTAATTGAGCATCTCGGATATGCCGCAAATAAAAAAAACAGGCGCCATCATAAGCAGCTTACGCTGATCTTCAGGACGGGCGCCGATTGCACGCAATATTCTTTCTATGTTCATTTCCCTTTAAACCAGCTTTCGATGATAGATTAACCGGTCTTCCCCTTCGTAGTAATAATCCGGGCATCTGCCGACTAGTGTAAATCCGCTTTTCTCAAAAACCTGACGAATCCGGTTATACTCCGGCAAATCGCATGTATAAGTGACCAAATATCTGGCTTGCTTCGCTTTCAAAAAATCATACATTTGCTCCATCAGCATCGCTGCGACGCCTACCTTGCGGTAATCATGATGGACGACCATATAATCCCAGCTATAGCCGCCTGTTTTTTGCTCGTTTTCCGCGACGCAGTTAATTCCGATAATATTGCCGTCCTCGTCCTCTGCATACCAGAAATAGATTTCTTCTTTTAAAGCTCGGTAAGGAAGCTCATGGAAATGGACCAACTCGCCTGGCGTATAGCGTGTATCGTCAAAGGAATGATCCGATAATAAAAAGTGCACGATTTTCTCTGCTTCTTCTGCCGTAGATAAGCGATTTAATCGAATTTGTCCCACAAGCATATGCCCGCCTCCCTTGTATGTTGGAATTATACAGCCAGCGTTCCATTCCAGCCCTCTGTCGAGCCTTTTTGGTAATATTCATCGCAAAGGTAGAAATACAGCTTTGCAGCTTTGTCGAAACGGTTGATTTTGATAACCTCGATAAAGGTTTCCCTTGCGTCGAAGAAACGGCCCTCCTGGCAAAGCATAATGCCCTTCTCGAACATTGTTTTCGTCCGGTCCTTCAAGCCCCGCTCCATATCTGAATCGCCCTCGTACACATCGATCAGCTCAATCGGCTCATCCTTGCCCTCGATCCGAACTCGCCCAAGCTGACGGAAACGGAAGCGCTCAGGCGCGCGCAGCTGCTCGAAGAAAGTGCGCGTTACGAGAATCGATGCTCCCATCGTATCCGACATTCGCTCCAGCGTTGCCGTAATGTTAACATCATCCGAAATCACGTTGCCCTCCATGCGCTGCTCCTCGCCCACGATGCCGAGCATCAGCGGTCCCTTGTGAATCGCCATGCCAAGGTCCACGGTAGCGTAGCCGGAAGCCTTCAAGCTCTCGTTATACGATACAAGTTCTCTGCGAATGGATACTGCCGCACGCAGGGCGTCCTCATTGCGGGCTGGGAAAAGCGCCATGAAGCCTGCTCCCAGATACTTGCTTATGAGACCTTCCTCCGTCCGCACGAATGGACTGAAACGCTTGAGGAACGCATTCATGAAATCAAAATTTTGTTTAGGGGACAGCTGCTTGGACAACTGGTGGAATGAGCGGATGTTCGCCACCATAACGGTCATATTCTGCTGTACCTGATCGCCAAGATGGATATCCGTGATGCCTTTTTTGCCAAGGTATTTGAAAATCTGCTGCGGTACGAACCGGTGCGACGCCTCGCTAAAGGATGTAATATCCTTAATGTAAGTCCGGATATGGACGGCCATTCTGTTAAACTGCTCACCAAGATCACCGACCTCATCCTGCGAGCGTAT
Source organism: Paenibacillus sp. 2TAB23 (assembly GCF_052115165.1). NCBI lineage: Bacteria > Bacillati > Bacillota > Bacilli > Caryophanales > Paenibacillaceae > Paenibacillus > Paenibacillus sp. 2TAB23. Next base: position 248,538 of record NZ_JBFRGD010000001.1, read on the forward strand.
ATTCACCCTTACATCCCAATTTCCGTTCGCCATTTCCATCACGCTTTTGCGAAGCTTACGGAGCGACGACAGCAGGTAATAGGTAACCGCGAGGACCAGTATGATCAACGCCACACTTATCAATCCAATATTCCGCATAATGCTCTTATAAATGGTTTGATTGGATTGATATAGGACATTGACATCGCGGCCTGTTTCATAGACACCTACGATCTTGTTCGAAGAATCATAGATCGGTCCGATCGCATAGAGCCACTTTCCTGTCGCGTCCTCCCAGCGATCCGTCACGACCTCGCCGTTCTCTACGACAAGCCGGTTCAGCTCGTTTATGGGAAAAGGCTTATACATGTTAACGCCGTCATCATCGTCCATAATGATGAAAATTTCACCATTCTCATATCTGTAAAGCGTGCTGTACAGACCTTTGCGGTTGGCAGGATCCTCGCTTTCGAACAAGAAATTCATCTTGCTTCGAATCGTTTGATAGTCCTTGCTCATATAGTCATTGGGCGATGTCAAACGGTTTAACTGGTCGCCATTAATTATATTTTGTCCGTTACGCGCAAGCAGCGAAAGCTGCTTCTGCATCTCGTCCTCCATTTTGCTGGAGAAGCTGTTGTAAATAAAATTCGATAATAGGATCATTGCGACAATCAGAATAGGTACGATAGCGAAAACTTGCTTGAAAAACAAAGAAATTCTGCGATTTAGCACGTACACGTAGAACAGCCTGAACAGAAAAATCAAGATGATGAGCAGCGCCGCGGCGCCTAGCCATGTCACCCAGCCTTTCACTATTGTGCTTCGATCATAGGTTAGCTTCATTAATACCTGTGCTGGACTCTTATCCCCGCTAATCGTAACCTTGCTGTCACCCAGTATTAGCTCCATGCGTCCCGCAGCATCAAGCGTTAAATCCATGATGTCGAGGCTTTCTGCGCTTGGTGCCAAAGCGCTTAATGCAGCTTCGTCGATGACCGTAATCAAATCACTGGAGTCCGAAGCATTCATGCTTGAAACCGCATTTACGAGGCGGTCAATGAAATAGAGCCGCCCATTATCTCCGAGCAGCAGTCCTTCGGGAAAGTTTTTGCGCGTGCGGTCCATTCCCTCAAGCGGGTATGACATTTCACTAGTGCCGTCCGCCTTCACATTAAATATGGCCCCGCGCTTCGTAGAATAATAGATTTGCCCTGCTTCATAACCGACAATCTCCGATAAATAGCGATCTGCCGGCAGCTCGAATGCCAGCGTCTGCTCAGGCTTGCCTCCAGCTGCGGACAATCGATTCAATGTGACGCTTGTGTCTTCGTTTATGTAGAAGTAAATACTGTCGCCGGCAACCTGAAGTCCTTTGATCAGACCGACACGCTTGTTCGTTCCACTCCCCTTATAGGTATAAAGGAGCTTTCCCTTCGTATCGCCAGGCGTATAGCTAACGATTCTTTCCTCTTGGACATAGAGACCGTAGCCATCCAATATCGTGTCTAGAACATAAATAGTGCCATCGGCAGCCACCGCAATTTCCGTAAAATCATGCCTGCTTCCATCACTGGAGTCCTGCCTTACCAGCTCTTCAATAGAGCCCTCGCTGCTCATCCTTACAATTTCTTGACGGGAATCGCCAATAACAATGGTGCTCCCTTCTGGTCCTGCAGCTACTTTCGATAAATAAGTAAGTGGTTTTTCTGTTGTGTACGGGGGAGTTTGGAAGTGATCGGCATTCGGATAAAGCCAAAAGCCGAGACCGATTGCCATAAGTAACAGCAGAGCTATTCCCAACGTGGACCTTCGCATGCGCACCATCGCTTTCATCTTGCAAAATTCTTCTATTTCCATAGTACTACAAGTTTAGCCGTTTCGCATCAGTATACTTGTTATAATTCATCGAATGTTAGCTATTTTAGTAGGTTTTTGTTGATGGTCCTATTGGCTTATAGTACTATTAAAATAGTAGAACACAGGAGGGGCCAGCTAATGAATGCCCACTCACGGAAAGGAAATTTATGGGACAACTTGTATGCGGCGGAGCTACGATGCAATGCTCCTTCGGAGCAGCTCCAGGAACGTTTAACGTGCTGCCTGCCAACCTTGTTCTGACGGCTATGCCGATCGCGAACATCATGGATAACAAGCCAATGGTTAATATCATGCCTTTTGGCGTATGCAACTCAATGGCCAACCCGATGGTGGCAGCCGCTACGGCTGCGGCACTCGGAGCACTCACGCCCCAACCTTGCATTCCAGTCACTGCCGCTCCATGGGCTCCGGGCTCCCCGACCGTGCTGGTCGCGAATATGCCCGCGCTCAATCAAACTTCGAAATGCATGTGTAACTGGGGAGGCGTCATTCAGTTCATCAATCCCGGACAGATGACGATACAGGTGCCATGATATGATTGAGCAAATATTAAATCCCATTATAAAGCCGATTAAACGGAAGATCATCGCCCCTCTGAAACGCGCCAAGACGCTACCGAAGCGTGCGCTTGCCGTAATCCGCAAATGGCTGGTTACCGCCATATTCGGACCGCTGCGCTCGCTTAACAATTATTTGCGGGTTGGCAGTTATTTCATTGCTAAGAAGCTCATTGCACTCGTATTGATTATTACGCTTTTCATCGTTTATTTTGGCTTTATTAGTCCGCCGGCGTTTATTAACAAATGGTTCGGGCGTACGCCGCAGCTCGAAGCAAGCGCCGCAGTCGACAAAGGCTTCACGGGACCAGCCTCTATCATGGACGCCGATGGCAATCTGCTCTTCAAAGGACAGCTTGAGAATGGGCAATATACCGGTAACGGCAAGCTGTTTTTTCCTGACGGCAAGCTCCGCTATCAAGGTGACTTTGCTAAAGGAATGATGGAAGGCGCTGGTGAGCTCTATAGCGCTGAAGGCATTCTGCTTTACCGCGGAGCGTTCGCAGCAGACCAATACAGCGGTGCAGGAACACTCTTTTATCCCGATGGAAAGCCTAAGTACGAGGGACAATTTCTAGCAGGCGCCTATGAAGGCGCAGGTACCGCCTTCGCCGCCGATGGCAGCATGATCTATGCAGGCGCTTTTGCGAAAGGCGTATTTAGCGGGGACGGCAAGCTTTATAGCGGCAAAGATAAATTGCTTTATGAGGGCCAGTTTAACAATGGCATCTACGAGGGCGCTGGCAAACAATTTGACGGCAATGGCGTGTTATTGTATGAAGGAAACTTTCTTGCCGGTAAACTCTCAGGCCCGGCCAAACAATATTTTCCATCCGGCTTTGTGCAGTACGACGGCGCTTTCCTTCTAGGCAGCTACCATGGTGCTGGCAGTCTGTTTAATGAAACCGGTTCAGCCGTTTATGTAGGTTCTTTTGCGAATGGCGTGCAGAATGGCAGCGGACAAGCGTTCAATGCCGCCGGAGGCGTTGTTTATGACGGCAAGTTCGTAAATGGCAAATACGAAGGCGTAGGTACGCTCTTCGACGCGGACGGCGCGCCGCTGTACAAAGGCTTTTTCCGGCAAGGCAACCTCTATGCAGAAGGCTTTATGAGCCTCTCGCTCGTGAAGCTGCAAGAAACGTTAGGAGCGCCTGATGCGCCAGTCCTTCCGCTTGAGGAGGAACCGCTCGAAGATGGAACCGTTATAGAAGGTACTTTGCCGGACGATGCCAGCGATGCGGACGGATCGGTGATCTCGCCGTTGCCGTCTGCTACGTCTACCGCAACGGATCAGGGAGCTATTCAGCCATCTGCAACGCCAACCGCAACGGATCAAGGAGCAATTCAGCCATCCGCAACGCCAGAGGCGAGTGCTGTACCTTCTTCATCGCCGACTCCGAACAATGAGGTCCAGACGTTATCCGCTTCAAACGAAACTGTCACGATTGCAGATATCGCCACAATGACGGACGCTCCTGCATCAGATAGTGTACCACCTATTGAAGGAGAAATAGGCGAAGAGGTTATTTTACCTCAAACCCTAACCTTTAGCGCGATGCAGCTATCCTTTGTTCTTGAAGTTGATGTGGACAATCCTGAAGCCTTTTATGTCCAGAGGCTTACGACATGGAATCCGGTCATCATGGAGCAAACTTACAGCCGCTTGCTGGCAGCCAAGACTGTATCAGTCAAGGAGCAGCTGGAAAATGGACGGACAAACCTTATTTTCAAATCAGGCAACACGCTGCTTACTTTTTTAATGAACAAGAACAAGCCCGTACGGCTTGAAATGTCATCCATCCTAACGGAATCCGAATAAAAAAGGCAGGCTGAGAACGAACTCTCAGCCTGCCTTTTTCTGTTCATAGACCTTATTTGAATGCTGCCTAATTTCTTATTAGATTACTTATCGTCGCGAGAGGTTGCTTTGTACTTCATTCCTTGACTATCATAAGCGATCCATTCACCAACGGGCTCACCCTTGTCGAAATAACCTGAACGCTTTATCGTTCCATTGAGTCGATACTATTCCCAATATCCGTCCGGTTGATCATCCATCAATTTCCCTTTAGACCACATCGTTTTTCCATTAGCATGGTAGTTAATCGTGTAGTCGTTAATTACGTCAACGTTTTTTTGTTTAACAGCGCTTTTTGGTGTCAAGTCGCATTTCTCGTTTTCCATGACATGCCTCCGAGAATCAGATTTTGCATTCATATTATCACATCACATAGGCAGTAAAAAAGCATTCTCTGATACTATCGAACTACGTGTTTCAAACACAAGGCAGCTGACGGTACCAATCGGCTGCTTTTTCCTTGAAGAAATAGGAAGAGAAATGAAAAGGCAGCTTCTTCAAGTGAGGCTATCAGCACAACCAATTGTATGACTTTGGTAAAAAAGGGGAAGATACACTTTAGACAATGAGGGTAACGAAGGGACTGTACACATGGATTTTTTCAAAAGCCAAGAGTCGTTGACGGCAACGGGATGGATATTGCGCAGCATTGTCGGATTCGTATTTCTGATCGTTGCTGCCAAATTTATGGGCCAGCGTTCCATATCACAGCTTCGGTTTCTTGATTTCATTATTGCGCTGACGCTTGGCAACATTATTGCCCATCCGTTATCGGACGAGCATCTTGGGCTTAAAGGTTCCATGATTACGACTGTTTCTCTCGTTATCTTATATATTCTAGCGATCTGGCTCAGCCTAAAGATCCCGCTGTTAAAACAATTTTTCGATCCTCCCGCGATTATTCTTATTCAGGAGGGAAAGCTTGATTATCGAAACCTAACGAAAGCTAAGCTGCCTATTGAGTTCTTGTTCGCAGAGCTGAGAAAAGCTAATGTAGATGATATCTCAAAGGTTGCTTTTGCTGCATGGGAGCCCGGTGGAACGTTATCTGTTTTCATGAATACGGCTTTCCAGCCTATAACGCCAACTGATTTGAAGTTATCGACGGAACCCTTCAACTTGACTAAACCGATCATTGCGGATGGTCACATTGAACATGCTCTGCTGCGCGAGATTGGAAAAGACCGCGAATGGCTGGAAGCAGAAATACGCCCCCGCGTACTAAAGGATATAATTTTAGCAACGGTAGACAGCAAGCAGTCCGTTCAGGTACAAGTAGTTCGAGAACCTTAAACACAGTGCCGCAGCTTTGTGGACAAGAAGGTCAGATATGAGAAAAAAGGCATCTCGATGTTACATAAACAAGGAACGTCCGTTCAATCAAGCGGTGACAGCCTAAGACTTTCTTCATGTCTGCGGCTGCCATCGCTCTTTTTAGTTTGAATCCATCTAACTAATTACCTTGTATCTGGCTTAAGAATAAAGCCGAATGAACTCAAGTATTGGGCTGGGATTCTCTAGGCTATGCGGATGATGGCCGACTCCCGGCTTCACGATTAACGAAATTATTCCGCCTAACTCGCTGACTCTCTCTGCGAACGGAGCACCATTCTCGGACAGCGGCACCGGAATATCCGCATCACCTGCTACGATTAATATCGGTATATTCGTAGCGGCTAGCGCCTGCACGTTATCTATCGGAGAGAGCTTCGCCTCTGAAACGGTCTCTTCATTAACGCCGTAGACAGCCAAACACTCCTGCCATTCTAATTCCGATCTCGTTCCAGCACCTCTCCCGGCCGGCCAGCTCAATATGTCCAACACAGGCGCATCCAAATACAGCATCTTCACCTGACCAGGATAGGCTATTGCATAGTTACAGGAATATAGTCCTCCACGGCTAAAGCCGAAGAGCACTGTCTTAGGGGATAACTCGAAGGCTTCTGTGACATAATCTTGAAATACTCGCATATGTGCAACGGCACCCGGAGCTCCGTACATATCGCTTACATGATCATATGCGATTGCCCATCCCTGCTCTAATAGAGCCATATCCGCATAGGAAAAGGCATCAAAAAAGGAAGCCCGCCATATCCATGGCTTGCCTTCAGCGAATATTTTAGGTAATACGAGCAGGCCCTCTCTGCCCTCCAGCATAAAATCGATCCGTTCATAGCCTTTCCATAGCGAGCTGCGATGCGTCGCGACAACATCCAGCTTGGAAGCGATGTCCCGAATCTGTGCCGCCAAGCCTTCTCCCCGCTCAATGGCTATATTCAGTGGCAGCGCATCTGACTTGCTTGGATTGGTATGGCCGACATGCTCCTTCCACGCGGAGCTAAGCAAGCGATGCCGTTCCGAGACCGCTGCGAATACAGGTGACTGTTCCGGCTGCAGCACATGCTGCGGGACTTGCTGGAGCGATATATTAAATAATACACGAAGCAGCTCGCGAGCGATGACCCAGTGCCCCTCAGCACCTGGATGTATGCCGTCACCGGTTACATAATCGGGATCTTTCTCGCGCTTTTCACTCCATAGCTCAAGCAATGGATCGTGGATGGACACGACAGCATCTGCTCTGCCATGCAAAGTAAGCACCCAATCCGCATACCGCTTCAACACTTCCTCGTAATGGGCAAAAGGCGCATCATAGCTGTAGTCAGATTGGCCTTCTGGCTGCATCGGCGCGTCGTACGATACTGCATCGAATGGAGGCGGCGTCATTAGAATGACTTGGGCATCAGCGGCTTTGACAAGCTCGACTGCGCGGAGAATGCCGCTCTGATAAGCCTCAAATCTCTCGTCTGAGAATGGATAATAAATACCGTCATTCATTCCATAACAAAGCACGACCCAGTCAGGCTTACTCTCCTCTAACGCCCGCACCAAACGATCATGCACGCAGGGGCGCGGAAACGGATGCCTCGGCTCGCTCAGACCCGATGCTGTTTCGCTGCTTACGCCAAGGTTAATGAGTGTAATCTCATGCCCAGGCCAATGTTGAAGCAAATACGCATCCATGAAGGCGAGATACGTTCCCTCATCTGTGATGCTATCCCCAAAAAATACGATTTTTTTCTTATTCGGGATGACCGAGTCCTTCCCATAAAGTGGTTTCATTCTTTATTCCTCCTTTTGATTCGAACCTCATATTGATGCATCGCTACGGGAAGACCGCGGAAGGACAGGGTTCCAGCACTAATCAAAACCCAAAGCCGATATTCCATAAAGCCAAAGTCGATTAGCTGGTCAGCATGCTCCTGAAGATCGCCAATGACTGCACCCGCTCTTACATAGCCGTCGTTGATTGCCTGGCTTTCAAGTCTTTTTACAGCCTCCAAAAGCATGGAATCAAGCTCCTCCTCAGCTGCCGCCCTCACCTCACCATTCTCCCAAAATCGCAAAGTGTCCTTCCGATCAGACAGCTTCAGCCAATCCATTTCATATTGCTTCCGGCTGTCATCCGATAGGGCTGCTGCGAATTTGCTCTGCTCTATTGCCTGCATGTAAGCATCCAAATCCAGTAAACCTAGCGTGTATAATCGCTTTTCCTGCTCTGCCGCCAGCCCGTTTTGCCTAGAAACATTAATGACACGTATCGCGTTCCGTTTGCCTTTCAGAATATGCAACGCAAAGCGCAATCCAATCTGATCGTGAGCGTTATCTGCACACCAGATGTCGATAGATTTATGCTCCGGAATGGCGGAAAGCCGCTCGGTAATTCGTTCGACTTGATGCTCACGGTTAACAAGCTGGTAATGTGTATAATTCCGTATACGGTCGGCAAGCCACATATCCCGGTAACGTTGTCCCTCTGCATGTTCAAGCCCATGAATCGGACCTGTAGAAAATACTTCATTAAAAGCGATGACTTCATTTTCCATTCTTCTTCCCAGCTTGCTCAGCGCCACTTTAAAAGATCCTGCTGCCGATAAGCCGAAGATAAGATGAACGGTTGTTTTTCGCTGCTCTGCTGCACGGCGGCGAGACAGCGCAGCCGCAATGTGGCTGCTGCACAAATCAGCTGCATGCTGTGCTAAAGCCGCCTTTCCTTCATCTTCATGATTTAATTGGGAAAGTGACAGCTCAAGAAGCTCACTTAGAAGCTTTCTTGCCTCATAATCGTTAAGCTCCTTTAGCTGTTCGCATATGGATTCCACGCTCAACCTCCTTCAGCCTCTCTACTATGGAGCGCTTTCAATTAGCCACGTCATTCTGTTCTCGAATAGCCGCAGCGTACCTGTTCTTTCCAGCATCTTCAGCTGGATCTGCAAGTTTATAATCTATCTAGCATTATAGCTTATCCAACCCAGCCTACGCGTGGATAAACAAAAAGCTGTCTGAAAGATCAACATCTACGCGTCGATCTTCCCTACAGCTTATTTCTATTACTCCTGCTCTGAGGCTGCCGCCTCGGAGAGACCCTCGTCCGCGGGATCATCGGCTAATGGAGCAGCTTGCCCAGCACCCAGGCTTTTGAATGCCCACCAGCGTACTGCAATGACAGATGCCGCCGACTCCGTCTCTCCCTGCAGCTTCATTCCGATTCGGAACGTGCCTTTCTCTGGATAAACAATCGTTCCGAGCGATACATTCGGAATATCAGGCTCGAATTCGGTCCCCTTGAACACATCGCTTTGACCGTAATAAATCTTTTTCATCGTGCTTGTCCGATCTGCGAGCACTGTCCGATCGACTTCTTCAAGGCCAACGACCACCGAAACCTGACCTTCGCCTAACCCATGCGAAATTTCTTCGGATACGTAGTTTTTCTTGCCGCGGGAGAAAAAGAATCCGCCGGTCTTGCCAATTGATTCAAGCGCAACCTCCATCGTACCGGTTGCGATTTCGTCGTACAAATGCTGAGGGCGCGGAATGCCAAGCTTGAAGTCAAATTCATTGCGATCCGGATGATATTGCACATCCAGCGACGGCTTTGCGTCATATTCCAAATCATGCGTCTCGGCACTGGCATAAAATTTATTAAGCGACGAACCTCGAGAGGTTTGGGCTAACCGCTGCAGCAGCGATGTGCTTTCGATATATTCGTCAAAAGGCACCCGATCCACTTTCTCGATCATATAGGTTGGGCCCATTTGCAGCAAGCTGATTTTGGCTAAGCATATGCTTTGATCCGCAGCGCCTTCTACGGCCTGCTCCAACGTCCGCTCATGCCAATCCTTCAGAATACGATTCGCAACCGGCTCGTCCAGCACATCAATGCTGTGCTTGGCATTCGTGTCCAGCGGTATAGCTGAATCGCCAATGGTCAGCTTAGCCGCTTGGTTGGGAACGGACAGCTCTGCCTTCACGCCAGCTGTCTGCGGAGCTTTCACATGGAAGCTCACCGCATATTCCGTTTCCTGCGCATCCCCCGGCTCCACGAACACCACCTTAGTGCCGTCATGCCCGACAGAGGTGAAGCCTGAAGCCTCGTAATCATATTGGAACGCAATTCGAGGCGTTTGCAGCGTTTTCTCAACTACAAGCTTGACCTCGACAACCTCGCCAACATTGACATACTTAGGCATGCGCTGCGTAATCCGCACGTTCGCATCCTCATAGATCGTCACGACATTTTCCAGCAAACGGACAAATTCGAAGGAGGAAGGAGCAGGTGCCTCTTCGTTAATGAATAGGCGATAGGATTCCAGCACCCGATTATATTCGCTTACTTCATCGTTCCGAATAGCCGAATTGCCTACGGAATGCACGGGCTCTTTGCCCTTCTCATCATAAGCGACGCATAGGTAGACGTTTTTCTTGTACTCATTGTTCGTAAAGCCTTCAATCATGGACAGCTTGAGTGTGACGGGAGAAGGGATGACGAGCTCACGTCCGATATAATCGATGGCTACGCCCATTTCAACAGAGATCGTTTTGTCGTCAACAGCCACAACCTGCATGCCCGACAATACGCCGCTGCCGTAAAGCAAACGGTTCAGCAATCTTCTTTTGTCATTGAAATATTTCTGCTCAGACTCGAAATCGCGCACTGTAAGCAGCTTCCCGTAAAAATAACGATTTCTCTCAAATGGATACAGCCTCGATTTTTTCACCTGTACCGCTCCTTCGCGTTTTTATATTATTCCAGCTCTGAATCCATTTCTAAGCGTGTATGGACATCTAGGCGCTTCTCCATGCCAATATCTACGATTAGCGTATCGTTAGGCATCGTCCGATCAGGGTTCAGCTTAAGCAGCGATGGCTCCGTGAGCACCGTATTAATACCTAGGTATGTATGCAGATCCAAGTACATCCATGGCTGCAGCAGCACAAGCTTGGCTTCTGTGAAGGCTGGCTTCTGCTCTTCGAGCAATTGCTCGATCACGACGCGCTGCTTCTCGGACGGAGCTTGCTCCGGCTTAAGGAGCACGGTGAAGGTGTAAGGATCTCCCCCGTACAGCTGGTCCGTCAATTGACGCAGCTCCGCATGGTCACGCATCGCTTTCGTTTGGAAGTACTCCACAATCAGCGGCTTTACTCCCGTATAAATCTCAATGGTTTTCATTAAGCCCTGACGTGTGCCGCGGTAACGGTACAGCTCTGGTGCAGCCTGGATAAAAGTTTGCACCTGGTCATCCGTCCAGTAATCATCGGTTTCCAGACCAACCCAGGTTGCAAGCCACCGAAGATGCTCGCCGGTCGCCCTTTCCGGATCAATGTACCGAGATAAATCCTCGATATCCTCCTCGATGCCGGAGAACAACGTGCCGAATAATGATAAATAACGCTCAAGAAAATCGCGACTGGCCGGGTCCTCTTGATAAACCGCCGGCAAATAAGACAGATACGTGTCCCGAGGGAAATAAATGCGCATCGATTCTATGAGAGGCGTATATCGCTCCGAAGCGATAAACTCCATCTTTAACCATAAATATCGACCCTTTGCCCCAAAGAATAAAGCATCATTCGGATTAATAACGGGCTTCGACCAAAAGCCCTCAAGCCCTTTCAGTTTCTCGCGGTAAGGGATTGTCCGATCTGCCAGCCAATCATCAACCTTGCGGTAACTGCCGGCAATGATGCAGCTATCCTCATTTTGGCTGAAATAGGATACATGCAGCTGTGTGCCGTCTGGAATGAACGTTTCCAGCGCCATTTTGTGCCAGACTGTCTCTGCTTCGGCGCTGTCGAATGCCGTTGAGAGCCAAACCCCCTCCGGAACGCCAGTCTCCTCCATAAGCAATGTTTGCGGCTGCAGATTTAATATCGTAACGGTGCCATCCTCGCCGTTCAATATGTACATGCGGTCCTTATCGTCAATCAGCAGCTGGTCCGCCTTGCCCCGGAAGCCCGTAATGCGCCCGATGGTCTCCCCGGCAGCATTTAACTGTGTAATGAAGCGGTCATCCTCGCTGACTTGATCCATTTGACGCGTATCGCCTACGTACAGCTTTCCGCTTCCATCCGTGCAAAGCCCTGCGTAAGGCTGCGAAGGAAGCTCCCGTTTTATGTTTAATTGGCCATTCGCCCGAAAGCTGAACAGCTTGGCATACAAGGTATCGAATATATAAAGCTCGCCGGACGATGCAATGGTCATATAATACGTTCGGTTCAAATGTCTAAGCTTGGCTCGTACATGCTGCGTAAAAGCAGGATCGCTCCATACGGCTGCGACTGCTCCGCCCAGCGTGAATTGAATTATGCCAAGCTTCGCCCCTTCCGCAACCGTCGGCTCATCCGCTCCCGGATCGAGAGCAAGCGGTGTAAGAATATAAATATAGCGATCGTCAGCCGCAATGGCGAGGGGGTGCAGGGGGATCCCATCCGCCTCATCTCCCATTCGGGACCAAAGCGTCTGGCCGTTCCCGGTATGGTAGGCTGCTACCGTTCTTTCACTCGAGCGATCGGCTGCAATGAGAAGGTCACCAGAGGCAGCCAGCCTGGCATGTGAGCTAAACAAGCGATGGCCCTGCGTAAATAAGCGCTTATGGTCGGCATTGCGGCGGTCGTATATCCAGAGATCTGCACGCTCATCCAGCAAATACATATGCTCATGCTGAGAGACTGCGAATTCCTTGACCGGTGCAGTGCCCGTAAGCTCATTCAGTTGTATGGTTCCCGCGATGCCGTAGCGGCTATCGCGTTGAACGCCATATCCCGCGATATGATATTCAAGATTGTATCCCGTGCCGCGCTGCCAATCCTGCTCGCGGCTGATCGAGAAAAAGTGGTTTTGTCCGTTCATGCTGTGCCTCCTTTGCAGCCGATTACCACAATGCTACAGATGCGTGCGACTAATGAGTTCAATTTCATGCTGTCCCGAGAAAACGAGACCATGCGGCGGCAGTATAATGTCTCCGCCCGCGCTCTTCCTTACATGCGGACCCTCCGCATCGATCCATAGGTCCTGAACGTAGACGACACCGCTCCCAAGGCTCAATGCGCTATAAATGTCGCCTTTATACACGGAGCGGCCAAAGGTCCAGCCTTTTATCCCGTGTTCGCCATCAAGCGGACGCAGCAGTTTTTTCAAATGCTCAACCAAGCGTTGTCCTTCGTCCACGAACTGCGGCTCAACGACGACGACAGCATTCACCGTCACTTTAATATAGACGGGAGGAATAACATGCACCTCGGTCGTAACAAGCCTTCTCGTATCCAGATGGCGCTTTACGGTTTGCAGAAAACCAGCGCTGGGGGTTGGCGTATCCGTCAGGCCGAACGGGACAACGACGACAGATATTTGTCCCGGAGCGGTTTCCCTCGGATAATCAGCCAATCCTGGCTTAAATAATGGGATTGCATGTACTCTAGCTACAGCTACGCCAGGTGTCGCTCTAGCAAGCGTCTCGTAATCCTCGTTTGTGACAGCTCGGAATGTATGCTTAAGCTCCGCCTGTGCCCGCTGCAAAGTGAGCTGCAGCGTTTCAGCCTCTGCTCCGCCTGCTGCAAATCCAGGGTTGTCCGCTTTTATATGTAAAGCCTTCTGAGCCTCGTTCACCCATTCGGTAATGAGATGTGGCTTCACGTTGCCCCGATCTCCCCCTCCGAGCTCACAGGCTATGAGTACGATATTCGTATCGATGCTCGCTTCAGGAATGGCGCCTTTTTCTCCATTGCCAAAGTGAATCAGCCGCTTAGCCGGATCGTATATGAAATGGCGGTCCTCCGGTTTGGAGCGGTCAAATTCATCTACCCGCGTCCAGTCCTGCCACCGGTAAGCGCCTTGCGGCTCGGGCACGCCTACCTGCAAGCGTAAAGCGTCACGCTTCTTGCAAGACAGGCTGTACAGCTCAAAGGTCTGCTCCGGAAGTCCATTGCTTCGTCCAACCTGCCTGTACAGATCGAATTTGGCATCGCTCGCAATGACTCTTACCGTTTGTCCAGGTGGGGGAATTGCGCCTGACAAGCCGTCGCTGAACTTGACGGTCACGCTGTCCAGCGTTTCATGCCTGACAAGGGTAAAAACGGATGGCGGTCGGTCCATTGGAGGCAGATTCTCGAAAGACGGTGTTTCCTGCCAGTAGCGCCAAGCGCCGTCTGCATCCTTTACTTGAACGCGTATTTGTCCGAAAACGGCCAAATAGCTATCCATATGTATTTCTTCGTTCGGCTCTCCATCAACGACAAAATCGACGATTTCGCTTAAGGTGTCTTTCTGCTGGACGGCTACCGTATGTAGCATAAGCTGGCGTATGCGAGGCGGCATTTCATAGCCTGCCTCCTCAACCGTAGCGCATATCCAATAACGGGCCTGCTCACTGGCAGGATGTACCGTGACGCTGCGCATTTGCGATTTAATCGCAAACGTAATCCTTCCGCTAAGCGTCAAATGCAGCGTCTCGTCCTCGATCATCTCAACGGGCATCCAGCCCGCGGAGCCTGAAGACTCATCCCAGCAATAAGCCTTCCAGGAAAGGCGAGCCGACGGAGAAATAGCGGAGCGATTTACAACAAACTCCTGTTCCGCATCCTTTAACATGTCGAAGCCTGCTTCCAGCAGCTTAACGTTAATCGTTATTTGCTCTTGCGGCTCAAGCTCACGGTCAAAGGAAAGATACAGCTTCGAGGCTGCCTTCGCATCCTTGCCGAATGCATAAAAGGCGACATTCGCATGATCATTGGTAGCCGTAACATCATTTGCTTCCCGTTCAGTCCGGGTAACAATCCGTTCCAGCGCGAGCGGTACGAGCGAAATGGATGCTTCGGTCTCGAACATTTGATCCTCAGCCATCAGCTTCGATCCACGAGGCAGCGTTACCGCTTTGTTCACATTCGAAAAGCGCACGATCGCTTGCGCCGAGCTGGCATCCGCTGGCGCAATGCCCAGCAGATCCAGAAATCTGTGTTTGTTTCGATCTGGAACACGTCCAATGAAATATCGCTGCATCTCTGTCAGCCAGGCGAACAGCTCGATAAAGGTAATCCCCGGGTCATGCGCGTTCTCGTCCGTCCATTCAGGCACGCGTTTCGGAATAAGCCTTCTAGCTTGTTGAACAATTTCCGCATAGGTGCGGTCGTCCAAGGGCAGCCTTGGCAGCATATGATCTCTCCTTTCTCTTAAGGAATTGTATCAAGCTCAATGCAGGGATAGCTGCTGTTATTTAGGGGCAGGTATTGCTGTAATGGTATGTACTCCGTTGACAACAATACCGTGTATAACTTCATCCATTCGCGTTGGATCACATTCCGTCCTTACGCCATTTTCAATCTTAACCACATGCAAATACAGCCGCTCAATGTATAAAAGCGATCGGACCGCATGCAGCAGAGAATGCAGGACTGACACATGCAGCGCTTCGCCTATATTCCAGCCGTTTCCATCCACATTTCCCGTAACGGAATCGAGGAACGTATTCAGCTTTGCCGCGCAGGCTAGCTCTAACGGCAGCAGCTCGTCTACCGACTCCGTCGCAACCGTCGCATGGACGGATACCTCTAAGTATGCCGGTTCGATGACACGGATTGACCCGCTGAGGGAGACCATATTCGAAGCCGTCCGCGTCAGCTCCCGTTCGACTGCCTTGCGAAGCTCCGGAAACTGCGCCGCATTCGCCAAGCCGCCGGACGGGAAAGCAACAACCGTCATACATCCAGGAGAACGCTCCAGCAGACCATTGCGATTGCTGAGGCATTTGACCTTGGCAATTTGCGGGTAGGCTTCTCGGGCAATCCACTCCACATCCTTTGTCGTAACGGCCCGTCCGCGGTGCTTAAGCCGCTGCGGTCCTCGCTCGAGCACCTGCTCGACTCGCTCTGCATCGCCCCCGCCGATTGAAGGGGCTGGGTTGCTCACGCTGCTGATGAAAGCAAAGGGGAGCACCATGCCTGTAATTTGGCCGGCTTCCACATGGCCGCTGGCTCCGCTGGTCGTTTTGAACCGAACGCGGACCGTTTCGGCTGTATCGGAGGAAGGCATCTTCCCACGAACGCCATCGCCAAACTGCAGCGTGCCGCCGGCATGATCCGGCATATAATGCTGGTCAATCGGTCCTGATTCAGCGAGTGATGCAACCGGCTTCCATCTCACCCAGAAGCGCTGGTCATTGCCGTCTCCATCCCTCTGCAGCATGTAACGGTCGGGTTCTGCATCGCTTAGCGCGATTCGGTCCATTGGCGTGACATGCTCGAGTTCATCCACCCATACTTCTTCTTCTATATAAGCGGTTGGGGCTAAATGTACGAAACCATCAGACGGAATCGTGAGCTCCTTCTCCTGACTGATCTGCTGCCTGACGGATACAGCATTCAAATGCATGCTCTTTGCAATCGGATTGCTTGGATAAGAATCTCCAAGCGTACTATCCCGATTGATGACCCGTATCCAAAATCGCTCCCGACCGAACAATCTTGCCAAAACCATTGCCGGCGGACCCACAAATTGTAATTCTCCGCTTACCGTAAAGGCTTCCGTACTGTCAACGACCTTGAGCGGCTGCCACACGTAACGGCCAGCTTCGAGGCATAGCGCCTCCCATTCCACCCATGGCGGCTGATTGCGCACCGAGAATCTTCGCTCCAGCTCGATATGCAAACGAATCGGTCCTTTTAACGGAGCCATGTCAAAGGAAGCATACATCGCGGGATGACTCGCTTCAATCGGTTCAAACAGCTTGAATGACTGCCCGCCCTGCTGAGCCGAAATCGTTCGGTCACGATTGTCGATATTGCTTCTCGTAAAGGCATGCTCCGGCATGAACAAGGTTTGCGATCCATGCGCATATGACAGCGACGGCTCGCCTAACCACGGCGACATATATTCAACAACGGGAGCGATAATCGGATCGGTCTGCAGAACCCGTGCCCGGATCCAATAATCGGATGCGCCGTTGACAAAGGTTTGCGTCATGTCCTCGGGACAGATGAAATCCAGCGTGAAGCTTCTCTCGCTTTGCTCGGGCAGTTCTGCGAACATGCCGCCGTAACGCTCGCTGCCCGGCAGCCTTGCCCAGTTGCCTCCATCCCAGTACTCCCATTGCACGCTCCGAATGCAAATACGCGGCGGGTCCTTCTCGTCAAAGTCCGAGGTCCGCATGACCATCTTCCATTTCACTTCCGGATCCTGCGCCATACGAAGCCTGCTCGGATTCGCTTTCGCCTTGAACGACAATTTAATTTTGCTCTCGCGCTTGGTGAATGCTTCTTCACAGGACAAATAAAATACGGAATATGGAACAAAATGCTCGCCGAAAGGATAGAAGCCATCGCGCAGCAGCTCTGTGTCATTAAAGTACAATGCGCCTGGCTGGATGCCAACGTCGTCGTTTGCAGCATCATGAGCAGCGCGCAGCCTGATCTTGTCCATTTCCAAATGCTTCTTCAGCAAAGGAGAAGCCGCACCTTGGAGCTGCTTCAGCGTACAGCGGATCCAGCGGCCGCTTATGCCTTCATGCTCCGTCTTTTCAAGCTTTCCTGCTTGTTTCTTATGTAATACGACCATATTTCCGGCAGCCGTAGCCGAATCGAAAGCCACCCAGTTTCCGTTGGAGAAATAAGTCCACTCTACCCACTCCGACGCAAGCGAAGCAGCTAGCTCCGGCTCTGAATACCGTTTTTCGGTATGGTGAACATTCAGGTAAAAGCGATTCGGACGATTGACTAGAAATAAGTCGTCATGGCGAATAAAGAGCGTATGCTCCTGCTCATTCTGCTTCGAGCTCGTATCAAACAGGCTGACCGGCTCTGCAAGGCCGCCTTTCAGGCGATCGCCGTATTCGATCGCGGCAGTTGCGATATGATCCCGCTCCGGATGGACGTTGATCCATTCCATCAGCTTGGCAGGCGTTGCAAGGAGCACCTTCTCCGTTTCAAATACAAGCGGCTCACCGCCTTCTGGATGAGGAGCAGTCAAAGCAATTCCAGCAGGCAAATATACCGGATCTACCGCACCCTCGCTAAGCTGAAAAACAACCGAAGCGCGGGCTGGTCTAGGCGGCTGCAGTTTGACCTCAATGAGATCAAGAAAAGCGAGAAAATGATTAAGCGGTGCTTGGTTGAGCCGCTTGACCGTTCCCTCCAGCATCTCGGCGGTCAAATAGGCGAGTCCCGTCCCCGCATCCGGCTCTTCTTGCGAGAAGCGCCATTCCGGCGTGTAATGCGGTGCCATCTCCTTCAGCTGAGACATAAAGGAGGAGAGCGTATTATGGTTTATTTTTGGCGGACGGTTGTCACCGCCCTTACTTCCCCCGTGCTTCATCACGTTGTTCGCTCCCGTTATTTCGTCCCTTCCTCCAAATAGAAAGGAAAGACCTGATTAAATAGATTGTTTGTTGAACGTACGGCATAGGAAACATTCATTAGCACGCGTCCGTTGTTTTCACGGTCCGGCTTTACTTCCACCTCGACGTCCTTTACACGCGGCTCCCAGATCCGGATCGCTTCCTGCACATCGCTCGCGATTAGGCGCAGGGAGGTTTCGTCCGTCGTACCAAAAACAAAATCCCTTAGCCCGCAGCCAAAGTCTGGCCGCATCAAACGCTCGCCCTTAGACGTTCGTAGAATTATTCGAATCGACTCTTCAATGTCCTCTTCGCCTTCCGCCATCCGAATGCGGCCGGTCGTTGCGTCAACCTGAACCGGGAATTTCCATCCTTTTCCCAAAAATGATGCCGACACCAGCTGCAGCCCCCTTCGCTGTTAATTGATTTTGACCATAGCGCCCTTAAGGGTTAGCATACCGGTGGCCTTAACCTCGAGCATGCCATTCGATTGAAGCGTCAGCGACGCATCGGCCTCCACCTTTACCTGCGTGCCCTTCACGGTAACCGATTTCGTCCCCGTAACCTTAATATCGCCCTGAGCATTCATCTCGATCGTCGATGTCGTCCCGCACTTGATCGTAATCTTCTTGCCGGTTTCATCCAGCTTTATCGACTGCTGTTTATCCTGCGTTTCCACCGTTACCGTCTTCTCTTTATCGGCGAAGGTAATGTTATGCCCCTTTGAAGTCTTTATCGTTACCGTGCCGGCACTGCTCGTATCGTCGAACGTAATTTCATGGCCGGTCTTCGTCTTGATTTTGCGGACATCGTTTTTTTCGTTCGGCTCTGGCGGCTTCTGCTTCTTGCTCCACAATGAACCAATGACAACAGGCTGATCGAGGCGTCCCATTAAGAATGCTACCAGCACCTCGTCGTTCACTTCCGGCAAAAAGAGCGATCCCATATCGTTGCCGCCCATTAAGGTTGCGACGCGGATCCATTCCGTCTGCAGCTCACCCTCTCGCAGCGGAAATTTCACTTTTACGCGGCCGAGCTTGTCAGGGTCCTTGTTGTCGGTAACGATCGCATTCCAGACGCCGGACAGCTGCTCGGATTGCATGGAACGCTGATGCTGGTCAAAAAAACCAGGATACATGGTGCTCATATCGCATTCCCCTCCGTCTCAAAATAAATCATATAGCCGCTCGTCGCGTCGAGCCGGTGCGTTACCTTCGTTAATCGCAGCTGCTGATCCAGCTTCTCGCTGCCAAGCCCTTCGATCTTGATCAGCTCGCCTGGCTTCATCTCAGGAAACCCAATTGAGGTGCCGTGCCCGATGACAAGTTCCCTCGATATTCGATCCAGCATCGCCTTAGCAAGCGACTGCGCTTCATCC
This sequence comes from Paenibacillus sp. 2TAB23, assembly GCF_052115165.1. Taxonomy (NCBI): domain Bacteria; kingdom Bacillati; phylum Bacillota; class Bacilli; order Caryophanales; family Paenibacillaceae; genus Paenibacillus; species Paenibacillus sp. 2TAB23. Next base: position 267,858 of record NZ_JBFRGD010000001.1, read on the forward strand.
ATTGATGCAGCTTGCGTATATACAACTTCCATTTTTTGAGAAGACAGCATGCTCGCAACGCTAGGCCCGCTCTTTGCGTTCGACCCGATAACCGTTACCGAGCTTGCAACCGACTCGATGGCCTGCATCTTGTCTACGTCATAGCCGCGCACTTTGACCTGCGAGGTTTGGCTGGAAGCATCAACAGTAAGCGTGAACTGAACGAGATTCTTCCCATATTTAAGCGTTATGAGCGGCGAACCGGACGTTTTAGGCTTTTTGAAATAAAGCTTGGATGCCACCACGTAAAATTGCCGGTCATTATCCATCGCTAGGGAACGAATGAAATGATAGTCGCTGACACCAATCTGCTCGATCGTCTTTTTGGTAACCGTCGTATCGTCCAAGTCCACGGAAAGTCCATAATTGCCGGCAATTTGTCTGACGACATCGGTATCCTTCATTTGGTTCCACACCTTGGAATGCGCAGATTTCATCATGAGGAAGGATCTGTCCATTGCCGTTACGGTTACCGTTGGACTTCCGTTGGACGGGAAATCAACCGAATAACCCGTAATAATCCCATCAAAAACGAGTGATTTCTTATCCGCATAGCCCAGCTTGATCTGCAGCTTCTTGCCTACCGTAATCGTCGATCCGACCCACTGCATGCGGGACTCGCTCCAAATGTAGCCGTTAGATATCGCAAATCGTGCAATGTCCGCCTGCGCGTCCGTCGTCTGCTCAACATCGACCCATTCAACCGCCATATTGGAGAGCTTCGTTAATTGTCCTTCAATTAAAATATCTACTTCCGGCGCATTGAAATCACCGTATTTGGATTCCAGGCTTTCAAAGGTAAGGGCCACTCTCCATCACTCCAATCTCGGAATCGTCAAGCTTCTTCCGGATAGCAGCATGCGTGGATTGTCAATGCCGTTCGCTTCGGCGATATGCCGCCATGCCCCTGGATCTTCATATTCCTCTGCAGCAATCGACCACAGCTGATCACCCTGCTTGACCGTTTTTTGTTTCGTTCGATCAGCGGACTGACGGGGAATTTCCTGATATTGCTCCTTCATCGTCTGCGAGCTGAGCATGGAAACCGTCAATGATGCGCGGACGGGTACGCCCGTTTCCAGAAACATGGTATACTTTTGCGTAATGCTCGTTATTACCCCTTTGAAATCCAGCGAACCCCAGATGAACTTGCATGTCGGCGGTGTATGCAGATCCGAATCAACATCGAGAATGCCTACGATTTTGGAGGTATGGGTACGTACGTCAATACCAGCTTCATAGGTATCGAAAAACAAATTCAGCGTTAGCGTCGTACGCTCTCCGCTCGTGAATTGGGAGAGCGGGGTTTGCAGGCCGGCTATTTCCTGCTCCGAATATTGATTGCCCGACTCCATTTCATACTCGGTCGGGTTGAATAGAACGTCTACCTTATCGGTTGCTTTTGAACGAAAAATCCAAAACTGCGCTTTGCTTAAAGTCATTGGCCATTCCCTCCTTACCCGGCTCCTCTAGTAGCCTCGTCTTCGCTGCTCCAGCTTCATCTTGCGCTCTAATGCTTGATAAACTTGATCCGCTATCGCTTCCGGGCGAAGATGCGGTATTTTCATAATCATTTTTTGCAGCTTATCAGGATCCATCTCGCGCGGTGCCTCTACCTTAACCTGGCGCGGCGGCTCCTGCGGAACAGTCTGCATGGGCTTATGGTGAGCAAGCGTTGGCATAGCGCCCCTATCCATGGAAGCCGGCGGTGCCGCGCTTGCTTCCAGCCTTCCGAATCCATTGCGATTGCTGCCTTTTGCAGCATAGCTAAGCGATGCTTGCTCAATAACTGCAGCACTTGGCAACACTCCGTTCTTTTGCGAGTCGTCGCCCGCTTGTACAAGCGTCGTCAATCCACGCAGCGCTGATCGGCTGCTTGCTTGCGCAGCGGCTGCACTTTGGGAACGCTTTTGAAGAGTATGCAGCAGCTGGCTTCCCGTTCTCATGCCTTTGCTTGCAAAAACAGCAGGCTGCGCTTGCCGATGCGCGCGATTCGCTGCCGGTTTCACTGCACTGGATAGCTGTGGGCTGACTGGCCGCGTTTCTTCACCATTGCGTTCCGCATCATCAGCTTCGATAAACCGCTTTCTCTGTACGCTCAGCGCTGGGTAAACGCGCATGACATCGGATGCCTTCACTGCAGCCACAGCGGAAGCTTTCGCCGCATTATGCTGAATGTTAGCCTGCGCTGATCTAGTCGAAGCAGTCGCAGAAAGCCTAGAAGCGCCTGCATGGTGACGATGCTGCTGCGACCGGCTCTGCAGGGCGGCTTGTCCGCGATCGAACCGCTGTACCAGCCTACTCGCTGACAGTCTGCTTAAATCAGCTGTGGTCGTGCGCGGCACAACGGCCGCTCTTGTCAATGTACCTCGCGGTGTAGGCGGCAGGTTAGCTTCTGGATCATCAGACTGCTGGGAATAATCTATTCCTCGAGCCGTCTTGACGATGAGCTGTTCTTTATGTCTTGCCTCCTGCTGAGCGTTCACAGCCTGTGAACGCTGCGACGGCTGAGCAGAAGTTTCGCTTTGTAGCGCTGATGTCTGATCGCTTGGCTTCGCCTGGATGGGATTCGCTTGCAGGCTTCGCGCAACCAGCTTGCTTTCGGCTTGTATAAGTTCGGCTTCCTGACGCTGCCGCTTTCTCGTTGCTTTTAATCCTGTGGTTGCAAATTCATTTGTCGAAGCAGTATTGTTCGCCATTTGGGAATGTTCAACTGCTGGGCGACTAGATCTTATGCCCTTCGTTATCAATCCGCTATCACTAGATTTTGAATTTCGAGTATTCTCCTGCTGCTTATGCAATAGTCTTAGCGGTCTGCGTAAAAGCTTCGCTCTCCCGTTCATTGACCTTGCAAGCAATTGGCCGCGTGCTGTATTCGGCATGTTCATGCCCGCTGCCTTCACGGATTCACTTTGCAATTGCGCAGCTGTATGTGTTAGTTGTAATACTTGTTGCGCTTGTACAGATTGCGCCGTTTGTGTTGCTTGTAACGTTTTTAATGCTTGTGATTGTTCAGATGCTTGTTGTGCTTGTTGTGCTTGTTGTGCTTGTTGTGCTTGTTGTGCTTGTTGTGCTTGTTGTGCTTGTTGTGCTTGTTGTGTATTTGACGCTTGCTGTGCTTGTATATCTTTCAGTGAAGATCCAGCGGCATATGTACGATCGCTGCTGTGTCCATCCGGATTAATTGGCGCATCAGCAATTGATGGGTTTCTATGAATCATTGCTTTGCGGCTTCGTGACGCGACTGGCTCATTCTGCTGCTTCCATGTATCCAACACTGTTTGCTGACCGTTTCTCTTCCCGATTCGATTCACATCATTCGTTACAGCCTGTTGTTGCGCTTGTAATAAAGGCTGTTCAACCGTTAAATGGGATTTCCGCTCTCCAAATCGCCGCAAAATCAATGACATCGGTTTCGACGAAATGTTTTTTTTACCGCGTCCCACTGTTTTATACAGTGCGGTTTCAGAGTTTTGCGGTAGTCTATGCGTGAGACTCTGGCTCTGTTTATCCAATATAACGGGCTTAATTGAAGATGATTCCGTTGATGCATTGTTCTGTACTAAGCCTTTCGCGGTCCTAGCTGGAACGATGCTTTTCTCAGAGGCCTTTTCTCTATTTGCTTGTGATAGGGCCGATGAGTCCATACTTGCCTTGTTCTGCTCGTTAGGCCTAGCTCTATGTGAATGATCGCCAGCATCGGAATGCTCCGATTGCGTGCGCTGTGTTCGATGGATGAAGCGCTTTGCAGCTATCGCAAAGCTGCTTGTGTCATTTTGCTGCTTGGACTGTAAAGTCAATGACTGCGGCTTGCGCTGCAGCGTTAACATTTGAAGTCTTACGCGGTCATAATCAGCTATCGAGCCTGATATCATCCACTTGTTGGAATGGCGAGTTAGCTTTGTTTCAAATGGCTTGCTAGCTGTACGTACTAGAGTTGCATTTGTACGAGAAGCTTTGACCTCATCAGAAGCCTCATGCTCATCGTACTTGTTGTCAGCAGAATCTGACTTCTGCTCTTTCATTTGCTTGGGATTGGTACGATGTTCCAGCGTATTCCGCCTATTCTCGCTTGCAAGCTTGCTCTTGCTGCCATCCTCCTGCCTAAGCCCCTCGGCCCGCTTCGCTGCCTCGCGCTGCTCCAACCCCGCAGTCGCCGCGCCACGCTCCGTCTCCTGCCTCAGCCCCTCGGCCCGCTTCGCTGCCTCGCGCTGCTCCAACCCCGCAGTCGCCGCGCCACGCTCCGTCTCCTGCCTCAGCCCCTCGGCCCGCTTTGCTGCCTCGCGCTGCTCCAAACCCGCAGTCGCCGCGCCACGCTCCGTCTCCTGCCTCAGCCCCTCGGCCCGCTTCGCCGCCTCGCGCTGCTCCAAACCCGCAGTCGCCGCGCCACGCTCCGTCTCCTGCCTCAGCCCCTCGGCTGACTGCTCCTGCCGAGACCATGCCCGCCTTGCATTCGTTAGCTGCATCGGCTTGAAACCCGATGCTGCGCCAGAACGAGGCGCAGACGATAGAAGCTGCACTTTTTCTTCAGCCAAGGGCTTTCGAAGCTCCCTTAGCCCGCGAATCGATTGAATTCGAATACCCGGCTGAAGCCTTGCTTCAAGCCATTTATAATAATCCGCAAGCTGCGCAGCTTTCAGCGCCTTAACAGGCCTGCCGTTCAATTGCGGTACTGGTCCATTTGACAATTCAGAGTTAAGCTTTACGGTATGATTTAAATGTTGCTTATGCTCTTCCGAATGACCTTTTTCGGTACGAGCGTTCTCTTTCTGATGCTTTTCACTATGTTCAAGCCGTTTTTCCAGCTGCTTCCTCGTATTTTGCTCGATATGTCCGATATTTTTGTTCTTGTCTGATTCAGACTTTCCAACTTGCTGCTTAAAGCTGCTGGTGTTCTTTTCCGTTTGCTTTCGGTTCTGCTCCAGTGCTATGTCGGCTTGCTGCTGCATGCTGCGCACCGTTTTTTCAAGCTCCTTTGTGCTGCTTTGAGCTTTTGTTTCCATTTGCTTGGCAATCTGCTTGCTTCGCTTCACCTCAATTGCGGCTTCTGCTTCAGCAGGCTGCGTCATTGCCATTTCCCTTACCGTTCTTTGCTCTCTAATGACATGCGTTACGTCACGGAACACAATTTTCTCGCGTTCAATCGTCACGCGCTCACGCTCAATGATTCGTTCAACTTTGCGTTCTGCACTTGGCAGCATTGGTTTCTTGGTCAGTTGCTTAGGCGCTTCCAGCTTAGGAGCAACAACCTGGATATGCAAGGTTTGCTGCGTAATGCTCGGCTGGCTTTTGAGTACATGCGACATGGCTGCACGCTCAAAACGATTGCGTCCAGCGGTTGTTTTATATTTATTCAAGATGCCCCCGGCAAACGGCTGAACCGACGTTGATTGCGTTGTTGCAGTTTTGCTCGTTCGGTCCGCTATATGTTTCATCCGCAGCATCCTCCTATTTGCATTCAAATGATCTCTATTTAGCTACAACACTTTCACTCTTTCACTCTTTCACTCTTTCACTCTTTCACTCTTTCACTCTTTCACTCTTTCACTCTATAAGCTCTATCAGCTCTATCAGCTCTATCAGCTCTATCAAATCTTTAGCTCTATCAACTCATTAGATCTTTCAATTCTTTCAGCTCTTTCAACACTCTTAGAGCTTCACGCTTATGCCTGAAAATCTCCGTACAAACCGCTATGAATGATTTCAATCGTTTCAACGGCTACGTCGCTCGTGCTCGCATTGAGCTGCGGCCCCGTCCACTTCACCGGATACGCGTCAAAAAAACTCCACCGTCCAAATTCTGTACCATCTGCAGACTGAAGCACAATCGCGCCGGTCTTGCGCTCAATCGTTCCCTCAATCGTGCTTTCATACCAACTCCAAAGCGCCGGGGACTTGGTCATGCCTTTGCTCAATACAAGATTAGGAAAGCGAACGCCTTTTGGCAGCTTATGGACATAACCGTTAACTCCGCCTTCGCGGTACTCTTCAATTTCCGTTTCTGCTTCCAGACCGGATACTTGAGAGAAACCCGCCACAAAAATATCGTCCAGCTCTATCCAAAACATAAACGTTGTCGCTACATCGTGAAAGCGACCCTTCTCTTGCCCCTTCATGACTGCCATAGCGCAGCGTCACCTCTTTCCGAATACGTCGAAAATGTTTTTCTTGCTGCTGTCTGTGTCATCATTCATCTTGCGGTTGATTCTCGAAATTTCGTCGCACCAGCGACGGCGCTCCGCATGCTCCATATTCATAATGTCATCATGCGACCAATGGAAATAATAAGCGACGAAGCCGACCTCCTCGTACAGCCGGTCAACCGGGTACCCTAGGAGAGAGCTTCCGTTAAGGACAAAAAATCGACAGCCACCTCGAACTCATGATCGCATTTCGGACAAACGGTAAGCACTTTAGGGGCTTCCAAGTCGTTAATTTGGCGATATAAGTTTTGCAAATAGGCTAGGTCTGCTGTAAATAGCTTCTCAATCAGCTTCGTATCAATATGTCTGACATCACCGAGCTTTGTTACTACCCTTGCCATCAGAATGACTGTCAAATAGCTGGGGTTGGACTGGACACGCGGGTCCTTCATCGGCAAAATCTCATCGGCAGCTGTAGCAAGCCGCATGATGCCTCTGCGATGCAAATTCCCTTGATCATCTACATAGCCGCGCGGTAATTCAAATTCATATTCCGTTTGAAATGCCATTGCTGTTTCACTCCAATCATTTCCTATGGCTGCTGCTTTCAAAAAAGCGGAAAACAAGAGAGGAGCAAGCGATTACTCACCAGCTGCCATCCCTTGTTCACCATAATGCAAGCTCTAATTACGTTGTACTTACGCTGAGCGCTCCAAGCCCTCATGCGCGAATTCAATAAGCTCAAGCGCAACTTCATTGCCGGTACCGTTGAAGGTAGGCGCAGTGTATTTAACTGGCCATGCTTCAATAACCTGCCATGTTGCTACGTCTTCGCCTTCTTCGTCAAGCGCGATGATCGTAATCGTCTTACGCTCGATCGTGCCTTGTGCACATTCTTGAATCCATTCGTACAGCTCCATGGATTCTGTTGTGCCCCATTTCAATGTAATATTGCCGTATTTAATCAAGCCTGGAAGCTTGCGGGGTGTAATCACTTCATTACCCTCGCGGTATTCGACAACATCAAAGGTCGCCTCGAATCCAGAAACCTCGCTAAAACCTGCTTGCTCTAAACCTTCTACTTCTACGCGGAATCTAAAATTCCGATATGGATCAATACGATCTCCTGGCATGTGGATCCCCTTCCGTTATTCGATATGGAAGCAAATGATTATTCAGAGCCTGTCTTCTGAGTGATGCGGAACACGACAAATTCAGCTGGTTTCACCGGCGCTACACCGATAACGCATATTAGGCGACCGTTATCAATGTCATCCTGTGTCATCGTGGAACGGCCGATTTCAACGTAAAACGCTTCTGAAGGGTTCGTACCCGACAAAGCGCCGTCACGCCATACTCTAGTCAAGAAGGCTTCGATTGTACGCTGCACGCGCGCCCATAGCTGTTCGGTATTCGGCTCGAATACGACCCAGCTTGAACCGTTTTTGATGGAGCCTTCAATGAAAATGAACAAACGACGAACGTTGATATATTTCCAAAGCGTGTTGGATGAGCATGTGCGTGCTCCCCATACGCGAATGCCTTGACCCGTGAACGCGCGAATTAAGTTAACGCCTGCAGGGTTCAAAATGTCTTGCTCGCCATTGTTGTATTGCACGTCTAGACCAACTACGCCGCGTAGCGTTTCGTTAGCTGGCGCCTTCTGTACGCCGCGCGTCGTGTCCGAGCGGGAGTAAACCCCTGCAATTGTACCGGACGGCGGAACAAAAATGTTGCGTTTGTCGAGCGGATCAAACACTTGCAGCCATGGGTTGTACAGCGCGCAATAGCTGGAATCGAACAAATCGCGATGAGCGAGTACGTCCTGTACTTTCGTTGCCTCGCGAGGCAGATCGAGAATCGCAAAGCGGCTTCCCAAAATTTCGCAATGTGCAACAAGGGACAGCTGTACGTTCGGATCCGTTACGCCTGGAATCGCCATAATGCTTACTACATCATTATCAATAAACGATTGAATGCCCGTTCTTTTGCCAGGACCGAAATCCTCGCCGATAAAGTCAGCAGCCGATAGGCTTGCCGCAGTACCGTCGCTTCCGCCTGACAATAGAATTTCGAATACAGCTGCGTCTGCGCCAGCTATTTCCTCAAGCGGAGCTACATTCGCATCCGAAGCTTTAAGCACTTGCACCGTAGCGATATTCGAACGGGAGATCAGTTTCTCTACGTAGTTCGGCGCTTCTGGATTAAGAGAAGCTTTCTCGTAGGTTTCCGATTCCGTGCCGTAGAGCACGTTCACCGTAAATTCAGAGGTACTCAATACCTTTGTCGGAACGAGTGCCGTATCCACAACGTCGCCTTTCAGCTCTTCCGCAAGCTCGATCACTTGATCATGCACGGATACGATGCGGTTGTATTGCTTTTCCGTACCGTTTGCAAATACGACAACGTCGCCTGCATAGAAGCCGGCTGCGTTCTTCACGCGATAGCGATTGCCTTCGCTTGCTTCGAAGATCGGTGTTTTTGCTTTGCTTGCAGGTACGATAACAACGCGGATCTGATTTCCCCATGCACCTGGATTTTTAGCGGCAATAGAGAGAACGGAATCCTTTTGCGTTTCATTCGAAGCCGTTTTGGCATCCGAAGGCGCTACCCGTGTTATGAAGCAGCGGGAACCTCCGTTTGTGAAAAACTGGTTAACGGCGTAAGCAAGGAAACGATACGAGCCGAACGCATTCTCAGATAAATAAGAACCGTATACACGCCCGAAATCAGCTGGACTTGTAATAAGCTGCGGCAATCCTTCGACTGGTCCGCGAGCAGCAAGACCGATAAAGCCGGCTGTGCTTGTGCTGACACCCTCCAGCGGTTTGGCGCCGCTTTCGAATTCCTCCACATAGACGCCTGGCGATAAATACTCAGCCATGTGTGATCTCCTCTCTGAATCTATTTATGTATTAGGTAACGGCAGGCCATATTCTCCTTCGTCAACCCCAAGACCAATTGGAATGCGGCAGATTACTTTTTATTCTGTTTAAGAATCAAGGTCTGCGCAGTTATAACTTCCCCGGCTCGTGCTGTCAGCTCGGCCGTAGTGCTGCTTTTTCCGTACGAAGCAACTGCTTTGACGACGAAAGAACGCGGCAGCGTACCCCGAAACGGAAGAATGACAATTCCGTTATGAGCGCTTTGCGTCTGCACAGCCGGCAGCAGCGACGCACCTCTGCGATAGCTTTTCTGCAGCGGCTTTTCGAAGCGCAGCCCGCCGCCCGGCAATACCTCGGCTACTTGTACAAGCTCCTCATTGCCCTGCCCTCTTATCAGCAAGCATTCTCCGGCTACTGTCTGTCCCTGCAGCAATCCAATGATCGCAACGTCTACTCCTGCAGCCAACGTATCTTGAGCAATTCTGCCTCTGGCAGCTTGATCTTCGCTCGCGTATGCCCATACGTCTGCACCGGCGCAAGGAGCGCCAGAATCATCGCAAAGCGGAAAGGCGACCGCAGTCGATGCTGACGGATAAGCGTAGACCGGGCTTGGAAGCAAAGGAACAGTAACGACCGGATTTAATTTATTCAAACCTGCTGTTTCAATTAATCGTTTGTAGGGTATAAAGTTAGGTGAGGTAACCGTAAGCAAGTAGCTGCCCGGCGGAAGATCAAGAAACAGGTAAGTCCCGTCAGGCTTTCGGACCGGTTTCTTATGGACGCCTTCAAGGGACACGCTCAGCGCCGAAGGTGCTGGCTGGCGTCTTGTCCAGATATCGATAGGCGCCACAACGAGCGAACAATGAGTAATGCTGATGGAACGCAGCTGTGACAAATTAGCCACCGCCCTTTTCTTCAAGCACAATATGTCGCTCGACTACACGGGAAACAGACTTGACTCGGTTCGAGTCGAGCATGACTGGTCCTACGCGGTAGACGACAGAAAGCTTGTACGGCATATCGCCGAACTGCCACAATTTCATCAATTCGTCACCCTCTAAGCTCATCAGAGCAAGCCTTATTGGGCTACCGCCTTCGGCAAGCGCCCCCTCTAGATAGGGTCCGCTAAGCACGCCATTATCGTACAGCACCTGCATCGCTCGTCCCAATATCCGATGCTCGTCCAAAGATCTTGTCAACCGATCTGCATTGGAATGCGCTGTCATGATGAAATAAAAATCCAGCGCCTGAGGTGGGTATTGCAGCACCCCTCCGCGGTCTATCATGCCGGTACGTCGCGATTCTCCGTTCTCTTTAACATTGTAAAGGAAGAGGGACAGCGCTAGGTCCCCTGCATCACGGGGCGAAGCCATACCGATCAGGTCGGGGCGAGGCACAGGGTCGGGCGTTAGATGATCGCGTAGCAAGCGCAGCAGACTGGCTCCCAAATCCGCAATGACCGTATATCCTCCCATTTGCCTATCACTCCCAAAAATACGTAATGATAAATCTATTTGTATACGAATTCTATTATAGCTTCTCTACTACCAATTGACTACGCAAAATTACTCATTTTTTGTCAATTTTACACGGAATACATAACAATCTATCATAAAAACTCACACGCAATGGCAATTGGGAAATTTCTCCTGTCAATTGTATGGCTCAAAAGACTCTTTAACGACAATTTTACCCATCTTATGAAGCTCTTGGCGGGTGGCCCGAACCATATGGCGCATGCCGATCGAAGCTTGCTCTGCCGCTGCCATAAAGGCGGCCGACAAGACGATATTTTTAATATGCCCGCCAGAGGCGTCTACGCGTGCTGCTAGGAAAGGCAAGTCCAAATCCGAGTCAAGCGGTGCTTCTTTGGGCAGCAAGGAACGGAAAATCTGCTCACGCTGCGCAGCGTCCGGGAAAGGAAATTTCACGATAACCTGCATTCGCCGGAGGAAGGCCTCATCCATATTCTGCAGCAAATTTGTCGCTAGAATAGAAACGCCGTCAAAGGTTTCGATTCGCTGAAGCAAATATGCAGCCTCCATATTCGCAAAGCGGTCGTTCGAATCCTTCACTTCCGTCCGTTTGCCGAACAGCGAATCTCCTTCATCAAAAAATAAAATAGCGCCGCTGTTCTCCGCTTCGGCAAACAGCTCCCTCAAATTCTTCTCTGTTTCTCCAATGTATTTGCTCACGACGCGAGAGAGATCGATACGATAGAGTTCAAGCCCCAATTCACCCGCAACCACTTCCGCCGCCATCGTTTTGCCTGTTCCGGGAGGACCCGCAAAGAGCATGCTCAGTCCGCGTCCATAGGGAAGCTTCTGCCCGAAGCCCCACCGATTAAAGACCGTTTCGTTATATTTATGCCTGCTGCAAGCATCCCGGAGCAATTCTAACGGCTCTTCAGGAAGAATAAGACTATCCCAAAGACGAACGACCTTCTGCTTTACCGCAAGCTCTGACAGCTTATGCTGGACTTGGCTTCTCGACGCGGATGCGTAATCGTCAAGCGTCGGATATTCATGCTTGCTTCGCGCTGCAAGGCGCTCCGCCTGCATGCTCATCCCCATAATCTGTCCCGCTGTGAATGCATATTTATCCGCAATGCGCTTTAACTGCTCTTGATCTACGCCTTCCCTGCTGCAGCGCTGCCATAATCGCAGTCGCACTTCAGCGCTAGGAACAGCCAGCTCTTGATTGATTACTGCGCCGCCGCGCGGTATTGGAAGCTGCGATGGACGCCGTTCCAATCGCGTCAGCCATAAGAGAACCGGACGCCTTGAAACCTCGCCATACGCAAACAGCGCGGATCTGATCCGCTCCTGCAAGGGCGGCCAGCCCTCGGAAGCTGCAAGCTCGCTCTCCCCTTCATCGAAGCAGAGCATCGCATCCGACAGCAGCGCTTCTCTTACAATGTTTCGCAACTGCTCGCCTAAGGCATCGCCGTCCCGCGCAAGCTTATCCAGCTGTACGACGAGCAGCGGCTGTTCCATTGCATGGGCAAGATGCCTGGCATGCAGCTTTTTCCCGACACCCGAAGGGCCGCTGAGCTGAATAAACGGCAAGCTCCTGATTCCGCCTCGCTCATAGGACGTTTCCTCATCCTCGCGCTTGCGCTCCAACTCCACAGCAAGTCTGAGGCTTGCCTGCACCTCTTCGTCGAATGCAAGCTCAGGCGCCGGCTCCTTAAAGTCAAATCTGGCGCAGACGTCAGCGATTCGCGCATCGAGACGCTCTGTCTCCAGAAGAAACGAAATGATACGCGCATCCATGCGAAGCGGCTGCTTGAGCGTGCTGCGCTCGGCAGCCGCCTTATCCGTACGCAGCACAAATCTGCTTAGCGTCGAGTATCCGGCAAGCAGCGATCGCAGGAAATAGCTGTCCTGCTCCCCGTCCCCAAGCAGCCTTAGCGCCAGCTCTGCAGTTGGAACACGCAGCGTGACGTCGTCATTCAAGTAGCCGAACCAGCTCTCGTAACGCGTGTCGAGCTCCGCTGCAAGGCATAGCAGCACGCAGCGCTTCTCCCAGCTGCCTAGGCGCAGCCGCCATGACAAATAAGCGAACGGGAGAATTTTCCCTTCGCCTATACTGTCATTTACATGTTGCAGCATTGCCTGCTCCTCTTCGATTCTGTAGCTTCTGAACGAAGCAAGCGTGTCCTCTTCGTCAAGCCATTCGCTTTCTTGCAGCGATCGCTCAATATCCGCAGGGCTGACCATAAGCCCACGCATGGACATCGGTGTTTGCCCATCCATTTCCTTGCTTTCGAAATCAGCAAGAAGAATACGCATTCCCCGCTCCAGCACGGCAAGCTCATCGCGCAAATATGCTAACCCTGTCTCATATAATCGCATAATCCTACTCCCTTATCGGAAGGCATCCTCGCTTATCGGCGCATGAGGCATAATACCGCAATGTCGTCTGATTGAGGCGCGCCGTCCGCGAACATGAATACGTCCATCAGCAGCGCATCAATAATCTCTGCGCTGGAATAGCCGGATGTTTGTGACAAAAACTGCTGCAGCCGATTCGTAGAATATTGCTCCTGGAGCGCATTCTCGGCTTCTGTAATCCCATCTGTATAAAGCACGAAACGATCTCCACGGTCCAGCGCTATCGTCTGATCGCGATAAGTGAATTCGGGGAACGAGCCCAGCGGGATTCCTTTGGGCAGCTTGATCGGAATGACCGTTCCGTCCTCTTTCACGATATAGGGCGTACAATGTCCCCCATCGCTAAGTACGACCTCGCCGGTTATTATGTTGAGCACGCCGCACACGATTGTCGCGAACAGCTGGGCGTTGTCCGTGCATAGCTCATCATTCACCTTCTCGAGCAGCTCGCCCGGTGTAAGATTAGAATTCATCTTCCCCTTGATAAGCGACAAAGTCATAGCCATGAATAGTGCCGCCGGTATGCCTTTGTCAGATACATCACCAAGCGTGAAGAACAGATGGTTCTCGTCGATTTTGAAAAAATTGTAGAAATCGCCCCCAACTTCCTTCGCCGACTTCAAGAGCGCGCATACATCAAACGGCTCATTCGCCGAAGGCATCGTCGTCGGCAGAAAGCTTAGTTGGATGCTTCCCGCAATCTGCAGCTCGTTCTCCAAACGATCCTTAAGCGCTGTCGCATATTGCAGCTCGCCGACCGATACCTCAAGCGCTTCGTAAAGTCTGGCGTTATCGAGCGCCAGCGCCAGCGGGCCGGCAAACTTCGTCAGCGTTTCCAGATCAGCCTCCCGAAACGGCGTACCGCCACTCTTCGTCGTCGCCTCCAGCACGCCAACCTTTCGTCCTCTCGCGATCATAGGCACGATTACTTTATCGTCTTTAAAGCTCACGCTGCTATCAAGCAGAGCCGTCTCCGATGTCTCCGAGCCTTGGATATCCTCATCGCATGCGAGAGCGACAGCCGCCTCGTCAGCGAATATGAGCTGCTTGGCTGCCTCGTTGACGGTCCCCAGCAGCTCTGGCTTATGCAAGGAAGAATGAACCTTTGTGCTCAAATCAAACAGCAATTCCGCACGTCTCAGCTTCGAGACAAGCTGACGGTTGCGAATGAATAAATATGACGCGGCGCCGAGGCCAGCAGCACCGATAATTAAATAGAGTACAGACAATATTGGTACCGCCTTTCCCCATACAGCTCAGAAATCATTATGCGCCCGCTCCTATTTTCTCCAGCGCCTCTTCACGCGTTGCTGCCATTTCCAATATCGTCGTAAAGCCTGACATTTCGAAAACGTCGTATACCTGTTCGCCAAGGCAAGCGCATACCATCCGCCCCTTGGATGCTCTGAGCTTCTTCGCCGCTACGAGAATAACGCGCAGCCCTGCGCTGCTTATGTACTGCAGATTGGTAAAATCAAATATGAATAGCTGTTTTCCGTCGGCAAACAGCTTAAGGAACGCCTGCTCCGCAACAGTAGCATTGTTGCCATCCAGCCTGCCCTCAAGTGGAATAATCGTGACCCCGTTCAGCTCAGTTGCTTCTATATTCATGTTTTTATATCCTCCCGCTTACGCTTGATCGTCATTTTGATGGGTGTAGCCAAATTGCTTGCGCATACGGAAGCGGTTTAAGCCTCCCGCATACTCATAATGGATATCATCCATTAACCGTTTCACGAAAAAAATGCCGAGTCCTCCGATAGGCCTATCTTCCAGCTCCAGCAATGTCGAAGCATCCGCCGTTTGCAAAGGATTAAAAGGCACTCCGCCGTCTTCTATTTTAACTTCCACGCTGCTAGGGGACGCTTGAATCAGGACATCGATATGGTGCTCTCCCCCTGACGGAAAGCCATAATTGACAATATTGACAACAAGCTCCTCGCATGCCAGCGACAAATCGAGAACTGCGCGTGCCGTCCAGCCAACCTCAGCACCGATCTCTTCCAAACCTTCATTCAAGCGTTGAAGCTCATCCATTCGATTATATAGCTTAATCTCGCGATCGATGGGAAATTGCCAATCGTTCGACATGCACTACCTCCCAATTGAATCTGACCTATCCGCTCATTAGCCTACTCGCATACGACTTTAGTAGTTCTACGAAACTTGTCTGAATCCTGCAATCTCTGTCGAATTGTTTGCAACACGCTTTATTCGACGATTCCCTGCTCGAAAGCGTATCTGGTCAGCTGTACCCGGTTGTCCAAATGAAGCTTCTGCAAAATATTTTTGAGATGGTTTTTGACGGTATGCTCCGACAGACCCAGCTCGCCGGCAATTTCACGATTGGACGCGCCCGTTGCAACACGCTCGAGCACTTCCTTTTCCCGGTCCGTCAGCGGTGTTGTCATCACGTCAGCATCCTTATCGAGAGTCTGTGCCCTGCCAGCAGCCTTTCTAGCTTGCTTCGGCTTGCCAGAGGAAAATTCCTGAAGCAAGCGGAATGCAAGCTCCTTCGACATAGGCGCCTCATCAAGGGAAATCGCCCGTAAATACTCAAGCCAAGCGGATGGTGCCAGATTTTTAAGCAAATAGCCCTGCGCGCCGCGCTTGATCGCCTCGAACAAATGCGTAATATCATCGGATACCGTAACCATTACTATCTTTAAGGCTGGTTTTGCTTGTTTTAACCTTTGCGTAGCTTCCAAACCGCCCATTCCCGGCATATTAATGTCCATCAAGACCAAATCCGGCTGCAGATTCGCAAGCGCGGCAATGGCTTCCTCCCCGCTCGACGCCTCTCCAATAACAGAGAAGGAGTCATCGCTCGTAACGATATCCCGCATCCCTTCTCGCCCATGGGGATGGTCATCTACCAGAAAAACACGCACGCGTCCCGTCACGCTCATTTTTTATTGCTCCCTCCGCTGATCAGTATGGTCGTCCCGTGCGGATCCGTCTTCTGTACGGACAGGCTCCAGCCCAGGGCATCCGCTCGCTCCTGCATCATTTTGACGCCGTACTTTCCTTTCTCGTAAAGCTTCTCCGCCGGCGCTCCGACGCCATCATCCGCTATGCTGCAGCAAAACACAGCCGGCTGAGCATCCCATTCCTGACCGCTCCCGCAGCGAATGACGATTTGCTCCGCCTTTGCATGCTTCTGTACGTTCATAAGCGCTTCTCGCATAATGGCAAGCAATTCGACCTTCTGCTTATGCGAAAGCACCCCCTCCTGCAGATGCCACTCTACTTTGGTGCGAATGCCGCAGGACTGCTCCATTTCCGCTGTTAAGTGGTGGATGCTCTGCATCCACGACAAATCCGCAGGAATCGGCAATTCCTGCAAATTGGCAATCGACTGCCGCACGTCATCATAAACATGTCTGACCGTTTTCCTCATTTGTTCCGTTGTCTGCTGCATGTCGTCCACCGTTTTGGCACGCTCCAGCTTGTCCAGCTTAACAGAAAGCATGAATAGCGATTGCGATATGCCGTCATGCAGTTCTCTTGCCAGCTGCTCGCGTTCTTCGAAAGCAGCCTTGACGACCCTCTCCCGCTGCAGCGATTCTTGCATGCTCTCAAGCTTCGCAAACAAAGCGCGCAGCAAGGTCAGCGTAATGACGAATACAAATACGGGAGCAAGAACGTTCCCCAAATCCATCGATATAAACGGCAGGAGCAGAGCATGCCGCAAATACTCCCATAAACCGATCGCTACGGTCGGTATCCACAGAATCAACCACTTCAGCCATTTATACGACATTCCTCTGCCCCTCTCCTTAGTCATTCCGCCATGCAATGATCTTCTTCGTTACGGCATCCGATTGATCCAATACGAGCAACTCGGCTTCCCAAGCGCCGCGATACGGAAGATCTACTTTGTGTGCAACATAATCGGTTTCGGTAAACCCTGGGAAAGCAAAAAAGTCCTCGCCGCTGTCGCTCTGGAGAATAGCCTCTACCGCTTTCTCCTTAGGGTGGTCAACAGAACGGAGCAATAGCCTGACTGAGACGGGAGACCCTAACTGCTCTGGCAGCCACACTTTAAGCGAAATACGGTTCGGGCCTGGACCATTCGGCGTTATGGCTAATGTATAGTGGAAGCTTTCCCCCATTTCGTGATGGGAGAAGGGCTCCGTCTCCGGCATTGGGCTTACGTAGGTGAAAATGCTCGCCACGATCAGCACCAAAGCCATCATCAGCCCGTCCAGCTTGAGCAGCTTGCCGCTCGGCAGCTTCTGGCTTTTGATCCTCCTGCGCAGCAGGAAGCCACAGCATGCGATAACGAGCACGAAGCCTGCTTTCGCAAGGAGCATGATCCCCCAGCTCGTATAGATCAAATAACGCCACGAAGGCAGCAATTGAATCGTCATGCCGATTCCGCTAACGCTTAGCAGCAGGATGGACAACCATGCCGCGCGCATGAACCGCTCAGCGAATCTCCCAGCTTCCTTCCGGTCTGCCCGCCAGAACAACAACAGCAGGATTAAGCCCCCTGCCCACAGTGCAGAACAAGCTACGTGTATGAAGTCGAGTACGACAGCAATCGAATTGCTAGGCAATGCCAGCACATGCCCATTGAAGCTTTCCGCCGCTGCAAGCAGCAAAGCCCATATTGCCCGCAGCGAATCTGGCAGACGCAGCATTACAAAACCGAGCAGAGACAGCACCACTAACGCTAGCCAGGATTGCCCCGTGGCCGTGTCGGTAAGAATCCGCAGCCACTCTTTGGGATCAGTGCCGTCATATCCGCTCATTAGCTGGCTGACATGAACGAATACAAATAACAGGACCGCAACCAGCAGCGCCCTCATGGCAGCAATGCTCCATTTGTTCAGCAGCTTTCGCTGCGCGTCATTCTGATCTGCTGGAATGGCGATGGACCACAGCATCAAGCCTGCTGCCAGCATAAATGCAAAGTAATAAAATAATCTAACCGCATAAAAGAATGCCTGCTGTACAGTGACGCCTTTATCGGTATGCTCTTCGGTTGAATGGTTGTGGCCAACCTGTTCATGCGAGTCGAATGATGTGTCTTCTATCGTCAGTGGAGCCCCTGCCATCGCCGTTGAAGGTAGCAGCCATAACGTACCGACTATGCAAAGCACCAATATAAGCATGCTGATTGACCTATATTTCGTCCTTCTTTCGAGCGCTGCTCGATGCATATAAACCTCATTAGTACCCAATTGATGTCACTTCCCTTTATGTCATTCTGCTTTAGTGTACTAGACCGCTGTCAACAGAACAATTATAGTCCGAAAAGCATTCGCTGCATACCTCCGTCCTAAGCCCGTTTGCATAACGGATGGGAATTAGGCTCATTCTACAATTAAACAAACCTTTACGAGGATGTGAACGCATGATGGACAGAGACTACCGCCTAGCCGAGCTTGGCAGCCACAGCGATGCGCTGGATGCCATTCGCAAGCTGGAGCAGCAATTGACAGACGCATATGGCACCGATGTAGCCTTAATTGCCTATGCCGCCGACCATGAGGAAGAGACGAAGTAGAACGCATCCGCAAAACAGCATCAAGGCATGTTCACGGCGCCGCAAGGCACGGCCCGGAACATGCCTTTTTTCATTCGCGAGACCGCTGTTTATAGGCTTGATAATCTGGCCAATAATCGAGCCCGACGACTGGATATCCTCTGGTTGAATCCCATACATAAGACCAGCCGGCAGTGGTTGCATCCTTGGCATCGGACAGCCATACACGCTCATAGTCGTTCTGCTCCTCGATCCCATAAAACTCCTCCAGCCTGTCCATCGCGGCAACGCCTGCTCTATCGACGGCAATCCATTGCCCGCGTATAATACTATTGCGCTTGATTGCAATTTCGTCGCGAACGGCTGCCGGATATGCGCCGCAATCAACAAGCCTTGCCGCAATCCAGCCCTCTTTGCATGCCAGCAAATGCGGTAAGATAATATGATGATTGCTTTGTCCCGGCAATAACGACCCATATACAAAAACAAAAAATGAACTCATTATGCTGCACCTTTTCTACCTATCGTATGTTTTAATCAATTTTGCTCTCACGGAGGTATATCTGATATGGAATTACAGCAGCCTTATGGCGTATACGGCTATCGCTTTCAGGATCCGCCCCATCTGCCGATCTATCAGCTGTTTGCCACAGGACATCAGGAGATCCGGGAATCCGATTATTATTGGGACGGCATGAAAAGAATTGATGGGCCGCTTTATTTGCTTCAGTATACCGTTTCCGGCTGCGGTCAGTTCAGGTTAGGCAACCAAACGCATGATATTCAACCCGGAATGGCTTTCCTAGCCGAAATTCCAGGCGACCATCATTACGGCTTGCCGAGCGGAAGCGACCAATGGACCTTTTATTTCGTCCTGTTTCGCCAGCAGCACTTAGAATCACTTTGGTCTGAGCTGCTCGACACCGTAGGCATAACTCCGTCGTTCGATCCATCCAGCAACGTCATCCATACGCTCAAATCGCTTTATACGGAAGCTAGAATGAATCGTATTCAAAACAGCTACCAAGCCTCCATGCTGATTTACAAGCTGATGATGGAGCTTCTTCAATCGAGCACCTTGCAGCGGCATGAAAAAGCGAATTGGCCTGAGCCTATTCAACTCGCCGCTGCCTATATGGAGGAGGAATATCATCGATTGCAAAACCTTGACGAGGTCGCTGATGCTGCCGGTCTCTCCAAGTATTATTTTACGCGAATGTTTACGAAGACAACAGGCATCTCACCAATGGATTATGTCACAAAAGTACGAATGGAGAAAGCTGTCAGCCTGCTGCGAAACAGCCCATTATCCGTCGAAGAAATCGCGTTCGCCGTAGGCTATTCGAGCAGCAGCTACTTTAGCAAAGTATTTCGCAGCCGAACAGGGTTCCCGCCTGCTAATTTCCGACTGGCCAAGGAGCTTCCTTCGATCGATCGCTTGCAATTCAATTGAAGAGCAATATTTTACATCTTATCGCAATAAATTATGCTAGTCACCCGCTATCGTTTCGTTTTACCATGATCGTATAGAGCAATATTACGATTAGAGAGGACGAGATTGCATGACAACTTCGGTTAAGCACCATCTATATGCAGAAACGCCGCCAATGGGCTGGAATAGCTGGGATTGCTACGGCGCCAGCGTAAGGGAGGATGAGGTTCGCGGGAATGCCGCCTACATGGCGGAGCATCTGAAAGCTTTTGGCTGGGATTATGTCGTAGTCGATATCCAGTGGTATGAGCCGGGAGCGAACTCCTCCCAATACCGAGCCTTTGTTCCGCTTGAAATGGACGAGTATTCACGCTTGCTGCCTGCCGTTAATCGCTTTCCGTCTGCTGCTGAAGGCCGCGGCTTCAAGCCTCTTGCCGACTACGTCCATTCATTAGGCCTGAAATTCGGCATCCACATCATGAGGGGCATACCCCGCCAAGCTGTCCACGCGGACACGAAGCTGCTTGGCACAGCTATTACAGCACGCCAAATTGCGCACCAGAATTCAATCTGTCCGTGGAATACGGACATGTACGGCGTTGATGCATCCAAGGATGGCGCGCAGCAATATTACAATTCCCTGTTCGACTTATATGCTTCATGGGGTGTTGATTTCGTCAAAGTCGACGACATTGCCGCTTCTAGGTTATATGGCATTCATTTGGAAGAAATCAAACTCATCCATCGAGCCATTGAGCAATCCGGAAGACCGATGGTCCTTAGCCTCTCGCCTGGACCCGCTCCATTGGAGCATGCCGAAGCGCTTGCGGGGCATGCGAATATGTGGCGCATGACGGATGATTATTGGGATCTCTGGCATCTGCTGCACGAGATGTTCGAGCGCTGCGAGAAATGGGCGCCGCATGTTGGCAACGGGGCTTGGCCGGATTGTGACATGCTTCCGCTCGGTCATCTTGGAATCCGTTCGGTCGACGGCGGCGGCAGTGACCGTTGGACTCGGTTCACACGGGATGAGCAGGTAACAATGATGTCGCTCTGGGCGATCTTCCGCTCCCCGCTCATGTTCGGCGGTGAAATGCGCGACAACGATGAATGGACCTTGTCGCTTCTAACGAATGAAGAGGTGCTCGCGCTGCATCGTGACGGGAGAGGAGCAAGGCAGCTATACCGTGAGAATGAACGTATTGCTTGGACAGCCGAGGGTGCAGAAGGCTCGAAATACGTCGCTTTGTTTAATGTCGGCGAGCAGCCTGCCACTGTTGCCGTTACGCTCGGGCAGCTTGGGCTTACTGCTGCTCCGAAAGTGCGCAGCCTATGGTCACGAGAGGATTTGGGCATTCGGGAAGAACTCACCTTCCAACTCCCCCCACACGGCTCGCTGCTGCTCAAATTAACCTAGCAAATCGTACAAGAAGAAACGGCTTCGCCGTTCTCTGCAAGAGGAAGTTATCCGTTTCTAATAGAAATAGAACGGTACTTTATCGCATGAACAAATAAAGCCTTATATTTTAGAAAAGCACGAGCAAAAACCAGCTAACCGCTTCATTACGCGGTTTGCTGGTTTTTAGCGTCCGCAGGCCGCAGCTGTTTTGGCTTAATCGTTCCATTATGTTACAGTTAGAGTTCTGATGCGGCTATGCTCGCATGGACAGCATCTCATTCCTGAACATAAAGGAGGTCGTTTTGTTATGGCAAGCCAGACAGGAGCCATCGTACAGCAATCCTTAAACGCACTATTGGGAGATCCCGCTTTTTTACCGAATTTGCAGGAGCAAGACCGGGAACAAGCCTTTTTATCGCTCGCAGCTATTTTGTCGACACCCAATAAAGTACATAAAGCCTTTTTGCGCATTACCGTTGATAACGGAAATGTCGTTCGCATTCCAGCTTACCGTATTCAGCACAATGATACTCTAGGTCCCTACAAAGGCGGCATCCGGTTCCATGAATCCGTCAGCGAAGATGAAGTTACCAATCTTGCTGCGCTTATGACGCTCAAAAACGCGCTGCATGAGGTTCCTTTCGGAGGCGGGAAAGGCGGGGTTGTTATCAATCCGCGTACCTACTCCGCCAAGGAGCTCTATCTCATCTGCAAAAAGTATGTCCAATATTTCAGCGATGTCCTCGGTCCCGACAAGGATATTCCCGCCCCTGATATGGGTACGGGCGAGCGCGAGATGGACTGGATGATGGCCGAATACAAGAGCATCCATCCCGGTCAACCCTATCTTGGCAGCTTTACAGGAAAAAGCGTCATCAACGGCGGCTCGCTCGGACGCAGAGAAGCTACAGGGAAAGGCGTTTATTTCACGTTTCGCTATATGCTGTACGACTTCCTGAAAGCCCAGAGCAGCTGGCTTGCAGGCAGTACGAATCCATTCGTCCAGACCGCGCTGTCCCTTGCCGACAAACCGTTGTCCATTGCCGTGCAGGGCTTTGGCAACGTAGGCTCGGTTGCGGCGATGGAAGCCTACAAATGCGCAAATCTGCAGAACAAGGTTGTCGCAGTCAGTGACCGGAACGTAACGCTATACAATCCGGACGGCTTATCCATACCGGCCTTGCTTGATTACGCCGTACAGCACCAAGGCGATCTTCCAGCTACGGAAGCCGCCCTGAACGAGCTTGATCTAAAAGCGCAAATTCTCGGCCGCGAGGATGTTCTTTATTTGAATGTGGATGTACTCATTCTTGCTGCGCTTGAAGAACAGGTGCATAAAGATAATGTGAACCAGGTAAAAGCCCGCATCATCGTCGAAGGGGCGAATGCACCTGTTACGGGCGAAGCCGATGAGGCTTTGACCGCGAGAGGCACGATCATTATCCCTGATATTTTGGCAAATGCCGGCGGTGTCATCGTCTCCTATTTCGAATGGCTGCAGGGACGGGAAACGCAGTTTTTCAGCGAGGAGCAGGTATATCAGATGCTCTATGAGAAAATGAAAAAAACATTGAACGGCATTTTGCCGGCATTCTTCGGCGACCCGTTCCCGCTCCGCCAAAACTGCTACAATCACGCCGTTATGAAGCTGTCCACCGTGCTCTATCGCCAAGGCAAACTATATTAACCGATAGAGAAGGGCCATCCGCCTGCAGCCGCAGCTGCTTGCGAATGGCCCTTTTTTTATTGCTGCACGTACCGATTAATAACCTCAACGAGCAAATCGTTCAAGAGCTTAACCTCATATTCCCCTACAGCAGGCTCAAGATGGTCGCCCCCGATGCCGCTGTCGTCGGTGAGGAACAAATATGTCCCGCCCGTCGCCGCCGCCATAAAGCGCATCAAATACTCCGTATCGATGCTTACGCCGCTTGATGCTACAGGTATAATCCGTATGCCTTGCGCCGCGGCATCCTTCGTCAGCTTCTTTATTTCGTCAATGACCTGCTCCTCGTCATGCGGCGGGGCATCAAGCACCAAGAATAGCAGCCTTGTCCTCGCTTCCTCGCTCCACTTGTGCTCATGTACCGCATCGCGCAGCGCCTGATCAACCGCCTCGGGGAAATCGCCGCCCCCCTCTGCTTTCTGCTTGCCGAACTGGCTCGTCACTTCGTTGATATCCGTTGTGAACGGATACGGCTTAACGATGTAATCATCATAACGATCCCGATAAAAGTTAGCGCTGATTCTTATATCTAGCTGATTGGCATGCTCACGCGATACGCGGTTCACGACATCCTTTAGCTCCGCTTCCAAATAATTCAGTTCATCCTCCATCGAGCCCGTCGTATCCACGACAAACATCACATCAACCTGCTTGGATAACGCAGTCCCTTTTCCTATATCGACTTTAATGCTTCCCTGCTGCGGGATATCCAGCTTCTGCGTCGTTTTGGATTCCTGGGCAGACTGTACCTTCACCGTAAACGAGCCGCTATTCGCCGTATCCCTGTCGAACAATGAGGCATAGACGAACGCTCTGCCTTCCGTATTCGTACGTGCCTGCCACACCGATTGGCCGCCGGCGAGAAGGTCCACCCTTGCATCTGCCACTGCCTTTCCGCTTGCCGTAACGATAACTTCAAGCCGGTGGAAATTCCAAAATTGCCAAAGCCTCATGCTGGAGTCGCCCTCCTGGCTGTTAAGCAGGTTGCCGAAGCTCTCCCATGCCGCCAAATCATCCCATTCTCCAGCCGTTAATTGTCCTGCTTGCACCGATTTATCCGGATCGTTATAGCTTCGCTTGCCGCCTTCTTTCTCTCTTGCAGGCTCCTCGCTTAACGAACGGTCCTCATTCTTGGAACTCATGTCCTTCGTCGGTGCTTCTGCGCTGCTGCTCGTGTCTCCTGCGTAATCGTAGTTGCCGGTTGAATCATTGTTGCCGGCGGATGAGCATGCGCTGAGCAAGAGAAGCATCGCAAGCATGAGTATCGCATGCCAGAGATAGCCTCTTTTATTGCGGGTTGATGCCCTGTTGAACGAATGACCCTCTTTCATTCTTTCAGCCCCTTATCTTTGTATTTCCTAATCTGACGAATAATGGATAAGGAAGGTTGCATAATGAGGCTCATAACCTTACAATCGTTAACAGACATGCGCAAGCCCGAGAGGCTGCGGCATCAAGCTTGCATAGCAGGAGGAACAGGATTGTGGAAACCTTTGAATTATTGGCTTTAGAAATAACTTATCAGCAGCAAACCATTCAGCTCTCCTTCACCTCGGCCGAGCTCGTTCGCGTAACGGAATACGGAGACCGCTTGTGGTATGTAGATATTAACGGCGTCGGTGATCGCGAGCTGCTCGCAAGGTTCGGGCGAAGCGAAGATATCGGCATCGCGCTTACCGCTGTCGCAAGCACCGGACAAACCTTCCGCGGACATGGCTATTTCCACCCCAATGAGCCGCATCTAGCGGCCGCCATCCGCGGAGACGGGGAGCTGCTTGAGGACTAATCGTACGACAAAAAAAGCTCCGGGAATCTCATTTGAGAATTTCCCGGAGCTTTTCAATATTTATTTGCCGTGAGCGATCTCAGGCGTAGTAAGGCGGTCGTAGAACTCCACGCCTTTGTCTTTGTCAGCAGAACCACGCAGCGCCATAGCGGAGCGAGGGTGCTCATCCAGAATACCTGTGATCATGTAAGGAATGATGTAGCCCCACTCTTCTTTCTCGCGAAGCGGCACCATGTACTTCTCGATCATATCCAGAACTGGACGGATATTGTATTTCGTATTTTGAAGCTCGGCTACCAGCAGCTCCGTGTTGCAGTTGCCTGCAGCGCGGCCCATGCCGTAGACGGAAGCGTCCAGTAGCTCAACGCCCTTCTCCGCAGCAAGCAGCGTATTCGCGAATGCAAGCTGGAGATTGTTATGCGCATGAACGCCCAAGCGTTTGTTCGGCAGGTGCTGACGGAACTTCTCAACCAGATAGCTCATATCGTTCGGCTTCAGGCTGCCGTAAGAATCTACAACGTAAACCACATCAACCACGCTATCGTTAATAAGCTCGAAAGCTTCGATCAGTTGATTCTCCATGACGTTAGAGAGTGCCATAATGTTAAGCGTCGTTTCATAACCGCGGTCATGGAACACTTTAACAAGCTCAAGCGCTTTGTCTACATCTTGGATGTAGCAGGCTACGCGGATCAAGTCGAGCAGGCTCTCGCTGCGCGGCAAAATGTCATTCTCATCGACACGACCGATATCAACAAGCGCGGAAAGCTTTGTATTCCCTTTGTTCGGGATCACTTTTTTCAGAAAATCATCGTTCAGGAACCGCCAAGGGCCTGCGCTTTCAGCGCCTTTCAATAGCTTCGGCGAGTTTTTATAGCCGATTTCCATATAATCGACGCCGGCTTCGTTCAAGCTTTGGTACAAATGCTGAACGAACTCGACACTGAAATCCCAGTTATTCACGAGACCGCCATCGCGGATCGTGCAGTCAACAATTTTACAATGGCTTGTTTTTGATTGCATGCGTTGTTACTCCTTTAATTTGAACATGAGTTCATTTTTTCTCATCATACTTGAAAAGGAACCGGAACGCAAAATAATTTTGTCGTTTTCTGGCTATTTTAGAAGCATTTCCGCATGTTGCGGCAAGTCTTTGCGGAAGTTTTTCACATCCGCTATTTCGGCTGCTTCCCCGTTTTTTTCCTCCATGACTAGATCGCCATGCTTCGCTAGAATTTCTACAAATGATTTCGTCAATCGGGCTGTAACCGACTCTGGCGCTGATGCTATTGTCGCTTGGTAGCTGTTCTTTACTTCCTCCAGCAGCCGATACGACTGTGCATCATGAACAGCTGAATTAGGCAAACCGTTCACATACATCATCATGTACCCGTTCACATATTTGTTCTGTACCTCTTCGCGTTCGGGCGAATCCTTATGTTCCAGGATAAATGCTTCGGCAAGCAGAGCTCGTGACGCAAGCTCATCCCACGTAATATGGAGCCCGCCATCCTTGGCTGTCGCTTCATCCGATTCCAAGGCCATTAGCTCGACGTAGTCACGAAGCTGATCCGACAGCAGCTGTCCAATTCCACTCCAATGCCTGTAATCAACGACTGGATAAATGGAGCCTTCTACCGATTCCAGCTTATATCCGCCGGCATATGCTTGCTGGACCAGCACCTTAACCTCTTCGTCTGGTATAGCTTCGACGCTCGCATTGGTTATCGGCCATGTCACCGCTGTCAGCACCTCTTGCACATCCGGCTCAAAAAAAGCATCCTGTGCTTCAGTTAGATGTGCATCATAATAATCAAAAAGGCCGCGAAGCATCGCATCCGCTGTTGTCTGTTCCGCTTTCTTCATATTATCGCCCATATAGGCAACAAGCTCGGAGGCATCCGCAGCCTCCTTGAGCTGAAGCTTAAACGCTGTCAGCAGCGCTTGCTGATCAACCTGTTTTTGCTGTTCTTGCTGCTCTTGCTGCTCTTGGTGTTCTTGCTGCTCTTGCTGCTCTTGCTGTTCTTGCTGTTCTTGCTGTTCGTTGCGGGTTTCATCCGTTACCTGTATATCCGGCTTGACGTTACTCGATGAAGGGGACAAGCTGCATCCAGTCAAAGACAACAGAGCAACAACGACCGCCCCAGCAAACCAAGCATTGCTTTTCCTGTATCTATTATGACCATACCTTTGCAACATTCATCCATCCTCTCCTTGCTTACGATTTATCGATCAATATGTAATAGACGTTTCAGCGCCTCCAAATGTTCTCACAAAAAAAAAACCGCACAATGGAGCCAGCGGCTGCCACAGTACGGTTATTTTATCATTATTTCACCAAAGTCTGAGGCTCTTGGCCGAAGTGGCCTGATCTGCTCATTTTGGTATGCAGGTATTTCTCATTATAGACGGAAGAGTTGCCCCATAACGGAACCCTTCCCGCAACGTTCAAGCCTGATTTGCGCAGTGCTTCCACTTTTCGAGGATTGTTCGTAATGATCGATACCGGCAAAGCGCGAAGCAGCTTCAGCACGGCAATGGCATCGCTGTAATCGCGGGCATCATCTGCGAAGCCAAGCTCCGTATTCGCGTCAACCGTATCGAGCCCGTCCTCCTGCAGCAGGTAGGCAATCGCTTTGCTGAACAAGCCGATTCCGCGGCCCTCATGGTTAGCCAGGTAAAACAACGCCCCAGTGCCATGCTCGGTAATAATCCGCATGGATTGCTTCAATTGAAAGCCGCAGTCGCATCTTGCGCTTCCGAATATATCACCGGTGTGGCAAATGCTGTGCATCCGAATCAATGCATCCTCGCTATGATCAAAATCTCCGTATACGAGAACGCTTGATTGCTGCAGATCCGCATAGGAGAAGCGATTCAAATCCTCTACCAGCTGCTCGGGAGACATTTCCTCGCCTGCTTCCTTGCGAAGCCAGCTGTACCAATGGAACATCTTGGTTTCACCATCAAGCTCAACGGGAAGCTTGACCGGTCCAATAACGTAGATATCTTCGTTGCCGGACTGCGTTCGTTTTAGTTTATCTTTAATGATTGCTGCAATATTGGGTTTTATCATATTCGTTCACCTTTTCTTGATAGATATGGAATTAAAATTGCATAGATAAGTAGCTCAATGTTCCGAATTCATAGCTTCTATAAATGACTTTCGGCGTTTCGCAGGGGCTGCCGCTTCCAAGTGCAATATATAAAGGAACAAAATGCTCAGCGCGAGGTACAGCCATTTTAGCATGAGGAGCCTTCTCTTCATACTGAAATAGAGAATTTGTATCATGATTATTCATATTTTCTATTAACCAATCGTCGAATTCGACGGCCCAGCTCTCCGGCTCCTGTTGGCCCCACTTCACTGCCCGTAAATTATGAACGGTTACGCCGCTGCCAATCAGCAATATATTTTGCGTGCTCAGGCTCCTCAGCGCTTCTCCGATTCGGTACTGTTCAGCCGCCGTACGATCAGGGTTGACCGATACTTGCACGACCGGAACATCCGCCTTCGGAAACATATGCTTCAGCATCGTCCAAGATCCGTGGTCAAGTCCTCTTGACGTATCATATGCAACTGGAATATGTTGTTCGCTCAGCAAACGACCAACAAGTTCTGCCACTTTCGTAGAGCCCTTGGCTGGGTATTTGACCTGATACGGTTCATCGGGAAAACCATAGAAATCATAAATCGTTTCATACTCATCATCCTTGGAAGAAATGGTTACAGCCTCGGTCTCCCAATGAGCCGTAAAAATAACAATCGCGTCCGGTTTCAGGCTGGCTCCAATCTGCTGGAGAAACTGGCTATATGCATTCTGCTCGACTGCGAGCATCGGTGATCCATGGGCTAAAAACAATGGCTTCACGGTATGGCCTCCTTGCATTCCACTTACTATTTGTAACTAATTATAATTTCATAACTAAGGATAGTCAAGTAATTAACATTATTCAGGTGTGCTTGTATAAATAAGATATCGAGGTTATACTAAAGAGAAGATAAAAGAGGTGATACTCATGGAACAATCTACCCTTTGCCCTCGATTTCAGAGGGGAATGGACATTGTCAGCAAACGTTGGACCGGCCTAATTATATTCCAGCTGCTGTCCGGCCCTCAGCGATTCTGCGCCGTTCAATCTGCGCTTCCGATCAGCGGCAGGCTGTTGTCAGAGCGGTTCAAGGATCTCGAAAACGAAGGTATTGTCGATAGGCATGTTTATCCCGATATACCCGTTCGCATAGAATATTCACTTACGGAGAAGGGCCGTGCCCTTGAGCCGATCATCCGTGAAATTCAAATATGGTCCCAGGATTGGATCGAAATAACTGAAGCTTGATAAGAAGCAAAAGGAATATCACGAAAGCGGGTCTTATTACTCCGCTTCGCGATATTCCTTTTTTAATGGTGACTGACTGCCATGCGTCTAGCTACGATGAGAAGATCCAAATGACGGGCGCCCTGAAGCAGCTTAGGAACAATATAGCCGGAGCATCTTGCCTGCCATCCCAACCCTCTGGGCTGCCCGACAATAAGCTGCGTAGCGTGTGCCCGTTTCGCTGCTGTAAGCAGCGTTCCTGCAATATGCCTGCGGCTCTCGGCATGTGAAAGCTCGAATATACCGCCAAGCCGTTCCGTCAAATGCTTGAGCTTGTTTATCGAATCGGCATCTCCAGACTGGCCGATCTGTGCATGATGCACATGCCACTGCGCCTTAAGGCGATTCGCGATACGGAATCCGCGACGGATCAACCGTTCCGCATCCTCTTGCAGTTCTATGCCAACGAAAATAACTTCTTTCCTGCGCAGCGGCCCCCTTAGGCTTTGATTCCGGTCCCATGATTCCAGCCGTTCGTCCACATCATCGGCAAGCTCGCGCAGGGCGAGTTCCCGCAATGCAATTAAATTGCCGGTCGTAAAAAAAGCAGCGAGCGCTTGCTCTACTTTATTCCGGTCATATATTTTCCCGTCCCTCATGCGCTGCTGCAGCATTTGCGGTGTCACATCAATCAGCTCCACCTGATTAGCGGAGCGAATGATCGCATCAGGCACAGTTTCTCTAACGCGAATTCCCGTAATTTGTTCAATCGCGTCATTTAGGCTTTCAATATGCTGCACATTCATGGTTGAGATAACGGATATGCCGCTATCCATCAAATGCATGACATCCTCATACCGCTTTTTCCTTACGCTCCCAGGCATATTCGTATGCGCCAGCTCATCCACAAGCACAACATCCGGGTTTCGGCGAATGATCGCCTCTACATCCATCTCTTCAAGCTTCGTTCCGAGATACGAAATCACTTGGCGAGGGATAACGGGAAGCCCGCCAATCTGCCTCCACGTCTCCTCGCGGCCATGCGTTTCGACTAAACCGATCACAACGTCAACGCCTTTCTGCAGCAGCAGATTTGCCTCGGCCAGCATTCGGTATGTTTTTCCGACACCGGGTGCAGCACCGATAAACAAATGGAAATGTCCCCTGCGAATGGACTTTGCTTGCTGCTCCCTCTGATCCGGACTGACTCTGCGAAACAACCCTTTGGCAGCATCGCGCCTGTGCTTGACCGGCAATATGCGTTCCCCTTCATGCTCCGCACGGTCGGCCATAAGAAACAAATCGACCTGCTTGAGCCTACACAGCAAGCCAAGCGCAACGGAGCCTTGCTTCAGCTGCTGCCATTTGCTCTGCTTTGAATGACCCATGACGATGCGGGTTGCATGCTGCTCCTCCGCATACGATGCTAACTCTGCAGACAACCGGCGCCGATTATGAAGCGGAAGCTCCTCGAATGAGCCGCCTACTTTAATCGCCAGCTTTTTAATAGAAGCTTTAAACGCCTGTTCGTCCTTGGTCAGCTTTCGGTGCGGATGCATGAACGACACAACAACGACATCGCCGCCCAGCCTTCTAGCAATCTGCTCTCCTCTTCTTACATATAAAGAACCGTTCCAATGGTATTGCGCGGTCACCAATATTCGCTCCGATGCTCCGGAAGGACCGGAGAGCCCAAGCTCCTCGCGATGCTTCTCCAGCGATCCGTTCACGCCTTCCGCAACGAGGCGAAGCGCCAGCTCGCGCAGCACCGCCAAATTCCCGCGCTGCGCGATTGCAGGCTTCGGCCTGCCTTTCAGCCTGTCTTCCTCAAAACGCTGCAGCATCGTTTCCGGCGATACATCGATTAAACGAACCTCATCCGCCAGCTCAAGGGTATTCGCTGGAACGGTAGCCAGCGGACGGACGCCAGTCCATCTGAACGCTTCCTCATCGATGCCTTCCAGCTCATAGACATTAATCGTCGTCACCACGCTTATGCCGCGTCCGATCAGARACAGGACTTCCTCCAGCCTCGTTCGGAATTCAGAACCCTCCTCGTTCAGATGAGCCAATCCATCAATTAGTACCGCTTCCGGATTGCGCGCAGCGAGTGTCTCCACATTCAGAGCTGCCTGCTCAAAGGGAGCTGCAAGCGCAATCGTATCTTCGCTCTGAGGCATTGGCAGCGCGCACAGCACGACGTCAATTCCCTCCTGCTTCAGCTGCAATCCTTCTCGAAGCATATGGTAGGTTTTCCCCGAGCCGCTTACGGAGCCGACGAGTATTTTGAGCCGTCCCTGATGCAGCTTGGCAATGGACAGCAGCAGCTCCTCCGGTGTTTTCTTCCTAAAGGAAGCCATCTTGCTATACTCCCAAAAGTACGGCTAAAGCGAGATTCAGCTTCAGCACATTGACCCGCTCATCGCCAAACACGCCTAGGTCCCTGCCCTCCGTATGCTTCTCAACAAGCTGCTTCAGCACGTCGGCCGGCTCGCCTGTCAGCTTGCTGATTCTGGCGATTTGCACCCGTGCTGACTGCGGCGTAATATGCGGATCGAGCCCAGAGCCCGAGTTCGTAATGAGTGCAATCGGAAGCTCTGAAACCGGGACGTCCGGGTTCTGCTGCTTCCATGCTTCAATGGACGCGGCAGTACGCTCGATTAAAGCTGGATTCGAAGGCCCGAAGTTGTTCGAGCCCGAACCCGCAGCGTTATATTCGATGCTCGATACGCGGCCTTGAAACCATTTCGGGTCCTTAAAGCTTTGTCCGATCAGCTCTGAACCAACCACCTGTCCCGTTTGGTCTTTTATTAAGCTTCCCGCTGCTTGGCCCGGAAAGAGCAGCTGCGCTGCTCCCGTGCTTACTAGCGGATAAATAATCCCGCATATTACCATAAACAACACGCTGATGCGTAAAGGAACCGTGATGGCCGATAGCCTAGAGGGCCGTGGATCTTCATTTTTATAATCGTTCATTTCGTCATGCCTTCTCTCTCATAAGATAGAATTAAATCCACAAATGGACGGCAAAATCAATGAGCTTAATGCCGACAAACGGAACGACCACGCCGCCAAGGCCATATATGAATACATTTCGGCTTAGCAGCTTCGAGCCGCTCATCGGTTTGTACGCTACGCCTTTTATGGCAAGCGGTATGAGAAGCGGAATAATAATCGCGTTAAATATTAGCGCCGACAAAATCGCGGAGAGCGGTGAGCCCAGATTCATAATATTAAGCACGCCCATCTCGGGAATGGCGAGCATGAACATCGCCGGTATGATGGCAAAATATTTGGCGATGTCGTTCGCGATACTGAAAGTAGTGAGCGCACCCCTTGTCATCAGCAGCTGCTTGCCAATGGCGACCACTTCGATAATTTTGGAAGGGTCGGAATCGAGATCGACCATATTGGCCGCCTCCTTCGCAGCGATCGTTCCGCTATTCATGGCAAGGCCCACATCGGCTTGGGCGAGTGCAGGCGCATCGTTCGTACCGTCCCCCGTCATCGCTACCATTTTCCCTTCTGCTTGCTCGCGGCGGATGACCGCGATTTTATCCTCGGGCTTCGCTTCTGCGATGAAATCATCTACCCCTGCTTCGCGGGCGATTGTAGCAGCCGTCAACGGGTTATCTCCCGTGCACATGATCGTTTTGATCCCCATCTCGCGGAGCTGGTCGAATCGCTCCTTCATGCCTGGCTTTACCGTATCCTTCAAATAGATAACGCCGAACAACTGGTTATCGACAGCTACGGCAAGCGGAGTACCGCCTAAAGTAGCGATCGTATTCGAGATTTGCTCCAAATCGGCAGGGATGTCGCCGCCTTGCGCGGCAACCCATTTCTTTACCGCATCTACTGCGCCTTTCCTAACGCGTCTGCCATCAGCTAGATCCATGCCGCTCATTCGAGTCTCCGCCTTGAACTCGACGAATTCTCCGCCTGCCGCAAGCGCTGAATCATAGCTCATTCCCTGCTTCTTTGCCCATTCCAGCACGGAGCGCCCTTCAGGCGTTTCGTCCATAAGCGAGCTGATGGCTGCCCACTCCGACAAGGTCTCGATGCTGCACCCGATTACCGGCACAAGATTGCTGGCCATCCGGTTGCCGAAGGTAATCGTTCCTGTTTTATCAAGAATCATCGTATTAATGTCGCCTGCCGCTTCAACCGCCTTGCCTGACATCGCCAGTACGTTGAACTGTGTGACTCTATCCATGCCGGCGATGCCAATCGCGGACAATAATCCGCCGATCGTCGTCGGAATCAAACAAACAAGCAGCGCAATCAGAATCGGAATTTCCAGCTCGATGCCGAGGTAGCTCGCGATAGGCGCAAGCGTGACGACAACAATCAGGAAGATGATCGTCAAGCTGATCAATAATGTGCTCAGCGCGATTTCGTTCGGTGTTTTCTGGCGTTTGGCGCCTTCAACCAATGCAATCATTCGGTCAATGAAAGATTGTCCCGGCTCGCTTGTCATGCGTACTTTAATTTGGTCGCTGACTACACGTGTCCCGCCGGTTACCGAGCTGAAATCACCGCCTGCCTCTTTAATGACAGGAGCAGATTCGCCAGTGATCGCGGACTCGTCTACGGAAGCAAGCCCGGCAATGACCTCTCCGTCACCCGGTATCATTTCGCCTTGCGACACAATGACGATGTCTCCCTTGCGGAGCTCCGTTGACGATACGACTGTAACGGCTTCGCCAACCAGCTTATTCGCACTCATGTCCTGCTTCGATTTTTTGAGCGAGCTTGCTTGCGCCTTGCCTCTGCCCTCCGCGATTGCCTCCGCAAAGTTAGCGAACAGCAGCGTAAATAACAGAATGAAAAACACGGCGATATTGAAGCCCATTGTATCCTGCGATTGAAATAACCGAGGAAATACGATCATTAGCAGTACGATAAGCGTCCCTGCTTCAACGACAAACATAACCGGATTTTTGATCATGACAGCTGGATTCAGCTTAATAAAGCTCTCGCGGATTGCCTGCTTGAGCGCTCCGGCAGACAACGCGGAATTCGTCTTGTTTCGATTCATTATCGTTCACCTCATCCGTTAGCGGAGTGTTAGAAATTCTGCGATTGGACCAAGCACAATGACCGGCAGGAAGGTCAGAGCACCGATTAAAAGCACGGTTCCGATTAACAAGGCCGCGAACAGTTTATTGTCCGTTCGGAAGGTTCCGATCGTCTCGGGAACGGTCTGTTTGCGCATGAGCGAGCCTGCTACAGCGAGCATCGCAATCATCGAAATATAGCGGCCAAACAGCATCACGAGGCCGGTGCTTATGTTCCAGAACGGCGTATTGTCGCCTAATCCCTCGAATCCGGAGCCATTGTTAGCCGCGGAGGAGGTGAATTCATACAGCACCTGGCTTATCCCGTGAAAGCCTGGATTCGTAATCGCGCCATGCCCGAGATCCGTCATGAACGCAATTGCGGTTGGCACTAATATAATGAACGGATGCGCGAGAATGGCTACAGCGATGAGCTTCATTTCCCGCGGCTCTATTTTGCGGCCCAAAAACTCAGGCGTTCGTCCTACCATCAAGCCGCATATGAATACGGCAAGAATGGCATACATAAGCATGTTGATCAACCCGACGCCTTTGCCGCCGAATACGACGTTCAGCATCATTTCACCAAGCGGCACCAATCCTCCGAGCGGAGTCAGCGTGTCATGCATATTATTGACCGTGCCCGTCGTGGCTGCGGTCGTAACGGCCGTGAACAAGGCTGACTGGGCAATGCCGAATCTGACTTCCTTGCCTTCCATGCTTCCTTGAGATGCATCGATGCCAAGCGCGCTCATCGCCGGATTTCCTGTTTTCTCAGACGTATAAGCAACGCTCAGGAAGACGAGGAACAGACACATCATTGCGCTGAATACGACCCAGCCCTGCTTTTTGTTTTTGGCAAAAAGACCGAACGTATAAGGCAATGCTGCAGGCAGCGCCCACATCGACAAGATTTGAATCACATTCGTAAGCGGGTTTGGATTCTCGAATGGATGGGCGGAATTGACACCGAAAAAACCGCCGCCGTTCGTCCCAAGATGCTTTATTGATTCGAGCGACGCAACGGGGCCAATCGCAATTTGCTGCATGGCGCCTTCCAGCGTTTTGACGGTCAACGTCGGATCAAGCGTCTGCGGCACCTGCAGCGCAACGAGAACGAGCGTAACGATGAAAGAAAGAGGGAGAAAAATTCTCGTGTGCGCTTTGACGAAATCCTCGAAGAAGTTTCCGAGCGTCTTCCCTTTGCTCGTTATCCCGCGGACGAATGCAATCGCAACCGAGAAGCCCGTTGCAGCTGACGTGAACATCATCATCATGATGACCGCCATTTGAGAGAAGTAGGACAAGGCACTCTCGCCGCTGTAATGCTGCAGATTCGTATTCGTAATAAAGCTGATTACCGTATTGAACGTAAGCGTCGGCTCCATGCTTCCCATACCGTTCGGGTTAAAGGGCAGCGCATTTTGCAGCCGCAATATTACATAACTGAACGCGACCAATATCAGATTAGTAGCCATAAAGCTAAGCGCATATTTTTTCCAGCCCATGCCCTCACGCTTATGAACACCGATTAATGTAAAGATAAGCCGCTCGGTGCCGCCGAATACCCGGTCCAGTCGGTTCTGCTCATTGGAGAACACATGATAGACATAAGTGCCAAGCGGCTTAACCAGAAGCACGAGCACCGCAAGCACGACAAGCATTTGTACAATATCCATCGGATTAAATCCTCCTCTATTAAAACTTCTCCGGATGTATTAAGGCATAGACCAGGTACACGAAAAT
Source organism: Paenibacillus sp. 2TAB23 (assembly GCF_052115165.1). NCBI lineage: Bacteria > Bacillati > Bacillota > Bacilli > Caryophanales > Paenibacillaceae > Paenibacillus > Paenibacillus sp. 2TAB23. Next base: position 303,787 of record NZ_JBFRGD010000001.1, read on the forward strand.
AAATAAAGCCATTATCGCCACGACTATCATTCGCGCTCGCCTCCCGATTGCCGAGTAACGCCATCGCACCAAGCAGCAAAGCCGTAAAATAAACCAAAAGCAACGAGTAATGTAACAACCATAAATACGTCCTGCATGGAAACGCCTCCTGCGCTATTTATTGTTTAATAAGAAGCTTACTTCTCCCGTTTGAGAGAAAACGATATGGCTGGCTCCAAGTCCCTTGTAGATAGCTCTAGGATTCCATTGCTGCGTGATGACATAAATAGGCTCCGAGGTCCAGCTGCGGCAGCATTGCACAAAGCGACAGCTGAGTGCGAAACTGCTCTCAAAGATGAATACTTCCCTGACCCGAAATGCAGGATGAACCCAGCTATTACGATCATTGGAATTGATGAATATCACGTCCGCAATGCCCTGCTTGCGGATCCTATTTGCCTCCTGCTTGCTGTTCGTCAGCACGACGAACTTCAGCCGGCGGAACTGCAACGCTCTTATAAAGGATTGGCTGGCTTCATTAAAGCCTGCCACAATAATTTGCTCTTCCTCCACACGCTCTATCCTCCATTTGGTAAAAAAGGCAACAAAAAAGAAGCCTTGGGATAAGAGGTACACATCCCGCGGCTTCTTGATACCCACAGCTGAATAAGCTGCGGGCAGCGCGCTTCTGTTGCCTCTCTCGAGTTCGCTTACGAGGTTAGCTGTCGGATTCGGGCCTTGAGAGTTGCCCTACGCTTGTATAGCCAAGCGATTCACCCCATGAACGGCAGTACTTGCAAGCAAGCCGTTCGTTGGTTCCCCCGTTCCTGCTTCCGCAGGACTCAGCGTTGTTCATACTTGTAATGCTTTAGACTTCAATCATTCCTCTCTCGAGCGACGCTTACGAGGTTAGCTGCCGGATTCGGGCGGTGAGAGTCGCCCTACCTTAACCGGTATCCATGGCACCGGTTAAAGATTCACCCCAGCTGTGCGCTCATCCGACTCTCACATCGGACACGCACACAGCGTCATCATTGGTTCCCCCGTTTTCCGTCTACACGGAAACTCAGCGATCAGTCAATCAAAGCTAAATAGTAAATCCTGTATCGAATCTTACTCCTCGCCCTAATAGCTGTAAAGCATGCCTGCTGGCTAATTTAGTCAATATCCGACTTCTACAAGCGTTCGCAACGCTTACATTCTTCACAAACTCTGAATACCTCACTAAATCAACGTTTTACTCGCATTTTCGAAAATAATTCTTGATGCTAGCATTCAGCTTATCCGACTGAATAAACAGACTTTTCTAACCTTGAGATCGATCAAGCATCATCGAGCATTTCTAAGAAAAAGATCGATTACCAAGCTTTTTTAATGACTTTTATGGAAAATCGGCTTCTGGCTGTCCGATGCTTGGCAACTCGCATTTTACAATCACTTGATTCGAGATTAGTATAGACGGCAAGCCTAACAAGGCTTACGACTATCGCTGAATTTTCAAATGAAAAGCGGGGGAACCACAGCGGACAGCATCTTGGGATGCGGTACGAACGGGGTGAATCTGAAGCCATCAAGCTCCAGTAGGGCAGCTCTCTAGCCCGAATCCGACAGCTAACCTCGTAAGCGAATTTGAGGAGAGATCCATCGTGACCATGCAAACCGCAACCCCTTTAGGAAAAACAGAAAAAAAAACGACCGTGCCTATAACCATTAAAAGAATCGAACTATTTGTCTTTCCCGTAATTGCACCCGAGCCTGGCTTTCGTGTGTGCCTGCGCCTTACAACAGGAGTAGGACATGATTGGGGCGAGTTATTCATTAAGAAATGTGAAAAGCCCAAGGATTGGGTTCGCTTCGGCAGCGTGCTGCTTCGGTTCATCGGTCCTTTTCAAATTGAAGATATGCTCTCAGAAAACCCGGATATATCCGTAAAAGACGAGCGCATTTATGCGTTGTTTTTATCCGCAGCTCAGCATAGCAAATGCCCTTCATATTTGGAAATGGACCATCATGATCACGTTGAGGAAGGATTGTTTTTCAATCAAGCCATATCCTATATTTCTTTGTTCTGATTGCATAAGATTTACAGAGCTGCAATTAAGGGGTATAATGAAGGGTACATTATTCACGCTGAATTTTTCGAATGAAAAAGCGGGGGAACCATCGCAAACGATTGCCAATCGTTTCGCAAGGGGTGAATCCAGGGATTTGTAACCCTGGTAGGGCATTCTCTCTAGCCCGAATCCGACAGCTAACCTCGTAAGCGAACAAAGGAGAGATTTATTTATGTTGACGAATTGTGAAAGTTATCTGCAACACTTTACGAAACAGACTCCTCATCTTTCCATTTCCCGCATCGAGATTTTTGTCATTCCTGCCATTGCCGTCGATTCTGCAGGCCATCGTATCTGTCTTCGTTTAACGAGCAATCAAGGCTTCGGCTGGAGCGAACTATTCGCCAGCGATACGGAAGCTGACATTGATTTGGAACGATGGAGCGACCTGCTTCAGAGCTTTATCGGCAGCATCCCGCTTCCACCTCTTAATCAGTACCACTATGACAAAACGGACCAAGATGGGCGTGCTTTCGACTTGTTCGTCAGTGCAGTCAACCATACACTTGCCCAGTCCGCCGAATCGGCCTCGAACAGCAGCAACCATGAAGAATCTGTTTTGCGTCAACGTTCTGTCTCCTACGTCTCTTTGGATTAACGAAAGGGTCAATTAGCAATAGAAAGTCCAGAACATTCAATCATGTTCTGGACTTTCTTGCGTTGCTATGTGATTTGGAGACCAGCTATTTCAAAATGACGCTAATCGGTTAATTGTCCAGCTTATATTGTTTGACTGAATCATTCAAATCAACGGACAGCGTAGATAGCTGTATAATGACAGCTGCAATTTCTTGCATGGAAGCGCTCTGCTGCTGCGCGGATGCAGCGACCTCTTCTGTTCCTGCAGCTTGTTCCTGCGTAATGCCGGAAATTTGCTGCATCGAGTCGGTTATTTTGACAAAAGAGTCATCTACCTTGCCTAATGCGCTAAACATATGATTCGTATGCTCTGTGAACGAGGATACACCGCCATAGATGCCTTTGAAATTCTCATATGTGCCTTGTATCCATGAATGCCCCTGTTCAACGGCCTTGCTTCCTTCCTCAATGCTCTTCATAACGAGCAAGCTGTTGGATTGGGTACTCGAAACAAGGTCGGTAACCGACAATGCGGCTTGAGCCGATTGTGAGGCCAGCTTCTTAACCTCGCCAGCAACCACGGCAAAGCCTCTTCCAACATCCCCTGCACGTGCCGCTTCAATCGAAGCATTCAAGGCGAGAAGGTTCGTTTGATTGGATATTTCAGATATAATATTGATGATCTCGCTTATCTCGTTGGAGCGTTTGCCTAATGTTGTGGCTGCTTCCTGAGACTCCTGCATCGCTTGCTTGATGACCATCATTTGCTGCAGCGTTCTTTCTACTAGATCCTGCCCTTGCTCGGATTGTACGTGTACCTCTGTTGCGATGTTCTGAATATCCTTCATACCGTTCGATACATCTTTAATTTCATTATCGATATGATTAATATTCGTATGGCTATCTGTAACGCTTTGAACAATATCATTAATGCCCTCAGACATCCGATTTGTTGAATCCGCAACCTGCTGTGCGTTATTTGTTGATTCATTGACCGATTGCTTCAGGTGTTGGCTTGTTTCCGAAATCAAATTCGAAGAAGCAATGACCTGCTGTATAAGTGTTTTAAGGCTCGCGATCATTAATCCAAACGATACCGACAATTTCCCGATCTCATCCTTGCTATGGATCGAAATCGCAGTTTTCATATCGCCTGCCGCAATCTTATCGGCTGCAAGCATTAGCTTTCTTAGCGGATTCGTTATGACTTTACCGATCACGGCCGCAATGATACTGCCGACAACAAGCACGATCAGTGAAATAATAATCGTAGTCAGGTTAGAGCTGGCTGTTGTTTTCGGTACAACTGAAGCATCCAGATCTATCCCAAGAATGCCATAGGTTACGCCAGAATTATCAGATACCGGAACGAATATGGATTTATGAGTACCGTACTCGTCCACATAAATAGGGCTTATCATTGATTTCTTTTCTGAAATCGCTTCTTTCATTTCATCCGTGAACGGGTACGGCGTTCCAAAATCATCCGGCACGCCTGATAGAATTAAAATCCGTTCATTGTCCCCAGTATTCGATAGAATGTAAATATTCTCAAGACTATGAATCTCTTGCAGCTTCTCAAGCTCTGTTTTGATTAACGCATAATTCGGATCTTCCGTTCCAGCCAGCTGCTTTCCTGAGCCAGGAATTGAAGCTAAGGCATTGCTCGCAATTTGAATATCGGTAATCAAGCGCTTATCGAATTGTTCCAGCAATTTCTCCGAAAGATTCTGCTGGGACATGTAACTGGAAACAGCAAAGGCTACACAAGTGATAACCTGCAAGAGCAGTATGCTTAATGCGATTTTTACAGCTAGATGCTCCTTATACCAATTGAAATTAAGTATAGACTTCTTCATGAGTGAACTCCCTTTTATTCATTCGATTATATTCTGAATAGGTTTCTTCGATTTTTCCTTTTAAATATTGGACGATGGAATGAACATCAGATACCTGCGTATACGGTGAAATAACGAACAGCTTGCTGGCATACAGCGCAATTCGCTTAGCATCTGTCGTTTGTACGTAAAGATGCTTTTTGGTATCGCCGAAGAACATTTCGCTCCGGTCTCTTCCCAGAATCTCAAATAAAATTTCATTTAATTTGTTTTCCCTGTCTACTTCCTCATAGCTGCAAGCACCGGCATATTCTTTTGGATAACCGTTCTGCCCATCCGAATATAACCGGAATAAGGTGATGATGCCCGGATTAAGCGGATTTACAATAATGGCTTCCGGTATTTCCAGCTTCAGCGCTTTTCGGAAAGCGACATTTACTTCAACGAATTGAGCCAGCAGCTTTTGATAGCCTTCAATGCCAAACGCGAGCAAAGCGCTGTATATGCTAATGGAGCTTCCCATTCTTGAGCATTCCAACGTGTAACTCGTATGATATTGCCCATATCCTCGGTGTCCAACATAAGGTGTCTCGTCTGGATCCAAATCCAGAAGCTTTAAATCAGAAGCATTTTTCACTAAAAACAAGCTCGTTGAATAAGGGGTTTGTCCGAGCTTTTGAAAGTCGAAGCAAAGCGAATCCGCTTTGTTCAAATGGATCATTTTGGCTTGAATGGTTTTGAGAGCCGCGAGCGCTTCTCCTTCAATGCCCAAAGGATTATTAGCAAAATCATAGCTGTTGAAGAAAGCGAAGAATCCGCCTAGAGCCGAGTCGGCATGAATGTGAGGCCGATTTATTCGGTGCTCCTGTGCTAAACGTTCTGTCATTCTATACACTTCATCAAGGCTATCGATCCCCATTGCATCTGTCGTGCCCGTAGTTGCAACGACATATATCGGAATGCCGCCTTTCGCAATAACCTGTTCCATTTTCGCTTTCAAATCATCAATATCCATAGAGCTGTCTTCATGCGTACGGATTTTGACTAAGTGATCGCTTCCGAGGCCCGTTGCTTCCATCGACTTATAAAGGCTGTAATGTGCGGCCTCCGAGCAGAAGGCATATAAGTTCTGAGGCACTCCGGACTTCGCGGCTGATGAGCTTGCTTTATTAATCGCCAGCCTGAGGCCTGTAAATATGGCGCCTTGGCCGCCCCAAGTTGTATATCCACCGCTTTCTGCCGTTTGATATCCGACAAGATCCGACATCATCGCAACAACCTTAACTTCGGCTTCTGCGCCTGCCGGCCCATACACATCCCATAAATTATTGCCATTCACCATAAATGCGGCAAGCATGCCGAGTATGCCCGGGGTACTGGCCATAGGCAAAATATTGGTTAGAAAATATTTGGTATGATAAGGATGTGCGTGCAGCAAGGAAAGAAGCTCTTTGTTAACCTCTTCCAGCGGGCTTCCGTTATGGGGAATTCGGCTAACATCCGCCAGCTCCTTGTAAAATAGCGGACCTCTATCTTTTTCCCCCTTCAGGAACACGGAATTCGGATCTTTAAGCTCATCGACGCCATTCACGATCTGCCCCATTAATTCCAACATTTGATTCCGTTGAGCTGCGTTGCCATCATCACTTGGAAATAAACGACGAATATCTGATTGATTATGCATAACGTTATGACCTCTCTCCACCATTTGAATTTATCTCTCTGAATAAAAAAAGGCATACCTATATTTTCTCATAGGTATGCCTTTGCTTAATACTTCGCAACTGGCTGACATTTCTTTTTAAGAAGTAGTCCCTATAGCTTTGCGCCACCATCTTTCGATGGATTTGCCCGTATGAAATTTGGAGGAATTTGTACTTTAATTAGAAATCATTTACAGCTACTAGGAACATTCTACTATTTCATATTTCTAAGATCAATATGTTTTTAAATATATAAGTCTAAAGTAATAGCCATTTTGCCAAGAATTTATCTTTTCGTCACAATTGATAGGATAATATACGGCTTTTTGACGTATTTTCAGTCGGATCCGTCTATTTATTTTCAAAAAAAACATATGTATACCGATAAAAAAGCGCATAAAAAAGAAGAGTATTATCCAATGTCATTAAGTTAAGCTCAAAGATAAGATCGGGAATAAAAATGGAATCCGAAACGGCATGGGAAAAAGTGGCAGAGAAATTTCCTGAAGAGATTGAGGAAATGAACGTGCATGGCTTGCTGAATAGGGCGCTTCGAAGGCTATCGGATTGCATGTCATGGGATACGGTGCAAGAGGATGTATCATTTTTAAATGGAGAATGGAGACGCTTTTGTCCCGCCACAAAACATCATCCAAATCTATATGGCCGGATCGTATAGCACACTTAACGAAATTTGATTCTATAGTATCTTTCGCACTAATCGCCAATCCTTCACAATATTGTATGGGAGTTGATTTTATATGATTTTGAGGAGACCTTGGAAAGTCGCGGTATTCGGAATTATTGGAATCGTTGTACTTATCGTTATATTCGCTGCTGCCTATATCAATAATATTGGATTCCATAAAATTAAGCTCATGTACACTTTAGGCACAACAGATAAGCAAATAGTCTTGATGGACGAGAAAGGGAATTATTTAACGGAGGATCGTTCCGTTGGGCTTCTTCTTAAAGAACGAATGAGTAGCAAGGGCTGGACCTATGTCAGGCAAGAAGGCGCTAATTATTTTTTTGAAAAGGGAAATGAATCAACCATCGTTACCATGCGGCAATGGAATCATAACTATGTCATTTATCACGTTAAAGACAACCTCGTCAATATAGCGGACTAGTACGTAATTATGTTGTAATTGTTTGATAAACAAGGGGCTGTCCAATACGTCCCCAAAATAAAAAGTTGGACGGAAAAACGCAATGTTTTCCGTCCAACTTTTTTTGTGCGAATGCTTTTGCAGAAAGGTAGCTAGGCGGATGCCTGCCACCTTCAAAAGATTGTGGGCCTATAGTTGCCGTAGGGAGAGCCTTATTATTAACGCTTAGCTTATCTAACCAGCCATCCGCCATCCACCGCTAGAACATGGCCGTTCATATAATCGGATGCCGCTGACGCTAGAAATACTGCTGGACCGATTAAATCCTCTGAAGTACCCCAGCGTCCAGCCGGAATACGCTGCAGGATTTGAGCGCTGCGAACCGGGTCTTCGCGAAGCGCCTCGGTGTTATCCGTGCTCATGTAGCCTGGGGCGATTGCGTTAACCTGCAAGCCCTTGCTCGCCCACTCGCTCGCCAGCGCCTTCGTTAGCCCTGCTACCGCATGCTTGCTTGATGTATAGCCAGGCACATTAATGCCGCCTTGATAGGACAGCATCGAAGCGATATTAATGATTTTGCCGGAGCCTTGCTCGATCATTTTTTTTCCAGCAAGCTGCGATAAAACAAATACCGAATTTAAATTGACGTCGAGTACCGCCTGCCAATCCTCATAGCTGTGCTCCGCAGCAGGCGTCCGGCGAATAATGCCAGCGTTATTCACTAGGATATCGATTCTGCCCAGCTCGTCCACTGTCCGCTCAATAATGCCAGCAAGCTTGGTACGGTCAGAAATATCCGCCTGAATCGTAATCGCTTTCCGCCCCAAAGCTCTAATTGCTTCCGCCGCTTTGTCGGCAGGCGTGCTGTTAGTCACAAGCGCTACGTCAGCGCCTGCCTCCGCCAATCCAAGTGCAATAGCTGCTCCGAGGCCGCGTCCCGCTCCCGTAACGACTGCCGTTTTTCCGCTCAAATCAAACAAACCCATCGGTTCATGTCCTCCCTTTTGCACGCTTTCCGCTCTCTGGAAGCGGCGCCTTCATCATTTGTATCTGAAGGGCCTCATATTTGGCTGCAACCTCGGGCGAGATCCCCTCATCTGTGATGATGCAATCAATCTCGCCTAGGCCAGCAAATGTTATCAAGGCGCCTTTATCGAATTTGCTATGGTCAGCCAGGCAATAAACGGTCTTCGCATTGTCCATGTACAGCTTCTTCAGCTTTGACAATTCCTCTGTAAATATCGTCAAGCCATATTCCAGATGAATGCCTGTCGTCGAAAGAAACAGCTTATGAACATTGAGCCTTTTAATCCATTCCTGGGACTCCGCTCCGATCAGCAGATTGTTGTGACGGTAGCCGCCGGGAATGACCAATCTCACCTGATCCTTTAAGGTCAGCTCGCGGATAATAAGCAGGTCATTCGTCAGCACGGTAACGGGCACATTCGGGAGCTTCTTGGCCATCTCAAGCGTCGTGCTTCCCGCATCAAGGGCAATGATATCATTCTCCTCGATACAAGAGAGGGCAAGCGCCGCAATGGCGGACTTCTCCTGCTGGTGCTTACTGTTAGGAAATTGGAGCGGATAGAGGCTGTCCTCGCCCTCTTGCTCCACCACGGCCCCGCCATGCGTACGTTTGAGCAGCCCCTTCTCCTCCAGCTTCTCCAGATCTTCCCGAACCGTTTTTTCCGTCACGCCAAATTGCTCGCTCAGCTCAGATACTTTCACTGCGCCAAGCTGCTCTAGTTTCTCTATAATTTTCCGATGCCGTTCAGCAGCAAGCATGGTGCACCTCCTGTAGCGAATGCTTCTATTTTAGCTCGCTTGCAGGCACGGCGTCCATGTCTGTAAATGTATAATTCTCGCCTGCCATCGACCAGCAGAACGTGTAATTGCTTGTTCCTACGCCTGAATGGATAGACCATGGAGGAGAAATGATCGCTTGCTCATTCGCTACGACCAGATGTCTCGTCTGCGAAGGCTCGCCCATCATATGGAATACGCGTGCATCGTCGTTCATATCGAAGTATAAGTAAGCTTCCATGCGGCGATCATGCACATGTGAAGGCATCGTGTTCCACACGCTTCCCGTTTTGAGGCTTGTTACGCCAAGCATCAACTGACAGCTTTGGATGCCGTCTGCGTGGATGTATTTGTACAGCACGCGCTCATTCGACGTTTCTTGTGAGCCAAGATGAGTCGGATTCGCTTCCTCCATCGTCATTTTGCGTGTTGCAATCTCAGCGTGTGCGAGCGCCGAACAGAAGTACAGCTTGGCTGGGTTTGCTTTGTCCACGCTTGAAAGCAGCACTTGGCGCTTGCCTTTCCCGACGTAAAGAACTTCCAGCTTGCTCAGCTCGTAAACCTCACCGTCCACGGAAATCGAAGCCGGGCCGCCAATGTTCAGAAATCCAATCTCACGGCGCTCCAAAAAATATTCCGTTTTCAGCGTTGCCGCATCCTCAAGCTCCAGCGTCTCATTCACAGGTGTTGCTCCGCCAACGATCATGCGATCATAATGCGTATATGTCATCTTGATTTGATCCTGTACAAACAGGCTCTCGATCAAAAATTCGCTGCGCAGTCGTTCCGTATCATATTGCTTCACATCGGTAGGGTTTGTTGTGTGGCGTACTTCCATTGGATAAAAGCCTCCTATAGTTTTATTGTGCAGCCGCTTACATCCAGCCGCACTGACGTTTGTTTATGTTCGTTTTTATAATATCACACAATTACAAACATAAACAGTACTGAATTGAAACTTGCATGATTTCGATTGGAAGCGATTTGAAACTCTATATAAAAGGCGGCCCATGCTGCGGGCCGCCTTTTATCCGATTTTTGTATTTTTGCTAAGTTACATCAATAGGAGAAGTGAGTCCCTCTATTGCTTTAAGCCAGGAATATGGGTTACCAGGTAAGCCATCCGCCCGTATGCTTATATCCATTCAGAAGCTCATACTTTTCATTGCGCATTAAATGCTTCATTTGCGTCCTATATAGGCGAGAATAAGCTCTCCTTGCCCCGGTGCATTCTTTGCCAAAATGAACACTTTTAATGCCCTTACGATAATCCTTGGTTTTGCTGGCCCTTGGATTCTTGTGCTTCTTCTCACCAATCTGCTGCGTGCTTTGCTCGGCTTCCCATACCAATATGTCTTCTCTTGCGAACATCTTCATCCCCGTCGTACCGGGTTAGATTATGGCATTCAGCCATTATACCGATACAACTAATAGAAGAAGAACTTAGGATTGAACATGCTTATCACCTCTATGTCTTATTTATTGTACCAGCTAACTCCATATCCTTTTTACCTCTATCAGCTTTTCACCCTCGAAGGAAAGCTTGTATATATCCGGCATTGCAAGCTGTTTCCAAAATTCAAAACCATAACTACCTTCGAAAGCATTCATAATTAAAACAAGCAAATTTCCGTGCGTTCCAATGACGACATTTTTTCCGGGATAGCTGCTCAGCACCCGAAGCGTCGCTTCCACACCGCGTTTCTGTGCTACTACATTCGATTCCCCGCCATCCCATGCAAAGCTCGTATCCTCCCATACCCTCTCGATTGCTGCTTGAAAATGGTCTACCGGCATGCCCGATAACAACCTTTCCCTAAAGCCCTCTATAATTAATATCTGTCCCCCTGTATATGCAGCAATCCCTTCAACGGTCTGAACTGCCCGTTTATACGGACTGGATATGACATATTCGATTGAGAGATCCATTAGAAGCTCCGTTACCTTTTTTGCATCATTCAAACCTTTAGTGGACAAAGGCCTGTTTAGTTCATCCGGCGTATAGAGCGAATGCGCATGCCTTACAAAATAAAGATTCGTCATAGGTTTCGCGGGCTCCTCCTCATGTTACTTCACCGTAATCGTTGCATGTACAGAACCGCGATAATAGCTGTCTACAACCTTTTCGTCTAAGGAGAAATCGGCATTCGCAGCAATGAGATAGGTTCCGCTTGGCAGCAGCAGGTCCTTCTCCTCGTAAAAGGATCTCCAAAAGCTCGCGTTGGGATCATCATTCGAATAACCGCCGCTTTTTTGGAAAGGAAAAAGATGCTTTTCGCCCTTTTTCAGCACAGTTGGACTAAGCTCAGTCGTATTAGCGCCTTCCATTTCAATCCTTTGGCCATCCGTTAAATAAAATACGATGTAGCTGCTTGGTCCCCAAATCGTAATCGAATCTTGAGCGCCGACATATGTCATGCTAACCGAGCACTCGATAGGTTCGCCCTTTGCGAAGGCAGTCTTCTCGATGTTCAAAGTCATTTCGAATAGCTCGTCTTTGTGCTGGAGCTTCGGTTCAGCCAGCTTGTGGGCTAGATCAGCGTCAATCTCATTCACGTTCCCGCCTTCTCCCTTATGTGCTCCGCAGGAAGTTAAAATGATCATGATAGCGATTAATAAAAGACGTTTCATCGTATTCCTCCTTTTTTTGCGCGAGCGGCTCGAATGGTTACTTTATGAACGATAGCACATGCTCCTTTACTTCAATCTTCTGTTCTTCTGTTAGCTTTATGGAATGATGTTCGTCAGAAACAAGCTCCGGAACGAGTATGGTTGAAGGGTTATCGAGCTTCGTTACGCGCTCGTCGCCATCAGTCGACATGAAGATATCCGACCTGCTCCCGTCAGCTAGCGTGATTTCAGATTTAACAAAGTTTCCATCTATGTCGTAATGATCCTCAATCATTTTGATTTCGGACTTCACGTGTTTCTCTCCTTCGACAACAATAGTAATGGCATTTACCTTTTTATAGCCCGTTCTCTCGAAAAAGCCCTCAGCATTCTGCTCGCTCATTTCTGTGGCAAAAGCCTCAATATGCTCGATTTTCTCCGATTTACCGCAGCCATTTAACACAACGACAATCATGCATAGAAGAATCCATTTTATGAAAATTGAATAGCTGATTGTTTTCCTTTTACTGATCAAACGACCAATCCTCTCATTTGAGTTACTTTCACACAATCAGGGTATGCGCATGCTGAAAGTCGGTTGCTCCGCTTCCTTCCCGCTGAATCCGGATAATGTATATTTCTTTCCTTCATCTGTTTTATTTGTCGCGATTCCGCTGCAGAAAGAAAGCTGCTTCATTTGGTTTTCATACGCATCATGCGTGCTATCAAAGGTATAAGCTATATTTTGACCATCAAAAATAAGATCTTGAAAGATCGCTCCGCCTTCTATCGTATAGGAAGTGACATGAATTTCATCTGCTGTTTTGCTTTTCACATTTCCCAGAAATTCCTCCCAAACGTCTACGTTATGCCATTTGGCCAACGCATTCACGACATCCCCGTTTTTCACCGCAAGCTCTACTCCATAAGTAATACCGAAAATGATCTCTTTCAGCTTTTCCGTATCGGCAGAAGATATCGTATAGCCGGTCCCGGTATCACTCACCTCGGTGTACATGCTTGTTTTCATCACCGGGTCCAGCCACAGATGAACCGCGCGCTGCGAACCTTCATGCTCAATGATGATGTCATAATCCGGTGTTCTAACATCGAGCATTCCTTCTATTTTGTTCGCGCCTTGAAGGGCTTCTATGACTAACATTATTTCGTCCGATTGCTTGAGAATACCATATACATCAGAATTCACTGTGCCAAATTGCAACGATCTACTAACCGTCACCTGTTCAGCAAGTGTATCTCCTGGTTGATATTGCTGCTTAAGCTCGTGAGGAACGACGTTATTGGAGGCGGGCTGCTTCAAAGAAAACGTACAGCCTGCCATTACAAATGCAAACGCAACTACTGCGACAGCGATGGTTGCCTTATCCCTTTTCATATCTACACCTCACAATTACAAACGTTTACAAATTTGTAAAGGTTGCATTTGAGAGTGTAGCAATCTGCCGCTTCAATGAAGCCATTCAAAATGATATGATAGGTATGATTTTCTATATATTTATCCCCATAATCGTTATTGGAGGTTACATGCATGCCCATGCCAACGCATATTGTAGCAGCAGGCGGATTCGTAGAAAACGAACACGGACAGATTCTACTGGTGAAAACAGAACATGACGGATGGGTTTTCCCGGGCGGACAGGTAGAAGCAGGCGAGAATGTAATCGACGCATTAATCCGGGAAATAAAAGAGGAAAGCGGAATCGATGCTGCTATTTCATGTTTAATTGGCATTTATTCGAATACAGGAACCTATAAGTGGCATGACGGTGTGACTGACGTTCCAACGAAGGTCATGATGGACTTTTCATGCAAGGCAGAAGGCGGGCAGCTAGCTGTATCGGAGGAAACGTCAGAAAGCGGGTGGTTCGACAAGGCAGATGTGCTGGCATTCATCACTTCTCCGGCGATCCGTACCCGTTACCAGGCCTATCTGGATTTTAATGGAAGCATCTGCTATATGGACTATATCACCAAGCCTGATTTTGAGATTAAGCTTAATCGGACCTTATGAAAATACCCAACTTACGCAAACGAAATTAGTGCAAATAAAGATATGCAAAAAAAACCGCTATCTGTGAAGTGGCCCCCTAAAGTTAGATACCATCTACCTTTTGGAGGTGCAGTTCACAGCATAGCGGTTTTATTATATAGATTGTTCACCATGTTGTGTTCAACGAATCTAACAGCTAATAGATCACTCGCCCGCCCGCGTCCGGAATACCCGATTTGCGGTAGAAATACGTATTGATCACGTCGCGCCAATGCTTGGCATGCTCCGCTTGTTGATCCAACCGCTCCGCAACGTGGACAAAGCTTGTTGCATCGATTTTGCCTTCCAATTCAGCCCACTGCTGCCGCAAGCATTCCGCTTCTTCCGCACCGCCGAAATGCGTATCATAAATATGCTGAATGACCGTTTTTCCGGATTGCAGCACATGCGTATACGGTACATGATGGAAAAAAAGCAATAGCTCATCCGGGCAGGTAGCCGCATTCTCATAGAGAGATGCATTCGGCTCGCTATACTGCGAAGCATACCCTGTTCCACTTGCTTGCGTTCGATCTACGCCGATGCCCTCCCGATCCGCGAAATGATAGGTTCCCCATCTCGAATACTCATAACCGTCTACGTCTGGTCCGTAATGATGATTAGGCGCAACCATCCAGCCGACGCCAAGCGGCGCCGTATAGGCTTCATATATAGGCCATGACTTCATCAGCATGCTGATGACCGCGGTTGTTACCGCAGGATCGTTCCCGAACGTGGCCGCAGCCCATTCCAATGCAATCTGCTCAGCGGTCAGCTCCGGATTCCATACAAGCCTGCCATACCCGTACAAATTCGCCTGCGCGAGAATATGACCGGTCCAGCTTGCATCATCCCCTATATTCGATACGGCAGCTATTCCGCTATGTACCGTGCCGTACAATGAACCGTCCACAATCCGTTTGACCTGCGAGCCTTCCCCTTGCGCATACGAATCGAAATCCAGTACCTGCTTCCACTGCGGCACGAGGTAGCATAGATGGCGCTGCTGGCCGGTATATTCCTGCGTAATTTGAAACTCAACCATCTGGTTGGTTTCCTTGAGCGCGCCTATCAAAGGAGACACGGGCTCCCGTACTTGGAAATCCATGGGGCCGTTTTTGATCTGCAGCAGCACATTGCTTCTCAACCTGCCATCCAGCGGCTTGAAGTGATCAAACGCCGCGCGTGCGCGATCCGTCTTCCTGTCCCGCCAATCCTGCATGCAGTCATAAACGAAGCATCTCCATATGACGAGTCCGCTATAATCGGCAAGCGCATCCGCAAGCATGTTCGCTCCGTCCGCATGATCACGCCCGTATGTGAAGGGGCCGGGACGGTGCTCGGAGTCCGCCTTCACTACGAATCCTCCAAAATCGGGAATATGGGAATAAATGCGTGCAGCCGTATCCTTCCACCAGCTTTGCACGCCTTCATCAAGCGGGTCTGCTGTATTCCGTTCGCCTAATTGCAGAGGAGCAGCGAAATTAACGCTTAGGAACAACGAAATTCCGAATGCCCGGAAAAGATCAGCAAGGCGCGCTACTTCCGGGAGTTGCTCCTCCGTGATGAACCGGGTCTCCAGCTCGTGTACATTCACATTATTGACGGAAATGGCATTCAGCCCGATGGAAGCGAGCAGCCGCGCGTAATCCCGAATTCGCCCCAAGTCGCTTGCAATGCGGCCGTTTCCATAAAAAATAGATTTGCCAGCATATCCTCTCTCAACGGTGCCGTCGGCATTATCCCATTGATTCATCATGCGCAGCTCATTGACAGGTGACTCTTTGGCATTCAGCTCGGCTGCCTGCTTACCGGAAGCGATCATTCGCAGCAGATGGAATACCCCATACAAGATGCCTCTGTCGGAACCTCCAGTCAGATGTATAGCCGCCTGTCCATTCGCACCTTGCAGATACTGAATCTCGAATCCTTCCTCACGCTGCCTCCGCTCTCCCTGAGTTTTAGCTTCAGAAGATAGGCGGATATGGAGCCCGCCTACGTTCTCTTCTTCCGATCGGTTCGGTGAGCCTTCCTTCAGGCTCACCGAAATGCCGAGCAATGCCTGAATACCCTGCTGCAGCTCTTTTAAAGCTGTTTGCAAGACCAAGGTCGGCTCGCATTCAACCGATACCTGCCCGAGGAGAGAGGCATATGCTTCTCTCCTTTCTTCATCTTCAATCAGCTGAACATTCAGCCATGCTTTATACATGGAAAGATTCACGTTTGTTTATGCCTCCTCAGGCGTTATCCTTTCACGCCGCCAACCGTCATCCCTTTTACGAAATATTTCTGCAGGAACGGATACACCATAATGATCGGTAGCGACGCTACAATAGTCATTGTTGCCCGAATAGCGAACGGCGTTACCGTATTGGCCCCAGAATTGCCCGCATTGGCGAATGCATCGCCAGCAGATTTGGTCGTTAAGGACGCATTGGAATTTTGAAGGATTTTCTGAAGCTCATACTGCAATGTGCTCAAATCAATGTTCGACGAGTTGTAGAGGAATACGTCAAACCATTGATTCCATTGATAGACGGCCGAGAACAAAGCTACGGTGGCAAGCACAGGAACGCACAGCGGCAGCACGATGCTGTAGAACATTTTGAAATCGCCTGCCCCGTCAATTCTTGCCGACTCCAATATGCTCTCCGGCAGCCCTTCGATAAAGGAGCGGATGATAATTAAATTGAACACGCCGATCAGGCCTGGAAAGATGTAGACCCAGAAATTGTCGAGCAAACCTAAATCACGGATTAATAAAAAGTTCGGAATAAGGCCGCCGTTGAAATACATGGTCAGTATAAAGGCTATCGTCACGAACTTACGAAGCACGAATTCTTGCCGGGTAATCGTATACGCGACCATTGCCGAGCAAAATACAGTAGCAATCGTCCCAATGACTGTGCGCAGAATGGAAATAAGCGTCGCATGGAAAATCGTTGATTCCTTCATGACGTAGGCATAGTTGTCGAGTGTCCACATCCGAGGAAGCAAATAGATGCCCCCTTTGATCGAATCGGTCGCGTTATTCAGCGATACGGCAGCCGTATTCAAGAATGGGTACAGGGTTACAACCATCAGCAAGGTGAGAAAAATATAATTGCAAATATCGAAGATACGATCGCCGCGCGACGAACGAATCTGGCTTGGCTTTGTGGGCACCGCTTCAGAATGATTCATGACGCACCCCTTCCTCTAGAATAGTCTGGACTCGCCCATTCGCTTCGCAAGATTGTTGGCCGCGAATAAGAGAATGAAGCTGATGATTGTTTTGAACATGCCAGCCGCAATGGATAACGAATAATTGCCTTGTGCAATTCCGTATTTCAGTACAAATATGTCAAGGTTCTCTGAAAAGTCGACATTCATGCCATTACCCAGCAAATACTGCGGCTCGAAGCCCGACTCCAGCAAATACCCGATATTCATAATTAGCAATACGATAATAACCGGTTTAATACCTGGCAGCGTTACATACCACATCCGTTTGATCCGACCTGCCCCGTCCATCTCCGCCGCTTCGTATTGCGCAGGGTCGATCATCGTCATGGCTGCCAAATAGACAATCGTATTCCAACCTACGTCTTTCCACACGGAGCTTGCGCCGAATATATTCCAGAATTGCTCCGGAATGCCGAGGAACAGGATTTCCTCACCCTTCTCTACGAAGCCCATCCACAACAGCAATTGATTGATAATGCCATCTGGCGATAACGTGGTCTGAATAATGCTGGCCGCAACAACCCATGAAATGAAATGCGGCAAATAGCTGACCGTTTGTACAATTCGCTTGAAAGCTACCTTACGTACCTCGTTAAGCAGCAAGGCAAGTGTTATGGCTGTCACGAAGCCAAGAACGAGATTGATTCCGCTCATTGCAAGCGTATTGCGAAGAACGCGAATGAAACGCTCATCCTGGAATAGAAACTTAAAATGCTCGAATCCCGCCCACGTCTGTTCGCCGAAGCTTCTCGCTGGCTTATAATCCTGGAAGGCGATGGTCCACCCCCAAAGAGGCATGTATTTAAAAATGAACAGCCAAACCAAAAACGGTACAGACATAAGTACGAGCACACGCTGCTCGACAAGCTTTATCGCAAAACGCTTCAGTCCTGACGGCTTCTTGGGCAACATCAGAGGTGACGCTGGCATCGTAGGTTTATGTTCCATCTATTCTCTCTCCTTCCGGACTGAATGAGGCTAGAGCAGCAGAAAGGCCAGCTCCTTAAGCTGAAAACCGGCCTTTCGCTCTCTTCTAGTTTGCTATTTATTGTTTGGAAGCCTCGATGAGCTTCTTCACTTCGTCTGTCGTCCATTTCTCGTAGGCTGCGGTATCGAGCTTGCCGAACGCCTCCAAATATTCCGCCCAGATTTTATCAAAGTCGGCTGTCTTCGCAAGTACAAGCTTAGGGAAGTATTTTTTCGTAATTTCGTCTTTTTTCGTTTCCCATATTTGCTGCGCAGAGCCCTGCTCCTTCGGAATACCCCATGATGGATACCAAGGACGGTCATCCGGTGCAGCGAACATTTCGGAATAGGTTTTTACGCCATACTTGTCAAGAATCATTTTATCTGCGTCCGTGAGGCTCATTTGGAATACTTCCGGCTGCAAGCCAGGTGCTGCGGAGTTGCCGTCAGGCAGCGATGAACCGCCTCCATACAGCGGCCAGTTCCATGAATAGTATTTGAAGCCGAAGGATTCATTGAACGGCTCGTCAATTTTAGCAATTTGCTCAGCGGTACGGAACATGCGGCCTTTGTCGTCAACCTCGTAGGTCTCGCCTTTGATGCCCCATTTTTGCAAAATTTGGTTCTCGTCCGTTAGCAGATTATCGAGATATTGAATGATGCGAACCGGATCCTTCGCACTAACCGTAATGCCCATGCCGCGGTTTTTCACGAAGCCTGGAGGGTCCAAGTATTGGTCCTTCTGTCCGTCGAACGTTACCGGCAATGGGAAGTAAACGAAATCGTCCTGCGTCGGATCGGCTTTCGCTGCATCCTTAAGCGCATTCTGAGCATTGGCGAATTGCCAGCCGTAATCGAAGAAGCCCACAACCTTATGCGAAGTCAATTTCGCCAAATATTGATCAAAATTGTCTACGAAGGAAGCCTTATCGAACAGCCCTTGCGCGTTCAGCTCATTCAGCTTGGACAGCCAACGCTTCGTATTGTCATCCGCTGCGTAAGTTTTGGCATCGAATGTCGTCATGTCTACAATGACATTGCCATCATTCGGATAACCAGCTAGATGGTTCGGAGGATTGGAGGTAGCGAAAAAGCGCCAGTCATGCGTTAAGGAAACCATCCCTGTCAGTTCCTCGTCTTTATGCTTCTCTACGAAATTTTTAATTAAATCCACATAGGCATCCAGCGTCGTAATTTTCGGATACCCCGCTTCCTTCAGTACGCGGCGCTGTACCCAGAAGGCGCCTTGGTTGATATTCGGATCTGGAATGTACTCTCCGACTGTGTTGGAGAACGGCAGGAAGTAGATTTTACCGTCAGCAGCTCTCATTTGGTTGAAATACGGGCCATATACGCGTTTGATGTTCGGACCATATTTCTCGATTAGCTCATCGAGTGCAATGAAAGCACCTGCATCGAGAATCTTATCAATTGCCGCATCAGGGATCATCACATCGGGATAAGCATTCGACGCGATCATCGTTCCGATCTTTGTGTTCAAATCTCCGACCAAATGCTCAATTTTGAAGTTAACGCCTGTTTGATCCTCAAGCAGCTTTCCGATCTTTGTCTCGTTCGTGTTCGTATCCTTTGCCGCCGCAACTCCGTTGAAATAAGTAAAGGTCACTTTCTCAACAGGCTTCTCTGTCTCGCTGTTCACGGCCGTATTTGTGTCATTCGTGCTGTTTGATGGCTTTGCTTCCCCGCCATTCCCGTTATTCGAGCATGCTACAGTAAAAATCATGAAGGCAGCCAAACAAACAAATAATAATTTCTTTGTCACTTTTTCTAGCCCCTTTCCAATCTTTTGTTTTTTGTAAGCACTTTCATTATAAAAAAATTAAAAATCTTTGTTCACCCGCCAAACTATAGTTCATACTTTCAAAATCATATATCCTTTTGCGCCATCGAGTGCAGCATGTTTATTCAACGGGAACTTTAACCTGTATGAACGTCCCCTGTCCCGGGCTACTTTGAATGAGAATCTGAAACCGGTCACCGTAAATAAGCTTTAAGCGATAAATGACATTTTGAACGCCTATGCGCTCCCCAAGCTCCTCCTCGCTGTCCAAGTACCTATATAGCTTTTGCACTTTCCCTTCATCCATGCCTATCCCGTTATCCGTGATCGAGAAGATCAGTTCCTCATCCGCTCGTGCAACTTTCACTTGGATCAGCCCGCCATGCTTTAGCGGCTCAATGCCGTGGATACTAGCATTTTCTACAAACGGTAGAAACATCATTTTGGGTACCATGCAGCCTTTCGCGGAAGGGTCGATTTCGATTTCGTACACCATTCTATCCTCGAAACGGTATTTTTGAATTTCGAGGAAACAGATGATGAATTCGACTTCCTCGCTTACCATAACGCGGTCCTTTCCCCAGGTAAGGGAGGTTCGGAATATTTTGGCCATGTTATGAATGATCTTGGCGGTTTCCGCTTCGTCCTTTATTAGGCTCCGCATACGAATCGTCTCTAGCGCATTGAATAAGAAATGCGGATTAATTTGGCTTTGAAGCGCATTTAGCTGTGCCTTCCTTCGCTCGAGCTCTAGCGTCTTGGTCTGGATATCAGCTATATATACGTCATCAATCAAGCTCTTCACTTGTATCGTCATCCGGTTGAATTCGCTCGTTAATTGGCCAATTTCATCCCGGTATTCCCCTGCTTTAATCGTATCGAAATGCTGGTTTTTCACTTTTTTCATATGGCGCAATATTTGAATCAGCCGCATATTCAAGGATCGCGTGATCCATAAAATGATGGCCGTAGGGATGAAAATGTTCAAAAATGCCAGCACAATAACAAACTCTCTAGATTGCCGTACACTCTTCAGTACCTCCTCCTCGGAAATCGTACCGATGATGCGCCAATTTTCTAAGTAGCTGACATAGGAATAGTTCGCTTGGAAGGCGATCGCATCTGTCGGGAATTCCATAGCATCATAATTGACCGATTCCATGCGCCAGTCCACGGCAGGATCTGTCGTAAATTCAATTTGCCCTTTGTCATTCACGAGATAAATATTGCCCTGCAGGTTTTGGTTTTGAAAAATCTGCTCGATTGTGCTCGTTTTCAAATCGATTTTCAAATACTTTTTCCAGTTGTTTTTGGATTCAAAATAATTCATTTCACGAATGATGCTGAACGTATTGCGTACGGCATTGCCGTCGCTTTTCAAAAAATCCTCCTGCTGCGTGCGTATAAAGATCGGGTATGCGCTGTTTTTTTTCTGCAGCAGCTTGTACCAATCCGTTTGCTTCATTTCATCGGAAAGAAACCCAATTCCGCCAGAGTGCAGCATAGTCGGGTTTTCCACAAATATTTTAATGTTCTGAATGGACGTGTAGACGGGGGTATAGCTGTTCAGAATTCTGCGGAAATACGTATCGTAAGCCTCCACATAAGCCGCCGGCTCCTTATAATCCGTTTCCAAAATCTCGTTCAGATTGTAGTCGGTATAGAACACGGATGAGATCGTTACCGCATCCTCCACCTCTGAACGGAACTCGTTGTTGATTTGGTCAACTGCCCGAGAGATATCTTTCATTCGCTGGTTTTTCACGTTATTTGTCGTCACATTGTAGAAAATGACGTTCGTCAGCACGATCGGAAGAAAGACGGAAAATACGTAAACGATCAGCATCTTATTGCGCAACCGGACATGATTGAGATTGAAGTGCAGCTTCACATGGATACTCCCCTTTTTTCTGGACAAGCTTATGCATAGCGGACAGGCTCACTTTAGCTGATTGCGGTACTCCGTAGGCGTCATTTGCTCAATTTTCTCAAATTGGGTCACAAAATAATCCGCATTGCTGAATCCAACTTTTTCGGCAATTTCGTAAATTCGCATGGAGCATGATTGGCGCAGCAGCTTCTTCGCTTCGTTGACGCGCAATTGAAGCAGAAATTCATTGAAATAAACGCTGTATGTCTTCTTGAACAGCTGACCCAAATATACGGGATTGATATAAAACTTCGCAGCGATGCTCTTCAAGCTTATATTTTCCGAATAATGAAGCTCAATATAGCTTTTGATTTTCTGAATGCCGCCCTTCTGCTGCTCCCCGCGAAGCTCCGCGACATAGTGCTGGCTCTCTTCAATAAACGCTGCAAACAGCCGCCGGAGCTCGCCGAGCGAAAGATTGAGGTCATGCCAATTCAGTACCGGCTGCAGCGTAGACAAGGTAAGCTCGTCACCTTCCATGCTGCGGATTGTTTTCAGAATGCCTAATACGCATTGTTGAAGGTTCATCTTAATCGCCTCGGGCGCATAACGCTTTTCGCGAAAATCACGGAACCATTGCTCGACTGTCGCTTGTACGGAATCCTGCTTCTGCTCCTCGAATTGCTCCATGAACAAATGAAGCAGCGACGGCTCAAATCCGATGTATTGGAGCTGCTCCGAGCGGATTTGATCATAAACAACGATGCGCTTATCCTCGTTGATATATTTATAAAGCAGCGCCTCTTTGGCTGACTTATACGAATCTCGAAGATCAGATAACCGCGGAACAAACGTACCCGCATACAGAAATACCGTTTTCCCGTATTGAACGTCCAACATGGTTCTAAGCTTAGTCAAGAACCGCTCCAGGTCTCCTTGAAATGAATCCAGCAGTTGACTCGTCAGCAAGAAGCCAATTCGGTTGCGGTGCTCATGCATGCAGATAGGTTGAACGATGCCAGTTAGCCGGATTAGCTCTTCTCGCAGAATTTCATGGAAACGGGCACTGGAAACCATCTGACCCGCTTGCTTCCAGCTATGGTTGTCATTAAGCTCTGCGAATACATAAGTAAGGCGATCCTTCTTGCCGAGATTCAGACGGACCTCCCACTCATCCGTGGAGGCCGCATCCGCTTCTTCTAGAATAAGTGCTTTTATGAGCTCGCTCCCCTGCAGCCTTTCCTTTTTCAGCTGCTCTTCTTTTTCTTGCTTCAGCTTCCCGTTTAACGTTTGCAAAATAGCGGAAAACTCGATATCGTCTATCGGTTTGACTACAAAATCATGTACGCCGTAGCGCATCGCTTGCTGGGCATATTTAAAATCATTATAGCCGCTAATAATTATGAAAGAAGGCTTCAGCATCGTTTCTATCGAGACAAGTCTTATCAGCTCCAAGCCGTCAATGACCGGCATCCGAATATCGGTTATGACAAGCTCAGGCTGAATGCGCTTAATAAGCTCCAGCGCATCCTCTCCGTTGTCTGCCTCTCCAACGATTTGAAATCCGCATGCTTCCCAGTCGATAAGCTTCATTAAACCTTTTCGGGTAAAGGATTCATCATCAACCAAAATTGCACGATGCAAATGCATGTTATCCTTCCTCCTTGTTCTTCTGATCATCTGCCGCCGTATCGGCGTATGGCTTCAACCTATTGATTATATCCTGAATACAGACGATCCTGCTCGTCTCTCAGCTATTCAATTTTTGGAAAGCTCGATACTTAAATAGTAAATTTCTTAAATCAACCACACAATGTAAAAACTATAGTGTCAACCCTATAAACTAAAGAACTTATTCACGGGAAGCTTGTTCGTTTTCTATACCGGGACACAAAAAGAAACGGCTTCGCCGTCCTCTGCAAGAGGAGGTTATCCGTTTCCCGTAGAAATAGAAGAATACGTTATCGCGTGAAACCTATAAAGTCTTATATTTTGAAAAGGCGGTCGCTCCCCGCTATCCCGGGAACGACCGCCTATTTAAACCTTCAATTGTTTAAACTGCCATACAAAATAACATGTGCAGCAGATATTAGAAACGTTCCTTAACCCACACGGCCATTTCGCCCTTGCCGCGATTTGCCCACGCATAATAAGGAATAAAAGCAAGATTGGCAGGCTCTATGGCTGCTTCCGCATTCGTGCGGTATAGCTGCGTGCCCCATTGCTCGAATTGAAGCCTTGATCCTTCCGCTTTAATGACATGAATACCGCCGATTAAACTATCTTCATATGTGTCTTCAAGCTTCGCATCCTGCGGCAGCAGCAGCTGCTGCAATTGCGCTCCGTTGTCAGCCTCTTCTAAGCAATAGACGAGTGGCCCGCGCTGCAGCGCAACCTTGCCGGCGTTTTGCTTGACGAGCGGATGGCTTCTTACGCGAAGTATAGGCATATCGAGTACAAGCTCAAGCTGGTCGCCGGAAGTCCATACACGCTCAATCCTTGCGTAGCCGTCAACCACTTTGTCTGTAAGCGCATAGGCTTCGCCATTAACGACAACCGCTGCTTCCGAAGCCCAATCCGGAATGCGCAGCGCCAGCTCGAAGGCAGCAGGCTTCGCAAGCGAAATCTCGAACCGCGCTGTTCCTTCCCATGGAAGCGAAGAATGCTGGTTCAGCTTAATCTTTGTCCCGTCCAGCGAAAGCTCTACCTCGCCACCGATATAAAGATGGGAATAAATCGTATTGCCGCTCGTTGAATACATATATTCACCTAGCGATGCCAGCAGGCGAGCGATATTCGGCGGGCAGCATGCACAGCCGAACCACTCCTGGCGGACAGGCTTCACATGGTTGAAATTTTTGTTTTTACCCTCGCATACGTCCGGCGTAACCTCCAACGGATTTACATAGAAGAAATGCCTGCCGTCGCGGGACATGCCTGCAAGCACGGTATTAAACAGCGCTCGTTCCATGACATCGGCATAACGGCTGTTGGGTTCCAGCTGCAGCATCCTGTGAGCGAAGAAAATAAGACCTATTGAAGCGCAGGTTTCAGAATATACCGTATCATTGGGCAAATCATAATCGAACGAGAACGCCTCTCCGTGTGCCATCGAACCGATGCCGCCTGTAATATACATCTGCTTGGAAGCAATGTTATCCCATAGTCTGCGGCATGCGTCAATTAGCGACTCATCTCCAGTTTCTCTCGCAACATCCGCCATTCCAGCCAGCATATACACAACGCGTACGGCATGTCCGACCGCCGCCTCTTGCTCACGTACCGGAAGATGGGTTTGGAAATATTCCGGATCGATATGAATCTTATTGTTGTTCCAATGCGTCGATCTGCCCCGCGCGTCAGCCTCTGCCTCGAAAAAGCTCGGCTGCTGCCCGCGCTTATCGATGAAGTAGCTGCTTATATCCAAATATTTGCGATTGCCCGTCGTTTCATACAGCTTCACTAGTGCAAGCTCTACCTCTTGGTGACCGTCATAGCCTGCAATTTGCCCTGGACCGTCGCCGAATACTACAGCAATGTCGTCCGCGATTCGACATACGATATCAAGCAGATTCCGCTTCCCAGTGGCATTGTAATAAGCGACGCCCGCCTCGATCATATGGCCAGCCGAATACAGCTCATGGCATTCCGTTAGATTCTTCCACTTTTTGCCTGGCTCTTTTATCGTAAAGTAGGTATTGAGGTATCCGCTTGGCTGCTGGGCTTTGCCGATTATATCGATCATCTCGTCCGCGAGCTGCTCAAGTGCGTCATCCCGCTTCGTTACGAGCAAATAGGCAACGGCCTCAAGCCACTTGGCTACGTCCGTATCTTGGAATACAAAGCCGTAAAAGTCCCCTTTTTCCAAACCGGCAGCAATTTTGAAATTGCTTACCGCACCGCTTCGTTCTGCTCCTTCAATCCGGTCATTTATCGCATCCCATTGATAAGGCACGACGACATCTCTCACCAAATCAATATAATAATTCCAGAAGTGATCTGTAATTTGAACTTGTTTCAGTGAAACCGGCTTCGCTTGAACCTTGCCTAACGCTTGTCCCATCCGTATCGCACCTCTCCATGACTTCATATATTTCATACTGCTGATTTCTATTTTATGCGTTAGAATAGAACATAAATACAAACACAACTAACCTATTTCTTATAAAATATCACACAAGCAAGGAGGCTTGGCTTCGAATGCTTGACGTCAACGATCATATTTATTTCGCTGCGCCGCCGCTTCCCTACTATTTAGAGAGCGGCGTTACCGTCCATAAACGCGGTGATCAGCATCCCAATCGCAGACAGCTTGGCGTATTTGATTTGCTCGTTGTGGAGAGCGGCTGTTTGTTCATAGGCGAGGAAGACAGGCATTGGCAATTAACAGCTGGCCAGACGCTGCTGCTATTGCCGAATCGGCACCATTATTCCGTAAAGCCCTCCGAGGAAGAGACGGTCTTTTATTGGGTTCACTTTCTGCCTGTTGGCGAATGGCAGCAAACGGAGCTGGACCATGCCAGCATTAGCCATGACAACCATTACAACCGATTTCTAACCTCACCTTACTCGCTTCATATTCAGAAGGCTTGGACGCTTCCGTATCCCGAGCAAACCTACCGAATTATGCGCGCGCTGAACAATGCCAGTGAAGAGCGTCAATCACGGGCTTTCTGGACGCAGCAGCAATCGTTCGAGGAGCTCCTGCGGATGATGGATTTGCGTCAAAATGACAGCTATACAAGCCCGTCCGTTACCCTTGCCGAGAAAACAGAGGTTTATATCAAAAACAACTATCGTACGGAGATAACGAGTAAAATGTTGAGTGACGCCCTGAATTTCCATTACAACTACATCATGCGCTGCATGAAGCAGGTATACGGCATGACGCCGATCGACTACTTGTCCAAATACAGATTGGAGCAAGCTAAGCTTCTTCTATTGAAGACGGAATGGCCTGTGGCTGAAATCGCATCGTACGTCGGATTCGAGAACGCCCCCTACTTCTCGAACTGCTTCACCCGCCAAATTGGCATGCCCCCGACGAAGTTTCGCAAGCAATATACGAGTTGAGGCGCTTGGCGTGAAATCGGCAGCAGCGGAAGCGTCATAATTGGCATAATTAGGCTAAAACAAGGACTCAAATGTGTAAAGTTTTCTAATTTTTAAAAATAGTATTTACCTCGTGAAGGTTATCTGATAATATAATCGCAATATTCAAATGCGATGAAGAGATGAGTAAATAAACGAATTCTTCCACAGAGAGCTCCGTTAGCTGAAAAGGAGCATGGATTCCTTATTGAATAAAGACTCAGAGCAGCGCATCGGAACCCTGCCTATTGGGGGATGGTGCGACAGGAGCTCCTGTTACAGAGCTAAAGTATAAGCATTCCTAGCAATGTCGTACTTGAAGAGGCTAATATGGCGACCTATTAGCGAATTAAGGGTGGTACCACGAGTATACAAATCTCGTCCCTGAGACTGCATATAGTCTTGGGGGTGGGATTTTTTTTATTGGGACAAAGAAAATATCGCTTAAAGCCGGCAACGGGTACACCAAACTAAACTTTTTGAATAGTTATTTAGGGAAGATTATATAAAGCTGAAAGGAATGGAATATCATGACGCAAAAATTAAAGGTTGGTATTGTAGGAGGCACTGGCATGGTTGGCCAGCGTTTCATTGATTTGCTGGATCAGCATCCTTGGTTTCAAGTAACGGTGATTGCTGCAAGCGCCGGATCAGCAGGTAAAACGTATGAAGAATCCGTTCAAAGCAGATGGAAGCTGTCTACGCCTATGCCTGAAGCGGTAAAAAATATGGTCATTTTGGACGCTGCAAAAGTAGATGAGGTTGCCTCCCAGGTCGATTTTATCTTTTGCGCGGTCGATATGAAGAAGAATGAAATTCAAGCGCTGGAAGAAGCTTATGCCAAAACAGGTACGCCGGTCGTTTCCAACAATTCGGCTCATCGCTGGACACCTGATGTCCCGATGGTCATTCCTGAGATTAATGACGGTCACCTTGAAGTCATTGCCGCACAGAGAAAACGCCTTGGAACGTCAACTGGGTTTATTGCCGTTAAGCCTAACTGCTCCATTCAGAGCTATGTGCCTGCGCTTCATGCCTTGCTGGACTTCAAGCCAACAAACGTAGTCGCATCCACCTATCAGGCGATATCCGGAGCTGGCAAAAACTTTACCGATTGGCCTGAAATGCTGGATAACGTTATTCCTTATATTGGCGGCGAGGAAGAAAAAAGCGAGCAGGAGCCTTTGCGTATTTGGGGCAGCATAGTCAATAACGAAATCGTAAAAGCAAGCGCGCCATTAATTACGACGCAATGCATTCGCGTTCCTGTATTGGATGGACATTTGGCAACCGTGTTTGTATCGTTCGAGAACAAACCATCGAAGGATGAAATTCTGGAACGCTGGCTGCAATTCAAAGGACGTCCGCAGGAGCTTGGCCTGCCTAGTGCGCCGAAGCAATTTATCACCTACTTCGAAGAAGAGAACAGACCGCAGACAAGACTCGATCGTGATATCGAGCGCGGTATGGGTGTTTCGGCAGGCAGATTGCGCGAGGACAGCCTATTCGATTACAAATTTGTCGGACTGTCGCATAATACGCTGCGCGGCGCTGCAGGCGGTGCCGTTCTGATTGCTGAGCTGCTTAAAGCAGAAGGTTATATTCAGGCCAAATAGATCTTCAACTTTCATTCGCGAAACGAAACAAAAACAGCAAGCTGTTTATCCTGATTAGGATGGGCAGCTTGCTGTTTTTCAATTGGCGTGATGGTGTATGCATTTTGATATAATAGACTTATTCCAGCCCTGCTGTCCCGGAGGATACAATGAACCAACTATTCGAGCCTGTCCCATTCGCCGGCCAACCACTTTTGTTCGCGAGTAAATCGGATTCGGCCTCTCATTTTTCTGACTTTTACCACTGGTATCAGTGCTGTGAAATACTGTACATACATAAGGGCACTGGCAGCGTAATCGTAGACCAAAAAACCTATGAAATGCGCCAAGGGCTGCTTTTCTATTTCCAGCCTTACCAGCTCCATAAGGTATATGCCAGCGTTAGTGAGGAAACGCCTTATGTGCGCACCGTCATCCATTTCGAACCTCATTATTTTGAAGACAGCCTGCTTGCGTTTCCCCGGCATCGGAAGCATTACGAGCAGCTATGGAAAGAACGAATCCGCGAATCCGGAATGGATTTGCATGCAAGCGCAAACTTTATTGAGCATGTGATTTCCACATTTGCCAAATCGAAAGGACAAGAGAAAGGCTTTGACGAGGAGGATATGAATATGCTGATGCTTCAGCTTGTCCATGTGCTCATGAATAACTTAGAAAAGATAAAAGAACCAGCTCTGAAAGAGAAGAACTCCAGATCCTTTACTTATTCAGAGCAAATGATGCAGTGGATCGAAGAGCATTACTCGGAGGAGATTAGGCTTGATGACTTAGCAGAATCGCTTCATTTGTCCAAATATCATTTGTCTCGACTGTTTCAGCAGGAAACGGGAAGCAGCTTGTCCGATTATATTTTGGCAAGAAGAATTAAGCAAGCATGCCGCCTCTTGTACGGAACCGCCTACTCAGTGGAGCATATTTCCACTCTTGTTGGGTACCCGAACGCTTCGTATTTCATTCGGTTGTTCAAACGGGTAATGGGGACAACACCTTTGAAATATCGAAGCGCGGCACGATGACTCAATATAGCCGACCGTAGCGATCTTACATTCTACTTCTCCTGCTCCTTTATAACCTGCTCAATTCCAAGCAAAATCAGCTTCAATCCGAACTCAAATGCTCCGTCGGTCCCCATCAGCTCGAACAGACCGTTCGTGAACATCCTCCGGAACAGCCCCACATCCGTTTCGCTCATAGAATCCAGAAGGCGATTCATTTCCTCACCCGGAAGTGCTCCCTGGTCCTTAAGAATAGCAGAGACATTGCGCTCATGCTGATAATCGTCCAGAACGAAGTAGAAGACATAATTCACAAGCGTAGTAACCACTTGTATTTTCTGCTCTTGCTCAAGCGGCGTCGATTCAACGCAGAGCAGCATACGGTTAGTGAATCGTATGATGTCAGGTTCATGGGGCAATGTCATCATCATGAGCTGCGTGGAGCAGGGATATCGGCTGAGCACGCTCCTAACCGTTAATGCAAGCTCCGTTAACTGCTCCTTCCAATCCCCCTCGGAGTGGAACTCCTCCAGAATCACTTTCGATACCTGGTTGGCCAGACGCTGATAGAGATTCTGCTTGCTCTTGAAGTACCAGTACAAAGAGGGAGCCTGAATTCCTAGACGGTCGGCCAACCGTCTCATGCTGAATTTCTCGATGCCCTCCTCCCTTAGAAGCTCCCACGAAGCTTCCAAAATCTTATCCTCCGAAATTTGTGGCTGCTGCTTTTTCATCGCTAACCCTCTCTTATCTAACAGTGTAAGTTTATGCTTTACAGGTCCATAGGTTCATGATATCATCTAACACTGTAAGGTTCAAACTAACACCGTTAGATTGAAGCCGAAACAAATGAAGAAAGTGGTGACCCGCATGGATAGAGATAACCTCCATTACTTTGAGAAAGCACCTGTCGCAAAAGCCGTAGCTCACTTCGCTGTACCTATGATGCTAGGCACATCAATGAGTGTCATATATTCCATCTTGAATGCCTATTTCCTTGGTACACTCCACAATACTGCCATGTTAACCGCACTCGCATTAACCTTGCCGTTGTTCGCAATTATTATGGCGTTAGGCAACTTGATCGGCATGGGCAGCGGTACATTCATCTCCCGTTTACTGGGCGAGAAAAAATATGATGATGTCAAGCATGTATCTTCATTCGCCTTTTATAGTAGTTTAGTTCTCGGACTTGTCGTGATTGCCATCGGCATCCCTTTTATCGATCCAATCGTTCATGGCCTGGGGTCTACGCCTGAGTCCTTCGGATTCACGAAGGACTATGTCACCATTATGCTTATTGGTTCACCATTCGTCGTTCTGTTCTTCACGCTGGAGAATATCGTGCGCTCGGAAGGCGCAGCAATAACGTCGATGATCGGTATGATTCTAAGTGTGGTTGTAAATATTATTCTAGATACATTAGCTATCTTCGTGTTCCATTGGGATGTAATCGGCGTTGCGTCCGCTACGGTCATTTCTAACTTGGTAGCGAGTGCTTTCTACGCCTTCCATATGGGAAATAAGAGCCAATTCTTGACGGTCTCCGTAAAATGGTTCAAGGCTACCAAGGACATTTTGAGCAATGTATTCAAAATCGGAGTTCCCATCTTTATTATGAGTATCTTTTTGGGTGCAATGTCGCTCATTTTTAACCATTTTCTTATTGAATATGGGGATCAGGCCGTAGCGGCATATGGAATTTCATCACGTTTATTGCAATTTCCAGAGTTTATTCTGATGGGCTTATGCGAGGGAGTCGTGCCGTTGATTGCCTTCTCTTTTACAGCGAATAAATTACGCATGAAGCATACCATTGGATTCACGATAAAAGCAATTTTGGTACTAGCGGTCGTGTTCGGCGTTATCGTCTATCTGATTTCCGGACACTTAATTGGTTTATTTACGAATGATCCGCAATTAATCGAAATGGGCAGCTATATTCTACACGTGACGTTCTTATCCTTGTTCATTACAGGAATGACTTCGATGTTTACCGGGATCTTCCAAGCAACGGCACAAGGAACGGCTGCATTTATTATGTCAGTCATTCAAGGGATTACTTTGATTCCTGTGATGTATATCGCCAATCGCATGAATGGCTTCCACGGGGTTGTCTGGTCGATCGTCATTGCGGATGCCGTTGCGTTTCTTGTTGGTGCCATCATGTTATATGTTCTACGGACCAAATTACAACCGGATTTGGAGCATTTAGTACAATAGAAGTTATAGCATACGAATGCAGGCAGGATAAGGGCATTCCCCGATCCTGCCTTTCTTAATTACGTAGACCTCAATCAAGTGTCAAACGAATGACAACCGGAGCAGCGCTCTGAACCGTGTTTGTCTTCACGACCAGCGCTTCCTCCGTCCTCTCCCAGATCGGCTGCTCATCAAAGCCCATAAGGCTAACTTCCTCGATGATCCCTTGGAAATTATGGGATTTCTCCCGCAGCGACTTGATCTTAACGATCCCATCCTTAGGATACACAAGTGCAATTGCATAAAGACAGCTGCCTTTCACCGTAAACCGAATATCCTCGCTAGTGAAAGCCTTCGTCTTCCCGTCCGTGAATTGTCCTTCCTCTACTAAGGTCGGCCCTTCTCCGAAAGTACGCCAATAGGATGTGCCGTAAATCGCCTCGCCGTTAACCTTCAACCAATCGCCGATTTCAAGTAGAATCTGTTTATCTTCTTCTGGTATCGAACCATCCGCTTTAGGCCCGATATTAAGCAGCAAACTACCGTTTTTACTGACGATATCAACCAAATCGCGAATAATTTCGACCGACGTTTTATAATCATTGCCTGGCGTATAGCTCCAAGAATTTTTGGCTACAGCGGTATCCGTCTGCCAGAAATATGGCTTCAGCTCAGCGAATTGTCCTCTTTCTACATCAGGCACAGCTGTTCCGAAATGAAAAGCCTCATGCTTATAATTGATCGCTACCTCCATTCCCCACTCCATTGCTTTGTTGTAATAATAAGCTGCGAACTTCTTAAGATAAGGCTTAAAAGCTGCCGTATGAATCCACCAATCAAAATAAAAAACACTTGGCTTATACGCATCTACGAGCTCGCAGCATCTTATTAACCAGTCCTCTAAATACTCGCGAGTAGGCGGGGAGCCGTACAGATCCTGGTGGTCCGGTTCCGGCATCGACGGCCAATAGAAATCTCCACATTCGAGCGGCTCTTTTACGTCCGACTCAAACGCCTTGCCATGTGATAGAAAAAACCAATGCTCTGCCCGATGAGAGGATACACAGAACGTCATCTGGCGCTCCTCGAACGCCTCTTTCAGCTCTCTGAGAACGTCTCGCTGCGGTCCCATTTCATACGCATTGAAAGAAGAAACCTCGCTCTTATACATCTGGAACCCATCATGATGCTCCGCAACAGGCATGACGTATTTGGCGCCAGACCTCCGGAACAGCTCCGCCCACTCGGCAGCATCAAACCGCTCCGCTTTAAACATTGGAATAAAATCTTTATAGCCAAAATCCTTGTGCTGTCCGTAGGTTTCGATATGATACTTGTATTCATCCGAGCCTTGGATATACATATTTCTTGGATACCACTCGCTCTTGAATTCTGGAACCGAATACACGCCCCAGTGGATAAAAATGCCGAACTTCGCTCTTTTATACCATGCCGGCACCTCATACTCGCTTAACGACTGCCAATTATCCTTAAACTTGCCGTTCGCAATTACAGCTTCAATAGCTATTAAATAGGCATGCTTATCCATAGTCAACATTACCCCTTCGTCGTCATTTCTATACTTATTGTAGCGACGGCTCTCAACTAAACAAAGGTATAAAACGAGTATTATAGTGGATGAGAATAACTTTTTTAAGCGTTTAACCCGATTTAAAATAGATTCTTTATTCCTCTGCTCTTCGATTCTAATGACAACGATAAACGTTTTTTTGCATAAGAAAAATGCCTTTCTCCAAAGCGTGCCGTGAACAACGCGGCAGCCTACTAGGAAAAAAGCATTTCATTTAAGTTACACTTTGTTTGACAATGTTCGCTTTAGCCAATCGTAAGAAAGACGCCCACTTACCTCATGTACACCGGGGAATACGTCGATTTCAAGCTTATCTCCAGCTCCCTCAGCCTCATAAATCCCCTTAATGTCGGCTGCCGCCTTACGGAAGCCTGCCACTGGGAAAATGGGATCATGCTCGCCCGATTCAAGAAACAACGGACGCGGCGCGATAAGCCCGATAAGCTCTGGCAGCTCCGCATGAACGAGTAAGCCCGGCGTATAGTTGTCAATACAATGGTGAACTGCAAATATGCTGTCTTTAACCGTGTTCGTGAAACCCGTTAATACCGTCGCCTGAAGCCTTGATTCCAGAACGGATGCTGCAAAGCCGATCAGCCCACCGCCGGAGAAGCCCATTACTCCGATACGTTCCGCGTTAACCTCCGGTCTTGCAGCCAAATAATGGAACGCCTGCAGTGCTTCGGCGACACGAAGACCTGTAAGAGTCTTCCCAAGCATCATCAGCTGTGTAGACAATTTGTAGCAAGAGCTAGGCGTATCGGGATTCAGCGCAAGATCTGCTCGCAGCCGGCGTTCGCCGAAACCGATCACATCTGGAGCGATTACAACCATGCCCCTCTTAACAAGCTGTAACGCAAAATGCTGATGAATGCCCGGTTTTTCTTTGTCTATCGTGCCATCCTTAAGGAGTCCGACGATTTCTCGGCTGCCATAACCATGACCGTGTATGGCAAGCACGCCAGGCAGCGGCTCTAAAATCTGATCCGGAATGAGGATATAAGCAGCAAACGTCAGCTCCGGTGTGGCGGACAGCTCCACCCGCTCCCGCACATAGCCTTCGCATTGCACACGTTCGAGCAGCTTAGGAGCATGTCCAGGGTTAGACTCGAAACGACCAATCGCATCACGCAGCGCTGCTTTCAATCTTGGTCTGCGTTCATTTCGAAGCTCCCGCATTGACTTGAGCCGATGCTCGCTTACCGCTTCATTATATAGCTTCTCTAACAAAGAATCGCCAGACCACATTGGTCAAATCACCGCCTCGATTAGATGATCAGATGAACCTATTTGGCAGAAAAGCATCCTCGAATACCGAAAGCTGCTTGTCCGATATATAATTCGCCGCTAGAAGCGCTGTAGCCGGACTAAGCAAGATGCCGTTGCGATAATGCCCTACCGCGAGCACGACGCGTTCCGTTCCCGGTACCGGTCCAATTAACGGAAAGCCGTCCTGAGTTGCCGGACGCAGGCCTGCCCAGCTGTGAAACGGCGTTTGCTCCGCAAGGAACGGAAACAGCTGCTTATTCCAATTCAAGAGCCGGCTTATTCCTTTCTCCGTGACGGTCGTGTCGTAGCCCGCAACGTCCTCCGATGCGCCGCACACGAGCGTCCCGTTTCCTTTGCCCACCAAGTAGCCTTGATTGCAAAAAACCATATGCGAAACCGGTCTCGCCTCTGCCTCGTAGGCGCAAATTTGTCCGCGAATCGGATACACCGGGATATTCAGATGAAAGGTGTCCGTCAGATGCTGCGCCCAAGCGCCCGAGCATACGAGCAGCTGGTCGCCTTCAAAGAAACGTCCGTCTGCTGCGCGCACAATGATCTCGCTCTGCCATTCTACGATTTCAAGCTGCTCCAGCTCCTCATAAATTTGCACGCCTAGGCGCCGGCATGCCGCCTCAAGTGCACGCACATAATGTGGCGCATAGATATGGCTCTCCTCCGGCGTGTATAACGCAGCTCTCGCCTCACCCGTAAGCAGCGGCTCCATGCGATACAGCGCATCGCCTTCCACGATCATGCCGGTGGAGCCGTATTGCCGCTGCCAGAGCAGTCTGCCCTCAAGCGCCAGCAGATCAGCTTCGTGATAAGCGACGTACAGACTGCCCGACTCCGTATATTCAAAGGACTCACCGGAAATCTCCCTTACAGCCCGCTGCCACTCCGGATACAGCTGAAGGCTTTCTAGACACAGCCGAAAAAACGAATCTGGCCCCTCGACATTTTCCGAGTAAGGGGCAAGCATGCCTGCAGCCGCGCCGGAAGCTTGTCCGCCGCAGCGCTTCGTTTCTAGCACCATCGGTTGATGGCCGCGTCTTTGCAGCTCAAGGGCACATGACAAGCCGATGATGCCTCCGCCCATGACGATTACTTGTTGTTTCTTCAATTCCCCATCGCTCCCGTAAATCCGGCTATTTCAATTTGAATGCATCAAGCCCGCTGCTTGCTGAGGCGTACCTCTTCTTACCAATTCGGCCAGCCAGATAAGATAGGCGACCCGCTTCGATAGCCAGGCTCATCGCTCTCGCCATCCTTACCGGGTCCTTCGCCTTGGCGACCGGCGTGTTCATCAGCACGCCGCTCACGCCAAGCTCCATCGCCTGCGCGACGTCGCTTGCCGAGCCAAGTCCAGCATCCACAATAATCGGTACGCCTGCCTCCTCAACGATCAAGCCGAGGTTATATGGGTTCAGAATGCCTAGACCGGTTCCGATCGGAGCCGCGCCAGGCATGACAGCCGCCGCTCCTGCTTCCTCCAGCCGCTTGCAAATGACTGGATCATCCGAGGTATACGGCAGTACCGTAAAGCCTTCTTTCACTAATTGCTCGGTTGCTTTAAGCGTCTCGATCGGATCTGGCAGAAGCGTCCGTTCATTGACGCTAATCTCCACCTTGATCCAGTCGCTGAGACCGGATGCGCGTGCAAGCCGGGCAATACGTACCGCCTCGTCCGCGTTCCGCGCACCGGAGGTATTCGGCAAATACACATAGTTCTCGCCTTCCAGATGCTGAAGGATCGAATCATCCTCCGTTGAAGCGAGATTGATTCTTCTAATCGCAAAGGTCAACACCTCTGCGCCGGAAGCTTTAATAGCTTCCTTCTGCACGTAAGGGTTAGGAAAAAGTCCTGTTCCAATGAAAAACCGGGAGGTCAGCGTACGACCGCCAATGGTAAGCGAATCTGTATGCATGCGTCTAGCCTCCTCCTACGAAATGAACCAATTCTATCTTCATGCCTGGATATACCGCTGTTTCGGTCCATAGCTCCGCGGTTAGCACCTTGCCGTCCGCTTCCGCGACGACCGGCTTGCCGGCCAACCCCAGCTTCTCGATGACATCTTGAATCGTACCCACTAGCTCCAAATGCTGCTTCTCCCCATTTATGACAAGCTCCATGTCCTCACTACCCTCTCTCCAGCTTCCGAATAAACGCTTCGCAGACGCCTTTTACATCATCGCTTCCAACGATTTCGCTCACTGCGCAGATCCGAGTGGCTCCTGCTTGAATAACTTCATCCACATTATGCAGCTTGATGCCGCCTATCGCCACAAACGGGATGCTGACTTCCTTCACGACCTCACGTACATAAGCAATCGTGACTGGATCAACGACATCCACCTTAGTAGCCGTCGGGTAGATCGGACCTACGCCGATGTAGTCCGCTCCCTGCTGCTCGGCAAGTATCGCTTCCCCAATCGCATGGGTGGAGATGCCGATTATTTTGTTACCGACCATTTCTCTCGCTTCCAGCAGCGGCACGTCTCCTTGTCCCAAATGAATGCCGTCCGCATCCACTTCCATTGCAATATCGATATAGTCGTTGACGATAAAGGTTATGCCGTATTTCCGCGTCAGCTCTCTAAGCGCTCTGGCCTTTTCTTTTATCACTGCCTTGTCACCCGATTTGTCGCGCAGCTGAATGATGTCAACGCCGCCCTTTATCGCTTCCTCCATGACCTCGATCATGCTGCGGCCGGGGTGGAACTGCTCGCCGGTAATGGCATACAATCTAAATTCCTTCATCGGTTCGTCACTCCTCTGTATTAAAGCCCGATATAACGGGCGTATAAGCTTCTCGCTCTCACGAAATCATCCGTACCCTGGACCAGCACGCGCCCGTCCGCGAACAGGACAAGCCGTTCGCCCTCCGGCAGCTCCGCTTTCAGCAGGAATGGATTGAGGCTTACCTTCACCGCCGCCTGCTCCAGCCGGTCCCTCCATAGCACAAGATCAAGCGCACCGCTGCCCGCAATCTGAATGGTCTCCCGTCCGCATAAAGACAGAACCGCGTGATCCCCATTCAGCTCCAGCGCAGGGTATTCCTTCAACTGGCAGCAGGGGCAATTGCGATCCGGCTCGCCCAGCTTCATCTCGAAGTATTGATTCTGCCACAGGTCAAAGGTAACTAGGCTATTTCTTCGCTGCTTCTCATCTCCGACCAAATATTTCATCGCCTCAACCGCCTGATAAGAGGCGACCATATCCACAACCGGCGCAATGACCCCGATCATATCGCATGTCTGACCGCCGGAATCACCTGTCTTGATAAAGCATCGCAGACATGGCGTCTGCCCTGGAACGAAGATCGCGCTCATCCCCCGCGAGCTGACTGCTCCCCCGTACGTAAACGGGATACCCCGCTTGAAGCAGGCGTCATTAAGCAGGAAACGAGTTTGGAAATTGTCCGTCCCATCGAGTACCATATCCATACCGTCAATCAACTCTTCGATATTAATCGCCGTTACATCAGCAACAATCGCTTCCAGCCGAACGGAAGAATTAATTCTGCGAAGCTTCTTCTCCGCGGCAACTACCTTCGGATACACCTGCTCCACATCATCTTCGTCGAACAGCATTTGCCTTTGGAGATTGCTTCTCTCCACATAATCCCTATCGACAAGGCGCACATGGCCGACACCGGCGCGAACCATGTGGTTCGCCAGCACCGTTCCTAGTGCTCCCATTCCTACAATGCAAACCGCACTATCCATCAGTCTCTGCTGCCCCGCTTCACCAATTGGCGCAAATAGCATTTGTCTTGAATACCGTTCCTCCACCTGCTGCTCCTTTCCGCACATTGCTGCTGCATCTTGCTTCTATTGTAGTTCCATTATAATGGACGGAAGGCATCCTCTGCCTTAATCTCTTTCTTTAATTGGCCATGCTCGCTCAGCCAGTCAATAACGGCATTCCAAGAGTCAGCGGTTTGAGAACCAAACGGCTCCGACCCGGCATCCATGAGCGGCAGCAAAATATCCAAACTCTGCTTCTCAATCTCCGCGTCCAGCGGGAAATTCTCATTCTGCGAATCCAGCAGATTCTGGAGCGATTCCTTCGGATGCTCAGCCGTATACTGCTGGCCTTTGGCCGCTGCAGCGATAAATTTCTTAAATGCCTCGCTTTTGCTCGCAAGCCCCTCCTCGCTAGCTGTAAGGACAAGCTCATAATAGTCGGGCACGCCGTAATCCGATGGATCAAATGCGGTCAGCTTCATGCCTTCCTTCTCCAGCAGCGGCTTCTCATGGTTGACGTAGCCGCCGATTATGGCGTCTACCTTGTTAGTGGTCATCGCAGGAATGAGATCCCATCCGATATCGATATAGTTCAGCTCGGAGACGTCCCCGCCATCCGATTCGACCATCGTATTCACGATCAGCTGGTCAAGCGGAATGGATGGGTATCCGATCTTTTTGCCAATCAAATCCTTCGGGCTTTGCACGCCTGCTGTATCGAGCGCAAACAATCGGTTAAGCGGATGACGCACGATGGCCGCCACCGACACGATTGGAATGTCCTCTGCACGGGAAATCGCCACCTGCATCTGGTAGCTTAGCGCTAGATCAGCTTTGCCCGTAGCGACTAATTTGAGCGCATCATTCGTATCGGCTGGAGTCTGGAGCTTGACCTTAAGACCCTCCTCCGCGAAATACCCTTGCTCCTCGGCTGCGTACAGGAAGGAATGTACCGCATTCGGATACCAATCCAGCAGTACGGTAAGCTCGGTTTCCGGAGCAGCAGCCGCGTCTTTATTGTTCTGTGATCCGCAGGCAGCCAGCGTAGATACAATCAGCACGGAAGCTGCTGCTGCCCGAATATGTTTTGTCCAATGAATCATGCCCATTAGTTATTATTCCTCTCTACTTTACATTTAGGATGAACGCCGCGACAGAGCAGCCTTCTCCAGCCACAACGCAGCTATAAATAATAAGACTCCCATGAGCGACAGCAGCAAAACACCCGAGAATACGGCATCTCCTCTTAGCATGCTTGATGCCCGCTTCGTATACATGCCAAGTCCGGCCTCTCCGCCCAGCCATTCTCCGAGTGTCGCACCGCCAACGCTAATGGTTGCCGCCATCTTAAGTCCCGTGAAAAAACCAGGAAGCGCAGACGGTATTTTCCATTTCAAAAATAGATCGCGCCTTCGCGCGCCCATCGAACGCATGACCTCGCCTATACCGGAATCTGCCGTACGGAACCCGTCCGCCGTATTAACCGCAATCGGGAAAAAGGTAAATAAAATGACGACCGCCACCTTGCTCCAAATCTCATAGCCGAACCACATGACCATAATTGGCGATAGCGCGATAATCGGAATCGTTTGGGACGCAATAATAAGCGGATATATGGTCTTTCTGGCCAAGCTCGACCCTTCGATGCAGACCGCTGCTAGCGTTCCGAATACAACGGATATGCTTAGGCCAAGCAGCGACTCTCCTAATGTAATCAAGAAATGCTTGCCGAGCAGCTGACGAGTGTCCCACATGGACATCAACACGTCCGACAGCCGCGGAATAATGTAATGAGGAATAGAAAGCCATGCCGTTGCCGCCTCCCAGATAAGGGCCAGCAGGAGGACAAATACAAGAACAGGCACGCCCGAGCGCAATCGCTGCTTCACCCGTTTGCTCCTTCCTGTCTTACCGCTTCTTTGCCAAGCAGTCCCAGTGCCTGCCGTTTAAGCAAAACAAAAGAATCGTCCAGCACGGTTTCATATGTTCTCGGTCTGGGCAGTGCAACGGCAAGCTCCCTCAAGACGGACACCGGCGATGCTTCCGCAACCAGCACCCTGTCGGACAGAAGGAGTGCCTCATCGATGTCATGCGTAATGAAAAGAATCGTTTTGCGATGCTGCTCCCATATCTGCAGCAGCCATTCCTGCATGCTGATGCGGGTCATCGCATCCAGTGCGCTGAACGGCTCATCCAGCAGCAGCAGTTCTCCCCCGCCAAGCACCGAGCGAAGAAAGGATACGCGCTGGCGCATACCGCCGGACAGCTCATGAGGACGCTTAGCTTCCGTTCCTTCAAGTCCGAACGTCGGAAGTAGCTCCCGCACGCGCCTCCTCGCCTCCCGCCTAGGTATGCCGGATAGTTCAAGACCGAGTGCCGCATTGTCGAGCACACTTCGCCATGGCATCAGGCTGTCCCGCTGCGGCATGTAGCCGATTCGTCCGGATTGTCGGCGGTGCGCCGCTCCAGAAGGTTCTACTTGCTCCGCGCCGAGCCTGATGGAACCGCCTTGCGGAGTGAGAAGCCCTGCAAGCAAACGAAACAATGTCGTCTTGCCGATGCCGCTTGGCGCAAGGAGCGATACGAATTCGCCCTCCCGAATCGTAAAGCCAAGGTTGGCGAACAGCGGCATGCCTTCGTTGAAGGCATACGTAAGTCCCTCTACGGACAAAGCTAGCTGGCGCTTATCTCCACTTGGCGTTATCGCCATGCTCACACGTCCCACTCCTCTTGCCGGAATGCCATATCCCAAAACCTGTATTCAAATTTGGACGTCATAACGAAAAGCTCCTCCAGCCTTGCAAGCTCTCGCTCCGGCAGCCCTTCAGCCAGCCTGTCCATCAGCCCGATCGTCCATTCCGCAAGCTCGCCGAACTCCTTCGAGCTGTACATAAGTATCCATTCTTTATACAGCGGATGCGCAAGCGCCCCCGGATGAGCGGCGAATGTCGTTCCAATCTCCCAGTAGCTCCACATACAAGGCAGCAATGCAGCAACCACCTCGGCTAGCGAGCCTTGACCTGCGTCAAGCATATATTTGGTATATGCAATTGTGGTCGGTGCGGGATTCGTTGCTTCGAGCTCATTGCGCGAAATGCCGAATTGCTCCGCGTACTGGCGGTGCAGCTCCATCTCCACGTTTAGTGTAGCGTGCAGAAGCTCGGCGAATTTCCCCATAGTGTCCAAATCTCTAGCCTTCAAGCTGCCAAGCGCGAACATCTTCGCATAGTCGATCAAATATACATAATCCTGTTTCATATAATAAATGAATCGTTCCAACTCCAATGTGCCTTCCCTCAGTCCTGTCAGGAACGGATGCGCATGGCATTTCTCCCACACGGGCTGCACCGCTTGATAGAGCCGTTCGCTAAAACGTTCTGCTTCCGCTTCGTTTCCCATCTGCTACTCCCTCTCGCTTTCCGTCTTCGGCTGGTTGCACCAGTCCGCAATGAAAGCAATCATGACCTTTACATAATCGGCGAGCTCGCGCAGCTCAACGCTTTCATCTACTGCATGCGCATGGCGCAGCTCTCCTGGACCGTAAATTACGGTCTCGATTCCCGCTCTGCCGAGCCAACCCGCATCGGTCACGCTGCCGCTCATACCGATCGTCGGCTTGGCGCCAAGCTGCTTGGCATGTGCTGCGGCAAGCGACTTCAGACCGTCTCCTTCCGCGTCAAGCATCAGCGACGGGAATATTTCACCGCGCTCCTCCAGCATCGATCGTCCGCCCCAGCGGAAGGTCGGCGGATGCTCCCGGAGCCATGGATCGGCCTCGGCAACCTTGAGCAGGTGGCTCTCGATTTCGGCAGCTACTGATTCGTAATCCTCGTCAGGGTAAAAGTGGACCGTGATCCACAATGCGCATTGATCAGCAATAAATGCCGCATGGCGGCCGCCTTCGATAACGGCTGGATTAATTGTATTCGAGCCTGCTGGAAAACCTGGATATGACTTCGTTACCGCCCAATGTCGTTCAAGCTCCTGAAGCCCCTCGATCAGCTTGACCATTTTCTCAATGGCGCTGGCACCTCTTACGCCTCCGCCTGCATGTATCATCCGCGAGCGCATGCCGTCATGGTAGGTCACGGGGCTTTGCACCGTAACCCACGCTGTAATGACGCCGCCTTGACCTTGAATCTCCATATGGCTGGTATCCGCGACAATCGCAAAATCGGCGGTACAGCCTCTTTCCATACAGGCTCTCGTTCCTGCCTCTCCGGCTTCTTCTCCGATCACCGATTGAAACAGCAGATCTCCCTTCAGCTCAACGCCCGCTTCAGCCAACAGCCTGATTGCAAACAGCAGCGCTGCCATTCCGCCTTTCATATCCGCGGTTCCCCGACCATACACGCTGCCAGACTCCACGGTCAGCTTAAAGGGATCATGCCGCCACTGCGCATCGTCGCCCACCTCGGCAACATCCATATGCCCATTCAGCAGAAGGCTTCGGTAATCCTCCCGCTGCGTGCCCGGCTTAACGGCTGTAACGTTTGGATCGCCGGGATAAACCTCCCACAGGTCTGTCTCAAAGCCCACCGACCGCAGCTGCTCCTGGACGAACCGCTGCGCTTCCAGCGTATTTCGCGCCGGAGGGCTAACGGTCGGATAAGCGATCAGCTGCGACAGCAGCGCAAGCAGCTCATCCTGCCGCTCTTCAGCCGCCTGCTGCAGCTTGGTAATTACGCTTCCCTCTATCAATTCGGTTTCCTCCTATTTACGGAAACGCAGGTGCGGGCAATAGAAAAAACCATTCGAGAATACACGAATGGTTACGATTCGATACGTTCTCTACGCCAGCATTACCTGGTTCAGATTAACGGTCAGGGACAAAGGGCCCCTATCTCAGCCGGACTACATCCAGCACCCGTACTCCATATGAAGTTAAAACAACTATAGCCTAAGCCTATCCAGTTGGCAATATGAATCTGATCATGATTCTCACTTACTAAGACTTCATTCCTGCCTTCGTCCGATACGGTCTATTCATCCTTGACACTATTCGCTGTTGTATATTTAAACATTTTAATGTATATTTATTCAATGAGATGAATTTCCGGGAGGTTTATTATGATTCAGACAGAAAACGCAATGACATCGGTTTTATTGGAAACAGCAAAAAAGTCCGTTCTATTTACGGCAAATCGTCCAAATATCGTGATGGAACGCGGCAAGGGCATGCACTTGTGGGATACGGATGGGAATCGTTATCTGGATTTCGTCGGCGGATGGGCCGTTGCAAGCCTCGGCCACTCTCCCGAAGCCCTGCAGGAAGCTTTGTCACGCCAAGCAGCAACACTCGTACATGCAAGCCCTGGCTATTACAACCGCCCTATGATTGAATTTGCCGAGCTTCTGACCAGCCTGAGCGGAATGGATAAGGTTTTCTTCGGCAGCAGCGGCGCGGAGGCGAACGAAAGCGCCATAAAGCTTGCAAGAAAACATGGCGCTGTGAATTTGAACGGCGCTTTCGAAATCATTACACTTGCGAACAGCTTTCACGGACGTTCGCTAGCCACGATGTCAGCGACCGGAAAGCCGCAGTGGAAGGAGCTTTTCTCGCCTAAGGTCGAAGGCTTCAAGCATGTTCCCATTAATGATTTGGATGCATGCTTCGCAGCCGTAACGAATCAAACCTGTGCCATTATGGTCGAGCTCGTGCAGGGAGAAGGCGGCGTCCATTCGGTTGATGAAGCTTACTTGTACGGCATTCGCAAAATTTGCGATATGTATGGG
This sequence comes from Paenibacillus sp. 2TAB23, assembly GCF_052115165.1. NCBI lineage: Bacteria > Bacillati > Bacillota > Bacilli > Caryophanales > Paenibacillaceae > Paenibacillus > Paenibacillus sp. 2TAB23. The sequence goes on from NZ_JBFRGD010000001.1 coordinate 347,687, forward strand.
ATTATGCTTATTTTCGATGAAGTCCAAACGGGGCTTGGAAGAACGGGCAAGCTTTTTGCCTACGAGCATTATGGCATCAAGCCCGATGTGATGACACTCGGCAAAGGCATTGGAGCTGGCTTCCCGCTCTCGGCCATGCTGGCCAAGAGCAAATACGACTTGTTCGAGCCGGGGGACCAAGGAGGAACTTACACGGGAGCGCCGCTTGCCATGGCTGCAGGCTATGCCGTGCTTACGGAGCTGCTCGAGCGGAATATAACGGATAACGCAAAAACGCAAGGCAACTATTTAATGAGCAAGCTGGCGCTATTGTCCGGTGAGTTTCCCATTTCGAACATTCGCGGCAAGGGCCTTCTTCTCGCATTTGATACGCCTGCTGGTGCCGCAACCGAACTTGCTGCAATCTGCTTGCGCGAGGGTCTCCTGATCAATGCGCTTAACCCGTCCACCGTACGGCTCGTTCCGCCATTAATCGTATCGCAGCAGGACAGCGACGCCATGCTTGGCATTCTGCGCAGCGCATTAGGGCAGCTGTCCAGCCACTGAATACAAGCGTAAACGGCTGAGACCGTCCTATGGCGGCTAAGCTAACGTTTCGCGTAGAAATAGAGAGAAAGTTGAAAAAAACGATATACTTTCCTATATTTTCAAATAAACGGTCTGCGGTCCAAGACGAGCCGAAGCGGCTTGCCGGTTCGAACGAGCTCGGGAATAAGCTGCTGAATCGCTGCCAAGCCGCAGACCGTCCCGCATAAGGTATGCAGATCATCGAATGGCTCGTCCGACTCCTCTCCCAGCTTCGCGAGTCCGGCGATAAATGCTTCGGAGCTGCCTCTGATCGCCGCTTCGCATTCTTCTTTTCGGTAGATCGGATTTTGTCTCAGACAAGATAGAATCGTATACGCCCAATCTATATGGAAATAGGAGAACAGCTCGGACGGTACCTCAAGACCTCCGCTTTGGTAGAGTTCCAGACAGGTGTCTACCATTCGTTCCGGATATGGAATAGGCTCTTTTCGATGAGCAAGGTTAAATAAGTAATGAAAACTGCCTGCTATATGATGAAACAGCGGCGCGCTCACTAAGCTGCCATCCATTTGCTTTACGCAATCACGACGCCAAAGACCGGTCAGAGGATCCGCATTATTCCGGAGCCAATCGAAATACGTCCGCTCCCAGTCCTCCGTCACGGATTCCGACAGCACCAAGCTGGCATAAAGGCCCGCCCCTTTTAACGACTCTCCCCATGGCTGCTCTCGCCAATCCAGACTTTCTAGAAATGGCCCGATCTGCTCCTTATCCATCAACGGCTTCAGCATAACAAGCGGATATTTCGCTTTCCCGTCAAACAGCTCCAATGCAGACAGCGCAAACGCTGTACGATGCAGCTCATTATGGCCTAAGCCAGCGAATATCCCCGTATGCTCCGATTGATGCTCCTGGATGGCTGCAATCCATCGGTTTAGATCCTCTTGATCCTGCGGAAATTCATTCAATGTATAAAACAGAATAGCGGCATCCGCCGTACCGTAAACGTCATCATGCCTGTTATCCTGCTCAAGCTGGGATAAAAACCTGCCATAGCTTCTGCCCGCTGCATCGTAACGATGAGCCGCAAGCGTTGACATTACGCGAGCGATAAAAGGACGCAAATCCGTCATAACCAGCCACCTGCCTTCGTTTCTTTGTTCTGTATTTCGCATTGCTTACCAATGAAGCGTCTCACCTGCATAGTCGACATACTCGCACTCCGCCTCAGCTGCCGGAAATCGTAAACGTGCTGCAATCAGCTGCAGGATGGAGCTGGCCGATTGCTCCGGCGTCAGCGCTGCGCCGGCGTCAAGCTTGCCCTGCATATAGGTCTGCACCCAGCCTGGATGCACGACCAATACACGTCCGCCATGCCTCTTGATGCCGTTATGAATCAGTTTGGACTGCATATTGAGCGCTGCTTTGGACATGCAATAAGCATACCAGCTTTCTCGGTAGCAATCGCCGATGCTGCCTGCCTCAGACGAAACGTTTACCAGAAAACGCGACTCGCTCTTCAGCAGCAAGGGCATGAACGCCTGGCTCATGCGAAGGCTGCCAAGCGTATTCACATTGAAGACGTTCAGCATTTCCGCATAGTTTAACGGATCCAGCACCGTAGCGCCGATGTCGCCTAATATGGCTCCGTTATTGATAAGCAGATCGATCTGCTCCGCTTCACCGGATACCGCTTCAAGCGCAGCTGCAACGCTTTGATCGCTGCCTATATCTAGCGGAATAACCGTCAGCTGCTTCGGAAGCTGCTCCTTCAGCGAGTGAAGCTCAGCAGTCTCAGCCGCATATTGCCCAGCAAATACCTTATAATCAAGGGCAAGCAGCCCCTTTACCAACGCAAGCCCAACGCCCCGATCCGCTCCTGTTACGAATGCCGTTTTGTCAGCCAAATTCGTTCCTCCTCTTTCCTACTTTTATTCAATCATCGTGTATGTTGGATAAGCCGCTCCGCATAATCTAGATACGGTTGTAATGCGCCTAATCAGCAGGAGGGCTGTCACTTTGCGTACACGGACTGGCAATAACAAAGAATTCAAAGTCTACGTCATACCCGCGTGGAAATGGAAGGAATTCATCGCCTTCGAGCTGATCGCCGGAACGGCGTTTTATTTGCTCTGCAGAAAAACGGCCCATTCAGAGCTATTCGGCATAGCTGCGAATATCGCCGGGCCTCAGATGCTCAAATATCTCATGGCTGCTTATCGTCTCGATGCAAAAAACGTTCCACAGCCGCCGCCAAGCTGACGGGACTGCAGAACGTTTCATTCGTATTAGAAGCCGAAATAAGCCTTCGCATTGCGGTACGATATATTTTGAACCATATTGCCGAGCAGCTCCATATCATGCGGAGCCTCGCCGTTCTCCACCCATTCGCCAAGCAAGTTGCAAAGCAAGCGTCTGAAATATTCATGCCGGGTATAGGAGAGAAAGCTTCGGGAGTCGGTGAGCATCCCGACAAAGCGGCTAAGCAGCCCCAGATTGGCGAGCGCATTCATTTGGTCCAACATGCCGTTTTTCGTATCATTGAACCACCAAGCTGAGCCGAGCTGGATTTTGCCAGGCACGCCTCCGCCCTGAAAGCTGCCAATGATCGACCCAAGCACATCATTGTCCTTTGCATTCAGCGAATAGACGATTGTTTTCGGCAATGCATCGTCGGCATCAAGCGCATCAAGCAGCTTCGCAAGCGGGTATGCGACCGCGCTGTCATTGATGGAGTCGAAGCCGGTATCCGGTCCCAGCTTGCCGAACATCCGCGTGCTATTGTTTCTAGCCGCATTAATATGGAACTGCATGGCCCAGCCGTGCTTCGCATATAAACGTCCAAGAAACAGCAGCGTATACGTTTTGTATTGCTTTTCTTCGTCTAAGCTGACCGTTTCCCCGTTCAGTGCTTTGGCGAATATGGCGGAAGCAGCAGCCTTTGTCGTTTCTGCGTACGCCACATAATCAAGCGCATGGTCAGACACCTTGCAGCCAACCTCATTGAAAAACGCCACTCGCGCTTTAAGCGCCTCCAGCAGCTCATCATAGCTGTTAATGGAAGCGGAAGCCGAAGCGCCGAGCTTGCCTACCCACTCAAGGAATGTCGGCCGGTTAATTTCAAGCGCTTTATCCGGTCGGAAGGACGGCAGCACCTGCACATTGAAATCGTCTAATCCCTTGATTGCAATATGATACTCCAGCGAATCCACTGGATCATCCGTCGTACAGATGACCTCAACGTTCGACATTTGGATAAGATCGCGTGCCTTGTACCCGCCAGCTGCAAGCTTGGCTCCTACCTGATCCCAAATCGACTGTGCGTTGTTCTCATTAATGAGCTCCTCCACGCCGAAGTAGCGGCGAAGCTCCAAATGCGACCATTGATATAACGGATTGCCAATCGTTTGCGGCACGGTTCCAGCCCAAGCGATAAACCTGTCATAGTCGCTCACGCCTTCGCCGCCCGTTATGAAACGCTCTTCTACACCGTTCGCACGCAGCGCCCGCCATTTGTAATGATCACCATACAGCCAAGCCTCCGTTAAATTCGAAAAGCTCGTATTCTCAAAAATCTGCTGCGGGCTCAAATGGCAATGATAGTCAATGATAGGCATGTCCTTGGCAAAATCATGATACAGCCTTACAGCCGTTTCGTTCGATAGCAAAAAATCGTCGTCCATAAATGGCTTCATTTCCGCGTTCCTCCTGAACACTATTTATGAAATTTCACAAGGTCATCAATCTGAACAGCAAGCCCCGTTTGAATCGAACGGTTAGCGGCAATGCCCGTTAGAATCGATCTGGCTCCATCGATATGGTTAGCCGCGCGATTCCAAGGATCCTCTACCGGCGTCCCGAACAAGTCGTTCAGCAATACGGGATCTCCGCCGCCGTGGCCGCCCACGCCTTCCTCCACCTCTACCTCGTAAGGAGCCGCGAACATAGGGAATACCTTAATGGTCTTCTCCTTGAGAGCGCCTTCATCTGCCTTCTCGCCGCCTGAATTTACGTAGGATTGCTCGACGATATTCATCTCAAGCCGTCCCTTCGTTCCATTAAACGCAATGCGATAGCCTTCCCATGGCAAGTAAGCGTTTAACGAATACGTAAGGATGGCGTTGTTTTTGTAGCGGACAAGCACGCCCATCGTATCTTCGATATTGATTCCGTCGCCGAATACGCTTTGGTCGCGGCGATAGCCGTCCTCATGCTCCGCGTCCAGATACATCGCTTTCAAATGGTCATTTTTATCCAAGTGTAACGCAAACGGATCGTTCTCGGCAATCGGATTTCCCGTCGCACGCTCATAAAATTGAGTTTCGCCGCGCTCCTCTGCGTTCTCTCGCCCGTAGAACAAGAGATCCCCGTATGCGAATACCGACTCCGGCTGCGAACCGATCCAGAAATTAACGAGATCGAAATGGTGAGTCGATTTGTGAACCAGCAAGCCGCCGCTATTCTGTTTGTTGCGATGCCATCTGCGGAAATAGTCCGCGCCATGCTGCGTATTCAGCAGCCATTCAAAGTGGACGGAAGTTACTTTGCCGATCGTGCCGCTTGCGATAATCTCCCTCGCCTTCGTATGATGAGGCGCATAGCGATAGTTGAACGTTACACGTACATGGCGGCCCGTCCGTTCGACTGCATCCAATATTTCCTGGCATTTCTTCTCATCCACCGTCATTGGCTTCTCGGTTACGACATCGCAGCCCAGCTCAAGCGCTCGAATGATGTACGTGTGATGCGTGCGATCCATGCTCGTCACGATGACTGCATCCGGTTTCTCCAGCTCAATCATGCGCTCGAATTCATTCGACTTGTACGTTCTTACTTCATCATATTTATATTTATCCACTAGAATGCGGTTCGCATAGTCCATCCGGGTTTGGTTAATGTCGCAAAAGGCAAGCAGCTCAGAGGTTTCTCTGAAATCGGTTGCAAGCGCACCGTAAAAAAATTCAGCCCTGCCGCCGCTTCCCACAAGCACATAACGTTTTTTTGTCATAATCATCATTCCTCCTTGGATTTGCTTACTTTCATATTACCGCATAATAATGATATAATTCTCTGCATATTCTGCCCTATTTTGTTAATACACCGCTTTTCTTGCGCAATGTAGAGGAGACTCATTCATGACAAATCCATTTGAAACATGCAGCTTCGGCAGCACTCCCGAGCTCTATGTAGAATACACAAAGCGGTCGACGCCTTATACGATGGCGGATGACCATTACCACGATTATTACGAAATCTACTATATGCTCTCCGGACAGCGCATTTATTTCATAAAGGACCGCTCCTACTCCATTGAGCAAGGCGATCTCGTTTTTATTCGAAAGCATGAGCTGCACAAAACGATGCAGGTCGGCTACGACTCCCACGAGCGGCTCATCCTTCATTTCGACGACTTCATGCTGCAGCGGTTGGCGGGAGCTCATGCCGGGCTTCTCTTGTCCGCGTTCAATGAGACTGCTCCTATTATCCGTCTGCCCCGGCAAGAACTGCTGGCTATGGATCAGCTAATGAGAAAGCTGCTGACAGAAATAAAAGAAGAAGCGCCTGGCTATGAGCTTATTCCTCCACATGCTCTAACGATGCTGCTATTGACTGCTGCCAGGCATATTCAGCAGCATGAACCGGTTCCGATGCATCATGCGACGCCTATGCATGCCAAGATTACGGAGATCACCCGCTACATTAACGGGCATTTTGCGGAATCTCTTCGGCTTAGCACAGTGGCCGAGCATTTTTTCATCAGCCCATACTATTTGAGCCGCATGTTTAAAGAAATAACGGGGTTCGCTTTCTCCGACTACATTATCATAACGCGCATCAAAGAGGCGCAGCGCCTGCTTCGCGAGACGGACAGCAGCGTCACCGATATCGCAGCCGCGGTTGGTTTCGACAATTTCTCCCATTTCGGTAAAACGTTCAAAAAAATGACCCGTCACTCCCCGCGCGATTATCGCAAGCAATATCTGTGATCACATTAAACCATGTCGCAATATCGTATAATAATGGTCATTAATTCGCACTAAAAATGAGTGAGAATCTATGTTAAATTATATTTGTTGTCATAAATTTATAGATGAACCACAGAAACGCAAATAGATGCCCAGGGAGAGATGAACCGATGATCCGAATTGGTAAAATCAGTTATTGGCATGTACACGCATGGGATTATACGAAGCAAGCGCAGGAGCACCCCGGTACGGAGATCGTCGCAGTATGGGATGAAATCGCGGAACGCGGCCAAGCTGCCGCTGACAAGCTCGGTGTTGACTTCCACGCTAATTTGGATGAAATGCTTCAGCGCGACGATATCGACGCCGTTATCGTAGACGCACCAACAAACAGGCACCAAGAAGTGATCGTAGCTGCTGCCAAAGCAGGCAAGCATATTTTCACGGAGAAGGTCATTGCTGCAACATTGAAGGAATTGAACATTATACTGGATGAAGTAGCCAAAAATAATGTAAAATTAACAGTGTCGCTGCCGCGCTTGAATGATGGCTACACACTTGCGATTCGTGATATTTTATCGCAGGGCGTGCTTGGCAGAATCACGCTCGTACGCGCCCGCTTGTCCCATAACGGAGCGACAGCCAACTGGCTGCCTGAGCATTTCTACAGCCTTGAGGAATGCCGCGGAGGCGCTTTGATCGATCTTGGTTGCCATCCGATGTATTTGACTAGACTGTTTATGAACGAGATGCCTCAAGAGGTGTCCGCTCATTTCGGCTATGTTACCGGCAAACAGGTTGAGGACAACGCCGTGTCAATCTTGACATCCGCTTCCGGTTCAATTGGGATTGTTGAGGCCGGCTTCGTGAACAATCATTCGCCATTTACGCTTGAGGTGCACGGCACGGAAGGCTCGCTGCTTTACGGAACGCCTGAGAACCAGCTGCTGCTTCGCACGTCGGCACCAGGTGCGGACTCTTCGGAGAAATGGACAGCGCAGGCTATTCCACCGGCTCGCGAGAGCGCTTTTGACCAGTGGGTACAGCATATCGAGAACGACACGACAGCAGACGAAAATGTAAGCCTTGCCATCGATTTGACGAAGCTGATGGAAGCTTCCAATCTATCGGCCCGTGAGCATCGCGCCGTTCGAATCGATGAGCTGAGCAAGTAGCGGCAAGGGGGCGCCGAGGAGGAAGCAGCATGCCCAACTTTCCTTACGAAATTATGCATGATCGCCAGGACGCGCTTGAGCGTCTGGAGCTGTGCATTCGGTGGGGACAATACGACATCCATGTGCTCCGCTTCCATTTAACGCAGTTTCCTCCCGGACGAGTCATCGGGTTCCACAAGCATGCCGAGTATGAATTTCATTTCATCCCGCAGGGCAAAGGAAAGGTCATACTGATTGACCAGGAATTCGCTTTGAAGCCCGGCATGCTTTATTTGACCGGACCAGACATTATGCATTACCAGGAAGCAGATGCCTTCGAGGCAATGGATGAGCTATGCTTGCATGTCGATATTATCGACAGGAATCCGGATCATCCGGACACGGGTTCCCATTCGTATGATGAGTGGGAAGCTGCTGAAGCCCGCGACTGCATTGAGAAGCTTAGGATGCTTCCGCTCTATCCGACTGCAGACCTGCACCAAGCTATGCCCCGCTTTCTGGAAGCCTATCAGGCATGCAACGACAATTTCGTCGGAAGCTATACAACCATTAAGCAAACCGTCATACAAATTCTGCTGAGAGCCGTACGCGCTTACGACAAGGCGAGCGAGCAGAAGCAGTTTCCAACACGCGACATGAAGGCTTACCGGTATCGGCTCGCCTTGGAATACATGTATGCGAACTATGACGGCAGCATTACGCTTGAGGATGTAGCGGACAAGCTTAACTTAAGCTCAAGGCATATTCAAAGGCTATTCAAGGAGCTTCATCACGGACATACCTTTAGCCGCATACTCGAGGATATTCGATTGGCGGTCGTGTGCCGTGAGCTGCAGGAAAGCGAGCAATCCGTTGAGCAGATCGCGAAGCTTGCCGGTTTTGCAGGCGGCAATTACTTACATGCCGTATTTCGCAAGAAATTTGGCCTAACCCCCTCCGAGTACCGGAGGAGCGCACGACAACCACAACCGCAATGACTACTATTTGGAACTATTAGGAGGCTGCTTAACATGTCCAAAATTTACAAACTCGCTATTATCGGCTGCGGCGGAATTRCCAACGGCAAGCATTTGCCGAGCCTGAAGAAGCTAGACAACGTTGAAATCGTCGCTTTCTGTGATATCGTCGAGCATCGTGCTTTTGAAGCAGCAGGCTTGTATGGTGCCGAAGGCGCACGTGTATATACGGATTACACCGAGCTGCTGAAAGATGAGTCCATCGAAATCGTCCATGTATGTACGCCTAACGATTCGCATGCGGATATTTCCATCGCAGCACTCGAAGCAGGCAAGCATGTTATGAGCGAAAAGCCGATGGCCAAAACCGCTCATGACGCACAGCGCATGCTCGATGCTTCTCGCCGTACCGGCAAGAAGCTTACGGTTGGCTACAATAACCGGTTCCGTCCGGACAGCCAGCATTTGAAGCAGCTTTGCGCTGCCGGCGAACTCGGCGATATTTATTACGCCAAAGCACATGCGATTCGTCGCCGTGCCGTACCGACTTGGGGCGTATTCCTCGATGAAGAGAAACAAGGCGGCGGCCCGCTAATCGATATCGGTACCCATGCTTTGGATTTGACGCTTTGGATGCTCGACAACTACAAGCCGAAGGTTGTACTCGGTACGTCCTACCATAAGCTTTCTCAGAAAGAGAATGCTGCTAACGCTTGGGGACCTTGGGATCCAGCCAAATTCACGGTTGAAGATTCCGCATTCGGGATGATCGTCATGGAGAACGGCGCGACAATCGTACTAGAATCCAGCTGGGCACTCAACACGCTTGAGGTTGACGAGGCGAAATGTACGCTATCGGGTACTGAAGGCGGAGCGGATATGAAAGACGGACTTCGCGTCAATGGAGAAAAACACAGCCGTTTGTTCACAACGCAAATTGATTTGAAAGCAGGCGGAGTTGCTTTCTTCGATGGCAAAACCGAGAGCGATGCCGATCTTGAAATGAGAATGTGGCTGAAAGCAATCGACGAGGATACCGATCCTGTCGTAACGCCGGAGCAAGCATTTGTCGTTTCTCAAATTCTTGAAGCGATTTATGAATCCTCCAAAACAGGCAAAGCCGTTTATCTATAAGCTGTAAATCAAAAGCTGCGAGGCTTGGTCGTATGACCCAGTCTCGCAGCTTTTTTAATGACACTATATATGAATTCCGAGTCTGTTTCGCTTGACGCTATACGTAAAATCCGAGTCTGTTTCGCTATTTGCTCACGATTATAATGGCATTGGCGCTCCTGTATGGTCGATAAACAGGGCATCCGCCGCTTTCTTGCGTTCAACTATATCTAGAATGCCCTTCGCGGAATTAGCCGCATCGCCTGGAGCCTGGTCACCGCCCATATCCGTTCTGATCCAGCCGGGATGGAGTGCATGGACAAGGACGCCATGCGGCGCCAGCTCGTTTCGAATCTGGGCAGAGAACATATTCAATGCCGACTTGGACATGGCGTAGGAGTAGTCCCCGCCATATGCTCCTGCAAAGCTTCCGGCCTCCGAGCTGATGTTGATAACAGTCGGTTTCTCTCCATTAACGAGCAGTGGGAGAAAGTGCTTAAGCACCGCTATCGGACCGAATAAGTTGGTCTGGAACGATTGCTCCAGCTGCTCCAGATTAAGCTCTCCGAGCTTTTGTTCCCTGCCAAGCAGAATAGCCGCGCTGTTAATAATCCCATCAATCCTATCGTATCGGCTCGCAACCTGCTCATATGCATAGCGAACAGACTGTTCATCCGTAACGTCAAGCGGTACAATGGTTACTTTCTCTGGAAAAGCTGAGGCTAGCTTGAGCAGGCCTTCCGCAGATGAGCCTGGGCTGCGCACGCCTGCTAGTACATGATGTCCGCGTTCGCAAGCTTCGTTTGCCAGCGCAAGTCCTAATCCTCGGTTCGCCCCTGTAATTAATAGATTCATTCGGTTATTTTCCTCCTATCCATTCACAAGCCATATACGATGCTCTGGCTGCTCAGCATCATTCGTTCTTATCGTTCTCCAACAATTCAAGCATAACCTTCAGCTGCTTGAACGAATCCATATAGGCGTAGCGCCCGCCGGTATACTCCCCTTTTTGCACAAGGGCCATGCCGTTTTTCTCCATGAGAGCTACCTTATCCTTCATGCCGTCAATGACGAAGGCAATGTGATGAGGGCCTTCACCATGCTTATCAAGATGCTCTCTCCATGTGCTTGGATGCTTATCCGGCTCAATAAGCTCAAGCTGCAGCGCTCCCATATCGAAAAAAGCAAGCTTTGCGCGGGCAACCGACGAATCTCCTTTGTATTCGGTTTGCGCTTTGTCTACCGTATCCGTCCAGAACCAATCGGGCTTCTCCACGCCAAAAAAATCGGCATATGCCTGAGAGGTTTCGTCAATGTCATTTACCAGCAAGCCAATCTGTGTAACTGTTCGAGTTCCAAGTACATTTTTGTCCACGTTTATCTTCCCCTTATCGGTTATCGTAATCGTTCTTGAACGTTGCACATGCGTGAACTACACTACAGCTTGCTTACGTTACATGACGATCCCCCCTCTCACCTCATTTCATATCGCTTGAACGATCTACTTATCCGTGCTTACGTCCTTATGCTGCCAGCTAATCAATCGCGATGCTTTGGCAGGACTCCCTTACAACCAAAGCCGTATCAGCTGTTGCTTGTTTGGTGGAAGTCGAACCATGCTCGATGGCTGCGATTAACGCTTTCGTCAATTGATCCATCATGCCTGCAAAATCAATTCGAATCGTCGTTAAGGCAGGACGATGGTGCTCACTCCGAAAATGATCATCGAAGCCGATCACGGATATATGCTGCGGAACCCGTATACCTGCTTCCTTCAACGCCCGAATTGCTCCGAAAGCGACACTGTCATTCGCTGCAAATAGCGCGGAAGGCAGCTCCCGCTTTTCTATCAAAAAATCTTTGATCGCCTTATAACCGCTCGACTCATTGAAATCGCCGGGCAGCATCCATTCCGAATTCACCTCGAGCTTGTGCCTCGCCATTGCGCGCTGAAAGCCCTGCAGCTTGGACGGTCCTGAATATCTGTTCATATCACCGTTAATGATGCCGATTCGGCGATGCCCCATGGATACCAAATAATCAACCGCCTGGCCCACGCCTGTTTCATTATCGAAATTGAACACCAGCCGATTCGGCTTCTCTCGACCAGGCAGATGCTGATCAACAATCGCAACGATAAAGCCCTCCTCGATCAGCTCCTCAATCAATGGCTCCTGGTTGGCAGCGCCAATGAAAATCCCTCCGTCGATTCTTCGTTGGTAGAAGCTTTCCTTAATCGTACGAATCTCCTCTTTTTCGCTTATATCCCTCACGATATGCGTCAGTACGTAATAGCCTTGAGAAGAAGCGCTTTCAATGATTCGCGCAAGCAGCAAGCTCGAAATGCTGTCGCCTGACACACGGCCCGAATCGATCATGAACAGTCCAATCGTTCGAGTCCGCTTGCCAGCCAACACCTGTGCCGATAAATTCGGATAATAATTGTGCTGCTGAATAACCTTCATGACCTTTTGCTTGGTATGTTCAGGTACGTTGGCATAATTGTTAATAACCCTGCTTACCGTGCTTCTGGACACACCCGCCAGCTTCGCAATTTCCGTGCTGTTTATTTCTTTAGTCAATCCCATACCCCCGACTGTGAACACGCGTTTATGCGCATATGGTACCAATGATAGCCACGTCTGTCAATTAATAATTTGGATGAAGCTTCTTAACCCACGCTGCTGGATGAACGCAAAGAAGACTGAACGCGTACGTCCAGTCTCCTGCTCTTGTCCTGCTCTTGTTCTGCTCTTGTTCTGCTCTTGTCCTGCTCTTGTCCTGCTCTTGTTCTGCTCTTGTTCTGTTATCTTGTTTCTCTGTGCACAGTCACACGTTTGAGTCGCGGGCTGTATTTTTTAACCTCCAGCCGCTCCGGTGTCGTTCTTTTGTTTTTGGTCGTCGTATAGTTGCGGTCACCCGATTCCGTACAAGCAAGCGTAATAATCACTCTCATTGCATTCACCTCCTGCAAAAAAATCCGTTTTCGCTTCATTGCGTCCATACCGCGAGCCTTTCTAGTGAACCAAGGACTCCATTTGCTCGGTCGCAGCATTCGGAAAGTCATCCTGAAACGAATCCCAGTCCTGATCAAGCTCTCCGTCGCTGAGCAAGCAGCTGTCCAGAGAGTCAACCAGCTTCGTACGATCCATCTCTATCCCGATAAAAACTACTTTATTGATCCGGTCTCCATATTTCTCATGCCATAGCTGTGCAAGCTCAGGGTCCTCTCGCAGCACTGCTGCCCGCTCCTCGTCAGAAAGTGCAGCTGCCCACTGGCCTGCAGGGCCGAATTGAATGGAAGGGCCCGCTTGGCTTAGGCTCTGGGCGTAATCATTCCGCGTAGCCAGCCATACCATGCCCTTGGCACGGACAACCTCCTCCGGCCATTCCTCCATCCATTCCATAAGCCGCTGCGGATGAAAGGGCTTTGTACGCTCATAAACGAATGATGCGATCCCGTATTCCTCCGTCTCTGGCGTATGCGCAGGAGCGGCCATCTCCTTCATCCACCCAGCGGATTGACTTGCTTCCTCGAAGTCGAACAAGCTGGTGTTTAGAATCGCTTTCGGGTCAATCTCGCCTCTTGAGGCGCGAATGAGCTTCGCACGGGGCTGCAGTGTCCGAAGAACGCCCTCCAGCTCGATCAACTCCTCCTCATCAACCAAGTCGCATTTGTTCAGAATAAGGACATCACAAAACTCGATTTGATCAATAAGCAGATCCACAACCTCGCGCGTATCATCTGCTTGGACAGCTTGGCTTCGCTCCAGCAGCGTTTCGCCTGATGAATAATCATGCCAGAAGCGATAGGCGTCAACGACCGTAACCATGCAATCCAGTCGGCAGAATTGCGTCAAATCGATGCCCTGCTCTTCATCAATATACGAGAAGGTTTGCGCGACGGGTACCGGCTCTCCAACGCCAGTCGATTCAATCAGGATATAATCGAACCGATTTTCCTTGGCAAGCTTTTCAACCTCCATCAGCAAATCCTCTCGGAGTGTGCAGCAAATACAGCCGTTGGACATCTCTACCAGCTTCTCTTCCGTTCTGGATAATCCACCGCCATCTTTTATGAGAGCGGCGTCCACATTTAACTCGCTTAAATCGTTTACGATAACAGCAACTCTCAGGCCATTGCGATTATTAAGCACGTGATTCATTATTGTTGTTTTTCCAGCGCCCAAATAACCGCTCAATACCGTTACTGGAATTTTGTTTGTTGTCATGAAGCACCTCTACTTTTCTATTCCATACTGTCTTTAATTAAACGTTATCATTACGATTAAATAGCAATAAAAAAGCTGATGAAATCAGCTAATAGTAATCATTACGCTTTTATAGTATAGCAGTCACCATTGCATTGGTCAAGATCGAAACGATTACTATTAACAAAAACTGCACATGATTGCTCACTAACAGGCACGTATGCTCCTACTGCTATCGAAAGAAAACTTGGATATGCAACAGCGCCGGAAATACGGTCAATCCCATTCTCTTCGAGCATCGCATCTTTATTGATCCGGAAAGATGTCGTTCTTAGCAAAAAGCTTCCACAGCTGCTCCGCCATAAAGGATGTCGAATGCGGCATTTGATGCTGAATCCACCATTCCACCATTCCGACGAAAGCCGATGCCATAAACTGTGCTTTCAGCTCATTGTCGATATCGGATTGCGGCTCTTGCTTGTGGAGCTTCTCTTTCACGTTCGCTGATATGAACGCAAGCAGACGCGCCCGGAATACAGTTGTTCTCTGATTGGAGAGCATAGCGGAGAAGAACATGTAATTTTTTTCGAAATAAACGAATACGGGCAGCAGATCGCTGATGAGCGTTCCATCCCCCACTTTTGTCTCATTGGCACTGCAAAAAGTAATTAATTTGTTTAAATGCTCCTCAATGCTTTTATCAAGCAAATCGTATTTGTCACTATAGTGTAGATAGACAGTTCCTCTATTGACGTTCGCCCGTTCCGAAATATCATTGATCGTAATTTGCTCCAACTCTTTTTCAGAAAAAAGCTCCAAAAACGCCTTGTTAATCGCTTCCTTCGTTTTTATAACCCGACGATCCAATTTAGGTGCGAATTCCATACGTTACTGACCTCCCGTGTTAATAAACACTTTCATTCCTTATGTTGTTTATGAAACAAAAGCGATTACAATAGCGATTGAACTCTCCTTGCTTCTCTTTATAATAATAATCAACGAGCGTCAACTAATCAACGTTCGTTGAAAAAATATCCACATCATCTATTTAAGGAGAGATAAGAATGGAACAAGTACAACCTAAGGTCGTTATCATTACCGGAGCATCCAGCGGGATAGGGGAAGCAACAGCCAAGCTATTGGCCCAACAAGGAGCAAAAGTAGTGTTAGCCGCAAGAAGAGAGGAACGATTGAAAACGATTGTGAACGAAATAAAACAAGATGGCGGAGAAGCCGTTTATATACAGGCAGACGTTGTTTCCTCCGAGGATATGCAGAAGCTGGCACAATTCGCATTGGATCAATACGGACGTATCGATGTGCTCGTGAATAATGCAGGAACTATGCCCGTTTCACGGCTCAATGAGCTGAGAGTAGCGGAATGGACCCAGATGATCGATGTGAATATTAAAGGCGTGCTGCATGGCATTGCGGCGGTTCTGCCGACGATGCGCGAGCAACAATCAGGCCACATTATCAATATCTCATCCGTTGCGGGCCATGAGGTTCATCCAACCTCTGCTGTATACAGCGCGACCAAATTTGCGGTTAGAGCGATTTCGGAAGGACTGCGCGTAGAAGAATCGCCTACCTCCCGTATTCGTTCGACGATCATCTCTCCAGGCATCACGGAATCGGAATTGCTTCATACCGTGAAGAGCCCGGAGGTACAAGCCATGGCGAGCCATTTCACCGCACTCAGCATATCTCCCTATCGTATCGCTGGAGCCATCGCCTATGCTATCAATGAGCCCGAAGATACCGGAATCAACGAAATTATTATTAGGCCGACTTTGCAACCTTAATCTTGAACGTATGATCGAAATCAGATGATTCAGGTTAAGCATTGGCATATGAACAGGCATATGAATAGCAAATGACTATTAAACAACTCGGACACGTGTGTGTTATCCTTCGGACTGAATTATTGTACCGACTCAAGCAGGATGCTTTGTATACAGAAGGCTGTCGATTACCGGCAGCCTTCCCATTTATTCGTAACAGCCGTTTCCTTCAATACCCCACGCTATTTCCTAAATAGGTTTAATTGAACCCCATGTTCTGCCACCTACATATAAATTAAATACAGAACCATTATTTCATCTCAGCTAAGCTCCCTTATACTTTTTGTTTGGCGAGGCTTGCTCTTGCTGCATGCCTTATTTGTTTTGCATTTTTTATATTTGCTACACCTAATAATTTGTTTAATATAGCTTCAGGTGTATTTACATTTTGAGATAATGAAAGCCATACTTTCGGCTCATTCGTCTCAAAAAGAAAATAAAATTGTTCGTTTGTCAATTCAGAACGGCTGGCAAGTTCAGCGTGATCCAAAACGATCATAAGCCGCTGCAAGTCAACGGAATGGCTATTTTGTTGGATCGCTGATTCCAGCAATGATCTTTTCTCCAGCGATGAAGGTTTTTTAAAAATCAGCGTCTCCAACATCCATCTGTTCCCGGAAAACTTATTTAGCAGTGAAGCCATTGAATCTATTTCAAAACTTTCTATCGTGTACATATCAATCGCTAACGTTAGCAAAGCTTCATCTACCAGCTCTGCTAATCTCCACATCACTTGATGCTCTTGTCTAGTGTGGCCTATAGCCACGAGGGCTATTTTCCGATCAATAAGATCCATGACAATAGGTTGGGGAAATGGCTCGCCATAGCTTAAAGACAGTTTACTCCAAACCTCACCCTCGATATCTGTATGCTTAACTGCATTGTAAACCTCGAACATCCTATTTTCTGTTAATTCCAATGCAACGTTCTTATCCTTTAAAATGTGATCGATAAAAGAATCCATCTTTCTTTTCACCTCAACCATCGAGCCGCTTACTCGTGTGATGTTCAATTATGCTCTTCCGAATCAATATAACATGCCTTCACGCCTCTGTAACTTTTTGGATAGAAACTCGTCTAATAAGACAACGGTTAATCCAAACTTTTATGAAGGGGTGCCGCACAATATGAAGCTTTGGCAATCCATCCTGCTGCTTGGAATGCTTACGGCGTGTTCAGGCGGATCTGATCCTTTTTATGATGAGAATGCAGGTTATAAACCATCCACTGTAAACAATGATTTTATTGTCCCCGTGCAAGCTGAGCCTGAGGAAACGGAGTTCGGTAACCCCAATATTTTAAAGGGAATGAAATATAATCTTAAAGACGTTGGAGGATTGCAGGGGTTATATCCGCCGATGCACTATTTCGAGGAGCTTGAGAGGCTCGGCTGGATTGAGCAGAAGGAAGAACGGATGGGACATGCCCATTTCTTTAAGAAGGAAACAACCGTAATGTCCGTCATTGTCAAAGAAGATTTCTTTCATGTTTATGAGATGAAGAAAACGATGCAAAAATAACATCCTGCTTATATAAAAAGAGCTGCCTGCACATAATGACCGCAGGCAGCTCTCTATGTTCAAATGAACATCTCCTTATTCTACTCGTACCGCATTTTTCTGCGCCAGCAGCGAAAGCTCCGCCGCTTTAAACGTATGCTCCTGCGTCATCGCATTTTCCGTGCCGTTCAAGCAATCCAGAATGAGCTGGCCGAAATAGGGAAAGCCGACCTTGCCGCCCAGCTTCATATGCTGCTCGCCGTCACTATTCACCAAATACAGCTGGTCACCATCCGCCTCCCGTGCGATATCGATATACTTGCGCATCTCGATATAGCCTTCAGTTCCGAGGATGAGCGTACGCCCGTCGCCCCAAGTGCCAAGCCCATTCGGCGTGAGCCAATCAACGCGGAAGTAACCGGTTGCCCCATTATCTCCAACGACGTTCATGTCGCCGAAATCCTCTAGCTCCGGATATTCCTTGTTAGCGTAATTGGCAACCTTGCTGTTCACGACCGCAGCATTCTGATTTCCCGTGTAGTACAGGAACTGCTCGATTTGATGAGATCCGATATCGCAAATAATGCCGCCGTACTTTTCCTTCTCGAAAAACCAAGCCGGACGGGCTCCCGCATTCAAGCGATGCGGTCCAAGTCCGATCACCTGAACAACACGCCCAATCGCACCTTGCTCAATTAGTTGGCCAGCAAATACGGCGCTCTCCACATGCAGCCGCTCACTGTAGTAGACGGCATATTTCTTGCCTGTCTCCGAATAGGCTGTACGCGCATCCTCCAGCTGTTCAATCGTCGTAAACGGTGCTTTATCCGTGAAGTAATGTTTCCCGCTGCGCATGACGCGCACGCCAAGCGGCCCGCGTTCCGATGTGATAGCGGCCGCGGCCACCAATTGCACTTCCGGATCGGACAGCACCTGCTCCTCCGAAGCCGCAGCTCTCGCTTGCGGATATTGACGGATAAATGCCTCCACTCTTGCTGGATCGGGATCGTACACCCATTTCAATACTGCACCCGCTTCGATTAGCCCATTGCACATGCCATAAATATGCCCGTGATCAAGACTCACCGCAGAAATAATGAATTGTCCCTCTTCCACTACCTTATTCGGCTTTCCTTTAGGCGCATATTTCATGCCGTCTGCTTTACTCATTTGCTAACCGCCTCCTTCTGAAAGGAAGAGTTCGCAATCCGATCCTGCAGATGCTGATAGAACAGCTCCTCGTCAATCGGCAGGTCAACCCAGTTATCCGTCCACGTGGAGAGAAGCATTGCATTAGAGAGCATAAGTCCTTTAATCCCCTCTTCGCCAGGTGCGATCAGCGGCTCATCGAACAGAATCGCATTCACGAAGTTTTGCGTAATGCCTTTATGATCCGGGTAGCTACCTTGCACCGGGATTTCGCATTTCCAGCATTCCGGCTGGCCGAAGCCGCCCTTATACTCCTTATTGAATTCCGGCTCCGGCACGCGAAGTCGCCAGAATGTTAATTCATTGTTTTCGATGACGACCTTGCCGCGGTCACCGCTGATTTCAAGCCGGTTCGTACCTGGAGCTTCACCCGTCGTCGTTACGAACACGCCGGTAGCACCATTCTCATATTCAACGAATGCCGTCACATCGTCCTCAACCTCGATATTGCGATGCTTGCCGAAATAACAAAAGGCACGGACGCGCTTAGGCATCATGTTAATCGTCCATTGCCACAAATCAAGCTGATGCGGATCTTGATTGAGCAATACGCCTCCGCCTTCACCAGCCCAGGTAGCCCGCCAAGTCCCTGAATCATAGTAGCTTTGAGAGCGATACCAATTCGTAATAATCCAATTCGTTCTTCTAATCTCCCCTAGCTCGCCTGCATCAATCATATCCTTCAGCTTCACATATAGGGGATTCGTCCGTTGATTATACATCATGCTGAACTTCACGTTCGCTTTACTGCCCGCCTCATTCATTTCGCGAACCTGCTTCGTGTATACGCCAGCCGGCTTCTCGCATAGAACATGAAGTCCGCGCTCGAAGCAAGCGATTGCAAGCTCCGGATGCGAGAAATGCGGAGTAGCGATGAGAACGCCGTCCACTAGGCCGGAATCCATCATTTTGAGAGGATCTAGATACAATCCAACTTGATCGCCCAGCTTTTCTTTGGCCCACGCAAGATTTGCTTCGATCGCATCACTGACAGCCGTTACTTCTACGCCGCTCACTTCACCATTGACTAAATAATGGATATGTCCTTTTCCCATATTGCCAAGCCCAATAATCCCCAAACGAACGATCTGCATCCGGATGCCGCCCCTTTATTATAAAATGAATGGTTGCGCTTACTGCTTACAGTTACTTGCCTTTATGGTATCACTTTGCGTTCCGTTCGACTTCATCCGCGTTATCCTGTTTGTTCTTTTATTTGACTGTGGTTGGTGTATAATGATGATATTTACGAGGGGAGTGACAGGATGAGCATCCAGCACCAGATTAGCGTACCGTTCACGATGGGCACCAGCTCGGATTATAATGCCCATGTGGCGTATCACACCCATTTTCATTATGAAGTCTATTATTTCCATGGCGGAAAAGTGAACTATCTTATAAATGACCGTATCTATGTGCTTGAGCCTGGTGACCTGCTGCTTATGCACGGCATGACGCTGCATCGCGCCCATGTCGACCCTGAGGTGAAGTACCATCGCTCCACGCTGCACTTTGACCCTTTTTATTTCAAACAATTTATTCAGCCGCCCTTTGCTGCCGATCTGCTCGAGCCGTTCCGCAAGCTGCAAAATGTTAGGCTTCAGCTGCGCGGGTCAGAGAAAACAGAGGTCGAAGCGGTTATTAATCGGTTAGAGCTGCATTATGCGCAGAAGGATTCGTTCTCGACCCAACGCTTTCAAGCGCAGCTGCTCGACTTCATGATTCTAATCAATCAGCTGTGTCAGAAACCGATGAAGGAAAAGTCTACTTTCCCTTCATCCAAGCAGCTGCATGTCCAAGCGATTATATCTTATCTAGACAGCCATTATCAGGAAGAAATTACGCTGGAGAGCATTCAAACAGAGCTTCATCTCAGCAAGTTTTATTTGGCCAAAACATTTAAAGAGGTTACCGGCAGCACGATCTTTCAATTTCTGATGCAGCGGAGAATCTATCAAGCCAAAATCGAGCTGATTGACGGTGACCAGTCCATTACTGACGTCGGCTACGAGGTCGGCTTTAAGCATCCTTCGCATTTCAGCCGCGCTTTCAAGCTTCATACCGACCTCACGCCTGAGCAATATCGCAAGCAGAATCAACTCCATTCCGTGCCTGCCGAATAAGCGTTAATCCGAAACCGAGGATTGGCGCTCTTGACCCATTTAGTTGATAAGCGTATTATTGTTATATCAACTATATAACCAAAGCAGGTGAAGGAATTGGAATTAAAACAATCCGTAGGTTACGTAATCAGCAATACAGGGCGCCGGCTGAATCAGCGGCTGCAGCAGCTTTTTCAACATCATGACGTAACGCCCGAGCAATTTACACTCTTAATGTGTCTGAGTGAGCATGATGGAATTTCCCACAAGGATCTGGCTATGCGTACCGATAAGGACCCTGCCAACATCACCCGCTTAGTTGATCAGCTTGAACGCAAAGCGCTCGTTAAGCGAATAGCAAATCCGAATGACCGCCGCTCGCAGCTCATCTATATTACCGACAGCGGCACAAGCTGCGCAATAGAGCTTGCACCTATTGAAAGGGAGTATGTTCAACAAATGTTAACTGGCATCACACCGGATGAAATTAAAGCCTTTATGCGTTTTATGGACAAAGTCATTCATAATTCTGGCATACAATAAAACGCTCAATCTGTAAAACATGGTTGATCAGCAGCTGAGAGGGGAACTCGCATTGAATACGAATAAATTATGGAGCGCCGACTTCATCAAAATATGCTTAAGCAGCTTTTTCTTGTTTTTTTCATTCTATACGCTGGCGACTGCTCTTTCCGTATATGTAACCGATGGGCTTGGAGGCACTGGCACGCAGGCTGGCCTATCCATGACCGTTTTTGTAATAGCTTCCGTGCTCCTTCGGCCATTCGCAGGGCAGCTGATGGCCAGATATGGCGAACGTAAAATCGTGATCATGTCTTTATTGCTTTTTTTACTGTTTTCAGTCGCATATTTAGGCGTATTTGGCTATGCTATGCTGCTGCTCGTTCGTTTTTTTCACGGCGGCACGTTTGCTATCGCAACGACTTCTACGAATACGACGGCAATCGGCATTATTCCAGAGCATCGCAAAGGCGAGGGCATCAGCTATTTCAGCTTGTTCATGAGCCTCGCGATGGTCATTGGACCTTTTGCAGGGCTGACGATTACGACGCATGGCGGCTTTACCGCGATGTTCATTTTGTGCGCATTATGCTCATTGATTGCCTTTGTTCTTGGGGCTTCTACGAAACGGCAAAAGGATGTCCTACGCTCAAGCTCCGCTAATAACGTTTCTGCGGATACAATGCCGAAAGCAAAGCTGCACTGGCGTGATCTTGTAGAACGGAAAGCCATCCCGATCGCCCTTAGCGGCTTTGTCGTCGCCTTTGCGTACAGCGGACTAGTTACGTTTATGTCCGTTTATACGCAAGAACAGGCGCTTGATCAGTATGCGAGCTATTTTTTCGTCTGTTTTGGCATTATGATTGTGCTGCCGCGTCCGATTATCGGGAAACTGCTCGATCGCGTTGGTGAGCATGTAATCGTGTATCCGAGCATTGTCATCTTTACGGTTGGCATGCTGATGCTCAGTCAAGCCAGCTCTCCTGCATCGCTGCTCTTGTCTGGCGGCGTTATCGGGCTCGGCTATGGTGCTCTGCTCCCCTGCTTTCAGACGATTGCCGTACTTGCAGCACCTGTACACAGAAGAGGCCTCGCTACCGCGACCTTTTATTTACTGTTTGACCTAGGCTATGGCATTGGCTCCTATTCGCTGGGAGCACTCGCATCCGGCTACGGCTACCGTGCTATGTATATGCTATGTGCCGTTATTATCGCCGCTTCATCCGTTATTTATTTCATACTTCACCATAAACGCAAACGGATGACAACGGAGGCTGATGCCGAGCAAGCGCTGAGCACCTCTGGATACTGATTCAGCTGGCTTCCTGTATAGGCAAAATAATTTCGACGACCGTTCCTTCATTAACGACGCTGCTTAGCTTCAGAGTGCCTTTATGCGCCTCGATTATTCGCGTGCTGATCATGATGCCAAGACCGGTCCCCTTTTCCTTGGTAGTCACAAAGGGCTCACCTATCTTTTTAATGAGCTCCTCGGGAATACCGGGCCCGCCGTCTTTAATCCGAATCAACACGTTTCCATCGTCCTTAGTAGCAACGGATAGCTGTACCACTCCGCCATGAGGCATCGCCTCAATGGCATTTTTTATAATGTTGAGAAACACCTGCTTCAGTTGATCGGCATTGCCAAATACGGTAGGTGCAGTCTGGTCTAAGCAAACCTTAAGCTCCACATTCAATAGAATGGCCTGCGTTTCCAGGATAGAAAGCACACTATTAAGGATAGGCTCAAGCGGCTCATCATGGAACTGGGTGAAGTGGGGCTTCGCTAGTGTCATGAATTCATTCACGATTAGCGTGATTCGATCAATTTCATTCGACATTATCGTAAAATAATGCGGATGCTCCGGGTATTTAGCACTCAGAAGCTGTGTAAAACCTTTTAATGCAGTCAACGGATTACGGATTTCATGCGCGACGCCTGCAGCAAGCTGTCCAATCGCAGAGAGCTTTTCGGATCGAATCAGTATCTCCTCCGACCGTTTGCGATCAGTCAGGTCTCGAATTACACTCAGCATCACGTCCTTGCCCATATAGTTATTGATCCGGATGCTCGAGAGCTCCACATCCATTTGCCGTCCATCCGGACAAATGATAATGCGCTCTTGGAATGGAGAAGGATCATCCGATGCCATAATTTTTCGCACCGTTTCTACGACCATTCCGTGCTGAGCCGGATGAATAAAATCGAATATGCTTTTACCGGAAACCTCGCAATTCTCATCCAGTCCGATAAGCTGCAGAGCAAGCTTGTTGGCGTACACAATGACGCCCTGGTCGCTCAGAACAATCGGCTCGGGAACGAATTTAATCATCTTTTGATAAAGCTTTGCGCTGTCCTTCAGCAGCTTTTCCTTCTCAAGCTTAAAGGTTACGTCCTGCACAGTACCAAGCAATGAAGGCTGTCCGTCCAGCATAATGACGGAGCTGTTCCCTTCCAGAAAGATGGTGCTTCCGTCTTTTTTCTTCCCGCTTAATCGCAAGACAAACTGGGTCACTCCGCTAACCATCCCCTCGAGCACTTCGTTTTGAATGCGGGAAAGCTCCTCCTTTGGAATAAAGCAGTCTGGGGATAAAGCGAGCAGCTCATCGACTGTATATCCGAATAGCTCTGCCAAATAAGGATTGGCATATATGAGATTATATTGCTGCCCTACGAAAACGCCAGCTACGACGTTCTCCATCAAGCTTTTGTATAAAAAATCCTTCTCGAACAAAGACTCTTCCATCCGAATTCGGTTAGAGATGTCACGAATGATAAGCTGGACCGAGGGCTTTCCGTCATAGGTAACATTAGCCGCACTGAGCTCCGTTTCAAACGTTTCACCGTTTCGTCGAAGCAGCTTGTAATTCATGAAGACAGTTGGATTAGCTTCCCTGATTAGATAGTGTACATTAGCCGTGAACTGCTCCAAATATTCGGAATGAACGAAGCTTTTGATCGGGAGCCCCACAATTTCATCCAAGCGATCAACACCAATCATGCTTAATAACGAACGGTTAGCCAGAACAATACAACCTTCACAATAAATAATGAGACCGTCAGACATCATATGGACTAAATTCTCGTATCTGTCTTCGCTTTCTCTCAACTGCTTGTTCATTTGAATGCTCTCCATCTGTCCTAAGCCACCTCATCCAACAAATAACTTTGCTTGATTGTAATGTTCAACATTTTCTGCCCTCTTCCTGCTCCACTTTAAGATTTAAAATAAAAAAACATTGCCGCCAATTAATCTTGTATGTCAGAAAATCGATTATTATAAACGATATTCCGTTTTTTTCGATTTATTTTTATAGCACAGCCTTGTATACAAAAATCTGAATACAAAAAAGAAGCTGACCATTAGTAGAATTCTCTACTACACGGTCAGCCTCTATTGGTTTAGCGGTGGTGATTAGCCTTCAAGAAGAAGCGCTTCTGGATCTTCAAGCAGAGCCTTTACGGTTACAAGGAAGCGAACTGCTTCGCTGCCGTCTACGATACGGTGATCGTATGACAATGCGATATACATCATCGGACGGTTTTCCATGCGTACATCGTCAATCGCTACCGGACGGATTTGAATCTTATGCATACCGAGGATACCAACCTGCGGCGCATTTAGAATCGGAGTCGACAGCAAGGAGCCGAAAACGCCGCCGTTCGTGATGGTGAAGCTTCCGCCTTGCAGATCAGAGATCGCAAGCGTGTTGGATCTTGCCTTGCCGGCAAGCTCAACGATGTTTTTCTCGATTTCAGCGAAGCTTAGGCGGTCCGCGTCGCGAACGACTGGAACAACAAGACCTTCCTTAGCCGAAACCGCTATGCCGATATCATAGAATTTTTTCGTAACGATCTCTTCGCCGTCAATCTCTGCGTTAAGCAGCGGGAATGCTTTAAGCGCTCCAACTACCGCTTTCGTAAAGAATGACATAAACCCAAGGTTCACATCATTTTTCTCGAAAAATGCTTGCTTGCGGCGTTTCCGAAGATCAAGAATCGCTGTCATATCCACTTCGTTGAACGTCGTCAGCATGGCTGCCGTACGCTGTGCTTCAACCAGGCGGTTAGCAATCGTAACCCGGCGGCGCGAC
This sequence comes from Paenibacillus sp. 2TAB23, assembly GCF_052115165.1. Lineage (NCBI taxonomy): Bacteria > Bacillati > Bacillota > Bacilli > Caryophanales > Paenibacillaceae > Paenibacillus > Paenibacillus sp. 2TAB23. Next base: position 372,907 of record NZ_JBFRGD010000001.1, read on the forward strand.
ATCCGTTTGCGTTCAGTCGGCTTGCCTTCTTTGCTTGCGTTTGCTGGCTCAGCAGCCTGCGTAAGCGGAGCTGATTTGACAGGCGTCGCTACTGCAGGAGCTTGTCCTTGCGGCTGCGAAAGATCAATGCCTTGCTCACGGGCACGCTTGCGCGCTGCCGGAGATGCGTTGATCGCTGCCGCGCTGTCGCTGGCAGGAGCAGCCGCTTGCGCAGCTGGTGCTGCAACTGCCGCTGCTGCAGGAGGTGTTGGAGCTGCAACCGCAGCTGTCTCTACCGCAGGGGCTGCTGGCGCGGAGGCGCCAGCTCCTTCGCCGATCGATCCAATTGCTTCGCCTACTAATACAACATCTCCGTCTTGCTTCGCGATACGGGATACAACGCCGCTGTTGTCAGCGCTAATCTCGATGTTTACTTTATCGGTTTCAAGCTCCAGCAGGACATCTCCTTGATTGACGGAGTCGCCTTCCTTCACGAACCACTTGGTAATCGTGCCCTCTGAAATGGACTCGCCTAATTCTGGTACTATAATTTCAGCCATTAGTCGCTACCCCCTTATCAAACTTGTTTCAACTGATTTGCCGTTCAAGGCTGTCGAAATAATCCATTTTTGCTCTGCGGCATGTACCTCTTGGTGTCCGCTTGCCGTACTTGAGCGATCCGGTCTGCCGACGTAACGAACAGCCGCCTTCTTCGGCGCCAATGCGCGCAGCCTTGGCTCCATGAAGCTCCATGAACCCATGTTCTGCGGCTCTTCCTGTACCCACACGATTTCTTCCAGCTTATCGAATTGCTTCACGATACGCTCGATTTCGGCATGTGCGAACGGATACAGCTGCTCTACCCTTGCAACGCGCAGCCATTCGAAATCCTCTGCGTTGGATGAAGCAAGCGCTTCTTCCACATCAATAGCAACCTTACCCGTGCAGAGCAGAAGACGTTTTACCTTATCCTTCTGATCCTTCGATTCCGTCAGGCTAAACTGCGGAAGCACCGGTTTGAATGAGCCTTCGCTGAATTCAGCGCCATGCGACGCAACGCGCGGGTTACGGATCAAGCTTTTTGGTGCCATAAGCACGAGTGGGCGAACCTGCTCAGTGCCAAGCGATGCCGCTTGCTTACGCAGCAAGTGAAAATATTGGGCGGATGATGTCAGGTTCGCAACCGTCCAGTTGTTATCAGCTGAGAGCTGTAGGAATCGCTCTAGCCTTGCGCTCGAATGCTCCGGTCCTTGACCTTCGTAGCCATGCGGCAGCAAAATCGTAATTCCTGATTTCTGCGACCATTTCGCACGGCCAGCTGAGATAAACTGGTCAAAGATAACCTGTGCGACGTTCGCGAAATCCCCGTATTGCGCTTCCCAAATCACAAAGGTTTCTGGAGCGAATACGTTATAGCCATATTCAAAGCCAAGCACTGCCGTTTCGGACAATGGGCTGTTGTGAACCGCAAAGGAAGCTTTCGCTTGCGGCAGCATATGAAGCGGCGAGAACTTAGCAGCCGTAGCATTATCATTGAGCATGATATGACGATGTGCGAAGGTTCCGCGCTCCGAATCCTGTCCGCTTAGGCGAATCGGCGTTCCATCAGCAAGAATCGTGGCGAAGGCAAGCGACTCTGCATGTGCCCAGTCAACCTTTTCTCCATCATTCAGGGCTGACGCTCTGCGCTGCAAAATACGCTGCAGCTTCGTATATTCAGTGAAGCCCTCAGGGCGGTTGAGAAGCTCCAGATTAATCTCGCGCAGCGTCTCAACCGGAACAGCCGTGCGTGCTTCTTCTCCGGATGGAAGCTCCGATTTCCGCTGCTCTCCGCGCAATTTCGGCTCGCCTTCCTTTGCTTTCATCGCATCGTAGGCTGCTTGAAGCTTGCCGTTCGTACGCTGGCGCAGCTCCTCGACTTGCTCCTCAGAGATTGCTTTCGCCGATTTAAGCTGCTCGGAATAAAGTGTGCTTACAGTCGGGTGATTGCGAACCTTCGCGTACATAAGCGGTTGTGTTACTTCTGGATCATCCATTTCATTATGACCGAAGCGGCGGTAGCCGATCAAATCAATAACGAAACCTTTATTATAACGCAGACGATATTCGCAAGCGAGACGTACTGCAGCCAAGCATGCTTCCGGCTCATCCGCATTGACGTGAACGATCGGAATGTCAAAGCCCTTCGCAAGGTCACTTGCATAATGCGTCGAACGCGAATCAATGCTGTTCGTTGTGAAGCCAAGTCGGTTGTTGGCAATAATGTGCAGCGTGCCGCCATTATGGTAGCCTTCCAGCTTATTGAAGTTAAGCGTCTCCGCTACGATACCTTCCCCGATGAATGCAGCGTCGCCATGTACGCAAATGGTAACGGCTTTGGATGAATCCTGCTTCGGCATGCCCGGCTTGCTTCTATCCTCTTGGGCTGCACGCGTGAAGCCTTCAACTACTGGATTAACAAATTCAAGATGGCTCGGGTTATTCGCAAGGGTTAAGTTAGCGCGAATCGTTTCGCCTTCCTTAATCGCGCGATCTGCACCCAGATGGTATTTCACATCGCCCGTCCAGCCATAGTTGAGACCCATCGAGCCTTCGGATGGAATAAGCTCTTTGTTAGGCGCATGATGAAACTCGGAGAAGATTTTCTCATACGGCTTGCCGAGCACATGCGTAAGTACATTTAGACGGCCGCGGTGTGCCATTCCCATTAGAATGTTATTCGCACCGTCATGCGCGACGGCACGGACGATCTCATCCAACACGGGCACGAGCATATCCACGCCTTCTATCGAGAAACGCTTCTGGCCGACGAAAGTCCGGTGCAGGAAGTTCTCGAAATATTCGACCTCCAATAGACGCTCGAGCAGCGCCGAACGTTCTCTTGCCGACAACGGTGCCGGGAAGCTTCCAGATTCCGCTTGCTTATTCAGCCAGTTCCGTTCATTCTCGTCATGGATATGTGTAAATTCATAAGCAGCCGAACGTGTGTAAATTTCTCTTAGACGGCTGATTGCCTCCCACCCGTTCGAGATCGATGCAGGTGCATTATCCCAAATAAGTGAAGCAGGTATAGAAGCCAAATCTGCTTGCGTTAGGCCAAAGGTTTCTGGTTCAAGCAGCTTCGTATCCGCTGCCGGACTAAAACCAAGCGGGTCGATATCCGCAGCTAAATGGCCGTATCTGCGAATGTTCAGCATAAGCTGGTGCGCAGCGACAACCTTCTTCAACATATTTGAATCAATCGGTCCAGGTGCTGCAGTTGATGCAGCCTGTTGCTCGCTTGGCTTTGCTGTATTAGCAGCGGCTCCTATCGATACTGCCGGAGGTGCTCCAAAACGTTCAAAAAGCTCACGAACCGTTGCTTCAACGGCATCAGGCTCTGTTAAAAAACGTTCGTATTGCTCCTGCACATACCCAAGGTTGGGTCCATAGTAGCTTTGCCAAGGCGAATAATTACGCTCATCATGGTTGCTCATTGCAGAAAATTCCACCCTCTCTATTCATTGCCATCCTATTATTTTCTAAGGCGGAACTCCTCATACATGCCCGCCAGCTTGCAAAGCCTTAAACCGTTTCAACTTGCTCTATAATATGATTGGTTATTAAGTTATACCGTAATCTTCAGTACCTGGTTTCAAATTACGGCAATTTATAGGATGTTGATTGAAAGCTCCCTTATATTTTAGTACATAGTACGCTTGCCTTCCATAATCATATTGGCATTGATATCATCCATTTCAAGCATTGATTGTCGTTCTCGGACAATCATCGAAGCATTAATCGTTTTGAAAAACGTCTTTCAGAAATAAAATCGCTGCCCGGCTCTGGTACCCTCCTACCTCATGCCCTGAGAAAGGATAGTCATTCAGCTCTTTTTTGGCATTAATCCGATTGAAAACCGCGTAAATCGTTTCCGGCATGCAGACCGTGTCCTTCCAACCAACTGACATTAAGACCGGCGCTTGAATTCGTTCCGCTAGGTTGAGCATGTCGAAATGAGCCAGTGTATGAAGGACATGCTCAAGCCTGTCTGGATAACGCTTTACGTACTGGGCAACCTCAGTCAACGAACCTGTCGAGTGCATAATGCCATAATCCATATGGCACATATTCGGAATATCAGCTACGACAGCGCTTACCTTTGAATTAAGAGCAGCAGCTAACAGCGCAAGCCCGCCACCTTGGCTGCCCCCGACTACCGCAATACGGGTGGCATCTACCTCCGGCTGCAGCGCAGCAGCATCGACCGCTCTTACCGTATCCATCGTGATCGCCCTGTAATAGCTTTGCTCGATGTTTTCAATGCCTTGCGTGACCCAACCTTTTATCGTACCTTCCTCCGAAGTCAGCAGGTTGCCAGTCTCGCCTCCCTGTCCTCTTGCATCGACCGCAAATACAGCATAGCCGAGAAGCAGCCATGCCGCGTAACGCTCGGGCAGGCCTTTGTCACCCGTATACCCTTGATAGATGACGACGCAAGGAAGCTTCTTCCCAAGCAAGCCCTGCTCCGGAACGATGTAAAGACCGTGAATGGGGGTTTCATCACTTCCCTTGTAGGTCAAACGTTCCGTTCTAACCGCACTTAGCGGTGTATCCAGCAGCTCCTTCACAATTTCAAGCGGCTTGTCCGAATAGCTCGCAAGCACAGCGTCCCAGTAACGGTTCAGTTCTGCCAAATCCATCGTAACAGGTGGATAATAGGCCAATAAATCACTTTTTCTTCGTTCTATCGCATGCATATTAGTATACCCCTATTCCAATATGTATTTTCGTCCCATTCCATTATCATACAACGAGTCTAAGTAAGCGTTATCAAAACCATTCGAAAAGCAAACTCCCCTTCACAAAGAGGCTCTGCTTTATCTTACATTTTATAATAAATGCGTCTATCCTATCTATCGGATTTTTGATTGTTATCCTTTAACACTAATGGTCCAATCACAAATGCCATGACAAGCAGCGTTGCGCCAGTCATCATCGATATTCCGTAGCTCTGCACCCAGTAAGGGCTGTCCGCAACTCGCTTGTAAATCCAGCCTCCCAGAAGCGGACCCGCAAATCCGGTAATGCCAGTCAGCGCAGAGAATACGGCAATATACATGGGACGCTCCGATTTAGGCGTATCCCCGATAATAAAGTTAAAGGCCAGCAGATTGTAGCCTCCAACACCGACGCCAAGCACAATATGGACGGCAATTAGGACCAGAATGGCAGGCAGAAACGCCATTCCACCCCATAACAAACAGGCAACTCCTATTATGGGAAGCGCCCACCTCAGCAAAGCGCGCGTCGAATATTTGCTGTTCATATTTCCCCAATAGTAATAGCTGAACATCATCACAATCATTTGGATCGTAGTGATGACCGTCACCCAGGTGTAATTGAAATTGACGATATCTAACATGACATAGGAGAAAAATGGCACAGCGATATTTTGGATCAATATAAAAGTAGCCAGAAATAAAGTAGCCAGCAAATACGTAAGGTCGCCAAGCGGCTTCTTCAATCTTTTCCATTTCGAAGCTTCGATTGAGCGTTCGAGCGGAAGATTCGGATATCGGTACAGCTCAATGCCATTCCAGACTGTAGCTGCTGCACAAATCACATACAGGACAACAAAACCGCTGCCTTCAGGCAATCGATTCAATATTTGTCCGCCAATGAGCAAGCAGAGGCTTGCGATCGCCCAATGAATCGTATTCCGAATGCCGAAATACCGTCCACGAACCTGAGCGGGCACCATATCCGCCACGAGTGAGGTCCACAAGACGCCAGCTGACTGCGCGCAAATATAAGAAACCGTAAACATCACGATATACGCAGCCACCCAGTAGCCCTCCGGCACCCAGAATGGGATAAGCCCGGTTGCCGTCCATAACGAACGGTGAACGAGGCTGAATATCATAACGTAACGCCTTCTGTTTTCGAATCGATGCATGTAAAAGGCGATAATGAGCTGTACGAGGTTGGCAAACGCAGGAATCGCTAGCGCTGCACCGATTGCGTCCGACTTCGCTCCCAAATAAAGGAGGTACGCTGTAAGCAGCGGACCTCCGAGCAAATTTCCGATAATTGTAGCAGGAATGCCTTCCACTATTGCTGTGTGCAAGCCCCTTCTCTGCTCGGACATTCTCCGTCTAGGCAACAGGATGTCCTTTAACATACATACCCTCTCCGCTCTGCTTACTCGTGGTGTACAATCAGTTCAATCAGTGTTCTAACCATTACGCCAGTTGCGCCTTTCGTTTCCCAGCCCCGACTCGAATCCAGCCAAGCCGTGCCTGCGATGTCTAAATGCACCCAAGGCAGATCCTCCGCAAAATGCCCGATAAAGAGCCCGCCGGTTATCGTTCCAGCATACCTGCCGCCGCTATTTTTCAAATCTGCCGCATCGCTCATGATCTGTTTCTTATATTCTGGATAAGCAGGCAGCTGCCAGATCCGCTCGCCCGCTCGATCCGATGCCGCTTGCACTTCATTGAATAAAGCTTCGTTGTTCGTTACCGCTCCTGTTGCTTGCGTGCCAAGAGCAACGGATACGGCTCCCGTCAATGTTGCCACATCCACAAGCTTTGTCGCGCCTCTCGTAATCGCCGTTGTTAGACCGTCTGCAAGCACGAGCCTTCCCTCTGCGTCCGTATTCACAATCTCCACCGTATGGCCGCTCATCATCCGCAGAACATCTCCCGGTTTCATTGCACGGTCTGAAGGCATGTTCTCCGCTGTCGGAATAACGGCAATCACATTCCTTGCAGGTTTCAGCTCTCCGATTACACGCATGGCACCAAGGACTGCTGCTGCACCGCCCATATCCGAAATCATTTCCTGCATGCCGTCAGCCCTCTTCAAAGAGATGCCTCCCGTATCGAACGTAATTCCTTTTCCTACTAATCCCCATGCCTCATCCGAGCTTGGGTTGCCTTTGTAATGAATGACGATCATACGGGGCGGATTAATGCTTCCTTGACCAACGCCCAGCAAGCCGCCCATGCGCTGCTCCGCGGCACTCCATTCATCGATGACCTCAATTTCCAAATCAAGCTCCCGCGCTAGCTCCTCTGCATGATAGGCAAGCCGCTCCGGCGTTAGATCATTGCCTGGCAGATTAGTCAAATCACGGGCCAAAGCAACCCCTTCGGCATACAGCTTGCCTTTAGCAATACCCTGCTCCCACAATCCGGCATCTTCAGCCGAAGCTGCCGCTCCTTGCGGTAAAAACGCCGCCTCTTTCAGTGCAAAGCGTTCAGACGGCTCGCGTTTCAGCGGCTGGCGCACGTGAAGCGCTAACAGCAGCCCCTCAGTCAACGCCTGCGCCGTACGTTCTGCCCCCAGCTTCGCTAGCGATCCATCAAGCAAGGCGTCTGACAGCAGAACTTGAACCTTCTCCGCACGCAGCTTTTTCAGCGTTTTCGCGGCAGCAGCGGCAGCAAGGCGAAGGCCTGTCGTGCCTCCCTCTGAATCAAGCCCTACGAACACAATATGTGCAGCGGGATATAGACCGAGTGTCGGCAATACTGCAACTTGCTCAGCATCTGCCTTAAACAATCCTTTGGCATGCTGGGCTCTAAGCGCCTCATCGATTTGCGGCTGCAAAATCGGAAGCGCTCCTTCGCCTTGAACTAATTCTTTTTTGCCTATAAAACGTATGACCGCCTCGGCAGCCGCTTGCTCCGTATTTCTCAATCCGTATGTAAATGATACGTTCATTAGTTGTTTCCTCACTTTCTTCATCGGTATATTTGTATAGAAATCCACCGAATTGCAGACTCATTCATACCGTTTGCCACACTCATTATACCTAAGGCTCTTCGACTTTTCCATGTTTATAATTGAATATAAAAGAGGGCATGTACGGCCTAAACAATCGAAAAGCTCCCCTCCCAGTTCGGGAGAAGAGCCCTTATACATTATTTTGTTCGCAGTTCATGTACGCCACCTAATTAGGCAAGCGGCAAAGTTATGATGAATTCCGTACCTACGCCCCGGTGGCTGTCAACCCGAATAGTCCCATTATGATTGCGAACAATCCGATAGCTGACGGACAGCCCCAGTCCCGTTCCTGCTTGCTTTGTCGTAAAGAAGGGGTCGAACAACCGATTCATCGTCGTCTTTTCCATGCCTTTTCCGTTGTCCTTAATGATAATTTCAGCTGATTGACCATTGCTGCGCGTAACAATATCGATCAGGCCTCTTCGTTCACTTTGTACCTCTTCAATKGCATCAAGCGCATTTTTGATAATATTCAATATGACCTGCTTGACCTGCTTGACGTCGATGGAAACCATATTCTCCGCGCAATAGCATTCAGCCTTTATCTCGCAATTCCGCATCAATGCTTCGCTTTCAGTCAACAAAACGACTTCCTTTATCAAATGATCGATGGACACCAACTGCTTCATCGGCGCCGACGGCTTGGACGAGTTTAAAAATTCATAAATAATATCGTTAGCTCGGTCAATTTCCGTCAAAATAATACGTGCGTACTCCTCTTTGCCAACCTCAAGCAAATAAGGCCGGAGCAGCTGTATAAAGCCCCGGATGCTCGTCAACGGATTTCGAATTTCATGTGCAATGGCGGCTGCGATCTTGCCGAGCATCGCAAGCTTGTCATTCTGCAAAGCGGTTTGCTCAATCTGCTTGTATTCCGAAACATCCTTAACACTGAATAAAAAATCACCGTCTAATTGATCACCGTAAGTAACCGTTACTAATAGATGTTTGCCGTCTTTATGCTGGAATTCGTAGTACCGACTGTGCATCAGAAACATTTCCTTGTAAAGCCTTAGAACTGTCCGTTTTGTACTGCTTGCAAGCTGTCTATGCCGCAAGATTTCCTTAATCGTACAGCCAATCAACGTTTTCCTAGGAATATCGAGCAGCTTGGCCATCTGCACGTTAATAAAAGATAATATGCCGTCGCTGTCAAATAAGGCGATACCGCTGTCCATGTGCTGAAGCACATTTTCATATTTATTTTTCACCTTTTCGAAGGAACGATTGGATCTGAATAGCATTTCACGCATTTCACTAAATTTCTGCTCAGTAGACCGTTCCGGCTGCAGCCGAAAGCGGCATGCGACCATGATTTCCATTAAGAACACAAATGATCGATTATATAACCRCACAGCCTCCTCCGAGTCGACATTCGCGGCTAGTGACTGTATGCATTCTTCATGTACAGCAATGATTTCTTCCGGGTTTATTCCGTAAAGCTCCTTGCCCAGCTCGTTGGCATGGAATAATGATACTTCCTTACCACTTCTAATATACTCGGCAAGCGCCGGGAAATAGCGCTTTCGAATGGCCAACATCATGTACTCCTCCCCGGCAACATCTATAGAAATAACAGTTACAGTTACTACTAATCATAGGGCGAGTTTACAATCGCTGTCAATCGGAAATACTGTCGAAATTTGTTCGTCAACTGGGTAAAAAGTATCGCACGGTCGCGTTTAGGTCTTTAGACTGCTTGTTAGACAAATGACTTTTTACACCCTTTATACGATTAAAAAACCAGCCCTTTTTTCCTTGTCGGCATGGTTGGTTAGGCTTATTCGCTAGTTTGTATTCAATCCCTATTATTGTCCTTTTCTTTCGTGTTTCTATTAACGTTTGACTTATCATCTCTTCCCTTATCGTCTTTCCGATCTGAATTCCTGCCATCGCGGGCGTCACGGTTATCCTTATCGCCGTCACGCCAATTGCTTCCCCAACCGTTATTATCACGGTCCTCATTACGATTATTGCCGCCTCGGTTATCTTCTTCATCATTGTCGTTATTGTTGTGCGATTGATTCCAGTCTTGATTCCAACCTTGATCCCAACCTTGATTCCAATCTCGGTCATCGTCCTTTTTATCTTCATCCTGTTTATCCGAATTCGGACGATCAGGTTTGCTCGGCTTGTTCGGTTTTCCTGGTGTTGCCACTGGTTTATCGTCCAAAGCACCGTTTCTTACAGGCTTTTTCGTCTCTGATGGTTTCAAAGTGACAGCACTACTCGGCTTCTCAGGCTTCTCAGGCTTCGCTGCCTTGACCGGTTTATTCGGTTTAGCGGTTGCAGTCGGCTTAGCTGCTCCACCTTTATTTATATGGTTTTGCTGTTTGGCTTTTTCCTCTTTTTCCTTCGCAACCAGCTCTTTCAGCTTTTCTTTGCTCTTGTCCTGCGCATTGTCTACGATCGTTTTTACTCCGCCAACCGGCTCCGTTACTTTATCGATGGACTGCTTTTTCAATTGCTCTATTTCAAGTGCATAGCCCTCTTCCTTCGCCATTAAATAAACGGCCATTTTACCTGAGGATATACCGTTGATCGCTGCTTCCTCACGAACCTCATTCGGGATAGACATGGTCGTAATATTTGCTGTTGCGGCCTCTTCTGTCAGATTGTTAAGCAGCAGCCTCAGCGTTTCATCGACTTTTCCTGTCAAAATACTCTCATAATCGAGTTTTAGTGCAGAAGCATCACTAAGCAGAACACTTGTAATAAAAATATCCTTGTTTGGCGTGTCCAAATAATGCGAGCTCTTCGCTTTCTCCAACAGGGACGCGGCAACGGTTTCCACATTAATTCCTTCGAATGGAAGGCCATTGATAATGTTCTCGCCGTCAGCATTTAATGCCCGCAGCTCACGCACCTTCCCGTTCTCGTCCACACCTAGCTCTACGCTCGGATTGATATCCATACTCACATAGGCCACGACAGGATTCTCGTCCTTCTGAATAAAAAATAACAGCGGCAGGATGAACACCAGCAGAATAGCAGCTGCACTTCCATACCAGTAAGCAGGCTTCACATTACGGGTTTTCTTGTACACCGCTTCGAAAATAATTTCTTCTCCCAGCTGCTGCGTACCTTGAATAGGGGCTTGCAAAAATTGTCCGTCTGCCGTCATGACGACCGCATGCTGCTTATGGATACTCACAACAATTCCGCGTTTCATCTGCTTGCCTCCTTATTCGAACCCATATGGTCTTCGGATATATGTAGATAATCATGCATGTATGGATATGGTCCTGATATGACGAGTGAGATCGCAATAATATACTTCCGGTTGCGCTCCACTGTTTTGCGGGAAACGCCGCACAGCTCAGTCAGCTCTTTAACTGGCAGCTTCCCTGATTGCCTAAGCGAATCGAACAATTGCTCTTCGCCTAACAGCGTCTGAGCGATGCCAATCAGCAGCCTTCTGGAATCCGCATGCTTCGGAGATACTTCCACTAGCTCAGCGAATGAAATTCCAAAACGATCAAGCTCATTGTTCAACTCGCCGATTTCGACTCTGCGTTCATCCTCGGTTCGTTTCATTTCGAAAGCGAACATCGCTTGCTTCGTTTCTACCGAATTATATTGAGGCTGTTCTTCTTCCTCTGAATCAAACATGCTATAGGGAACAACCTTGGAATGCCGCTGTTCTTTTCGGACATAGTCAATAAGCCGGCGGCGAATGACGGTTTCAGAAAATCCGATAAACGATTTCCCTGCATGACTGGAGAACTGATTGATGGCTTCATTAAAAGCTAACAGCGCTATGCTGAACTCATCATCTCGGCTCGGATCAATATACCGTTTGCAAAATCGGCTTGTCACTTTCATTATATAAGGTTTGTAGTCTGCTATGAATTGCTCACGCAGCAGCTCGTCGCCCTCGCGAATACGAGCAATCTTTTGTTCGGGAGTCAGCTTAGCCTCCTCTGCAGCTTCTGTGGATACAGCTTTCCGCAAGAAGCGTTTGAACAATACGAGTAACAACCGCTCCACCTCACTATTAGTATGATTCGTTTCTGTCATTCCGGTTTCGGGGGGTACATTATGAGAACATCTTCATTTTTTTTAAAAACAAGAAGAAACGGCTTCGCCATCCTCTGCAAGAGGAGGGTATCCGTTTCTCGTAGAAATAGAAGGTTGCTTATCGCGTGAAACATAAAAAGTCTTATATTTTAATAAAAGCCTCCCAGAAGGAGGCTCACCATTCATGTTTAAAAAAACTAAACGGAAGTACGGCGTTGTCGCAGCTTATTCCTTCTGTTATTCAGCATCCCAAGACGCTTCTTAAGGGCAAGCTGCCATTCCGTATCCTCAATCTGCTTCGCAAAGCTTAGCAAATCAAGTGCCATATCAATTTGACTGTGAACGACATCCATCGGATCTTCATTCTCGTGATTCACGCAATTTTCAAGCAGCGCCATGCCCTCTTGCTCAACGTACTCTTGGAAATCAACCTCAGCAGCACCGTCGCCATGCGCATATTCAGCTAATATTTCATATTCGTTCTCGATTAAGTAATGAATATCTACACGGTGACATACTGGACAAAACACAATCGGTACATTGTGAATATGCGTCCGAAAATGCTTAAGCGTTCCCTTAGTCCCAATCATGCTAGCTCCACAGCAAAAGCTCATTGACGACCCCTCCTTAAAGGTTTGCGCAGCAAACCTACTTCGTAAGCATCAACTAAGGTTTGCGCAGCAAACCTACAGCAATATCAAGATTATCGTTTAAGTACGCTAACGTTTCATTCTTTTTGATCCTGTGGCTATTACCTTATTCGCCCCGCACTACGTAAATTCCTGCTTTTCAATGATAATATGTACCCGGCCATGCCTATAAATAAACAAAACCCGCGCCATCGCATGGCGCGGGTTTTGTTGTGACCGGTACGAAACGTATTATTTCGATACCAATGTTTGTTGACCTGGTTTCCAGTTGATTGGGCAAAGTCCGCCGGATTGCAAAGCTTGCAATACGCGAAGCGTCTCATCAACGCTGCGGCCTACGTTGTTATGGTTAACAACTTGGTATTGTACTTCGCCTTCTGGATTGATGATGAATAGACCGCGAAGCGCGATACCTTCTTCTTCAATTAGGACGCCGTAGTCACGAGCAACGCTTTTCGTGATGTCAGCTGCAAGCGGGAATTCAAGCTGGCCTAGTCCATTATCGTTAACCGGCGTGTTGATCCATGCGCGGTGGCTGTGTTTGCTATCAACGCTGACACCTAGAACTTCAGTGTCCAATTTTCTGAATTCAGCAGCTGCAAGGCTAAGAGCTGTGATTTCTGTTGGGCATACGAAAGTGAAATCTAGCGGGTAGAAGAACAATACCAACCATTTGCCTTTGTAATCTGCAAGTGATGCTGTACCAAAATCTTTACCGTCGCCTGTTGCTGTTTCCATCGAAAAATCTGGGGCCTGGCGGCCTACCAAACGCTCTGCCATTATAGAAAACCTCCTTGGACCTATCCATAAATTTTTATTATTTTTGTCACTTCATCTGTGTGACTTACCTAGTAAATAGTATCACTAGTCTAGAATGAAGTCAATATTATAATCAATATTTATTTGTAATAATTATAAACTGGAAGTTATTTTCTTAGAGCGGCTACGATCAAATCGCCCATCTCTGTCGTACCGATTGCAGTGCTTTTATCAACTGCGATATCACCAGTACGGTGGCCTGCATCAAGAACTTCTTTAACAGCCGCTTCAATTGCTGCAGCAGCCTCATGATAGCCAAATGTAAGGCGGAACATTAATGCTACGGATAGAATCGTCGCGATTGGATTAGAGATGCCTTGTCCAGCAATGTCAGGAGCGGAGCCGTGTACCGGCTCATACAAGCCGAAGCTTCCTTCGCCAAGCGAAGCGGATGAAAGCATGCCAATCGAGCCTGTAAGCATTGCTGCTTCGTCGCTTAGAATATCGCCGAACATATTTTCAGTCACGATTACATCGAAGCTTGACGGACGGCGAAGCAATTGCATCGCGCAGTTGTCTACAAGCACGTGCTCCAGCTCAACCTCTGGATATTCAGGGGCAATCCGGTTAACCACTTCACGCCATAGACGGGAAGTTTCCAGAACGTTTGCTTTATCAACGGAAGCTAGGCGCTTGCCGCGAGTCATTGCGATATCGAATGCTTGACGAACGATACGCTCGATTTCTTGCACATTGTACACGCAAGTATCAACAGCTTCTTCGCCGCCTGCACCTTCACGACGGAATTTCTCTCCGAAGTAGATACCGCCTGTCAATTCACGAACAACGATAAGATCCGTACCCTCAAGCACTTCTGGCTTCAACGTCGATGCTTCTTTCAAGCAATCGAACACTGTAGCTGGGCGGATATTGGAGAATAGGCCAAGCGCTTTGCGAATGCCGAGCAAGCCTGTTTCAGGACGAAGCTCTTTGGAGTTGTTGTCCCATTTCGGGCCGCCTACAGCTCCAAGCAGTACCGCGTCTGCTCCTTTACAAAGATCAAGCGTTTCTTGCGGAAGCGGCGTTCCTTTCTCGTCGATAGCGATTCCGCCGAATAAGCCATGCTCCGTTTCGAATTGGTAACCGTAAAGCTCTTCGGTTTTTTTAAGTACTTTAAGCGCTTCGCCAACAACCTCTGGACCGATACCGTCGCCGGCAATAACCGCGATTTTTTTAACTTCTGACATAATAAATGTAACACTCCTCTTTTTCATTTAACTTGTCCTTCATCGCACCCTGGGGACTCGGTGAACAACATGTTTCACTCATTCTCATTCTATTATCATTTGTACCACAAAAACGCTCTGATTACAAAGATATAAAATCTATTTACTCTATAGACTACGGCTATAAAGAAGCTAAAAACGTCCAACGTTCAACGGTTTCGGGGTGCTTAGCTTCATGTCGCAGGCATCATCTATTAGAAATGAAAATAGGACAGCCCCATTGGTCAGCTAGGACCCGGCGGGACTATCCTATTTCCTCATGCTATTCGTTTCACACTAAATTAAGCTCATTTTATCGCGGCGGCCTGGCGTTTTCCGTTTCTCGATAAGACGGTTAAGCGCGTCAATATAGGCACGCGCGCTCGCTTCAAGAATGTCCGTGCTCAAACCACGACCTTGGGCAGAAACATCGTTCTGCTTCAGTACCACATGAACCTCACCTTGCGCGTCCTTGCCTTGCGACACGGACTTGATCGAATAGTCTTCCAGCTCTACAATCTCTTGCGTAACTTTGTCAATCGCATTGTAGATCGCGTCCACAGATCCATTGCCTATTGCAATCTCCTCAACAACTTCGCCTTCTGCTTTGCGAATTCGAACGGAAGCGCTTGGAGTGGACTGATTGCCGTAGCTCACTTGGATCGTCTCCAGGCTGAATACCTCCGGTGTATCAATCAGCTTCTCCTCAAGCATCGCAAGAATATCCTCATCGCTGACCGTTTTCTTTCGATCCGCAAGATCCTTAAACTTAGCGAATGCTGCATTAACCGCATCGTCCTCAAGCTCGTAACCGAGATCGATTAGCTTCTCGCGGAACGCATGGCGGCCAGAGTGCTTGCCCAGCACAAGCTTCGATTCCTTCAGCCCGATTGTTTCAGGAGAAATAATCTCATAAGTCGTTTTCTCTTTCAGCATGCCATCCTGATGAATGCCGGACTCATGCGCGAAAGCATTGGCACCGACGATTGCTTTGTTGCCAGGCACGACCATGCCTGTCAGCTTGCTGACTAGTCGGCTTGTTTTAGCAATTTCCTTCAGGTTCAATGTCGTTTGCGCGCCGAAATAATCCGGACGCGTCGCAAGTGTCATCGCGATTTCTTCAATCGCGGTGTTGCCTGCTCGCTCGCCAATCCCATTGATTGTACCCTCGATTTGATCCGCGCCGTTTAGTATCGCTGCGAGAGAGTTGGCAGTCGCCATGCCAAGATCATCATGACAGTGGGCGCTCAGCTGGATTTTCTCGATATTCGGAACATTTTCCTTCAAGGTCTTGAAGATGTTGCCGAACTCAAGCGGATTCAAATAACCAACCGTATCTGGAATATTGACAACCGTAGCTCCCGCATTAATAGCCATCTCTACGACCTGGCATAGGAAATCCAGCTCCGTACGTCCGGCATCCTCTGCCGAGAATTCAACCTTGTCGAAATATTTCTTCGCATAGCGAATCGCACGCTCCGCCGTTTCCAGCACTTGATCCTTCTCCATGCGCAGCTTGTGCTTGCGGTGGATGGGACTTGTAGCAAGAAATACGTGAATGCAAGGATCCTGTGCACCAATAAGCGCTTCACGAACGGCGTCAATGTCTTGCTCGCGTGAACGGGAAAGACCGATGACCGTTGCGTTTTTGACCGCGCGAGCCACCGCGTTAACGGCAGCAAGATCACCAGGCGAAGCAGCTGGGAAACCGGCTTCCATACGATCTACGCCAAGGCGTTCAAGTTGAAGGGCGATCTCTACCTTTTCCTTCGTGTTCAGGTTCACACCAGGAGATTGCTCTCCGTCACGAAGCGTTGTATCGAAAACATAAATTTTCCGCATTTGTGCATGGCACCTCCGTGAACAGAATGATCCCGGCACGCGAATGGATTCGCCCTGCGCTGCGGATCCCGCAGCGCAAAGCGATCCGGCGAACCGGGATATGGTTGTTTCTTCTATCTGCTATTACTTCTTGATCCAGTGCATCAATTCGCGAAGCTGTGCGCCTGTTTGCTCGATAGGGTGAGCAGCTTCGTTACGGCGAGTAGCCGTAAGCATCGCGCGGTTGGATTGGTTCTCCAAGATGAAGTCGCGAGCGAAACGGCCGGATTGGATATCTTCCAATACGCGTTTCATTTCTTTTTTCGTTTCTTCTGTAACGATGCGAGGACCTGTTACATAATCGCCGTATTCAGCAGTATTGGAGATGGAATCGCGCATCGACGAGATTCCGCCTTCATACATCATGTCAACGATCAATTTAAGCTCGTGCAAGCACTCGAAGTAAGCCATTTCTGGAGCGTAGCCAGCTTCAACAAGCGTCTCGAAGCCTGCTTTAACAAGCGCAGAAGCGCCGCCGCAAAGAACCGCTTGCTCACCGAACAAATCTGTTTCTGTTTCTTCTTTGAAAGATGTTTCGATAACGCCTGCACGAGTACAGCCGATACCTTTAGCATATGCAAGGCCAATTGCTTTAGCATTGCCTGTTGCATCTTGCTCAATCGCGATAAGACCAGGAACGCCAAAACCTTCTTGGTACGTACGGCGAACCATGTGACCAGGAGATTTAGGAGCAACTAGGAATACGTCTGTATCAGCGTTCGGCACGATTTGGCCGTAATGAATGTTGAAGCCGTGTGAGAACATAAGAGCCGCGCCTTTTTTGAGGTTAGGAGCGATTTCTTCGCTGTATACTTTCGCTTGTGTTTCGTCAGGAAGCAAGATTTGAACAACGTCAGCTACTTTAGTCGCTTCTGCAACTGTAAGTACTTCAAAACCGTCTTTTTTAGCTACATCAGCTGATTTACCAGGACGAAGCCCGATAACAACTTTCAAGCCGCTGTCGCGAAGGTTTTGTGCTTGTGCGTGACCTTGGCTGCCGTAACCGATAACTGCGATTGTTTTGCCTTGTAGTACGCCTTGATCAGCGTCTTTTTCATAGTACATTGTAACTGCCATTTTAATAATTGCCTCCTTTAATTTAACCCTTTTGAGCGGGTGTTTAAGCAGAGAATGACCCATAAGCAGCGGTTCTCCCCTTAAACTCCCGCTCAAAATGGGATGTTGAAATGGGAATAAAAGTGGTTACTATTTCGCGTTGCCTCTGTTAAGCGCCGTTACGCCAGTGCGCGAAAGCTCGCGGATGCCGTAAGGCTTTAGCAGTTCAACCATAGCGTCGATTTTCTCGGTGTCGCCGACTACCTGTACCATAAGAGAATGCGTGCCAATATCGACAACCGCTGCACGGAACGTTTCAACGACTCCTAGAATTTCAGGTCTAGTAGACGGCTCTGCATTGACTTTAATCAGAGCAAGCTCACGAGCGACCATCGGATTGGAACTAAGATCAATGACCTTTATAACATCAATAAGCTTGTACAATTGCTTCGTGACTTGCTCGAGGGTATGGTCATCACCTGAAGTGACGATGACCATACGCGACAAGCCTGCTTCTTCGCTGGATCCTACCGTAATGCTTTCAATATTGAAGCCGCGGCGTCCGAACAAGCCGGAGACGCGCTGCAGAACACCAGGCTGATCGTTTACGATTACTGCGATCGTGTGTTTTTTCATTCCGCATCCCCCATGATCATTTCGTCGATGGTGCTTCCTTGTGCAACCATTGGGTACACGTTCTCTTCCTTGCGAACGACGAACTCCACAACGGCCGGACCAGGATGGCGGAGTGCTTCTTCCCAAGCAACCCGTGCTTCTTCCTTGTTCGTTGCACGGAAGCCTTTGACGCCATAAGCCTCGGAAAGCTTGACAAAATCCGGGCTGCCGGAAAGATCGATATGGCTATAGCGGTTATCGTAGATAAGCTCCTGCCATTGACGAACCATCCCGAGCACTTGGTTATTGATAATAGCCACTTTAACCGGAATGTTGTTAATTGCGCAAATCGCAAGCTCTTGCGCACACATTTGCATGCCGCCGTCGCCGTTGATAGAAACGACTACCCGATCCGGGTTAGCCATTTGAGCGCCGATCGCTGAAGGGAAGCCGAAGCCCATCGTTCCTAGCCCGCCAGACGTTACCCATGAACGCGGCTTATTGAACTTGTAATACTGCGCAGCCCACATTTGGTGCTGGCCAACGTCAGTCGTTACAATCGCATCGCCGTTCGTCGTTTCATGAATGAGCTCAACTACCCATTGCGGCTTAAGCTCTACCTCCGAATCCTGGTAGCTGAACGGATATTGCTCGCAGGATGCCTTAAGCTTGGCGCGCCAGTCATCCGCTTTGTCGGCGCGTTTAGCCAGCTTGTTGACGATTTCCAGCACGGTTTTTACGTCACCAACGATTGGTATGTCCGTCGGTACGTTTTTACCGATTTCCGCAGGATCGATATCGATATGAACAATCTTCGCTAACGGTGCGAAGCCCGAAAGCTTGCCGGTAACCCGGTCATCGAAGCGTGCGCCGATGTTAATAAGCAAATCCGCGCTTTGAATCGATTTGTTTGCCGTATAGGTTCCATGCATCCCCGGCATGCCCAGGAACAAGTCGTTGCCGCTTGGGAATGCGCCAAGTCCAAGCAACGTCGTCGTAATCGGAATTTGTGTTTTCGTTACGAACTCGAATAGTTGTTCGTGACCGCCAGAGTATACTACTCCGCCGCCAGCAAGAATAAGCGGGCGCTCTGCCTGTTCAATGGCTTTAATCAGCTTGTCGACTTGATTCTTGTTCGGCGATACGGTCGGGTTATACCCGCGGATGTTAACTTCCGTTGACGGCTTGAACAGCGTTTTGGCAGCAGAGATGTCTTTCGGTATGTCAATCAATACCGGACCTTTACGGCCCGTATTGGCAATATGGAATGCTTCATGAATAATGCGCGGCAGATCCTCAACGTCGCGCACCAAGTAGCTGTGCTTCGTAATTGGCATCGTGATTCCCGTGATATCCGCTTCCTGGAAAGCATCGCTACCGATCAAGCTGGATATGACATTACCCGTAATGACAACCATTGGCACGGAATCCATATAGGCTGTAGCAATTCCCGTAACGAGGTTTGTTGCCCCCGGTCCAGAGGTTGCGATACATACGCCTACTTTGCCGCTTGCACGGGCATAGCCGTCTGCAGCATGGATTGCGCCTTGTTCATGGCGTGTAAGCAAATGATTGAAGTCAGGATTACCGTGCATCGCGTCATAAATGTACAATACTGCTCCGCCTGGATATCCGAATACACAATCTACATCCTCAAGCAATAGACTTCTAAGCAAAATTTCCGAACCAGTTATGACTTCGGGCTTCGAAAGCCTTTCCTTCAATTCCTCTTTTGACTTCAGTGTTGCACCTTGCGTTACCATCAGTCATCCTCCTCTCAAAAAAAACAAAAAAACCTCTCGCTCCTCATGCTTCAAAAAGAAGCAACGAGGGACGAAAGGTATATCTTCCGTGGTACCACCCAAATTTGTTATACCTCTCTCGACGTATAACCTCCACAAGTAAGAACGTCGTGCACTTACGTTCATACTATTGGCACTTTAACGCTTGCCCTGCGATTTCCCCTATTAGGCAACAGCTTTCGTTGTTGCTTTTCAAGGAAACAGCTCCGAGGTGAGCTCGTAGAAAAGGGATTTTGGCGATGGTTGCAGCTGATCCATCCGCTCTCTGTTCAAAAGGGCCCTAAGCACTTCGTCCTCATCATTGCTGATTGTGTATGTACCACATGGCGTTACACCGGTACGTGGTAGATAAGACTTTCTTTATTATATGCCGTGAATCACCGTTCGTCAAGAACCATAAACAACTCTTCCCGCAAAATGTAGTCGGCGCATTCCAAGCCCGTTTCACATATAGTAGTGTAGCCCCCAAACGGCAAACTCATGCAGCGTTCACCGCCGCCCCCCGCTGCAGAAATGGAATGATGATAATGATCAGACTTTATGAGCCAAGGCTCGATGAGGCCGAAGTCGTTCGGCTTATAAAAGATGAGCTTATTCCTTTGTCCCATACGGTTCATCAGCACGATGCCCAAACCATTCGCGAGCTGCCGAAGCGGTTTCGCCGAGGTGTTACTTATGTAGCTTCTTTATCCAAAAAAAGCCCGCCAATCTCCTTCCTCCACTTCGAGGTAATGGGCGAGGTGCTTTATTTAGATATGATGGTCACCCATCCCGATCACCGAAACCGGCAATGGGGCAGAAAATTAATCGCGCAGAGCGAGGCTTACGGCAGATCCCAGAACTGCATCATTGCAAGACTGTTTGTGGACCAAATAAATGGCAAAGCCCATCAACTTTACAGTAAATTGGGTTACCAAACCGTCCGTTATTATCCTGAACTTCGCTGCTTTGAGATGCTCAAGCCGCTCACCCCGCTATGATCGACTAAATATTCTTAATACCCGTTATAACCTTGGTTCCCGTAACCATAACCTCCACCGCAACCGCATTGGTTGAAATTATTGTTACAGCATCCACCGCCGCCATAACCACCGCCGAAGCCACCACCAAACCCGCCGCCAAGGAATGGAAGCGTACCGATTGCCAGAAGATCAAACAATACAAGCGGCAGAATTGCTTTTGTCTGCACAACTTTCCCCTTGTCCTGCTTGAGCGGAGCAACGATTAGTTTATTTTGGTGAACCCGAACGAGCTTGCCTGTGACGACAGAGCCGTCTGGACGCACTGCATAGATGGATTTGCCGACCAGTTTCCGTACTTGTTGTTTGGAAACACTATTCATGCATAATCCCTCCTTTCCCTTTGTCCTATACCATATTCAAGGGAAGCAGCATCCGTCTGTTTGTTTGTCCTCTGCAACAATAAATGTACATTTCTTCATGTCGCGAATATCCAAGCACAAATAAGCTATCCGCATTATCAAAACAAAAAGGGCTGTCCAACCTCAATAAGTGAGTCGGACAGCCCTTATATGTGATTAACGCTTATGCGTTAATTTTTTCTTTCGCAATACCTGCAAGTGAGTTAAACGAAGTCATATCGTTAACAGCCAGGTCAGCAAGAATTTTGCGGTTAACTTCTACGCCCGCAAGCTTCAAGCCATGCATGAATTTGTTGTATGAAAGACCGTTAATGCGTGCTGCCGCATTAATACGAACGATCCACAGTCTGCGGATGTCACGTTTTTTGTTGCGACGGTCACGGTAAGCGTACATAAGGGACTTACCTACTTGCTCCTTCGCTGTTTTAAACAGGCGATGCTTCGAACCGAAATAACCTTTTGCTAGCTTTAGAATTCTTTTGCGACGACGAGTGCGGACAAAACCGCCTTTGACTCTTGCCATGAATGGAAACCTCCTGTAGGTTGAATTAGCTTATTTGTTGTTGCTTATGATTACAAGTTGGAAAGGCCTTGCTTCAAACGACGAACGTCGCCAGCAGCCATAAGCGGTTGGCCAGCAAGTACGCGTTTTTGACGACCGGATTTGTGTGAAAGCAAGTGGTTACGGTAAGCTTTGTAACGTTTTACTTTACCAGTTCCAGTAATTTTAAAGCGGTCTTTCAGACTGCTGTGTGTTTTCATCTTAGGCATATCAGTTATCCTCCTTAAAGTTCTTCATCAGTTGTTAGCTGTTGGTTTTGGGTGCCAAAATCATAATCATGCTCCGGCCTTCCAGCTTAGGAGCGCGCTCAACGCTGCATAATTCGGCAACCTCTTTCGAAAGACGATCCAAAATCTTCTGTCCTAGAGAAGCATGTGCAATCTCACGACCACGGAATCTTACGGATGCTTTCACTTTATCGCCTTCATTGAGGAATTTAACGACGTTCCGGAATTTCGTTTGGTAGTCGTTCTCGTCAATGTTAGCACGGAACCAAACTTCCTTAAGATCAACGATCTTTTGGTTTTTACGAGCTTCTTTTTCTTTCTTCTGCTGCTCATAACGGAACTTTCCGTAGTCCATGATCCGGCATACCGGCGGCTTAGCCGTCGGTGCGACGTTCACCAGGTCCAAATTAAGCTCAACAGCTAGCTGCATAGCATCGCGAATCGATTTGATACCGATCTGCTCGCCTTCAGCACCTACTAAACGTACTTCTCTGGCCCGGATCTCATCATTGATTTGATGTTCTCTGCTAATAACGTGCCACCTCCAAAATTGGTTGTTTCATGTCTCTACACAATAAAAAAATGCGGGTTCGCTCGAACCCGCATCTCATAACCGTACATGTATGTCAGAGCATCATTTCGTTAGAAATAATGGAATGACTAATCGATTATCGCGAACCAGCCAGCCTTAGCCGAAAGGTGAGAAGCGGGTGCTTCTGCTTGTGCGTCATTAAGTTAGTTGAAAATGTTACCGTGTTACTATACCATGGCCTACGAATCCATGTCAACAGCTGAGAATATGTTTTTGAACTGCGTTGCCGATCGTCAACGCTATTTGCTTTGTACTTCCTCAATTCGAACAACGCGTGTATGTTGTGTATGGCTCCACGTTTTGTTGTTCTGAGTAAAGAATGCGTAGAACGTAATCGGCCACCACGATATGAGGAAGAACGGCAATGTCAGCAGATGCGCATACATCTTCCACGATTTCACTCCTTCTAGCATGAGCGCTATCGGGAACTGAATAATTCCAGCAAAAGCAGCGATTCCTACCGTCCACCAAGGCAGATAGTTGTACAGCGAGTCTAGGTAGTTCGTGGATGGGATCGCGATATCAATCCACATCACCAGCGTCAGAATAAAACCAAGCAGCGTATTATATACGGAGATCGTGTAGATCGCCGAATCGAATTTCACGAAGTTGCGCTCCTTGATGCTTGCCCATAGAAGGGGGAAAAAGTAATTGCGGGCAACGTTGAAATGCCCCTGCATCCAGCGAAGGCGCTGCCTTGCCGAAGCCTTGAACGTGACCGGCTTCTCATCGTACACTTTTGCATCATAGTTCAAGATTGGATAAATGCCGCGCTGCACGCAGCGCATCGAGAATTCCAAATCCTCAACCAAGCTCGTTGCGCCCCAGCCCATATCTTTCAGCAGCGCAGATTCGAAGCACATGCCGGTTCCGCCAAGAAAATTACTCATCTTGAGGTTAGTCCTTGACAGCTGCCACAAACGATTGCAATACCAATAGGTAATGCCGTAAGCTGCAGTAACCCAAGAATCGTCAGGGTTCTTCGTATCCAAATAACCTTGAATGACTTGGTGGCCTTCGCACAAATCATCGTTCATCAGTTGCAGGAAGTCCGGATTCACCAGATTATCCGCATCGAACATGACAACCGCGTCATATTGACGGGGCATAGCCCATAGCTCCTTGAGCATCCATTCGATCGCATAGCCTTTGCCGCGAAGCAACTGGTTCGTTCTCTCGCATGCATGGACTCCCATACTGCGGCTAATATCTGCCGTGCCGTCTGTACAATTATCACAGATTACAAATATATCGTATAGCTCTTCAGGATAGTCCATTTTCTTCAAGTTTTCGATTAGCGCCCCGACCACTTGCTCTTCGTTATGCGCTGCGACAAGCACAGCGAACGATTTCTGCGCTGCGTGATGCTTTCGGCTTTTGTTTTTAATCATTCCAAAAATAGAAATACCGAACTGGTAAACCGCAAGTGAAGCCATTACGATTTGAAACGCGATAAAAATAACACTAAGAACCATGCGATACTGCCCCCTTGAGACCCCATTTTTTTGCTTTTTTTCAGCAATCACTCATAACTGCCGCAAGCTTTTTATTATATATTTTCTCTTTGAATGAGTGTTTCTCTGCAAACACTCTCGGACCTTTATTGATTCTCCACAGAAACATCTTCTTTGTCAAAAGTTGAATTTGTCTCCATTAGGCTTAATCTTGGCAGAAAAACGCTTGCATGGCATGCCAATGAACGCATTACCTCCTTTTACGACGACTCAGCCTTATTTTCAACCATTTACTGACTTTTTAGCACTAACGTCCTTATTTACGATGGAAGACATGAAAATGTTTCTTAAGTTTCGCTAACCTTATGTGACGAACAGGTGAACTAGACCTTCCCCGTTGACATGATTTGCAGTTTCGACAAGTTCTGCCGCAACGACCGAATATATGTCCATTACAGTTTTACCATCAACTGCACATTATTAAACAGCAAATAGCATCAATATTTGTATCTTTTATCTGGTACGTTTTTCCTAGTCATTCTGTTATGTGAATTACGGGCGTCGAGCTGGACACACAGACGTCCAATTAAATGCTATAATACTTACTTATCTTTAATAATGGGACAAGAAATAGTTTACGCTCGGCTTACAAAAACATGATAAAATTAAATTTATCCAAGCGTAATCGGCTGTTACCGTCCTCTGTGGCAAAAGCAGTCGTTTCGCGGAGATAGATAAGCACATTTATATGTGAAAACATATAAATTCTTATATATTAAAGAAAGTCACCATTTAAAGTAAGCCACCGTTAGGAGGATGACAGCGATGGAAAGAGTGATAGGCTGGCTGAAAACAAGTGAGCAAAAAGTGCTGATTTGGGCAAATCGGAGACCTTCTGGGGGGAAACGACAACGATTTTTGGGTACATGGTTAAGCACAGTCACACATATGGGCGGCGCTACCTTCACGCTCGCAACCGCCCTGCTATATGCAATACTCGCCCCTGCACCATGGAGCCTTACGGGCTGGCAATGCTTGACTGCGGTTATCATCAGCCACCTGCCTGTAGCCGTCGTAAAACGGAAATTCAAACGGCTTCGGCCTTACCAAGCGATGCCGGACGTCAATACCGGACATAATCCGTTAGTGGATTCTTCCTTTCCATCCGGCCATACCACCGCTATATTTGCATGGCTCGTCCCAATCCTGCTGACCAGCGGAGTCTGGTTAACCTTGCTAATACCCATAGCGCTTATAATAGGTGTTTCGGTGGGATGGTCAAGAATGTACTTAGGCCTGCATTATCCTTCAGATGTTGCAGCAGGCGCGCTAATCGGAACAGTGACCGCAATAGCCGTCAATTATTCATGGGTAGGCTCAGCTGTGGGGATCAATTAATTATTTTCTTCCTCGGAATCTTCAGCTTCCGCCTTGCTGGCTTCTGCTTCTTCCTTTAATGACTTCTCCTGCTTCGCTTCGCGATGCTTTTGGAGCGCCTCGGTGCCGATAACGGCTTCAACGCGATAAATGTTTTGCCCYTTTTCCATAAACTTCATTTCATACTCGGTAAACACAAGGTCCTCTCGGGGACCTTCTTTATGTAGATGGAGCGATATATTGCGCATAATGAGCTCCATCTCAGCAAAGCTATTCAAGGAAAACTCAAACAAGGACTGCGAGTCCGTCTTGAAATGAATTTCACCGCGCTCATTGAGCAGCTCGATATACTTGGCGACAAGTCTCGGGTGCGTAAGTCTCCGGCGGGCATGCTTGGCTTTCGGCCATGGATCACTGAAATTAAGATGAACGCGTTCGATTTCTCCAGGCGCGAACATCGTTTCGATGCCTTCGATATTTGCGCGAAGCAAGGCAAGATTCGGCGGATGAGACTCTCCTTTTTGTTCCCAGACAATCCGAGCCTTATCGCTCGCCCGACGCAGCAACTCGTCATACATATCAACGCCGATGAAGTTGATATGCGGATAGCGAACGCTCATTTGGCTAATAAAACGGCCTTTCCCCATTCCCAGCTCAACGTATATCGGCTGATCGTTTCCAAAAAACTCACGCCATTTTCCTTTGTGAGGCGCGGCATCAAGCACTACCAGCTCCGGCTGGCCCTCTAGACTTTCACGAATTCCTTTTCTTCCTCTTAAACGCATATGCAGTGATTCCTCCAATTATCGTAGACGATGCAACGAATAGACTATTCCTTATTGTGCCCAACAATCTAAACAATGTAAAGAGGTCTAAACAAACGAGCGTTTCATTGAAAAAAGCCGGCACCCGTTATCGGATGCTCGGCTTTATTGAGTTTCACTCGCTTAACCATGCTTAAGATAGAAGCTGGTAAGGAATCGGTCCATTCTCTTGCTGCTCGCGCTCGTAAGTATCGACCAGCACTTCGTTAAGTTTCTTCCGAGCAGAAATCTCTACGCCATGGTTATTGTGAAAACGGACACCCGTAAGTGCCATCAGTTCTTTTACAGTTAGCTCGACCGTTACTGTATCGTCGCCGCGCAAAATTTTGGATACATGATTCATCTCTAATCACCTCATCGATTTATTGTAAGAGTATTTCCATTTAATCGACGTTTCATGAATGCAGGTGCAATTGGGCTATGTCAGGTTTATTTGTTGTTATGTCGCACTTTTAATATAACACTTCATGTAAGGTTACGCAAGCCCAAATTACTCCATTTCAAAAATAATTTCCAATTAAAGCGGTTTCCGAACATTCAAACCTCTGCTTGATATCAAACGTGGCTTTTCCACTCGTTTTTCGCTAAAATATAGGATGTATGTGTTGAAAGAAGGGGAAATCGATGATTGGATTAGACACATCGCAGCCTTCACTATGGGGCGATAAACGATTTCATACATGGAATTACGAAATGCGGGAGCAATTCGGCGGGAAAGTATTTAAGGTAACGCTCGATGCCGGCTTCAGCTGTCCGAACCGCGACGGCTCAATCGCGAAAGGCGGCTGTACGTTCTGCAGCGCAAGAGGCTCAGGAGATTTCGCCGGCAGCCGCCGGGACGATCTGGTCACGCAGTTCAATACCATCCGCGACCGCCAGCATCAGAAATGGCAGGAAGCGCAGTATATCGGATACTTCCAGGCGTATACGAATACGTATGCACCCGTCCGGGAGCTGCGTCAGTATTACGAGGTCATATTGCAGCAGCCCGGAGTCGTTGGCCTTTCTATAGCAACCCGTCCCGATTGTTTGCCGGACGATGTCGTTGATTATTTGGCCGAGTTGAATGAGCGTACCTACCTTTGGGTGGAGATGGGTCTTCAAACCGTACACGAATCGACCTCCGAGCTCATTAATCGGGCACATGATACCGCATGCTATGTTGACGCAGTGAAGCGGCTTCGCGCTCGCGGCATTCGTGTCTGTGCACATATCATATATGGACTGCCGCAGGAAACGCATGAAATGATGCTCGCTACGGGGCGTGCGGTTGCCCAAATGGATGTACAAGGCATTAAGATCCATTTGCTGCATCTAATGCGCAAGACACCTATGGTTCGCCAGTATGAAGCCGGTCTTTTGCAGTTTTTGGAGCAGGACGAGTACGTAAATCTGATTGTCGACACCCTTGAGTTTCTTCCTCCCGAGATGATTGTTCATCGTCTCACCGGGGACGCACCTCGTGATCTTCTGATCGGACCGCTATGGAGTCTCAACAAATGGGCAGTGCTTAATGCATTCGACGATGAGCTGAAGCGCCGCAATACTTGGCAGGGCAAGCTTTGGAACTCGGAGTCATAGGCCGTAATGACTGCTAAACATTAGCCTGCGGTTCAAACCACAGGCATAGGAGGTGGCCCATGGGTTTTCTATCCGTCCTAAGCATGGCTCACAAATGGATTGCTGAGCGCACTTCGCCAGGGGACATCGTAATTGATGCTACCGCCGGCGGCGGTGTCGATACGCTAATGCTCGCAGAGCTTGTCGGACCGAAGGGTACCGTATATGCCTTCGATATTCAGCAGGAAGCACTCGATCGCACGCAGGAACGACTATCTTCGTTAGCAAGCGCCAATAAGCTGCCCGTTGTGAAGCTATTGCTTGAGAGCCACGCAGGAATGGCATCCGCAGTTGACGGCCAAGCAATCGGACAAGTTGCAACCGTTATGTTCAATCTCGGCTACTTGCCGGGAAGCAGCGATCTTACGGTTATTACAAAGCCCGCGTCAACGTTGCTCGCGCTTGAAGACGCACTCCGTTTGCTGCGTCCTGGCGGCATCATTACCTGCGTCTTATATCCCGGCCATCCTGGCGGGGCAGACGAAGCAAACAGCGTAGAGCAATGGGCAGCGCAGCTACCCCAGCATTCCGCACAGACCGTTATTTATCGGCAATTGCAGCGTGCTTCGGCGCCCTATCTCATCGCAATAGAGAAACGCCCAGCCGTTGCTAGGTAATTGGTTACTAGATTACGATAAGAAAGGGCGCTATTATCGAATATGATGCGGCAGCCTACATATAAAAGAAATGGGAGAGATGAGAGATGACAGTAAAACCATATCCATTACAGTTTAAAGCAGAAATGAAAGAACGTATTTGGGGCGGACGCGCTTTAGAGGGCTTTGGTCTTGAGCTTCCTGAAGGCTCCATAGGTGAAGGCTGGATGATCGGGGATCACCCGAATGGTACAACGAAAGTGATGAATGGCGCGCTTTCAGGCACAGGCCTTGATCAAATTCGCGAAACATACGGTCCGGTTTGGTTCGGAACGCAAGGCTTTTCTGAGAAAAACGGTCGTTTTCCGCTTCTCATCAAGCTGCTCGATTGCAACGACGACCTCTCCATTCAGGTTCATCCAACCGATGAATATGAAGGCCTTCCTGCCGGTGAGCTGGGCAAAACAGAGATGTGGTATATTCTTGATGCCAAGCCAGGCGCAAAAATCATTTATGGCTTGAAGGACGGCGTGGACCGCTCCGTAATGGAAGCCGCTATTACAGAAGGACGCATCATGGACACGCTGCAGGAGGTATCCGTTCAAGCTGGGGATGCATTCTACATTCCTGCTGGTACAGTGCACGCGCTATGCTCCGGCGTTGTCGTTGCCGAAATCCAGCAAAACTCCGATACGACCTACCGATTGTTTGATTATGACCGTCCAGGCCTTGACGGACAGCTGCGTGAGCTGCATATCGAGGATTCCCTCAACGTAATCGCCTACGAGGGCGCAGGTGCTGCACGCATGAAGACCGACCATGCTGTGGCAGGCGAATGGCTTACGATTGCCTCCTCTCCATACTTTGTCGTAGAGAAAGGCATTGTCGCCGCACCTTGGCAGCTGTCCACTTCCTTGGAAAGCTTCGTTATTCTTGTTATCGCGGAAGGCGACGGCGCATTGAAATGGGATGACGGCGAGCAAGCTGTGAAAGCAGGCGAATGCTTCCTTCTTCCTGCCAACCTCGGCAGCTATGAGCTTTCTGGAAGCATGACCGTGCTTAGAAGCATCGTACCCGCTGCTGTTATCTAATACTTACGCAATAAGAAGAGACGCCTGACGGCGTCCTTTCTATAGACGCCATCGTTTCGGCGAAACGTATAGAGAAAGGATGAGCAAACCCATATCCTTTCCTATACGTCAAGAAGAGACGGCTTCGCCGTCCTCTGCAAGAGGAAGGTATCCGTTTCTTGTTGAAATAGAAGTCACTTTCTCGCGTGAAACTTATAAAGTCTTATATATTGCAAAGAACCGTCGCCCAAGGCATTGCCTAAGGCGACGGTTCTTTTACATTCTATGTCGGATCAGCTTTGCAGCGCCTCTTGCTCGACTTCAATCGATAACGTAAATGGCCGCGGCTTCGGCTTGCTGCTTCCGGCCTCTAGCGCATAGAGCACGGCAAGCAGCGTGTGCCGTCCCCGAACTACCTCGCCCGTTGACAGGAAGGTCGCAAGATCAAACGGCAGCTTCTCGATGACCGCATGCTTGTGAAGCTCCTTCTCCCCGAGCTTTAACGCGGCGAATTCCGGCGATACATCCGCAGGACGCTCTGCCAAGCGGCGCATCCATCCGCTCCATACAGACTTGTCCATCGTAAATTCCCACCAGGTTTTACGCGGTTTGTAGTTATGGTTAAGGAAATAATCATATTTCATTAGTCCCAGCACCACATCCGAATCAAGACGCGAGCCGGCAATCGCCAGCACCTCATCAAACGTAAACGACTGCTTCTCAGCATTCTCCTGCAGAACCGGCAAGGAACCTATCGCTAATTTGCCTGAGCGCGGCAAGGATTCCAGGAATGCCCACAGCCGAGCATACAGGTCCTCAAGCTGATGGCCGATTTTTTGCCAGCCGCTGCGCTCCCAGAAGTCGCCAAAGGCTTGGAAAAAGTCAAACGGCGACGGAAATACGCGATCGACCAAGTACAGCAGAGTATGGTCCATCCGATGAGCATTCCAGTATTTCTCAAGCACATCCTCTACCCGCTTAATGCGAACGATATCGCCGAATGGCATGAGATCATTCCCAAGCATTTCGTAGGGCGAGCGGTCCATATAAATATAGCCCCATTTGTCTGCTTCCCGCCTCAAACCGGTGCCTCGAAGCATTTTGAGAAAGCCAAGCTGGAGCTCTTCCGGCCTTAGCTCGAACACATCGTTGAACGTGCCTCTGAACGTATCGTAGTTCTCAAGCGGCAAGCCTGCAATCAAATCGAGATGCTGATCGATCTTCTGCGAGTTTTTCACCTTCATGACTGTACGTACAAGCTTCATCCAGTTTTGGCGGCGCTGTACCGCCTCGTTTGTTGAATCGTTAGTCGACTGCACGCCGATTTCGAAGCGGAAGATGCCGGGAGGCGCATGCTCTGCCAGGTAGTCCAGCACCTCAGGGCGCATAATATCCGCTGTTATCTCGAATTGAAAAACACAGCCCTGATGGTTTTTGATCAGAAACTCAAAAATTTCGAGCGCGTAATCTCGTTTAATGTTAAAGGTTCTGTCTACAAACTTAATGAGCTTGGCACCTTTCTCAATCAAGTACAAAATATCTGCCTTCGTACGCTCCATATCGTAGTACCGAACGCCGACCTCGATGCTCGATAAGCAGAACTGGCAGCTGAATGGACAGCCGCGGCTTGTCTCGAAATACACCACACGGCTGCCAAGATGGGGAATATCCTCCTCGAAGCGATGCGGGGAAGGCAGCTCGTTCAGGTTCAGCTTCGGGCGTGGAGGGTTAATAAGCACCTCAACGCGATCCTCGCGCTGCTTTCTGTAGGTAACGCCGAATACCATATGGTACTTGCCGTCCCCCTCAATCTCCGTCAGCAGATGATGGAAGGTTTCTTCGCCTTCTCCAACCACGATAAAGTCGACTTCCTTCACACGTTCCATCCAATAGTCCATATCGTAGCTGACTTCCGGGCCGCCGAGAATAATTTTGATTTCCGGCATAATTTTGCGCAGCATGTTAATGACCGTTATCGTTTCCTCGATGTTCCAAATGTAACAGGAGAAGCCGACGACATCCGGCTTGCGCGAATAGATATCCGAGACAATGTTCATCACCGGGTCTTTGATGGTATATTCCGCGATTTCAATATCGAATCGGTCGCCGCTGAATGCCTTCAGGCATCGCAAGGCAAGCGATGTGTGTATAAATTTAGCGTTTAAGGTGGACAGTACCACTTTCATAGCATAACCTCTCTAACTTAAGCATTTGCTTTCTGTGCGGAATCACGTAACGCACTCCCGCATCGAGCAAGATGCCTTCTATTGTACCGAAAAAAAGAAAAAAAAAGAAGAGGCATCAAACGGGCGCTTATCTCGCCAGCTCATGCCTCCATCCTTTTACACGCGTACTTTAATAAATAACTCGTTTTTGAGCTGCATATCAATGACAGGGAAACGCACCTGCCACTTGTTCCCGCCAAGCGAGGTCACCTCGCCCGAGGCAAAGCCTCGCGGCTCGAAGCCGTATTCGCGCTCGTAGTTAATCAATACCTGAATTTTTTCGTCGGGCAGCATTTCATGGAATTCATGACCCAAATTAATGGCCCATAAGCGAAGCTCCTGAGCGGAGGCAGCGCCGTAATACATGTAGAATAAAGGATCAATCTCAGCCGTGAGCACCAGCCAGCCCGAGGAATCGCGTTTTGCCGCCCACTTCGTGAAGGCTGCGTCGCCCTCTGTCGTTGAGAGCAGGCCATAGTGATCCTTAAGCAGCTTCTCGATGTCGGTCAATGGCGCTCCTACTAGGGTTGCCGGCAAGCTCGAAGGCAGAAACTTCGCGTCTGCGATATCCGCGTCTGTAATTTCGCTGTTCAAGCTTGCCGCATGAATGACGGAAACGGCAAAATTGAGGTCAGCGCTTGTACCTGAATAGCCTAGCGTAGTGATCCCCACTAGATCTCCGAATTCATTAAACAACGCGCCGCCAGAGCTTCCGTGATCAATTGGTGCACTCGTTTGTATATATCTAATGCCATCCTGATACGTAATATTGCTGATCAAACCGTCAGAAACCGTGTTCTGCAGTCCAAGCGGGCTGCCGATTGCTACGACCTTTCCGCCTTTGTACGAATTGAGTCCGTAGCCTAGCGTGACAGGATCGATTCCGATCGCACCTTTCGTTCTAACGATTGCGAGATCGGCATCCTCATCATATTTCACAACGCCATCAATCGTAAGCTGCTTGCCATTGATCGTTACTGCTGTTGCGGATGCAGCATCTGCGATGACGTGGTAATTAGTGAGAATTAAGTTTTCGCCGATCACAACGCCGCTTCCCTGTGCTTGGTTCGTCATGATTAGAACGACGCTTTCATCGAATTTATCTACAATTTCTCTGCTTGTCAGCGTAGGCAGATTTTTCTGCGAATCCAGCCATTCCTCATATTCAGCATTCTCCGCGGCCTCTTGGGAAGTAATCCGCACCGCGCTTGTAACTTTATCCCATTTCACCGTAGCGTTAAGCGATTCTGCTATAAAGCGGGCCGGCACGAAGGTAACGCCCTTCCGAATGAGGGCAGGTGCATCCAGCTTAACCGTTTTGCCGTTAATCACAGCCGTCTTCTTGCCAACTTGAAGAGAAATAGATAGATACCCTTTTCGTGCGATAATCGTCTGTGTCTTGCTTTCCCAGGTAACCGATGCGCCTAGTGCCTTGAAAATATCGCGCATGGGAACGTATGTAACGCCATTCTCCGCATAAGCAGCCGCCGATAGAGAGATTTTCTTCCCGTCTACGATGACTTGCAATTGCTGCGCTGCGGCAGCAGTCGCTTTTGTCGTAACGCTTGCTGCTGCGGCATGGCCGCTTAATCCCGGAAGCGGAGCTAACAATAAGCCTGCTACCAGCAAGGGACTGAGCAAGGAATGAAACAGTTTTGTTTTCACGCGTTGATTTCCTCCAACCTTTTCCATTTTCACCATATGGTATATCTATGAATAATCCTACCATTCCTCATGATGCTTTGTCTATTAAACCGGAATTCATAGAATATGAGTTTAACGTAAATAGAAGATTAGAACAGAGCCGCTCACTCGTGGTATAGTAGGAGCATTGAATCTAGGAGGGTTTTACATGCAAAGAGGGAAAAAGCGAAGAGCTCCTCAAACACAAGCAGACAAGAGCAAGTCCTATCCGGTCACGGAACCGATGGAGCTGCTGCCTTTTCTCTTACAAAATATATCCGGTGCAGGCCGCAACGTCGTCAAATCCATACTTGCGCACGGACAAGTTTCGGTTAGCGGCAAATCAACCACTGCATACAATTATCAGCTCCAGCCCGGTCAGACCGTCACGGTAGGCAAGGATCGGCCTCAGGAGAAGCTTCCCCTTGAAGGCCTCGCGATCCTGTTCGAAGATGAACATATTATCGTCATTAAGAAAGAGTCCGGACTGTTGTCTATTTCATCCGACTCTGCGCCGGAGAATGAAGTGACCGCTTATCGCCAGCTTACCGCTCATGTCAGGCTTGAGAATTCGAAGAACCGCATATTCGTCGTGCACAGGCTCGACCGCGATACTTCAGGGGTTATGATGTTCGCCAAAAGCGAGGCCGTACAGCAGCAGCTGCAAAACAGCTGGCAGGGCACCGTTCAAGAGCGCATTTATGTCGCGCTCGTCGAAGGGGCAGTCAAAAAGGAGAAAGGTACGATCTCCTCCTGGCTTAAGGAAAGCAAGACGCTCAAAATGTATTCCAGCTCCTACCCGAATGACGGCTTGCACGCCGTTACCCACTATAAGGTGCTTCGTTCGAATAAAAGCTTCTCCTTACTGGAGGTTCAGCTCGAAACTGGCCGAAAAAACCAAATTCGCGTGCATATGGAGGATATCGGCCATCCTGTTGTTGGAGACAAAAAGTATGGCGCCAAATCACGGACCATCGGCCGTCTCGGCTTGCATGCCCGCGTACTCGCCTTCACGCATCCCGTTACAGGCAAGCTGGTCCGGTTCGAAACCGACATTCCGAAGCTGTTTCTCCGGCCGTTCCATGTCGTTGAGGGAGAAGAAAACTAAAAAGCATCGGCTGCTGGTCACAAAGCGGCCGATGCTTTTTTCTGATATACTACAAACAGCATTTATTCTAGCTCGTATTGGAGGAATAGCATATGCCTCATTTAGTTTTCCGCGGTGTTGCCGCTGATCAATTGGTAGCCGTTACTTCTACCCTTGCCGCAGAGCTTGCGGATATATGCGAATGCGGAACCGATAATTTCACGATGGCATGTCTGCACGCGACGAATGTTTATGGCGGAATGCCCGGCGAGCCTTCCTTCGCCTTTATCGAAGTAGGCTGGTTCGAGCGCGGTCAGCTCGTGCAGCGCCGGTTCGCAGAAACAGTCAACCGCCACGTCGCGCAGCTCGGGATTCAGGAAATCGAGATTGTATTCCATGCCTACCGCGAGGATAGCTATTACATTAACGGTAAGCCAGTAGTAGGTTAGAGACAGGAATCAGCCCGAAACGATCAAAGATACGGAATAAGCGTATGCATATCATTAACCAACCACTTGCTTACAGTGGTTCCGCATATGTTCATTCCGTTATTTCTGAAGCGTCCATTCCACGTCATCGATGTTCACCCAGCCGGAGCCACCCTGAACATATACCGTCACTACATCCTGTTCCGCAATCGAAACGGCGGGCAGCTGGATTTCCGCATATTCTTCTCGAACATCAATTTCCTGCTCCAGTATCTTTCTTCCGTTAACCAACACGCCTATTGCTCCACCTTCCGCATTAGCGCTTGCCATAGCCGACAACGTGTATTCACCTGCCGCGGGGTTTACGAAGGTCTGTGACGCACGCTGTTCCTTGCCTGGATCCAAGTACATCAGCTTCGTGCCGCCGAATGGCCGATTTCCAGCAACACCCGCGCCTATCGTAAACCTCCAATATGGCTGCCCTTCCTCGAAGCCGCCGTTCTGGAACGAAACGTGAGCATCCGTTTCCTCCTGCTTGCCTATTCCGCTCACAACCGTGTAGTTTTTGAACTTTTTGATTTGGTAACCTAATTGTTCGTCAGGAAGAGGCGCGCTGTTCGAAACAATATAGGCAGCTTCCACCCCCGATTGAATCGCAGGCTTCCCGAATTGATACCGGCCAAAGGAGCGGACAAACTGAAAGGCTCCACCCGGGTTAATATAGTCCACCGTATCCAAATACAGCTGTGGGGAGATTCGTTCATAAAACAACACATAAATATATGGCATCATGACCTCATCCGTCACGAAGACGGTACCCTCGGTCGCATCGGATGCATACTGAATCGCCTCCCCAAAGGACTCATAGAACATCGGACTGATCTGCTTTGAGTAGGAAGTGAAGTATTGCCCGCAAAACAAGCCGAAATACACGGAGAATGCGGCAATTGCAATAGCGAGTGAATGCTTGATATGCTTATGCAGCCAACCCAAGCCCGCTGCAGCCGCAAATACCGTCGGGTAAAAGATGATATTGATGCGGTTGATATTAACGTCTGTTATCAGCGTCATGAGCAGCGCCGTTCCGAGCCATAGTGCTATGACCGCGGTTTCCACACGGAATCGGACGAAGAGCCGATATACCCCATAAATGATCCCCATGCCGATAATCGGCAGAGCCAAAGGATACATATAACCGAATGTCGGAATCGCATTCCACAATAGTCCATCATTTTGCGTCAAATACAGCTGTAAGAACGACTTGAAATGATGCGAGAACATCGACAGCGGCTGACCCTCGAACGCGGATGAAACCTCCTCAACGCGAGGGACAGTCAGCTTCGGAATCGAAAATAAAAATTGCATCATCGGCCAATCCAAACGATTCACCAGCAGAAACAAACCGATCGGCACCGCGAGAACAAGCAGCAGTACACTGTTCCATACCAGCACACTCCGCTTGATCGTTTGTTTCACGGCAAGCAGCGCAAGCACGCTCAATCCAAACACAGGTACAAAAAAATAAGCGGTCCCGTATGCATAGAGCGAAAAGGCAAGCGTAATCGTAAAGCCAACGAGCCATCTTGGCTGCTCAAACGCCTTGAACAAGAAATAGACAGCCAGCAGCACAAGGGTAGGAAAAATATTGGACTCCAGCGCCCATCTGGACATCATAATATGCCAAGGACAAATGACAATGAGGAACGCTGACGATAAAGCAACTGCTTCCTTCTGAAAGACGCGTTTCGCAATGAGGTAAAACAATACCATTCCGATCAAGCCAAACAGCATACTGACCATTCGGACGCTTATCGGATTCAAACCGAACAAGTAAACAAACGGAATGGATAGATAGGCATATAGCGCGTTTTGTCCGCTCCCCCATGCGATCAAATGAATCGGCAGCGTTACACCGTTGCGATCCATTCCATAATGTAGAATCGAGTAGGCCTCGTAGCCTATCGATGCCTCATCCTGGTTTAAGCCGCCCGGTATCGCTCCTGCGTAAAGCACCCGCACGGCTGCACCAATAATAAATAATAAAAGAAGCAATCTATTTCGTTGGATCCATTCCTTAAGTCGAAGAAGCATTAGTTGCGATCACCATCTCCAACTATGGATTTAGTCTGTCTAATTGGATACAAGAAGAAGAATATAAGAGCGATTAGCAATGCGATAAACGGGATAATGCTCAGCATGGAGCGGATGCCCCATACAGCGGCCTCGGCTTGCACTGCATCCTTCACGTACCCGCTGGCCT
Source organism: Paenibacillus sp. 2TAB23 (assembly GCF_052115165.1). Taxonomy (NCBI): domain Bacteria; kingdom Bacillati; phylum Bacillota; class Bacilli; order Caryophanales; family Paenibacillaceae; genus Paenibacillus; species Paenibacillus sp. 2TAB23. The sequence goes on from NZ_JBFRGD010000001.1 coordinate 410,090, forward strand.
CCAGAATTACGCCTAATACGACAGCCTGGAGCGACACTCCCCATTTGACGATAAATCCGTTCATTCCGAAATACATGCCTTCCCTGCGCACGCCCGTCCGCCGTTCATCCTCGTCAATGATTTCGGATAAAAGAACATCCAGCAGCACGAGAAGCCCGGCAAGACCGATCCCGATTGCTGCCGCAGCAACAGCAGCAGCTGCAACGCTTTGCACGAATAGAAAAGGAATCATAGCAAGCGCATAAATGCTGACCGCAACGATGACCGTTTGGCGCGGTCCCCATTTCTGTACCAATCTGCCCCATAAGTAGACGCAGGGGATAGCTGCTATAAAAATCGCGCCAAGCAATACCGTATTGCTCTCATCTCCTGCGGCAAGCACGTATTTGGTGAAAAACGGAATCGCTGCCGGCAGCATCGCAAACGTGAATTGCACGAAGAAGCTGCCGACGACAAACCATACGAACGCCTTATTCGAAAACGTGAATTTCAAAGATTGCACAAAGCCGATCTCTTCGCGCTTAACGACTCGCGTCTCTTTGCTTGCAGATACCATAATGATCAAGAATACTAACGCAATGCCTGCAAATATGGCTCCCATTGGCCCCCAGCCCAGCTTGCCGTAAACGAGCGGCGGCAGAGCCACGCCGATAATCATCCCGACAATCCCGAACATTTGCCGCCACGAGGATACGGAAGCACGCTCCTTCATCGTCGTGAACATCTCCGGGAATAGTGCAGAATAATTCAGTACGACCATAACGAACAAGATATCATATAGCAGCACGATCGTTAAAAAATACCAAAACAATGCCATTCCGGTTCCCACAGGAAACCAAATGGCCGTAAATAAGGCCGCGAGCGGCACCATGCCGAACAGCATATACGGAACGCGCCTTCCGAAGCGGCTTCTGGTCCGGTCCGAAATATGACCAAACAACGGATTTAATACTGCATTCACGATGCCATGAATGACCATTGCTGCGCTGATAAGCGTCGGTTTCACCCCAAGCACGTCTACATAATAGAAGACGATGTAGGAGGCAAAGGCTTGCGCAATCAGGTTTACCGATAAATTGCCTGAGCTGTAAGCCAATTTCGATTTAAAGCTTGTACTAGCCATGCACAACACGCCCCCGGTTACGATGAAAGTCTATTATTAATAAGGTTAATAACTCTCTCATCTTACCGTAAAAACCCTTATTATTCCATAATTAACTTTTGGATCAATTACAGCTGTTTAACCATGCGGATATAACGGCTGCCGCTTACCTGAATCGAGCCGTCTTCCTCGTAATTCAGCTTGTTGTACAGCGCGTAAGCTCTTGCATTATTCGGCTCGACAATGAGCGAAAGCTTGCTATAGCCTTGCTCCTGTCCCTTGCTCTCGAATGCGCTGATCAACGCTTTGGCGATGCCTTGCCCTTGATAATGCTCATCGACGGCGATCGAGTCCAAATAATACTCTCCCTCCCTCGCCTCCACCGCAATGGCATCTCCGCCACGCGCTGCAAAGGGCAAATCCAGCGCCGCAGCGCCATCTCCCGGATAGCTGAGCAGCATGCCGGCAATTTTATGTTCGCGCCTGTCTACGAGTACATGCTTATAGCTGATTCGGTTGTCTTCCCGCTTATAAAAGCCAATGAGAATGCGCCTAGCTTCCTCTAAATCCTCCGTACCTGCCAGCGTATAGGCAATATGGCCAATAGCAGCCAGCACCAGCGGCATTACCTCTTCTGCGTCTTCTATGTTGGCTGATTCTATCATGATGACATCCCTCATTCTGATTAAGGTTCTGTTATAATAAACAATTATAATTACTGAAGGTGATGAAGCAATGGGCAACAACTATTATACATTTCCTATCGGGGTCAAGGACAGAGAGGTTCCCTTCGCTCCAACCGCAGAGGCCAAGACGAGCCGCCAGCTGGTCGGGGCCGATGAGCAGGATGCCGGTTTCTTCCGCTCATTGGAGCAATACGGCATATCCCTCAACAGACCGCAGCTGGCTGCCGTTCGACATAATCATGGACCGGCGCTTACGCTGGCGGGTGCTGGATCGGGTAAAACCTCCGTGCTCGTATGCCGGACTGCTTACCTGCTCGCTGTAAGGCGCGTGCAGCCTCAGCATATACTATTAATGACCTTCTCCAAAAAAGCGGCCGACGAGATGCGGGGACGCATCCGTTCTCTTCCCGCGCTTAACCCGCAAGCAGCAAGCGGGGTTGAAGCACGCACCTTTCATTCCTTCTGCCTCCAGCTTCTAAGAGGACGAGGCTATCGTCAAGGCATACTTGGCGAAACCGGTCAGAAGCATATCTTTTTCAAAAGGCTGATGCGTGAGCTGATGCTGAAAAATGAATACGAACCCGAGACGCTGCTTGCCCAGCTCTCGGCAATTAAGCTGCAAATGATCAACGTCAGCGACCTTCCATCAGCGACAACGGAGGAACGTGAGCTGAAGCTGCTGTTCACCCGTTACGAGCAGTGGAAAAAGGACATGGACAAGCTGGATTATGACGATCTGCTTCTGGAGGCCTATAAGCTGCTGAAGGATGACGAGGCACTGCTTGCCGCACTCCAGAACCGATTCCGATATATCATGATCGACGAGTTTCAGGATACGAACCAGGTACAGTACGTGCTGGTGCAAATGCTGGCGGACAAGCATCGCAACCTGATGGTGGTTGGCGACGACGATCAGACGATCTATTCTTTTAACGGTGCCAAAAACGATTATATCTTGAACTTTGAGCATCAATATCCTGGAGCGGTTACCTATGTCCTTGATATTAACTACCGTTCAACGAGCACGATCGTAGGACTGGGCAATGCCATTATTCAATACAATAAGCTGCGCAAGGAGAAGACGCTGCTGGCGGTGAAGCCCAAAGGCGTTAACCCGGCTTACGCCCGGCTCAAATCCACGCAGGAAGAAGCCATGCTGATCGTCGACACGATTGCAAATCAGGTGAATACAGGAAAGCGCGCTTACGGCGACTTTGCCGTCCTATTTCGAACGGCAAGCAGCAGCCGGGCACTGACAGAACTGCTTCTGACAAAGGAGCTCCCGTTCATCGACTTTGGAGACGGCCAGCTCTTTTATGACCAATGGGCGATCAAGCCGCTGCTTGCGCATCTGCGGCTCGTGCAGGACCGCCGCAACTTCGATGCGATGGAAACGCTGCTGCCCTCCTTGTATGTCAATCGCGAGCAAGCCATGGCATTTATTTGGAACCAAGACAAGCAAAGGGCCAAGAAATGGCCGCTTATCCATTTGCTTGAATTCCCTCAGCTTAAGGAATTCCAGAAGGACAAGATCAAAGAGCGGATCAAGCTGATCAAATCGTTGACCGATCTTAAGCCTGCTGCCGCTATTATGCAGCTTCGCCAAGCATTTTATGACCAATTTCTTGAAACGAGCAAAAAACATGAAATGACCGAGCACAAAGAAGGCTTGAAGGAAGTGCTGGATGAATTTGAAGCAGCAGCCGGTACATACGACACCATCGAGGCGTTTCTTGCATACATTGATGATATTACAGACAAGCATGCGGCGCTGCAAAAGCTTCAAAAGCACGAGCATAACCGCAGCGCGATATCGCTTATGTCCATACACAAATCCAAAGGGCTCGAATTTCCCGTCGTGTTCGTCATCGGTGCCTCGGAAGGCATCCTTCCGCACAGCTCCGCGCTTGCCGCAGACAAGCATAGCGATCGGACCTCCATTCAAACAGGCGAAGACTCGCTTGCCGAAGCGCTCGAGGAGGAAAGACGCCTTGCTTATGTTGCGGTTACGCGGGCCCAAGAGGAATTGTATATAAGCTCTCCCGCGCTTTATCGGGGGAAGCCGGCGGAATTATCCCGTTTTATTCGCTCCGCTTTCTCCAATGGTGAGGAGGAGGAAGCAGATTCCGAATCTGTTCTCGCGTGGCTGTGTACAAGCTCCACTTGCCAAGTATGGCAACGCATCATTACGTATGAGGATTCTCAAACCGAAACAAGGTCTTGCCCGCTGTGCGAGGCACCGATGGAGCAAGGGACGAAGATACTGCCCAAGAAGAAGAAATAAGGAGAAGCGATCGCAGCATGAGTACCCTACACGAACATCTGATGCCATACCTCAAGCTAGCCGATGCCGTTATCATTACAGACATCAATCATGTCATCCTTGCCGTGAATGCTCCCTATGAGAAAATAACTGGATATGGAGAATCCGAAATTACCGGCAAAAAAGCAAGCGTTCTGCGAACGTCCTATACCCCCAAAGAGACGCATGACCAGATGAAGCGAGCGCTCAGTCTTGGTTTATCGTGGTCTGGCGTATTTACGAATCGCAGGAGAGACAGCAGCATTTGGCATTCGTCCATTACGATTACGGTAATGGAGATTGACGAGGTGTTCTACTACATCGGGATCTTCCGCGAGCTGGAGAAGCTGAAAAGCGGTTTTTATTTGCCAGAGGAGCGCATCGGCTCCATACAAAGCTCGATGCTGAAGGTACTCGCGATTTCATGCGAGATAAGAGATCCCGGCATTGAGCAGCATCTCGTACGCGTTCGCGAATTAACAGAGCGTCTGACCCATTTCCACAACGAACGGCTTCAGTTGAACTGGCCGGAGGAGCTTGTCAATCGGATCTCGCATGCCAGCATTTTGCACGATATCGGCAAATCGGGCATACCCGAAGGTATTCTGTACAAGCCGGGCACCTTAGCTTATTATGAGCGGCAGATTGTCGAGATGCACACTCAGATCGGCGTTGACATCATCGACAAAATTTATGCGGAGCTGAATGACGATCTCTTCCGCCAAGAGCTTGAAATGGGTAAAAACATCATTCTCTACCACCACGAGAAATGGGACGGAAGCGGCTATCCCCATCAGCTTGCAGGAGAGGATATACCGATTGAAGCACGAATTGTCAGCGTCGTTGACGTGTTTGATGCGCTTACCAGCATCCGGCCGTACAAAGAGAAGTGGTCCGAGGAGCATGCGCTGGCCTTTATTACCGAGCAGCGCGGTCTCCACTTCGACCCGGAGCTGGTCGATTCTTTTCTTGCACTCATTCAGAATCAATCCAACTAAAATAACGAAGCAGCAGCCCTTGCATATGGACATGCAGGGGCTGCTGCTTCGTTACACTTCTTTTATATGTGCCTATTTCCGACCAAAGAACAGCTTCAGTTCTGTCATATCCGCCTTCATTCAGCCGCTATTTCCATAAGACCTCTTCCAATAACGTTAGCGGATACCGGCTTCTTGCCCATCTCCCTTGCCCATACCGATAATTGTCCAGCGTGATGAATATGATGGGCAATAACATGACGCATAATCTCGCCCCAGGTGTCAACGGCTACTTTCCCATTCGGCTGGGGATCCAAGTGTGGGCGGTGCTCCATGCTGTTGTCCCAGGCGATTACGAAGCTCTCCACATCCTGTCTAAAGGCGCGGTCAAGCTCGCGTACCTTTGCCAAGCTGTCATTATCATTGAAGCTTTCTTGAAAATCCGGCTTTCCTTGAAGCGCACGAATCCAGTTCCATTCTACGTCGACCATATGGAAGAGCGTATGTAAAATTCCACCAACCCCGCCTGTCCGGGCACGCAGCAGTTCAGTCTCAGACACACGTCCTCACACCATCTGTACCAATCATCGCGCACCAACCAATTGTAACGAAACATCGTTTGCAAAAAAATCATTCCTCCCGCTTGCAAATCATGAAAAATTACGTCCTTGTCTATCGTGAGCAAAAAAGCCATCCGCACATTCTACTGTGCAAACGGCTTTCGGATAATGATAGTTGCGCTAATTATATTACAAAGCCGGCGCAGTAAAGGATCGTCCGGCAAACTCGGCATCCAACATGTAGAATGCGTTGCTGTCCTTATCGATACGCTTCAGCTTATGGATGATATTATCGAACAATGCTTCTTCTTCCACTTGCTCGTCAATAAACCATTTGAGGAAGTTGATTGTCGCGTGCTCGCGATCGCTGATGGCAAGGTCAGATAAATTGTAAAAACGTTTCGTATTTTGCTGCTCATGTCCGTAGCCTTGCTCGAATGTGTCCAGAATGGACGAATATTCGTTATTGGGCTCGCCAAGCGCCGATAGCGTGGCACGACGGCCGCGGTCGTTCAGAAACTTGTATATTTTCATAGCGTGAAAACGTTCTTCCTCAGCTTGCACGATGAAGAAGTTTGCAAACCCGTCCAGACTCTCGCCCGAACAATACGCTGCCATTGCCAGATACACATGCGCTGAATAAAACTCAAAATTCATCTGTTCGTTTAATGCTTCTGCTAGTCCATCATTCATGCTCATGCACCTCAGCTTTCCTAGATTGTACTTATTCTAACATAAAAATAAAGAACGGCAAATGCCGTTCTTGTAAATGTATCCAAATATAAGGGTTAACCGATCATTTTCTTCAATCGTTTGTAAAGCTTTTCTGCCGACGGCGCGCTTACCGTCTTCGACTTTATGACGACAAAGCATTCCAGCTTACAGGTTTTGCAATCGCCTAGGCAATCGCTCTTCTTTTGTTTAATATCCGGATATCGATTCTTCATCGCCTTATAAATCGGCTCTGAACCGTTCTTTAAATTCCGTCTGCAATATTTAATCTTCTTCAACCGATTCACCCCGCAGCGCAACGAAGGATTTGCTTCCTACTTGATGATAATGATTATCATCCCCGTTGTCAACCGCGATTTTTAAGGACATCCAATCCTTTCATCAGCTGGCTGTCTTCTTTGGCGAGCTTCTCCCGAAGCTTACTCAGCAGCTGATAGCCGGTTTTGTCATTGAAGCTGCCCGTAGCCTCCAGCTTTTCTGCCGTTTGGAATTTCCGCAGCGCTTCAGCAGTATCCTTATCGAACATGCCCTCTTGTCCAGTTGATGTATAACCTAGCTCCTTCAGCATCAGCTGCAACGTTTTGACATCCTCACCATAGCTGCCAACCTTCATCTCCGTTCCGATCGCGAGCGGCCGCAGCTGAGTATAGGCTGGAAGCTCCACTGCAAAATCAGGAGATACCCCTGTTTTATTGATCCAAGTTCCTCCCGGTGTTTTCCACTGTGCCTCCGTTAAGCTTAAGACTGATCCATCTTTAAATTGATTAAAAGCTTGAACGACACCTTTGCCGTAGGTTTTCTCCCCAATAACCGTTGCGCCTGCGGATTCCTTCAGGGCTGCGGTGAGCACCTCGCTCGCACTAGCGGACTGCCCATTCACGAGTACCGCAACCGGTACTGTCCATTCCTTCTCTTGCTTCGATTTGTAGGAAATCGTCTGCCGCTCGTTTTTGTAGACGACATTCAGAATGACCTTATCCTTCGGGATCAGCGTGCTTGCAATTTTAATCGTCGGCTGAAGCAGCCCTCCTGGATTAGAGCGCATATCGAGCAGCAAGCCTTTGAGCGGCTGCTTCTCTTGAAGCTCTTTGATCGCCGCCTCGAATTCATCCGCCGTTTTCTCTGCAAAGCGGCTGATCGTTACATGCCCGATGCCATCTTCCAGCAACTCGGATGTGACGGTATGTACAGGTATCGCTTCGCGCTTCAGCGTGATGGAGATCAGCTCAGCTTGATTCGCTCTTTGAACCTCAAGCGAGACGTTTGTTCCTTCCTCTCCTCTGACAAGTCCTAACAGATCATCGAAAGTCTTGCCGCTCAGCTTTTGATTATCTACGGAAATGATGATGTCCTCAGGCAGCAAGCCCCCACGTTCGGCAGGAGCTCCTTTCGTAAGCGCCGTAATGACGAACTCGCCCTCTTCTTCTCGCAGCTCAGCTCCGATGCCGAATATTTCACCTTCGTAGGACTGCGTGTAGGCATCTCCCTTTTCTTCCACCAAATAGCGGGAATAAGGATCCTCGAGCGAGCTGACCATGCCAACTGCCGCCCCGTTGATCAGCTTTTTCGGCTCGGCGCCGTTCAAATAATCTTTAATAATTTTGTTATAGGACACAGTAAATTGCTTAAACGCAGGCTCCTTGAGCATCGGATAGCGATTTCCCATCCATAGCACGCCTACCGTGAAGCCAATGGCCGCGAATAAAAAAGCCCCGAGTACGCAAAAGGAAAGAAACCGTTGTTTTGCAGCCGCTGATGTGAAATAGTTCATTTGTTCATCTCCTAAAAAGATTTGTGAAGCAAAACTTGCATCGTAAGCATACGCTCCGTTTTGTGAAGCAAAACTCACATCGTAAGCATACGCTCCGTTTTGTGAAACAAAACTTACTTCGGAAGCATTCACTCCGTTTGTGAAGCAAAACTTGCATCGCAAGCATACGCTCCGTTTTGTGAAGCAAAACTTACATCATAAGCATACGCTCCGTTTTGTGAAGCAAAACTTGCGTCTAAAGCGTGCGCGCTGTCTTGTATGTACGCGCCATTTTCGCTACAATCAACCTATTCTTAACTATAAAGAGCTTGGAGAGGAGCTTTACCGCTAGTATGTATAAACTTATCGCAATTGATGTTGACGACACGTTATTAACGGATGACCTTATCGTAACAGAAGGAACGAAGCGCGCGATGGAGGCTGCCATTGCAAAGGGTGTAACGGTTACGCTGGCAACTGGCCGCATGTTCGCTTCCGCTCAAAAGATCGCTAAACAAATCGAGCTCAATGTTCCTATTATTACTTATCAGGGAGCCCTCGTCAAAACGCTGCTCGACGGCCAAGTGCTGTATGAACGAAATGTCCCGATTGACGCGGCCAAACAGCTTCACGCCTTTGCCGAGGAAAACAGCCTGCATTTGCAGCTTTACGTTAACGACGAGCTTTACGGGACAGAGGATAATGACAAAATAAAAGCCTATTCCAAGCTCTCGAATATCCCTTACAAAATCGAGCCTGATTTCAACAAGCTGCTTGACTTTCCGATGAACAAAATGCTTATCATTGACGATCCTGCCCGCCTCGATATTATTGCCGAGGAGCTGAAGCTGCTGATAGGCGACCGCGTCCACATTACCAAGTCGAAAGCACATTACCTGGAGTTCATGCACAAAGAAGGCACGAAGGGCCACGCGCTTACTTTCATGGCTGAGCACTTGGGCTGTACAATGGAGCAGACCATCGCTCTCGGCGATGCATGGAATGACAATGAAATGATTCTGGCTGCCGGACTTGGCGTGGCTATGGGCAATGCGATCCAATCGCTCAAGGATATCGCTGATTATGTGACGCTATCCAACAATGAAGAAGGCGTTCGCCACGTCATTGAGAAATTTGTGCTCAATGCATCGGCCGAGTAATCGAATCGAATCATGCCTTGCACAAGAAGAAACGGCTTCGCCGTCCTCTGCAGGAGGGCATCCGTTTCTCGTAGAAATAGAAAAATAATTTATCGCGTGAAACATATAAAGTCTTATATTTAAATAAAAGCCAGCCCTTCGCTGAATGCGAATGAGCTGGCTCTTCAAGATAAGGAGGTTGTATGATTGAATTGTCCCCTATGCGGCCAACCGAATGCCTGCGGAATCAAAGCTGTCCAGGAAGTTCAATCCGATTGCTGGTGCTTTCACGAAAAATTCCCAGAGGATTTGCTCCAGCAGCTGCCGGAGGATTTGCGCGGCAAAGCTTGTATATGCAAATCATGCTTACATAACCATTTGCGCCTGCCAGTGCGTGAAGAGGAACAACCACACTAAACGTCCAAGCTTACTTCCAAGTAAAACCCGCTCATTTCGTAGAGCTCGATGCTTCCTTGCGCTCCGGTACAAAAAATGCCTGCTCTACGTCTAATGCGGGCAGCGGCTTGCTGAAGTAATAGCCTTGAATCTTCTGGCAGGAGTTATCCGTCAAAATATCAAGCTGGTCCTTCGTTTCAATCCCCTCCGCAATGACCTCCATGTTCAAATGCTGCGCCATGGCAATGATCGTCGATACGATTGCTCGATCATTATTGTTTTCTGTAATATCCCGAATGAAGGAACGATCAATCTTCACCTTGTGGATAGGGAACATTTTGAGATAGCTAAGCGAACTGTACCCCGTCCCGAAATCATCAAGGCTAATCCGAATGCCATATTCATTGAGCTGATTCAGAATGCTGCTGGAGATGGATGCGTCCATCATCATGCTCTCCGTTATTTCCAGCTCAAGAAACTCAGGCTTCAAGCCTGTTTGCTCTAGTATGGCCATAATATACTCCGCAAGCTTCGGCTGATGGAACTGCTGTGAAGACAGGTTTACAGAAATGGGGATAAGCGGACCGCCCTCATCATGCCATCTTCTCATTTGCTGACAAGCTTCACGCAGCACCCAAGTCCCCATTTCATAAATAAGGCCCGTTTCCTCGGCAATGGGGATAAAGAGACCGGGAGACAACAAACCTTTTGTCGGATGCTCCCAGCGCACGAGTGCTTCAATGCCGATCATCGCATGATCCTCCGTGCGAATCTGAGGCTGGTAATGGAGCAGCAGCTCGCCCCGTTCGATTGCTTTTCTAAGATCGCTTTCCAGCTCTATCTTTTCCAGAAGCTGCTCATCTAGCTCGTTCGAGAATAACAAATAATCGTTTTTCCCTTTTTTCTTTACCTCGTACATGGCCGTATCGGCGTTTCTCAGCAATTGGGCGGCATCCTGCCCATGTCTTGGGAATATAGAGATGCCTATACTTGCAGAGACATAGAAATCACTTTCTTTTAACCGATATGGCGCTTGGATTGCGATAATGATTTCTTGCGCCAGCTGCTCGATTTCGGCAAGCTCACCATAATGGCTGCATAGAAGTGTAAACTCATCTCCGCCTATGCGTGCAAGCATGGCCCTGCTTTCCATGGCTGCTTTTTGTATACGCTTGCTAACTTCCTGGAGAAATTGGTCGCCTACCGTATGTCCCAGCGAGTCATTAATCATTTTGAAGCGGTCAATATCGAGTACCATTACTGCAAAGGGCTCCTTAGTACTGCTGTTCGCTGAGATAGCCTCAGCTATGGCTTGGTTAAACATCCTGCGGTTTGGCAAGCCTGTCAGCTCATCATGAAACGCTAAGTGGTTAATTCTAAGCTTTGCCTGCTTCTCTTGCGTAATATCCTTGAAGATAATGTAGATGCCGACAACGCTTCCATCCACGACAACCGGAACGTTCGCAACGCTGAGCTCTACCCTCATTCCGTCATGCCTAATAATGGAGGTTTCGTGATTGAGCGTCTCGCCATCAAAGCATCGTTGAAACATCTGATATACGCGTTCCTGATCCTCGGATACGATAATGTCTTTCAATGTGGATATCGGTTGGTTCATAACCTCTTTGCTGCTGAAGCCCGTAATCTGCAAAGCGATCGGATTATGGCTAATGACATTGCGCTGCAGATCAACGGATACGATTCCATCCTGGCTGTTCTCGTACAATGACTTATACCACTTCTCGTTTTGCTCCATTTCCGAATCCTTGCGAGCCAGTCTTTTGGCGATGTATATGCCGAATAATGACAGCCCAAGCGTGAAGAAGATGCCTCCAGCAATAATATAGGCAAGCCACTTGTGATCCAGTGTCACACCATAGAACAAGGCTGATTTACCGCTGTTGTGGAAATTCGCAGCTGTCATTCCTGTATAATGCATGCCGGATATGGCCGCCCCCATAATTGCCCCGCTTCCTAGCTTCTTATAGAACTCGCCTTTCCGATCCCCTTTTCGGAAATAAAACGAAAGCCAAAGTGCGGCTATGGATGCGCCAAACGCAATGAGAACGGAGAGGATAAATATAAGCGGATTATAGGTAATAGGAACAAGCATCGCAGCCATTCCAACGTAATGCATGACGGATATTCCGATTGCAAGCAGTATGCCCCCAATAAGCAGCTGAGTACCTGTAAGCTCGCTTCTTCCGACTACGAATAAAGCGATAAATGCTGCCCCAATCGCAGCAAAGACCGAAAGCAGTACGATAACCAAATCATATTCGACCACAATTGGGAGATTCAATGCAAGCATGCCGACGAAATGCATCGACCATATTCCCATCCCCATCGATGCTGCGCCGAACGTCAGCCATCTTAATCGAGTCGTCCCTTTGGAAGTGCTTACTCGCCCTGCTAAATCAAGAGCCGTATAAGAGGCCATTACCGCAATAATGTATGAAAAAAGGACTAACAAACTATCATAAGACCCATGAACATGCTCCATTTAATCCCCTCGATCCTGTGTATATTAATGTTTTGTAAGAGCACATTTCTATTATACAGTATACGAGATTCATTTTTTAATAAATTATTGAATAATAATGGCAATACTTTTTTTGAAATAACGGCTATTCATTTCATCGTTTTCGATGCTTTAGCCCGCAGTCTCGATAAGGAAGCAGCAGGCTGCGCACCACAATGAAAAAGGAGCAGCCTGGCAGGTTCATAACGCCGGGCCGCTCCTTTTCATGCTCTTTCATTACGATTAAACGGATAAATACAGCAAGTAATAGGAAAGTGTCTGTCACTATGGCAAAGTTGGCGTCAGAGCCATAAATGATTAACGCTTTTTTATCCATTGGCGCTTTCTGCTTCGCTGCTTCGAGCTTGGCTAGGAGCGCATCACCAGCAGCCTTGCCTCATCCGTTCTGCCTGTCGGTTTTCCTACCGTTTCGAGAATGGCGATGGAATCCGCATATGTTATTGGTTGTGCCAGATAGATGGGAGCAACGCCGTTCATGCCTTCTCGCAGCGCATCATGTACACCCAATTTGCTTATTAACAAATTCAAACACGGGATTGCTCTGCGAACGCTTCAGCACAACGATGCATAAGCAGGCAAAAGGATCGGTTATGCCCAATAAAAAAAGAGGACAGATCATAGCGCTTGCAAGCAGGCTCATAGGTAACCAACACACGGTGCTTCATATAATTCGCCGCGAACTCGACGAACGACTCCGTCTGCTTACTCGCATGGAAAGTCATGTACGCATATACGGAATGATCGAATGGATCATCCAGAACGCTAACTCCTGCACAGCAATATTCTGTCGGAATCTGTATTCGTCTCAGCACGACCAAAGCCGGATACAGCTCCGCGTCGACAGAAAAGGAATCCAGCATCATCGCCAGCTTATCCTTCTTCTTCACTTTATCCCGGTCCGCCCATGCTTCAAGCTCCAACGCCCTTCGTTCCCATAAAGCTTCGCTCTGAGAACTGATTACCTGCTCATCGTCTTCTTCAAGCGTTATGTATCCCATTGCCCTTCCCTTCCTGCTCTTCAAGAAGAAACAGCTTTACCGTCCTCTGCAAGAGGAGCGTATCCGTTTCTCATAGAAATAGAACAATTCTTTATCACGTGAGACATTTAAAATCTTTTATGTTATGAAAAACTCGGAATCGGGTCTTTCAAATCTCGCCAATTTCCTGCCATTTCCTCCGGAGTCAGCAGCGCCATATCAAGTTTGCGAGAAATTTCATCCCGGTTCATCTCCATCCCGATGAAAACAAGCTTCGTCACGCGATCTCCCCACTTATCGTCCCAGTCAGCCGTTTTCTCGAATTCGCTTCCGAAATAAGAGAACCGCTCTTCTTCCGATAAGGCCGCGACCCATAGCCCCGCCGGAGACAGCTGCCTCGACACGCCTGCTTGGCTAAACGTGATTGCCATATTATTGCGTGTAGCGATCCATACCAGTCCTTTCGAACGAACGACAGCCTTAGGCCACTTGGCCAGCCACTTCAGGAAACGTTCCGGATGAAACGGAATTTTCCGCTTATACGTAAAGGTCGCTATGCCGTATTCTTCTGTCTCTGGTTTATGCTCCTCCTTCGCCAGCTCTTTTATCCAGCCTGCAGACTGGCTCGCTGTCTCGAAATCGAACAGCTGCGTGTTCAGAATATCCCGCGGGCTCACTGCACCATTGCTTGCTCTTACAATCCTTGCCCTTGGCTGTAAGCTTCTTAACGTCTGCTCAAGCTTCTCCAGCTCGTCAGCGCGCACCATATCGCATTTATTAATTACGAGGACATCACAGAACTCGATCTGTTCAATCAAAAGATGAACGACGCCTCTCGTATCTCCCTCGCCTGCTTCCTGTTCCCTGTCGGCCAGCGTTTCCTTCGTATGATAATCGTTCCAGAAATTAACCGCATCCACTACTGTAACCATCGTATCAAGCCTCGTCAGCCTCGATAAGTCGATGTTCTGCTCCTCATCCACGTAGGTGAACGTCTGCGCGACAGGGACCGGCTCTCCGATTCCCGTCGATTCGATTAGAATGTAGTCAAACCGATTCTCCAGCGCCAAGCGCTCAACCTCCTGCAGCAGGTCATCGCGGAGCGTGCAGCAGATGCAGCCATTAGACATTTCTACGAGCGATTCTTCTGTGCGGCTTAGTCCGCCTCCGTCACGAATAAGGTCAGCATCTACGTTTACCTCGCCCAAATCATTGACAATAACGGCGACCTTAAGTCCTTCTCGGTTGTTCAGAACATGGTTCAGAATCGTCGTTTTGCCCGCACCTAGATAGCCGCTAAGTACAGTTACCGGGATACGACGATCTTCTATTGCATTTTTCATCAGAAAAGCACCTCTTTGCCTTTTGATTTCCCTTAATTAAATCGTAATTATTACTATTAAACACTAGCATATAAATGTGCTTTTGGCTAATAAAGGTTAAACTACGCCTATCGATTTCACAAGTCAGCCATTATGCCATCACATGCGGCTTGTATTCCTCTAAAGAAAAATGAATGTGGCGAGCAGTCAGCATAGAGCCCTCAATGATTGCTTTCCGCTTCGCTTTCAGAACGATTTGCTCCATGTCTGCAAAGCTGCAGCCCTTTAATAACGCAGCAGCCTGCTCCTGCGTTCCTTCCTCCTGTCCGAATTCTCCAATGAGCAGGCGTATATATTCATTTCTCGTTGCATCATCCGGCATGCCGTAGGTCATCTTCGTATCAAATCTCCGCCATACGGCATGATCGAGCTCCTCCTGCAAATTCGTCGCCGCCATAAACACACTGCCGCATTCGAATTCGTCCAAGCACTGCAGCAGCGTATTAACGACCCGAGCCATTTCTTTCACTTCGTCGTTGTTTTCCCTCGTTCTTGCAATCGCGTCAAATTCGTCAAGAAACAAAACGCATGGCGATGCTTTTGCGTATTCGAATATTTTACGTACATTGCTCGCGGTTTCACCAAGATGGCTGTGGATAATGGTGTCCAGACGTACGAGCAAGAGCGGAACGTCAAGCTGCTGCGCCATATAGAATGCCGTCAAGGTTTTGCCCGTCCCGGGTGGGCCGTACATGACGATTTTGTTCGGAATCGGTACGTCATGCTCCTCGAATTTGTCTTTCATGGCGAGAATGATGAGAAACTCCTCTATAATCGTCCGATTCTCCGATTGAAATACGATACGCTTCACTTTGCGCGCGCAGTCCTTAGCTGTATAGTAGGTTGCCATCTCTAAGCCTTTTGCTCTCGGTAGGCGGTTATTATTGTTTTTGCTCATTGCTGATAAGACTCCTTTAGGTTTGTTTTTTAAACGTAATAATTACGGTTAAAAGTATATCATAATTATTACGATTTAAAAACCTAAAGCAAGGCGAAAAAAGACAACGATCTTGGAGGCATTTCCAGATAAACGCTATACCGTGGAAGAGATCATCGGTCAAGGGGATAAAGTGCTCGTGAGAATGATTGTGAAAGGGACACTTCAAGGTATGTTCTTTGGGACCGCGCCCAAGGGCAATATAATTGATGTCACGCTCTACCGTCAATATCGTGTCGTGGACGGTAAGATAGCCGAGCATCGGGGCTGGATCGATATGGTGACCATGTGGAGCCAAATTCAAGGCAATTAGCTACTTATCGAATGTTTGCGGAAATTTCTGCTGCCGTAGCTTAATGAAGCGTCCTTAATCTAATACTTTATGTTCTGCTGACACATGGCGAATCGATTACTCCATAAAAAAGCCCCTCAAGCTGCAGTGTTGAACTGTGACCCATAAGAAGGACACTTTGAAAAAAGTGACCCTCTTATGGGTCACAGTTCAGTGGTTGCCCAATAGGGCTTCGCAATGTTTGCTCTCGGGGGCTTAAACGATCCGTCGAAGCAAGCGTCCTTGTTTCCAGCTTAGCTTACGATACGGCTTTCCGGCCTCGCTTGCAGCCACCTTTGCTGCAGGACTTATACGTGCCCGTGAAATCCAGCCGGTGGTCCGTTACCTTAAATCCGAATTCGCGTTCAATGCGCTGCTCGATCTCGCAGAGCCAGTCCTCCTTGATTTCTGTGAGCGAGCCGCACTCGTCGCAGATAAGGTGGTGATGCATATGCTCATGCCCTTCCTCCCGAAGATCATAGCGCGCTACGCCGTCGCCGAAATTCATCTTCTCCACGACATGGAGCTCAGCGAGCAGCTCAAGCGTGCGATAGACCGTTGCAAGCCCGATCTCGGAATATTTCTGTTTGACGAGCATGAACACGCCTTCTGCGCTCAAGTGGTCCATTTCGTTCTCGAGCAGTACTCGCAATATAATTTCACGCTGAGTCGTAAGCTTATATCCATTTGCCATCAAATGCCGGTTTATTCGGTCCATTTCTGCGGTGACGTTTAACATGCAGAGATACCTCCTCATATTCAAAGCCTTGACATCATTGAGTTTTACCAATGAAAAGGCTTACTTTTAGAATGATTATAATTTAATGGTAGTATACTTTTGCGAAATTAGCAAATACCATATTTTAATACGTGTCGCAGCACGTTCCTTGACATGCCAAACGTTTATCGTCTATGATACAACTACAGTATTTCGTAAGTATTACTAATAAAGGACAGGTGAATATAATGAAGCAAGGCATACATCCCGCATATCATCAGGTTTTGTTTTTTGACGTGAGCAGCGGCTTCAAAATGTTGACGGGCTCGACCAAATCGTCGAATGAGAAAATGGAATGGGAAGACGGCAACAGCTACCCGGTTATCCGCGTAGATACTAGCTCAGCCTCGCATCCGTTCTATACGGGCAAACAGCGCAATACGGATAAAGGCGGACGCGTTGACCGGTTTAACCAACGTATCCAACAAAAGAAATAAGCATATCAACTTCAAAAAAGCTCTTAACGTCCGCTTAGCCATAAGCCGGCTCGTTAAGAGCATTTTTCTATTTATCGTTCTTATAAGACGGCTGATATGCCCCCATCAATATTCACCGAAGTTCCTGTAACAAAAGATGCGGCCTCCGATACTAGGAATCCGATGACATTCGCCGCTTCCTGTGCATGGCCGATTCGTCCGAGCGGTATGCCGTGACGCGGATCGGCGGCAAACGCTTCCCAGCTTAGCTCTGGTGACTTAGCTTGCCACATGCGCTCAATCTGCGCGCTTCGAATGAGTCCGATGCAGACGGCGTTCACTCGTATGCCAGCTCCAGCGAGATCCTTGCTCATGGCCTTCGTAAGCGCCAGTCCTGCTGCACGGCTGACAGAGGTCGGCAAAGACGATGCTCCCGGCGTTTTGCCGCCAATCGCAGTGACGTTGACGATCGCTCCTCCGCCAGCTTGCCGCATATACGGCAGCGCTGCCTGGGAGAATTGAACGGCACCGAGCAGCTTTAAATCCAGATCCGCTGACCAGGCTTCTTGGTCTACCTGCTCGAACGGCTTGGCTGCCGATGTTCCCGCATTGTTCACAAGAATATGTACGCTGCCAAATCTATTAACGGTTTCCTCGATCACGCGAGCCGCCTCACCTGTCTTCGAGACGTCCGCGCTAATAGCAAGCACTTCTTTACCCGTCTGTTCGTTAATCTGCTCCGCTGCTCTGCGTAGCGCTGCCTCTTCCCTTGCGACAATTGCAACCTCAGCACCCTCTGAGGCCAGCAGCAGTGCCGTAGTAAAGCCGATGCCTTTGCTCCCGCCTGTTATGACCGCAATTTTTCCTTTAAGCCCAAGCTCCATCTTATTTCCTCCCCTGCTGCCGCGCAGCTGTTTATTTCTGAACCGTTCGAATCACCTTCTGAACCTCTTCGTTAATATCCACTTCGGTATGCGCAGGCAAATTCACTATGAAGATGCCGCCGAACACTTGCTGGGATTTGCCTTGCCAATCACGTATTTTGTTTTTGAGCACCTTTAGCTCAAGCGAATAGATGACCTCTTTGCTGAGCAGCCAATTATGGCGCGTAAATGTCGATTTTTCAATGGTTTCGATATAGATGGATACATCCTCTAACGTTTTTACGCGAATGACATCCCCGAATGCTACATTTTCCGTAAAAACAGGATTTTCTTCTATTCGATAGATATCCGTATCAAGCTGAATGACATCTAGTACTTCAACCTCTTGGCCTGCTCCGTCGAAGCTAAGATGCAACGGTATAAAATCTTGAATGCTGCTCACCCTCTATATCTATTTTCAGTGAAGCTTCAATAAAACGGTTTTAGCTGATGGCCACATTGGCGAAATGCTCTACGGTTGGGAATGGATCGTAGTAATGATGCAAGTATTTCTTCCAAGTCAAATATTCCTCTGATTGGCGAAAACCTTCTGTGTGGTCCTCGAGCGTTTCCCATCTTACTAGCAATAGGTATTTATGGCTCACCTCTATACATTTCTGAAGCTCATGCCCCTGGTAGCCCTTCATACTCGAGATAATTGCCGAAGCGCGCTTGAAATCACGCTCGAACGCTTCTGCCAGGCCCTCTTTGACCTGCAGCACTGCAGCCTCCAGAATCATTGTACCAGCTCCTTTATATAAATCTAGCATATACGAATTGCCATTAAAACGCTACATGATGTCTATTGGACACGGCAAAGAAGCAACCCCCAGCGGAGCTTGCTTCTTTTTAGGCTATTGCGATGTCGTACAACAGAATCGTTCACCCTAATGGAAGATTATCCAATAGGCTGCACAGCATGTGCTTTTCGAATAAACGCGATATCTTGGGCCAATACTGCTTGGCTGTTCGCACCGAACCACTCGAGCGAGGCGAAACGGTCCGCTTGTGCGCCATTTGCATCCCTTTTTATTTGCTCCAGCACGGGTCGGTAATCGATGGCCCCCTCGCACAGCGGAACCATTCCGCTGCGGTCTCCGCTCGGCGAATACACATTATGCGGCTCAAACAGCTTGGCTTGCTGAAGTGAAGCACTATTTTTCAAGTGATAGTAGTCGACCCATGGGTTAAGCAGTGCTAGCGATGCTAGCGGGTCAGCTCCCGATTCCCACATATGGAATACGTCCAGGTTAAGCCGAATGGCAGGATGGTCAAGCTCCTCCATCAATCGCAGCGTGCTGTCCAATCGGTCGGCCAGCGTATTCGGATGGGTCTCTAGCAGCAGCTTTTTGCCTGCACTTGCGCACAAATCGCCGATGAACCGCAGCCGTTCGAGATATTGCGTCCATTCCGCCCTTCCTGCTTCCCCGCTTGGCCGTTCGCCTGCAAACGTGCGGATACGGCTCACGTTAAACCAATTAGCGAGCGCAATCACTTGCTTGGTCTGCTCCGCAATCCGGGAATAGTCTACATCAAGAGCAATATTCAAGTAATCGCTTAGCATCGATACTTCCAGTCCGTGCTTTGTGATCTGCGCTCCCGGATCTTCCATTCGGCCATAGCTGCCCTTAGCCTCATAAATGCTGCGGGCATGCGTTCCCCATAGCTCGATGCCGTTAAACCCATTCGCAGCAGCGAATGCAATCAATTCATTCATAGAAATTAACTGATGGCGGAACGAGATCGTGCATAACGCGATTTTCATATCGGACCTCCTGCTTCGACAGCTGCATGCTCGCGCCATCGGAAGAAAAACTGCTCAAGTCCCTGTTTAATCTGTTTTTCAACGTCGTCAAGGCGGTCCAAGTGTGTGTGAATGGTTTCAACAAGCTCCATTCGGTACGTAGTGGCCAGCTTAATCGCTAAATACTGGACCGTCGTATAGCCCTGCACCAGCTCCTCGACCAGGTCACTGTAGCGAATGAACGCAGAATCACTTGGATCCCGCTCCGGCATCAAATACATAAAAGCATGCTCATAGCCGTATTTTCTTATGGCGAGCACCTTCAGCTGGCGCAGCGAAGGCGTAAGGCGACGCAGCTGTTCTGCTTCGCCGCCTGCCGACAGCCTTGCGACAATGCCTCTGATTTGTGCGGTCAGTTCATTACGGTCCCCCTTGAAGGTGGCCAAAAACAGCTGCTCCACGTTCTCCCTGGCAGGCTCTTGAATACGGATGGCGTCTATATAATAACCACCGCCGAATGCATTGCCTCTTATCGCCTCAAGCACGCGCTCGCGGCGCACGATGCCCTCCCAGCGAAAATCCGGATCGCACATGAACCATTCGTCCTCATTATCTGTTTTCTCAATCATGAGAAAATGCGGAAACGGCTTCTGGTGAAATTTATTTTCACGCTCCGGCATAAGCGCCATGTCAATGTGAACGATAATGGACCGATGCGCAGGCTTCTCCTCCAGCAATTGGAGCAGCACCTCGACATTGTATGCCTTGCTGCGCGAGAAATCATACCATTCTTTTACCGGCAGTCCGAACAGCTGCGTGTACCAATTCAAATAAGCCTCATGCGTGATGTCCTTCGAGAAATAAGACAGCTCCTCGTTCTCATTTACGACAAAGTCCCCGTCCCATACTCCAAAATAAAATGGCCTGTAATCAACAGAGCTGTTTCGTTTCACAATTTCACATAAACAGCTGATTAAGCAATGGACCTTTATCGACTCTTCTCCCTCAAGCGGCTGATTCATCATCGTCCAAGATCACCTGCCACGTTCAAGTCGAGTGATTCCAGCTTCATGATAAAATCCAGCAAAGAGCCAACCGTCCCAAACACGCTTGGGTCTACCTCGTCCTCCGGCACAAAAAGCCTCATATCTTCTTCGATAAATACGATAAGCTGCAGAATCATGACCGAATCCAAATATAAATCCTCATTTAACCGAATGCTTTCTTCCAAGGGCTGCAGCTTCCTTACCGTTTCCGATTCCAAACGATGGATGAGGAGCTGCTCCAGCTTTTCCTTGGCCTCTGCTCTTAACATTGCACAACCTCCTCCAGCTCCAATTGACGCCTGCTTATTTTACCGGTAGCACCTTTTGGGATTTCGCTCACGAGAGCAATATCAAGCGGAGCCTTGTAGGCAGGAAGCCGCTTCAAGCACCATTCCCGCACCGCCTCAGGCTGTATCGTCTCCTCGGCGACAGCCAGGCATCTGACCTTATCGCCTGCAATCGGATGGTTCCCGCGATAAATGACATTCTCTTTGATCCCTGGCATTAAAGCGATAACCGCCTCTACCTCGAGAGGGTACACCTTAAGGCCGCCAACGTTGATCACATCATCAAGCCTCGATACATAGGTAAGCGTTCCATCGGCATGTACAAGTCCGAGATCGCCCGTTCTCACCTTTAATTCGGAAGACTCGGCAACGAGTTCAGCTGGCGTCCCCTTCATCAGCGGCTCACCGTCAGCCGAAGCAGCACTAACCTTCCATTTGCGAAGCGGCAATCCTAAATCATGCACCGATTTCATTCTCGTGCTCAAGCTGATGCAGCCTGCCTCCGAGCAGCCATATTGCTGCAGCAGGGTGCTTCCCGTTTGACCGAGCTGCTCGAATTGGCGGACAGACATAGGCATCCCCGAGCTCATCAGCCTATTCAGCTTCACTTGCGCATGGCTTAAAGCGGCAATGGTTTGCAGCTGGGCCGGTACGCCGTATACGATATGATCCGGAAAGTCGCGTATGAGCCCTAGCGTAAGCTTCGGATTTGCATTCGTCACGACAATAGGCTCTGCTCCTCTGGATAGGGAAGCTAACACACCGCATAATAAGCCGTATGAATGGGTGACAGGCGTCAATACGATCGGCGTGGTTTCGGCACTTAGCCCGATTGCATCGTTGTAAGACGCGATTTCATCCTGTATCATGTGCCAGCTCCGGCCGAGGAGCTTCGGGTAGCCCGTCGTCCCCGAGCTGAACTGGTATACCATCGCTTCGTTGTCCGTGATAACGGCTGCTGAGCCATGATTGGCGAAATATGTTGCCGGCTCCTGATAGATCAATCCCGCGCATCCAGCTTCCTCCATCGTTGAGAGCGCTGCTTCAAACGGCGTACCGCCATGCATGAGCAATATGGAGCCTCCATATTCCTTCAGATACAGCACTAACGATATCAGCTGCGCGGCATCGGAGATGCATAAAGCGAAACGCTTCCCCTGCGGTTTTTGCAGATGCGGCAATCTCAAATAGGCATGCCAGTTCCGTTCATGCTCCGCCACGGATATTTTATTTCGATTGACCTGAAGCATAGCTGTGCAGCTCCTCTCTATTTTTTTTCTCACCAAGCGCTATCCGTTCTTCGCGTACCAGCTCTTCCATCGCCGAATACAACGGATTCTCAACCATATGGCAGTGCTCGATTGCTTCCGATTGCAGCCTGCTGTTCGCGAGCTGCTCGACGGGACAGCTTGGCACGAAAAGGTCGAATTGCTTGAAGCGCTCGCACTCGTCTTGATATTGCTTCTGATGCGCGGAGAGAACCTTAACGGCAAGCTTCCAGAAATCTTCCTCCCTGAAGCCGTACCGATCATGAAGCAGGAGTGCCAGCTCGCCTAAATTAATCATGAACAAAGCGTCAAGCGTCATTGCGACAAGCGATGAGCATTCCTTCATCTCGTAGTAATCATCCAGCTTCCCTTGGGCGTAGACGGGATGGATTTCTGTGAATCGAGGAGGCGGAACGATGGAGCTTGCCCAAGCCTCGCAATATTCGACGCCTTCATGGAAATCTTTGAGCGCTACCCTAGCCGGCAAGCCGTTTTGATGCACAAGAATCATGTTCTGCGCATGTGATTCTAGAGCTATTCCGTGCATAACGAGCAAATGAACGACAGGCAGCATCGCGACTTCAAGCAGCTTCTCCAGCCATACCGTAATGCCGATTCGCTGTATCCACGGATCGATAAACGGCGTCCCGTCAGATTCAAGCGCATACAAGGCGTGGAATGGAACTGCTTGCTCATCGGCTGCCAAATACCTATGCACGCTCTCTCGCCAAATCGTTCCCAGTGCTCCGTAACGCTCAATCTCCCGTGGATCGCTGCATTCCGCCTCTGCGTCAGCTTGAAAGGTCACACCGGCGAATTCCTTCAAAATAATGACGCGTGCCTCGTTATTGAAATAGCTGTCTGCCTGGGCGATTCTGCTCAACCATTCTGAAACAGCTGGCGCGCTGACGACTGAATGAGGAGTAAGCGAGCGAACGGATGACGTGTTTCGGATATGCAAGGAAAGCTTCACGCTGGCCTTTTGGGGATGGGATGCATTGGATAGCGTTCGTATCGACTGCTGAGCCAGATAAGCGTCCGTGCCGCTGCCCAAGAGGACAATTTGCTTATCATGCAGTTCATTTATGAAAGCGGGGACAATTTTGTTTCTCCATTGCCAGGGGTGCACAGGCAGCCATATGTATCGCAGCGGATCGCAGCCAGCCTGCACCAGCCGATCGCGGAACGCAGCCATTTGCTCTTCGCCCAGCTCTTCAACAAGCAATTGCTCAAAGCTCGCCCCGCCTATGATCGCTGATTTAGCGATCTTTTTGTCGATAGCCACCCACAAGGGGCGAAGCTCTTGCTTGTACTCCGGGCCGTAAGCATAATTGTCCTCATAATGAAAGCCCATCCTTGACTTGTAGCATGGATGGTATGGATGTCCGTCCATCACTTCCCTCTCCAGCTCATCAAAAGATAAACCTTTTAACGGTAAGAAGCGCATCGCTCGCTCATATTGCGCGAGAACGTCCTTGAGCCGCGTTTGTTCGAGCTCCTCAGCCATCGCCCTAAGATTGCCGCTGCCGTTTCCTTCTCCATTGCCTGCTAGAAGCTCGAACAGCACCTGTCCTGGCTGCAAATCCTGATATACAGCATTGTTCACTGTCCGAATGACAGAATCTCGTTCAAGTTTAATTCTCCCGAACGTATAGGCCCTTCTGCCTGAGCAGCTGTAGGTCACCATTTGCCCGAATGCATCCTTGCCATCCATCCTAAAGACGAGCTTTTCCCCGTTTTTTTCCTGACGAGGCATAACAATCTGTTCGTAGAGCAGCGATTCCAACAGCTGCCTAACGATTCTTTCCGTAACCTGTTTGTAAATAGGCGAAGCGATTGCCTCGCTAACCTGATGCGCCTGCCGAAGCAATGTTGCTCCCTCCTTTTGCTTGCCTATTGGATCATAACGCAGCTGTCAGCTTTCGTGAGGCTTCCAGGCTTGAGTCCTGAACGGTACGATAGACGGGATTATCTATTTGAACATAGATAGCCGGGGTCTCATGGCTTCCCGCAAGCTCATCCACGTCATGGAAGCGAGTCAGCAGATTCGCTTTGCAGGGCAGCTTATCATTCTCCAGCAGCATCTCAAGCAAAGCGGAGCCGTCACGGCTGAGCGGAAGATGGGCAACAAGCACAGTGACTAGCTCCATCAGAAGCTCGCTTTCCGCGATTAAGCCTTCTGAGCCAAAGCCCTGTATCAAGCCAAACATATGATTTATGATGACGTAATAGCAAAATCGCTCATCGACGACTTGATCTTCATAGAAATTGCCTGTCGCATCCCCAATACCCGGTAAAGCCTGCTGCAGCACCGCCCTCATCGATTCGCAGAAATAATAGCCTTGATTATCGCGGTAATAATAATGAGCCGGGTAGCCTTCCTCTAGCCGAATCACGCTATTCTGCTGATGAGCTTCTAGCGCCACTCCGTATTTCATGTATAGCCACAGCATTGGGCAAAGGGAGAGCTTCAAATAGCGTTTGAACCAGTCCTTGCTTACTTCGGCAGCCGATCTTCCTTCACGCAGTGCGATTGCTTCAATGATGTTCGCCAATCGTGATCTGCTGCCAGGCATGGCCTGCTGCACAAGCGCCGCGATTAACGTGACTTGCTCCGCTTGCTTATTCATGAATGGGTTCATGCGAAGCACGACCTCAAAGCCGGATTCAGCTTTCAATTGTGACTGAAGCGTAATGAATGCAGGATCATGAACGATGGTAAAGCCAGGATAATGCCTGCTCACATCACCAACCGCGGTGCCAAAGAGCCTCATGACTTCCCCGCCGCAGCCAAGCTCCCTTGTTTTGTTGATCCGAAGCGAATTCGTTACTTTTATGGGGGCAGATACCTTTATCATGAATGGGGCTCTCGCATGATAGAGCGTGCGTATGGAAGAGGTAGCATAATATTCCTCGCCCAGCTGCCCTAGATTGAGCAGCATGCCGGAATCCAGCCAGCCATGAACCTCCGGCGCGCTCAGCATATGTTCTGCTTGCAAGGGATGCACGGGGAGGATTGACCACTCGTTAGAGCGGACATAGTTTTGAATCGGATGGGACTTCAATTGTTCCTGCTCGGATAGATGCTTTTTGATCCAAACCGTTGCTGATTGCTCTAAACAAGAGCCTTCCTTGACGATCTGGGTTCTAGCCGCAAAATAATGCATGCGCAGCTTTCCCTTCAGCTCAGGGGAATAATCTATTTTTCTTGTATCGGGAATGCCTTGCCTGCTTTTGGGAGTCGGATGCATTGAATGGCCAAAAATCAATGATTGCTCCGCGTCGATGAAAGTGAACAATGTTCCGTAAAGGCTATCGCAATCGTCTAACCTCGCTTCGATGAATGACTGAATATGATGGCAGCTCTGGATAACCCGATAAACGAATTCCCCGGCGAATTGGCCATTCTCATAAATGATGGATAGCTCCTTCACCAGTAATGCCGTTAACGTCAAATAATCAGCCTCTAGCATCGTCCCTTGCGGAGAGTTGCGGTAGAACAGAGGAAACTCGTATCGATGCACTCCGGTAGCGGATACGTATTGGACTGCGGCATACACATCAACTTGCTGGCGGCACAGATGAATGTGCAAATAATGGATCGAATCGAATCGATTCCTTTTTACAGGAAGCTCAACAGAAAGGAGAGGCCCGATGCAATGATCAATACCCGTCTCACGCAAATAACAGTTGAGAACATTCGTTATAGTAGCTTCTTCGGCGAATCGCTTCGCATCGGAATGAGCTTGATCATGTATCGATAGCTTGCGAGTCTTTCCCTTCGCCTCATCACTCGTTTGCGACGTGTTAACGATAAAATTACCTCCCTGTTCGAACGTTTGTGTGCTGCGGCATTTACTTCATTTGATATCGTAAATGATTATCATTATCAATACAACCATCTGGATAAAAATGGTTCTTTTTAACTACGAAGCCTTCTTCCCTTGTTTTTGTTCGTCACCATTCGACATAAATCCGTTTTGTTTTTTTTGCTCATTCATAAATATGTTGCTGTGTGGAAACATTATTTACATAAGACAAAAACGGTTGGAGGCCCTTCTTGCATTACATCTACAGCTCAGCTCTGCTGCTTACGGGATTGCTTGTCGTCAATGCGGTATATTCGTATCAGAACAAGCACATTGATCCCCATTTCTGGACAACCCTCAAATTTCAACTGCTGGCTTTACCGTTGTTTCTCATCGCTAATCTATGTATTGGCTATGGCATTAAATGGGGGTATAAGGCGATAGGTAGCTTAGGCTACGTGTTGCTTGCCTCCAAAGGAATTGAGCTGTTTGTATCACTGCTTATGGGCTTCATCTTTATGAGGGAAACGCCTTCGTGGCGAACATGGACAGGGCTTGCTATTATCCTGATCGGTTTTTTTGTAGCCAAAGGAAAATAGCCGGCAGGGATCTAGGAAAAACCGCTCAAGCCAAAAGAACGGTCTCCCGTTAAGCTGCGCTCGGGGAGACCGTTCTTCTCTATCTATAGAACTATGACGTTAAACCTTTGTCTATTTAGTCGTTTTCCTAGTCTTAATCCCTGCCCCTATCCCTATCCCTATCCTTCTGTTCGCCATCCCTGTCTCTCTCTTTGTTCTCCCTACTTTTTCGGTCCTTCTTCTCTTCTCTTTCACGTTCTTTTTTTGACTTCTCATTTTTTTTTTCTTTTTCACGCTTTTCCTTTTCGTTCTTTTTTTTGTCCTCAGCCTTATCGTTGTCTTTATCCTTATTGCTTTCTTTCTTCTTATTCAATATAAGCTCAGGAGTGTCCGGGAAAGAAAGTACCGGCTCATTCTTCAAAGCTGCTGTAAACAACGCTTGGAATACGGATGCTGCCGCTTTAGAGCTTGTGGACAAATAATGGCTGCTGTCGGTCTGATCGTAACCTAGCCACACCGCCCCAACCAGCTGAGGCGTATAGCCTACAAACCAGTTATCCTTCGCGCCGTAGCCTTCAGTCCCCGGCATTTGCGTCGTTCCGGATTTGCCTGCAAGCACGCGACCTTCTAAAGCTGCCGAAGTCCCCGTTCCCTCCCCAATAACGCCCTGCAGCATGGCAGTCATCATGCGGGCAACGGCTGGCTCTGTCACCTTCGAGCTGCGCTTATCCTGCTCGAATAAACCTAATACCTCGCCCTCTGCGGATTCGATACGAGTTATCGCATGCGCGTTGATCCTTACGCCGTCATTGGCAAACACACCGAATGCCTCAGCCATATGGACCGGTGCCACGCCTTCGTGAAGACCGCCAAGCGCAAGTCCCAATGATTGATCTTCCTTTGACAATGGAATGCCGAATCTGTCAGCAGCATCCATTCCTTTTTGAATTCCCATTTCATTCAATAGCTTCACGGCTGGAATATTGTAGGAATGAATAAGCGCTTCGTACAATGATACCTTTCCGTGAAAGGAACCGTCTGCATTCTGAGGCTCATAACCGTTTATGTTGACTGGTTCGTCTACCAGCTCATCCGCAGGCATATATCCAAGCTCCAATGCAGGCGTATAGACGACTGCCGGCTTAATCGTAGAGCCTGGCTGACGCTTCAACTGCGTGGCTCTGTTAAAGCCTCGGAAGGGCTGCTCGCCTCTCCCGCCAACAAGCGCGCGAATGCCGCCGTTTCGCGGATCTACAAGGACAGTGCCGCTTTGGATAAGCTGATCCTTCGCGCTCTCGGGAAATAGTGAATTCTTCGCATATACCTGCTCCGCTGCTTGCTGCATGTCCGTATTCAATTCCGTATAAATGCGCAGACCGCCCTGAAGCACCTCATTCTCTGATAGGCCATACTCAGCCATTGCTTCACGGATAATTTGATCGACATAATATGGATAATGGATGTCATCGACCCGGTTAGGCTTCGCGCTCAATAGGACAATCGGCTCTTCCAAGGCGCTTCTGTAAATCGCTTCGGTAATCAGTCCCTGCTCCTTCATAAGCTGAAGCACAACATTTCGCCTCTCCAGTGCCTTCTCTTTATGCTTATAGGGGGTTAGTGCGGATGGAGCTTTAATTAATCCCGCCAGCAAGGCTGCCTCTGCTACGGTCAACTGCTCGGCCTCCTTGCCGAAATACGTGCTAGCAGCCCGATTAATTCCCCATGCGCCTTCCCCATAATAAATTTGGTTCAGATACATCTCCATAATCTGCTGCTTGCTGTAATGCTCCTCAATTTTTTGCGCCAGCAGCAGCTCGTTCCACTTCCTCGACCACGTCCGCTCCTGCGACAAGAAGACATTTTTGGCTAGCTGCTGCGTAATCGTGCTTCCGCCTTGAACGGTTCCGCCCGATGTAAAGTTGGTCACGACAGCTCGGCTAATGGCGCGCACATCCATGCCGTCATGCTTGAAAAACCGCTTGTCCTCAACCGCCACAACGGCATCGACCATATGTTTTGGAATATCCGAATAATTCATTTCTTCTATTTTGTTGAATGCAATGCGTGTTGCTTCTTTACCATCCTTGTCATATACGACCGTCGCAGCCGGCAGCGGCACATCGAGCCGCTTGATGTCCTGTGCGTCAATCATTAGCCGAAAGGTCGTCCAGCCGCCCAGCATCATAATGAGCAGGACCGCTGCAGCCAAAATCATTAACATTTTTATTGTTTTTCTTTTCTTTGATAATCCAGATTTCTTTTTCATGCTGTTTCCCCCATGTTGATACTATTCTTCTTTTTACACTATTCGCAGGCTGCACCATTTTTCAGCGCATGTGTGTCCACTATGCAACCCGCTCATAAAAAAATGCCAGAGCGCAGCAGCCTGCTCTCTAGCATTTCTTAGACCATTTCAAACAAGTATAAACATTCTTCTGCCGCATATAGGTCCACTTCGAAGCATCAAGCTGCGAAGCCTGTCCTTAAAGTCGTCATCTTTGATCTATTGGATTACGCCTGCATCATCAGATGAGTAAACTCCCCATATGCCTCCGCCAGCAGCAGATTGTAATTGGCCCGCTTGTTCAGAAATTGCTTGTACTGCACCCATGCAATTTCATCCTCCGGGTTCGCTTCCAAATAGGTTTCAAGCTCCTCGATCGTCTGCTCAATTTCATAGTATACTTCGCCGTTTATCACATTTGCTTCGCCTCTCCTGCTCAACTGATTCCAATCCTCAATCAACTTATTGGCCTCCTGCCGCCCAATTCTATGATTTTGCAAAGCTACGTGCGAACTTGCAGCAATAGGGCTTCGTTAACTACTATATGCAGCCATACACCGATGAGAACCTTTTTTCTAAAAAGCTGGTTTTCGATTATTTCCCAAGAAATGATCGAATTCTGACTAATCTTGCTGATTCACAATCGATTCATGTGGGTATTTGAGACTATCCAAATCACTAAAGGAGTGGTTCAAATGGCAACGGGACATCGCAATGTGGAAATTGAAGAACGTCATGTTGAGAAAAAATCCGATTCCAGCTTGGTCGCGTCCACGTTTATTAAATACGCAGCTTACATCATTATATTTTTTGGGGCGTTATACTTCCTTGTACGGTACGTCTTCCCCATGTTCTAAAAGCATCATCATGAGCTGTTTCAAAAGCAGCGCTTGAAAATTTCAGCCTCTACGTTGTACGAACTATGGGATAAAAAATAACCTTCAGCTCCACTCTAATGATATGCTCCCATCAAGTTAGAAGTAGAATTTTTGTTTTTTCTACTGTCTACTATGATGGGAGCACTTCACTAACGTGGCGTCGAAGGTTATTTTTTGCTTTTTGGAGGATTGGCCGATACTGTTTCATCCTTTTGAGAAACCCATTCACTTGAAAAATATGTCCGCTATATTTCAACCTTGCTCTCTTGCGCAAATTTTCTCGTTACGGCATAGAGAATGGAGGCTGTCGCGCAGAATATGCCAAGAATGAGATACAAGGACTGGACGCCAAGATGATCCACCATTACTCCCCCGGCTGCATTGCCGACAATACCGCCTAATCCCCATGTAATCGCCGCAAATACGGTTTGCAGCGTTGCTCTTGTTCGCTCGCTGGAATAGCTCTCCACCACTTCGACTGCCGTCCCTGCCACAAAGGCAAACGCTATACCGTCCAGCAGCTGCAATACGAGCGTTAAATAAACATCCGCAAATGCAAACAGCATCAAGTATTTGAGCGCATAGATGGCTGCGGCAATGCATAGCACCTGGTAATGCCCTATTTTTCTGCTGAGTCTCGCCGAAACCCAGAACATCGGAACCTCGATAATAGCCGCTACCGCAAAAGCACTGCCGAGCAAGCTTTTATCAAATCCAAGCTCCTTGAAATAAATCGGAAGAAACGAGAAATTTATCGATACGGACATAAAAGCCAGCATGCTGATTCCGACAAATATGAGAAAAGGCTTGTTTCGGCTTACCTCGCTAATTTGTTCGATAATGGTTGCTTTTTTGAAGACAGGCTTCGCTTTGGGCAGCAGGAATATGAATAGCGTCAGCACGGCATTCACTCCGAGATAGTACCAGAAGATATGCTCGTAGCCGTATCGTTCATATAAGAAGCCTGTCACAAAGGCGCCAATCGCATAGCTGAGCGCACCCCAAAGCCGCACGCTGCCGAATGAAAAACCTTCTCTATTCCCGATATCGACCGCTATGGAATCGCTAAGCGGTCCCATCGAGGATTGGAACCATACGAAAAAAACAGAGATGACGATAATGGCACCGAGACTATCAAAGTAGAGAAAGCCAATTCCAATAAGCGGTGCCGCAATCGCTGACACGAGCAGAATTTGCCGCGGATTGCTGAGCCGATCGTTAAGCATGCCCATGATCGGCTGCGATACTACGCTAATCAGCGCCCATAACGATAAGATAAGCCCCACGACTGTATTGCTAAATCCTTTTTCGCTGAAAAAAAGACTCGTATAAGGCATTACGACCGACACGGCCAGATATAGCAGAAAATAATAGCTTGCTAGGCTTCTCACGGCTTTTCTCCCCTATGTCATAGAATCATGCTGTCTTTCCAAACGTCGATTACCTTTAACCTCCGGAGCTATGGTACTATTATTTCTATCCGCACACTATCGTCTATTCCTATACAATAAGCATTTATCGAAAATATAAGGAGTGCATATAGATGGGACGATTAATCGACCAATACATACGCAGCGCAGAAGAACAGCATCTGGCCGATAAAACGGCTGAGCTTGCTGCACGTTTTGCCGCAAGAGCGGATAAACATGACAAGGCAGGCAGCTTCCCACATGACAATTTCGCCGACCTGCTGGAGGCCGGATATTTGAAGCTCACGGTTCCTGCCGAGTATGGCGGTGGCGAACTATCACTGCACGAGCTCGTCACGCAGCAAGAGCGACTCGCCTACGGCGATGGATCTACGGCACTCGCCGTTGGCTGGCATCTGGGCCAGATGCTCCATCTCCGAACAACACGGAAATGGCCAGAGCCGCTATTCGCAGAGCTCTGCCGAGACGTCGTCTCGAAAGGCGCCATGATCAATACGTTCGCCAGCGAAGCAGGATCTGGAAGCCCAAGCCGCGGCGGCAAGCCCGAAACGACGGCCATCCAAGCGGAAGGAGGCTGGCTCATCTCCGGACGCAAAACGTTCAGTACACTTTCGCCGATACTTGATCGCTTCGTCGTAACGGCCTATATACCCGAGGAGGAAACGGCAGCTGATTTTCTTGTTTTCAGGAACGAAAACGTAACCGTTCATGAAACCTGGGATACGCTTGGCATGCGCGGCACAGGCAGCCATGACGTCGTGTTAAGCGAAGTTTTCGCCGCGG
Organism: Paenibacillus sp. 2TAB23; assembly: GCF_052115165.1. Classification (NCBI taxonomy): domain Bacteria; kingdom Bacillati; phylum Bacillota; class Bacilli; order Caryophanales; family Paenibacillaceae; genus Paenibacillus; species Paenibacillus sp. 2TAB23. The sequence goes on from NZ_JBFRGD010000001.1 coordinate 442,127, forward strand.
ACGAGCATCGACTTACAGGCAAAGGGGTAGATGACGGAGGCGGCTGGCTCCTGCATATTCCGGCTTGCTACATTGGCATTGCGCTTGCCGCGCGGGATTTTGCAATTTCCTTCGCGCAATCCTATCGGCCTAACCACCTGCAAGGTCCCATAGCAGAGCTTCCGACCGTCCAGCAATCGATCGGGCAGATGGAAGTCGAGCTGCGGACGGCTCGTTCTCTACTCTACGAAGCAGCTGGGCGCTGGGATCGTGAACCGGCAAATCGTCCCCATCTGAGGCCAGAGCTAGGCGTAGCCAAATATGTAGCTACCAATCATGCGATTAAGGTAGTGGATATCGCCATGCGAATCGTAGGCGGATCAAGCTTATCCAGGAGCCTGCCGCTTGAGCGCTATTACCGCGATGTGCGGGCTGGCCTGCATAACCCGCCTATGGACAATACCGTGCTGCATACACTCGCAACGAGTGCTTTGAACGAGCAGCGTTAATCCGTTAACGACCTTGCTGCGCTTGGAATAAATCGCCTGAGACAAGCGGCTCATGGCTTCGATTGCCTGCTATGAAGTATTCATACGCGCCGAGCCTTGCAAGCGCATCGCGATCAGGCAGCCAAACCCACTCATCGATCTCCGTCTGGCAGCGATGCGCCCTGAAAGCGGCAAGCTTGGCCGGCAAATTCTCTCGGACATCGATTCGAATGATATCCTGCTTCGTATAGCCGAATAGCTCCGGTGTTTTCATCGCATCGCCGAAGCTGATGTAAAAAAGTGACCCCTTCTGCTGAGTTCGGCGGAATGCCTCGGACGTTGCTTTCCCGATCGCGCAATGGTCGGGATGGCCGCCCAATGTTTCATGAAAAGTCAGAACGACATCCGGTTTATTAGCGTCCATAAGCTCGCCAATCCGCGCAGTCAAGCGCTCCGAATCGTAAAACTCGACCATTTTGTCACGTATATCCAAAAAGATCAGTTGTTGAATCCCTAGTTCTTCGCAAGCCTTCCTCAGCTCGTTCTCGCGAATATCCGGCATCGTTTCCCGATTGACATAAGGCGGGTTTCCCATACGCCGCCCCATTTCACCGCGAGTAGCGCTTACGAGCGTGATCTCGGCTCCCAGATCCGCATACTTCGCCAGTGTACCTCCGCATATAAACGACTCATCATCTGGATGAGCGAATACGGCAAGGATTTTACGTTTTGCTGCTTCGGTTGTTCTGCTCATTCCGGAAACGGCTCCTTTCCAAGCTGCAAAGCGACATTCATTCTGCCTCTTTCGTCATATCCGGCTAACAGAAGCTTTCCGTCAGCCGCTAGCTCGTAATGGGTAAGGCTCACGGCTCGCAGCCAGCCTGCTTGATCGAAGCGCAGAGCTACCCGATAAGGGCCATCGCCTGCAATCATGGCCTCTTCCAGCCTCACTTTGAAATTCCGAACAAATACGAATGATGTCGCTTCGCTATGCAAATAGACGTCTTGAGCTTGAAATAATGCAAATGCCGCTTGCAGCTTCTGCTTGTCTATAGGGTTCATATTCGATTCATACTCCTTCTACTAAATAGATAGCTTCTTTATATTTTAGCATGGGTATTCTGTTTTCACCAAGGTGAAACGGCTGTCGACGTCCTTTGGCGGCGCAGCGCGTTTCATACCGAGAAATATAGAGAAAGGATGGCGAAATCCTATACTTTCCTATATTTCAAGGTGAAACGGCTGTCGACGTCCTTTGGCGGCGCAGCGYGTTTCATACCGAGAAATATAGAGAAAGGATGGCGAAATCCTATACTTTCCTATATTTGAACAAAACCTTACAATATGGTAATCTATCGTCATTCATGAGAATCTGCTGTTCGACAAGCAGGCGCTCGTATTCGCCAAGATAAAAGACGGCAACGATGTCTCCGACATAACCTCGGCCGGCACAACGACGAACCGTCTTTGGGTTAGAGCTGTAAACCTGGAAAAGCAGTATCCGCAGCACGATAAACTGTTTTCATTCCGCTGTTATGCAGAAAGCTCCTCGGGCCATGGCCCGAGGAGCTTTCGTATAGTGACGCATCATTATAAATCAGCCAGCACCTGATACCAAATCCCTTTTTTCGAATATAAATTTTTTCTAACCTCAGGCCATCCGCCCAAATACGAAATATCAAACAGCCCTTCCGGTTCCGTGTAACGATCCTTCGTTTCTGCCGCAATCTTCTCGTCCACCGCGCGGAAGCCATTCTCGACAAATATCCGCTGAGCCTCTTCGGTGTGCAAATAAGCAATAAATGCTTCGGCAACCTTGCGAGTACCATGTTTATCCGCATTCTTATCTACGATCGCTGCCGGATTCTCGATAAGAATCGTGCTCTTCGGCACGACAATATCGTAATCAACGCCTTTTTTAATACGTGCAAGCAGCTCGTTCTCATAGGTCACAATGACATCGCCGACTCCATATTCAAAGGCAGCCATGGAGGCGCGCCCGCTTTTATCGAGAGACTCTACGTTCGCATGAACCGATTTCAGGAAGCTTTTGGCGTACGCCTCGTCCTTAGTTCCGTTCTTTGCTTCCGACTGCATCAGTCCGGCGCCGTATATCGCATTAATGTCCCACTGCGCTCCGCCCGAGGTTTTGGGATTGGGATAAAGCACCTTAACGCCCTTCCGCGTCAAATCGTCCCAATCCTTTATCCCAAGCGGATTGCCGCTGCGAGTTCCGAGCACGACGATTGAATTCGTAATCATGCCGCCGCTCTCAGAAGCTCTCCAATCATGCGAAATAAACCCAGCATCTGCGATTTTGTCCAAATCGCCTTCCATCGCTAGAATTGCGACATCCGCCTCAAAACCTCCGGCAATCGCGCGAGCCTGTGTACCTGAAGCTTCGTAGGACTCCTGAAATGCGACCTTCTGGCCTGTTTCTTCGAACCAGTAGGCTCTGAAAGCAGGCAGCAGCTCGGCAAAAGCATCCTTAACTACTGAATATGCACCGATTACAAGTGTTACATCGCCGTCCTGTACGGTAGACCCGGCCGCATTGCCATCCGTCTGCTCATCCTTGCCACAGCCTGCTGCGAGCAGCAGCAGTGCAGAGACAAGAAGCAGCACGAATATGCGCCGACTTGTTACCAGGTTGATTTTCATGTTCGCATACAACTCTTTCTACGTCGCTTATTGGTTAGATATGAATAGGCATCGGGTCAACCTTTAATGTATTCTCTGCAATCCAGCTTTCATTGTCGTTGAATAGATAGGCACGGTGCACAAGCACGCTCACATCATCGCCTGGATGAAGCACTTCCTTCTCTAGTGAACGGTACGTAATAAGCTTCGTATCGCCAATAAGCAGCTCCACCATCCACTCGCTGCCTCGGAAATGCAGATGCTTCACTTTTCCTGGAAGCGTTGCGGAAGCCAGCCTAATTTCCCCCGGCTTGCCGATTTCAATATACTCGGGACGGATGAGCGCCTTCGTGCCGGGACGGCTCGCCGCATCCTCAAAGCCCTTAAGCTGCGAAATATTGTCTACGATCGTGGATTCGCCGATAAAGCTCGCGACAAACGGCGTTTCTGGATTTTTGTAAATATCCCAAGGACTTCCCTTTTGCTCCAGCTTGCCCTTGCTTATAATCATGATTTCATCCGCTACCTCAATCGCTTCCTCTTGGTCATGCGTTACGAAAATAGAGGTGATGCCCACGCGCTCGATCATTTCCTTCAGCCAAGTGCGAAGCTCGGTTCGAATCTTGGCATCAATCGCAGCGAATGGCTCATCGAGCAGCAGCAGCTGCGGTTCGGGAGCAAGCGCTCTTGCAAATGCTACGCGCTGCCGTTGTCCCCCGGAGAGCTGATGGGCATACCGGTGCTCGAAGCCCTTAAGACCGGTAAGCTCAACCAAATACATGACGCGTTCTCTAATCTGTTCTTTCGACTGCTTCTTCACCTTTAATCCGAATGCGATGTTGTCGTATACCGTCATATGTTTGAACAGCGCATAGTTTTGGAATACGAAGCCAATGCCCCGCTCCTGCGGAGGCAGGTCGTTTACGCGTTTGCCATGGAAAATGATATCGCCGGAGGAAGGGGACTCAAGCCCCGCCAGCATACGAAGTATGGACGTTTTGCCGCCGCCGCTCGGTCCGAGCAAGCCGATCAGATGACCTTTTTCGATTTCAAAGCTAACGTCCTTAACGGCATGAAAGTCGCCAAAGTTTTTGTTCAGGTTCCGTACTTCAATATGCATGGCTTAATGCACTTCCTTTCGTTTTTTCGCCCATTCCATCAGCAGCAGCAATCCTACGGAAAAAGCCGCAAGCACGAGCGCCACGCCGTTGGCGGCAACCACGTTGAAATTTTCCACATCCTGATAAACAAGCGTTGTAGCCGTTTGTGTTTTATTCATAATGTTGCCCGATACGACGAGCACCGCGCCAAATTCCCCAAGCGAGCGCGCTACCGTTAATACAACGCCGTAGATGACGCCCCATCGGATCGATGGCCATGTCACCTTCCAGAATGTATACCAGGAGTACGCACCTAGCGTAGATGCCGCTTCCTCCTGCTGCGCGCCGATCTCCTGCAGCACGGGCATCACCTCGCGCACCATGAGCGGGAATGTCACGAACAAGGTAGCCAGAATCATGCCCGGCAGCGCATAAACGATTTTGATGCCTGCATCCTCAAACATTGTGCCGATAATCGTGTTTGGACCCAGCATTAGAACGATCATCAGACCGCCGATAACCGGCGAAACGGCGAAAGGCAAGTCGACCAAGCTGTTAAGCAGGCGCTTGATGCGTCGTCCTATCCACTCCGCCCGAACGAGATACATGGCCAGCATGATTCCGAATACCGTATTCAATACGGTAACCACAACAACGATTATCCCGGTCATCATCAGCGCATGCAGCGACTGCGGCCTCGTAATGCCTTCAATAAAACCATTCCAGCCTTCTGCCCATGAGCCTGTGAAGATTTTGATAAGCGGGGCAATGAGCAATAAGCCAAATACGATATAAGTTAACGTAATCCATAGCCTTCTCATCATTGGCCGCCCCTCCTGCCTTGAATGAGGTTGACCGTCCATAGAATAAGAAAGGATAACGTAAGGAGCATAACCGATACGGCGGCTGCGCCCTGTGGATTACTGCTTTCTATTTCTCCAAAAATATAAACGGATGCGATAAGCGTCTTACCCGGAATATTGCCTGCAACGAGTACAACTGCGCCAAACTCCGCAATACCGCGAGAGAAGGCGAGCATCGCTCCGCTCAGAATACCTGGCAGCATCGTAGGAAAGATTACGCTAAAAAATGTCTTTGCCCGGGTAGCGCCTAGCGTATAAGCTGCTTCTTCTTCCGATTTGTCCATTTCCTCCAGCAGTGGCTGAATGGCACGGATAACGAAAGGAAACGTTACAAACAGCATCGCTACGATAATCGCCGGCTCGTGGAACACGATCTCGATGCCGATTTTCTCTGCCAAACCTCCTACGAAGCTGTTAGGCCCCAGTAGCAGCAAAATCATAAGCCCGCCAACCGCAGTCGGCAATGCAAACGGCAGATCAACCAAGCTATTAAGAAAGCGTCGTCCCGGAAATCGGTAACGAATGAGAACCCAGCCGATCATGGTGCCTAGAAACACATTAAGCAGCGTTGCGATAACGGCTAATTTCACGGTCAGCAGCACAGCTTTCCAAGCGAGCGGATCGGAAATGCTTTCCCAAAAAGGGGTCCATCCAAGCGAAAAGGATTGCGTGTAAATACCAAGGATAGGTAATACGATTAGAATAATAAAGTAAAGCATAATGGCGCTCCGAAAGCCGAAGCTCCATCCTTTCCCGCGAAACAAAGCATTCACTGTGACTTAACCTCCAGACCATCGGCTCGTGCCGTAGGTGTAGCAAAACAAGTAAAAACATAATTCCTATTATATTACTAGGTATTAATAATGTAGCATCCATACTGGGATTAAGTCAATCAAAAATTTAGAAATTCTAATCGCTTTCATAGCATTTTTTTATAGCTTTTTCATTTCGTCTTGACCAGTATGCAAAAAAAAGGAGACCAGCTGATGCTGATGCTCCTCCTCCGTTTATTCGCCTTCAATATAATATACGTTTTCACCTTCGGAAATAATCGCTTGCCCTTGGGTGAGATCCGTAATCCAAGCTACAAATGCTTCTGCATCAGGCTTCTCAGGCAGACAGCGGACGATAACCCGATCCGTGAAATCCGTCCCGCCAACGCGCGTGCCCTTGCTGTGCAGCTCATTTTCCAGCTTTCCATACCACGTATAGTCCACGTCGACAAAAACTTCTCGATGAAGCACGTTGACGATCTCGTCAGCCGCTTCGATACCGGCAACCGCGCCGTCCGTATAGGCACGCACGAGACCGCCTGCCCCGAGCATAATGCCGCCGAAATAACGGGTTACGACGACGGCGACATTTTTGAGCCCCTTGTGCTTGATGACCTCAAGAATCGGTTTACCCGCCGTTCCGCTTGGCTCTCCGTCATCGGATGCCTTCTGGAACTGATCGCGCTCGCCTATCAGATAAGCCGAGCAATTATGCGTCGCCTGCTTATGCAGCTGTTTGATTTCATTAATGAAGGCAACGGCTTCCTCTTCCGTCTCGACCGGCTTCGCATGCCCGATGAAACGGGATTTCTTAATGACGTTCTCGGCGTTAGCCTGCTGCCTGACCGTCCTAAATTTCTCCAGCATAAGCGATGACTCCCGCATGCCGATGGGAGCGGCCTCCTACAGCCTTGCTTCCAATTCGGCTTTTTCTTTCTCGAAGCCCGGTTTGCCAAGCAACGCGAACATATTCTTTTTGTACGCTTCTACACCCGGTTGGTCGAATGGGTTGACGCCAAGCAGGTAACCGCTGATTCCGCAAGCTTTCTCGAAGAAATAAACAAGGTATCCGAACGTGTATGGCGTCATGTCGGCAATGTTCACGATGAAGTTCGGCACCTGGCCATCCGTATGCGCTAGGAGCGTGCCCTCGAACGCCTTTTTGTTAACGAAGTCCATTGTTTTTCCCGTTAGGAAGTTCAGACCGTCCAGATCCGCATCGTCATGCTCGATTGAAATGTGCTCAGCCACTTCTCTGACTTGAATAACCGTTTCGAAAATGTTCCGGTTGCCCTCTTGGATAAATTGGCCCATGGAGTGCAAATCCGTCGAAAAGTCGACTGCCGCCGGGAAAATGCCTTTGAAATCCTTGCCTTCGCTTTCGCCGAATAGCTGTTTCCACCACTCCGACACGAAATGCAGGGAAGGCTCATAGTTAACGAGGATTTCCGTTGCCTTGCCTTTGCGGTAAAGCGCGTTGCGGGCTGCCGCATATTGGTAGGCTTCATTCTCAGCAAGATTAGGATTGCTGTATTCTTTGGATGCATCGGCAGCGCCCTGCATGATTGCCTCAATGTTAATGCCAGCAGCTGCGATTGGCAGCAAGCCTACAGCCGTAAGCACCGAATAACGGCCGCCTACATCGTCAGGTATAATGAATGATTCGTAGCCTTCTTCCGAAGAAAGCTTCTTCAATGCGCCTTTCTCGCTGTCTGTTGTCGCATAGATGCGTTTGCGTGCTTCTTCTTTGCCGTATTTCTTCTCAAGCGCAGCACGGAATACACGGAATGCGATAGCCGGCTCAGTCGTTGTTCCCGATTTGGAAATCACGTTGATCGACCAGTCGCGGCCTTCAACGAGCTGTAGAAGATGAGTGACGTAAGTCGAGCTTATATTGTTTCCTGCGAACAATACCTGCGGCGTTTTGCGCTGTTCTTGCGGCAGAATATTATAGAAAGAGTGGGACAATGCTTCAATTGCTGCGCGTGCGCCTAGGTAGGAACCGCCAATTCCGATCACGATCAGTACCTCGGAATCCGATTTGATTTTCTCGGCAGCTTGTTGAATGCGGGCAAACTCTTCTTTATCATAGTTAGTAGGAAGGTCGATCCAGCCCAAGTAGTCCGAGCCAGTGCCTGTCCCGTTATGTAATTGCTCATGCGCCAGACGAACGGATTCCGTCAAATAATCGATCTCATGCTGGCCAATGAAAGTCAGCGCTTTGCTGTAGTCAAACTGAACTGTTTTGCTCATGTAAGTGTAAACCTCCTAAAATGTTGTGAACCAAAGCCTTGATAATGCTTTTCAACTTAGCCTCTACAATATCGGATTTACCTTATAAAAACAAGCAACAAAGAATGAAATATTGATGAAGAATCTGTATAATCAATTAAAAAACAAGATGGAGCGGAGGAATTCTTTATGAAAAAGGTCGGATTTATCGGATTGGGCGTTATGGGGCTCGGAATGGCTGCGAACTTATTGCGCAAGGGCTTCGAGGTAGCCGTCTATAATAGAACCGCTGGCAAGGCTGATTCCTTGCTGGCGCTGGGGGCAACGGAGCTGGATTCGCCATCTGCAGTCGCTGGCTCGGTGGATGTAGTCATTACGATGATTAGCAACGACTCCGCTATTCGTGAGGTTTACTTTGGTCAGCATGGTATTTTCGAAGGCGTTCGCAGCGGCACCACCCTCATTGACAGCAGCACGATATCACCCATGCTGGCAAAGGAGCTCGCGGCTGAAGCAGAGGCGCAAAACGCAGCTTTCCTTGATGCCCCTGTCACGGGCAGCAAACCAGCGGCAGAGGACGGAACGCTCGTTTTTATGGTAGGCGGGAATGCGGATCGACTTGGCGAGGTGGAGGAAATATTGCTTGCTATGGGCCGCAAGGTCATCCCGATGGGGCCAAACGGCAGCGGGTCAATTGCAAAGCTTGCGCATAATACGATCGTCGGCATTAACGTAGTTGCACTTGCGGAAGGGATGGCCATCGCAGCAAGCGGCGGCATTGACGGCCATGCGTTCGTCGAGCTCGTCCAATCCGGCGGTGCGGCAAGCAGAGCAGCAGAGATGAAAGGGCCCAAGCTGCTAGAGGGTAATTACGACGTCCAATTTTCGCTTGAGCTCATGCTGAAGGATCTTCGGCTCTCTTCCGTGCTGTCGGACAGCCTTAACGTGCCTACGCCACTGCTTGAAGCTTCCAAAAGCTTATTCCAAGTAGGTGATGCGATGGGCCTAGGCGCGCTCGATATGTCCAGCGTTGGCCAAGCGTACGAGCAGTGGATCGGCCGCAAGCTGAGCGGGAAAGCCGATCAGGTGCACTAGAAAAATTAACGAATGATTTATTTGTAGTTTTGATACATGATTCACTCCAATTAAACCGCCAAAAGCCGACCACAAGGTCGGCTTTTCATCGGATTATGAATAGTAAGGAGAAATCATCAAATATACGATCACTCCCGTAAAGCTAACATACAGCCAGATCGGCATCGTCCATCTCGCGATTTTGCGATGCTTGTCCAGTTTCATCTGCAGGCCGCGTACAGCTGACAGCAGCGCAAGCGGAACAACGACGATCGCAAGCAAAATATGCGTGAGCAGAATAAAGAAATAAATCGAGCGCAGTGCGCCCTCCCCGCCATATTTCGTTGATTCCGTCAAATAATGATACGTCACATACGAGACAAGAAACAGCGTAGTTGACGTAAAAGCAGCACCAATAAATGCACGATGAAGCTTAACGTTCTTCTTCATAATGGACACCAAAGCAACCACTAGCGAAACAAAGGTGAAGCAATTGAAAATCGCATTCAGCAGCGGCAACAGCTTAACATCAAATCCGATTTCTCCGTCATAAGCAGGCAAAAAGAACAGCACCGTTATGATGGCAACTAAGACGATGGACAGAATGGCTACCATAGGTCCGACGTTTTTTTCCTTCAAGCGAATAACCTCCTAATCAAACGCGTCAATGCTTTAATCACAGGCGTTTTCTACTCTCTTAACATAAATGATTTACATCATCCAAAGCAATCGGATTTCCACTCTATTTATCACAAATAATCGAATTTTGTTAAGACCTCTACATACAAATACCGCCATAGAAAAGCCAGTGCCCGGCTCTCCTACGGCGGCAATCTATTTCAGCCTATTTTCTAATAAACGTTCAAAATCTCGAATCGCTGCGGATCGCGTCCCTTGCGAGGGTCATGCTCGACCTCGTCTGTAACATGAATATGCGCGTTTCTGCGGTCTTCCGTACCGAAACCCGCGCTCAGCACTTTACCCGTCGTTCGGTTGCGAATCAAAACGCCGCTCTCGGCATTCCTATCATCCATCAACCATTCGCTGCAACCGGAGGCATCGCTTCCCTCTAGTACAAACAGCTCATCGCGCAGCAAACCACCGTCTGATAATCGTTTTACGGCAAGGCATCTGCCGTCTGTCCTGCTTCTGATTCGAATATATCCCTCTTCCTCAGCAGGCTCAACCATCCATTTTTGCGCTTCCGAAGCGTACGAAAGGATATGTCCACCCACCTTAGCGTTCCCTCCATTTCCTATCTCCACGGCTGCATACCGCTCTGTTCCGCAGCTTTTAATCCGGTGCAAGCCGCTCGGAGTCAATTGCGGTTCAATCTGTCCGGTTGTAAGGTCAATCGTTATCCGATCCGCCCATTCCAGCTTTAGCTCTTTATCCGAAGGAAAGCTTATTGGCAGAAATACATAGGAAGAATGATGATAATGGGACGGGTCCCAGCGGTCTCCCACATACAAATAGCTCGTTTCTCCTTGCGACTGCAGCGGCACTATGAAAGCTGGCTGCGTATCGTAAGTGGTAGTATCCCCGAAAGGAATAAGCTGCGACCATCTGCCTGTCAAGCTGTCGGAATAGGCATACGCGCCTTGATTCGGCAGCCATCCCGTACAAGCCGATGTAACGAGGAAATAGATCCCATTTCGCTTCATTACAGCCGGTGCTTCCCTATATTGCCCGGGCCATAATGTTTTGACATGCTCTTCGATGCTCAAATAATCGTCCGACAATCGGTAAACAAGCAGGTCTGCATTATCCCTTGCAGCCGAAATAAAATAGGCGCTGCCGTCGCTATCCTGAAATACCGTGCAATCCCTCGACATATGGCCTATCGGGTTAAAGCTCCCATGATAGACATATTCGCCGTCAATCGTATCGCACGTCGCAACCGCGCAGCGGGCATCGCTATAATTGCGGCCATTTTCCCAGTGCATCCACATGACATACTTGCCTGTTCTCTCGTTGCGAAGCACCTTTGGCCGCTCAATGACGGCGCCTTGCCCGAAGCCGTTGTCTTCCTGGTCAACCATAACAAGTGCAAGCGATGTCCTGTAATACACCGGGCTTGCCTTGGATGCAAGCGTAAGCACCGCGCCTCTGCTCTCCCAATGATATAAGTCTCTCGAACGGTAACAGGACACCTTCTTGCCGTCCGTTCGATCCTCGCCAAACCAATAAAAATAACCGGCTTCCTGCAGCATCCAACCGCCGTGCGCTCTTATCGGCTCTCCGCTATTGTCCATCCATGCCGTTCCGTTACGAATCGCAGCCCCGTTTTCCATCTCATTCATCCTCCTTCGATTAGACCGAATGCTGGTCTCTGTAGTCCTGAGGTGTCATCCCGTACAGCTTTTTAAATTGCTTTATGAAATAGGTCGCGTTCTGATAGCTGAATTTATTTCCGATCTCGTAGATTTTAAGATTCGTAGTCTTCAACAAATGAGCCGATTTCTCCATTCGAATGCGAAGCATATAATCGGTCAAGCTTTCCCCTGTTACTGCTTTATACATTTGGGATACATAGACGGGATGCAAGTGAACACGCTCTGCAATCATCTGCAGCGAGATCGCCCTGTCCAGATGCTCCTCGATAAATCGCTGTACCTTGTATATCAGCTTGCTATGCCCGTCAGCTGCTTCTCTTTCAAGCGATGAACGCATAATCGCTGCCAGTCGGAATAGACCATCCCGAAGCTGTCCGAATGTCTCGAACGACTCGAAGTTCAACGATGCCCGATCGCCCGATTCAAGAAACTCGAATAATCCGTATCCGCTCTTATGGGCAATAAAGGACAATGCGCCTGTCACAGCGCAGAACGTTTCGAAGGCATGCTCAGCAGAGTCACCGAATTGTGTCTCAAGCTCCTCAAAGATAAGACTAAGCTTTTTTTCAAAATCGTCCCAACGTCCGGCTTCCAGCAAATCCGGAAGCGTAGGGGGCTCATATAGCCGCGAGAGCGTTTGCACTGCTGCTTTCTCTTGATGCTCTCCTAATGACAGCAAGTAGCCCTTGCCTCGCGCGATATGTTTGCGGAACGCGGCCAGCGCACCGCTATACGAGGCACCCAAGTGGGCTGGAAATGCCCCCTCCTCGCCAATTACGACCGAGACCGTGCCCTTTAGATAGGTTTCAACTTGCCGCTGAATCAACTCGCCAAGCCGCATAAATTGCTCCTTCACGGCGGGCTTGGTCCATTCACGCGACTTTGCATGATTTCTTTTTATTACAAAAGCTAAATATCCATGTGCTTCCTTGCCAGTCCAAACCTGGCAGCTCTCCCGCAGCACTTCCTCCGCTACGTTGCTGACGGCGTATTCAAGGAGAGTACGGTCTTTATAACCGTAATGAACGAATGGCTCCTCCAGTCGAATGAGCAGCAGTGCAACTCTGTCATGCTCAGATATTGGAATCAGAAGCTGTGACAGCTTATCGGTTAAAGCCTCAGCCGGAATCGAATGCCCCTGCAGCAGCTCCATTAATAAGTCTCTACGCAGCAGCGGCAAGTTGTCTCGCATCGTTTTCATCGTATTATCACGGGATACGAGCTCCTCCCACTCTCTCCGAACGGTTCCAAGCGCTTTGCCGACAGCTTGAATCAAATCTTCGTCATCAACCGGCTTCAGCAGATAGTCGGATGCCCCGCCAGTAATCGCACGTTTGGCGTATTCGAATTCAGCATGCCCTGTCAATAAAATACACTGCGTGGATGAGGAAAGCTCATGCACTCTATCCATTAGCTCCAATCCGGATATCCCCGGCATGCGAATATCCGTAATCACAAGATCGATAGGATGCTGCCTAATAATCGCGAGTGCATCCGTTACAGAGAATGCCTTATGCACCATGCCGATTTTCAGATCATCGCAAGGCAGCGTCGCGGCAACTCCTTCGACAACCGATCGCTCGTCGTCCACGATCAATATCTCATGCACGTTCGTCGCCCTCCTTCCACCGCACAATCACCCTTAAGCCTCCCGCTGGAGAATGCTCAAGCTCAAGCCCCGACCCGCTGCCGTACTTATGAACAAGCCGTTGATGTACGTTCCTCATTCCGCAGCTACCGCTTGCTTCACCAGGCATGCTTATCGTTTCCCTCAGCACCGTGAGTGAATGGTCGTTCATGCCGATCCCGTCATCATCGATCATAATGACGTATTCGTTCGCCGCTGCCATGCCTTTAATGCTTATCTCTCCAGCCTTCTCCTTCTGCTCGATGCCATGAATAATGGCATTCTCAACAATGGGCTGAAGCAGCAACCGCGGCAGTGCAATCTCCTCCATCGTCTCCGGAATATCAATTTTGAATTGGATACGATTCATGCGCATGTTTTGGATGGATAAATAATTGCGAATCAGGTTCATTTCATCCTTGACCGTCGTATTCTGCTGGTCCACATGCGTGGTATAGCGGTAATATTCGCCCAGCTTAACCGCCATAGCCATAACGGCCTCCTTCTCGCCAAGACGCGTCATATTTTTCACAAAAAACAAGCAATTGTATAAAAAATGAGGATTGATCTGGGATTGAAGCTGCTTTAATGTGGCTTCTCTAGAGCGCAGCTTCTCCTCGTATACGCGTTCAATAAGGTCTTCAATCTGTTCGCTCATTAAGTTGAACTGGTCGAATAAATAACCGAATTCATCCCTTTTGCCGCTGTCAACGCGAACCGTATAATCCCCTTTCCGCAGGCGCTTGACGGCTAAGAAAAGCTCCCGTATCGGCACCTGCACATGTTTATAAAGCAGGAAAGCAGCAAGCACGCTTATGATGGCAATCACGCTCATCGACAGCCAAAACCAGTTTCTGCTCGATGTGATCGGATACAAGATGCTTTCGAGCGGCACATATTCAATTAAATACCAGCCGATAGTTTCTGATTTAATAAAATTGACCATGTAACGCGCGTCCTGCAGCGAGGTGATAAACGTGCCTTGCTCTTCTTTCAATTGACTTCTTGCCTCAATTGAAGGAATAAGCTCATGTATGCGGTCCATGTTTGCCGTTCGCGTCACGATCGGAGAATAATCCGGATGATACAGAAACGGATCGCCTGAGCTGTCCGACTTGAATGAGGTCAGCATATCCCCAATATTTTTGACATCCACTCTTATTTCACCGATAAGGTCCGCTTCATCCGTTTGATCGTAAGCCGACAAAGGCTCTATCGTCCGAAATACGAACGAGTCGGGTACGCGGGAATTATCCATAGAGTTAAATTTCCAAATGAAAGGATCAACAGGTTTGTTCACGATTTCATCTCGAAACAGCTTCTTAAACGTTATTGAGTCGTGGGTGCTCACAACCTGATCCGACATAGGTGCATAAAGCGTATACGAATGGGACCAGCCGCCCGTGTTGCCGCGTCTTTCAAGCTCCTCCTGGAGCTCCAGCTTCAGCTGGAAGGAATCGTAGCCGCTTGACTCCGGGTCCATTTCAATAAAAGAAATCACTCTCGGCTCTATGCCTAAGTTGTTAACTGAGGTCATGAACTGGTCGAATTCATCATCGATCTGCTGAACGAGGAAAGAGAGCTTATTTCGGTTATTTTGCTGGATCTCCTCCTGCACGACCTGAACGCTGACTTGGTTGGAATAGGTGTAAAGCGCCACGAACGGAATGAGCAGCAATCCCAGAATGGCCAATATTTTTTTGAAAATATTCGATTTTTCCATTAGGTATGCCGCCTCTCCGACAAGGAAAAGCACCGATTCCCCCTGTAGGGGGAACGGGTGCCAGCCTTGAACCCGATGTTGCTTATTCGTTTATTTCACAGAATCGTACCATTCATTAATCTCATCCGTAATCGTATCTCCGCCGGAGGATTTCCATTGTGCCACGAACGTATCAAAGGCATCGAGCGGGCTTTCTCCGTAGATGATCTTATTGAAAGTTTCCTTCTCGCTCTTGTTCAGGAAATCCCAGCGTTTCTTATATGTCTTCGTGGGAGAGCCATTATATAGGTTCGGTATCGCATACTGAATCTGGCTAAAATTAACGGCGCCGCCATGTATGTTTTTGTCCATATCCATTGAAGATCTCTTCTCGAAGGCAGTAGCCGGCTCTTTGCCGCTGTCCAAATCGTTCAACGTCTTCATAACGAGCGATGGAATACGGGCGCCGTCAAACAGCAGTGTATATTTACCCACGTTCATAATAGGCTTGTCTTCAGGGAATTGTGCAGGATCCCAAGTTGGCTGCCCATCTTTAGTCAAGTAATCATAACCCTCTTCAAACCCATATTCAAGCGGACTTCCAGCCTGTGGATCACCTTGATTATCGTAGAGATAGTTGGCATATAGGAAAAATGCTTCCGGATGCTCGAAGTTTTTGTTGATCAAAACAACCCCGTTGCTCACGCCCGACTGGCTCCGGCCAATATGGCCGTCTGGCCCTGCTGGCAGCGGATAGGCGCTGTAGTCCGCATTTTTGTCAACCTCCTTAACCGCTGGAAGCGGCCAGCCCCCAGCCCAATATGGCGCAGCAACGATACCTGCTTTGCCTGATGAGAACAGCTCTGCTGCTTTCCCTTCGTCATGCAGCCCTGCTTCCTTATGGATATACCCCTTATCCATCCAATCCTTCAGCTTGCTGAGCACCGTCTTCACCGCTGGTTGAATAGAGCCGTAAGCAAGCTTCCCGTCGCTATCCGTATTCCACTGAGCCGGCATGACACCATAAGCGCCAAAGAGGAAGTCGGCATCTGCAAGGCCCCATGTGTTCATGCCATTTTTCAAGCCTACCGCGAGTCCTACCGTATCCTTTTTGCCGTTACCGTCAGGATCCTCGTTCGCGAATAGGTCCATCATTTTCTCCATGTCTTCAATCGTAGCAGGAGCCTGCAACTTGTACTTCTTCATCCAGTCATCTCTGATCCAGAGGACCGTATCATTATTATTGGAGTAGTCCAATACCGGAATCGCAAATTTTTTCCCGTCACGCACGTATGGATTCCAGACGCTTGGATCCTCAGCCATCGCAGACTTATACGTTTCGCTGGCATACTGTTCAAACAATTCGCCGACCTCAACAAATTTACCCGAGTCGATCAATGCATCGACTACATCCTGCGAGCCTCGGTATTGCACGATATCCGGCAGATCCTCATTCGCAGACAGCAGCAGTCTAATTTTTGTATCAATGGAGCTGCTGTCAGCCGTCCACACATAATTCAAATCGATATTAAACGTTTCTTTTGCCCAGGTGACATGCGGATTATTGTTGATGTCCTCTCCGCTTCGGAACTTAACGTCGCTGGTCATCTGCCGAACGATATCCATTTTGACTGGCTCGCTGAATTTCCCCGTCTCCAATACGTTTTTCACCTCAGCCTGCTTCTCCGGATCGGCCGAAGCTTCACCTGCGCTGCCTTTATTTTCATTTGAACCTGCACATGCGCCCAGCAGCCCCATGCAAATAATGAGTGCCGTCATTACGGCAACAAACTTCATCCAACGTTTATTCAAAATGAGTTCCCCCTTAATATTCTTCAATGTCTAACAAGTCTTATTCCTTTACGGAGCCGAGCACGATCCCTTTGACAAAAAACTTTTGCAAAAATGGATAAACCGCGATAATCGGCAGCGTTGCGATAAAAATTTGAGCCGTCTTCACCGTACGGTTGGAGAGCTCCTTCATCTCGTCAGCATTCACGTTCATGCTGCTCAAATCACGCTGTACCACCAGCGTCTGCAGCAGGGTAGACATCGGGTATTTATCCGTTTGCGTCATATAGATAAGGCCGTCAAACCATGCATTCCAATGCCCAACCATCGTAAACAAAGAGATCGTGGCAAGCGAAGGCAATGAGACCGGCAGATAGATGCTCCATAGCGCCCGGAAATGTCCTGCTCCGTCGATAAAAGCGGCTTCCTCCAACGCTTTCGGAACTGAGGTTCGGAAGAAATTCATCAACAAGATGGTATTATACACGCTAACCGCGCCCGGAAGCACCAGCGCCCAGATCGAGTTCAGCAAACCTAGCTTCTGAACGATCATATATCCGGGAATGAGGCCGCCGCTGAACAGCATCGTGAAAACAAAAAACCAAGCATACATATTGCGGCCCTTGAATTCATTCGTTTCCTTGGATAAGGAATAACCAATCAGCACGGACAAACCAACGGCAACGGCCGTACCAATCACGGTTCTCAGAACGGAGTTCACAAACGAACCTACGAAATGCTCATTTGATAGTGTTACCTTATAAGCCTCCAATGAAAAGCCGATCGGCCAAAGCTTCACGATATTCGCATCTGCGGCCGCCGATGAGCTGAATGATACCGCAAGCACGTGAAGCAGAGGAGCAATACACAGGAATGACAGGAGTGCTAGAAACACGCCATTCCATACTGAGAATATCCGATATGTTAATGATCGATGATGCATGAGGCTCCTCCTTTTCAGAAAATGCGGTAATTGGCCAGCTTGTAGGCGAGCCGGTACGAAATAACGATTAGTACGAAGCTGACAAGTGACTTGAACACGCCTACTGCGGTACCGAAACCAAAGTCTCCGCCAATCAAGCCTACGCGATACACATAAGTATCAATAATATCGCCTTTTTCATACACTAACGGATTGTACAGATTAAAAATTTGATCAAAGCCTGCGTTTAAAATATTTCCGAGCGACAATGTCGCAACAACAATCGTGATCGGAATGAGTGACGGAAGCGTAATCTTCAGCATTTGCTGCCAGCGATTGGCTCCGTCAATAAGCGCGGCCTCATAAAAATCAGGATTAATGCCAGAAAGAGCTGCCAGAAAAATGATGGTCGAAAATCCAAAATCCTTCCATACATCACTCACGATAACCGTAAACCGGAACCAATCGCCGTTGCCTAGAAAAAAAATCGGCTCGATGCCCAGCCAACCAAGCGCTTGATTGACCAGACCGCCGTCTGTCGAGAGCATATCCAGCAAAATACCGCCGAGAATAACCCATGATAGAAAATGCGGCAGGTAAACAAACGTCTGTACAAAACGCTTGAACAACATTTTCCGAACCTCGTTAAGCAGAAGCGCGAACACGAGCGGAACGATTAGATGAGCAATGATTTTGATTACCGCGATAAGCAAGGTATTCCATATCACTTGTCGGGCATCCGGATATTCAAACATCAGCTTAAAGTTTTCAAACCCAATCCAGTCCGACCGGAAGAAGCCGAGCTGCGGCTGGAAGTCCTGGAAGGCCATGACCAGTCCCAGCATGGGCAAATACGAGAAGATGAGGACCAGCACAATACCAGGCACCAGCATCACATGGAGCGGCCAGGTAAGCTTTAAATTCCACCTCCGTGCAATCCGTTGCTTCAATAGGTTCTCCCCCTTTCACCCTTTTCGATCTGTCTATGTTAGCGGTTACAGGAGTAATTGTAGCCTTCTCTGGCCCCATCCTTATATGACAATGTTTTAAGATTGGTAGCACGATATTAGGGAATATGAAGCGTGTAGCTTTAACGGCGTTCAAAGGCCTCTACCTCTATGGCAGAAACAAAAAAAGAGGCCTTCCCTTAGGCGATGAATCGCCGCTATCGGGAAGGCCTCTTCGTTAATCAAATCCAGCTTATTCGTAGATATACGAACAGCAATAGTCAGATACTTCAGCAACCTGAAGCTTGAACTTCGTGTTCGCAGGCACTGTGAATTCACCTTCGCCTTGAATGTGAATCCACTCCGTCTCGCCAGGTAGAAGCACTTTCAAATCGCCTGCGAGAATCTCCATGATTTCTACGCAATCCGTACCGAACTCATAATCGCCCGGCAGCATAATGCCGAGTGTTTTTTTAGTGCCGTCCGCGAATAATACAACGCGGCTTGTCACTTTACCGTCGAAGTAGACGTTAGCCTTCTTGACGATGGATACATTATCGAATTGAGACATGGTTGTCGTGATCTCCCTTATCTGTCAGATGTTAAGCTGTAAGTCGTTATTACAGCAATGCTTTCACTTTGCTAACAACGTTCTCAACGGTAAAGCCGTATTCTTTGATTACGCGATCGCCAGGTGCGGATGCGCCGAAACGGTCGATGGCAAGAATATCGCCTTGATCTCCCGTGTAACGCTCCCAGCCGAACGGATGAGCCATTTCGATCGCAAGGCGAGCTTTAACCTCAGGAAGGATCACGGAGTTTTTATATTCCTTCGATTGCTTCTCGAACAGATCCCAGCTTGGCATGCTTACGACACGAACTTGAATGCCCTCTTCAGCCAAAGCCTTCTGTGCGGCAACCGCAAGTTGAACCTCAGAGCCTGTAGCAAGGATTTGAGCTTGCGGCTTGCCGCCCTCTGCATCCGATACAACATATGCGCCGCGGCGAATATTTTCATGAACGCCTTCAACCGTACCTTCAAGAATCGGAAGGTTTTGGCGAGTCAAAACAAGGGCAACCGGGTTGCCTGTGTTCTGGACCGCATAAGCCCATGCTGCGGAAGTCTCGTTCGCATCGGCAGGACGAATAACCGTAAGATCAGGGATAATACGGATCGAAGCAAGCTGCTCGATCGGCTCATGCGTAGGGCCGTCTTCGCCTACAGCGATACTGTCATGCGTAAGTACGTATACGACTGGCAGCTTCATCAATGCGGCAAGACGAACAGCAGGACGAAGGTAATCGGTAAATACGAAGAATGTACCGCCGAATACTTTCAAACCGCTATGAAGGGCAATACCGTTCATTGCAGCAGCCATACCGAATTCACGAACGCCGTAGTACAGGTTGCGGCCATCGTAGCTGCCTGGCTTAAATTGCGTCAAGCCTTTCAAGTGAGTCATAGTCGAGCTTTCAAGGTCAGCTGATCCGCCGAAAATCGTAGGCACGTTTTTGGCAAGTCCGTTTAGCGCGTTGCCGGAAGCGACACGAGTTGAAACCGCGCTGTCTCCTACTTTGTATGCAGGAAGGTCAGCATCCCAGCCCTCTGGCAATGCGCCGGAGATGGCTAGCTCGAATTGAGCAGCAAGCTCAGGGAAAGCTGCTTTATAGGCTGCGTATGCCGCATCCCAAGCTGCGTTTGCTTGCTCGCCACTGCTTTTCACATCTGCGAAATGAGCGCGAACTTCGTCAGGCACGTGGAATTGGTGCTCTTCCGACCAGCCATACGCTTGTTTCGTTAATTTGGTCTCGTCAGCGCCAAGCGGCGATCCGTGAGGACCGGCATGTCCGCCTTTTCCGCCTTTGTTCGGGCTTCCGTAACCGATAACCGTTTTAACTTCGATCAATGTCGGTTTGGACAAATCAGCTTGCGCTTCCGCAACCGCTTGGGATAGAGCAGCAAGATCGTTGCCGTCCTCTACGCGAAGAACCTGCCAGCCGTAGCCTTCAAAGCGTTTTTGAACGCTTTCGGAATACGAAAGGCTCAGTTCGCCATCAAGCGAGATATCGTTTGAATCATATAGAACAACCAATTTGCCAAGCTGAAGGTGACCTGCGAAAGAAGCTGCCTCGTGGGAAACGCCTTCCATCAGATCTCCGTCGCCGCAAATCGAGTATGTGAAGTGGTTGATTAGATCATGGCCTTCTTTGTTGTAAGTAGCGCCAAGCTGAGCTTCTGCGATCGCCATACCAACAGCCATTGCGATACCTTGTCCAAGCGGACCCGTTGTCGCATCTACACCAGCAGTGTGGCCGAACTCAGGATGTCCCGGAGTCAAAGAACCCCATTGACGGAAGTTTTGAAGCTCTTCAAGCGGAAGATCATAGCCCGAGAGGTGAAGCAGGCTGTAAAGCAGCATGGAACCATGTCCTGCTGACAATACAAAACGGTCGCGGTTAATCCATGTCGGATTTGCCGGGTTATGCTTCATATTTTTTGCAAAGAGCTGGTAGCCCATTGGAGCAGCTCCCATTGGCATGCCAGGATGTCCTGATTTTGCTTTCTCGATCGAATCGATCGCAAGCGTACGGATCGTATCGATGGATAGCTGTTCAATTGATTTTTGTGTAACCGTCATTCCTATTTCCTCCTATAGTCTAATCTAATTTCGGCTCGTTATATGGTTTCTCATTAACGATACAACGTCATACCAGTACGCAATAACTTTGAATATTGTATCACTCTGCATGCTTGTTTTCCATCATAAAAATTAAGTATACCGCATAAAAATACAGCTAATTGAATACAACCGTTTTATTATTATGCACGATTACGCGATCTTCAATATGCCATTTCACCGCACGGGCGAGTACGACACGCTCGATTGTCCGGCCAATCCGCTTCAAATCATCCACATTGTCGCGATGGCTGACACGTTGAACGTCCTGCTCGATGATTGGTCCGCCATCCAGCTCCTCGGTTACGTAATGCGCGGTTGCGCCAATGATCTTTACGCCGCGCGTATAAGCCTGCGCGTATGGCTTTCCTCCGACAAATGCAGGCAGGAAGGAATGGTGGATATTAATAATGCGGTTTGGAAATTGCTCAATAAACTTCGGAGAAATGATCTGCATGTAACGGGCCAAAACAATGATATCCGCTTTGTCCGCCACAACCTCCATTTGTTTGCGTTCTGCTTCTGCTTTCGTTGAAGCAGTCACCGGAATATGGTGGTATTCGATACCGAACGATTCCACGAGCTCCCGCATGTCCGGGTGGTTGCTGATAACCATGGAGATATCCGCATCCAGATCTCCTGCTTTCCACTGCCACAGCAGCTCGAGCAGGCAATGATCCTCTTTGGATACGAACACGGCAAGCCTTTTCTTGCGGCTCGCGCGGAAGGTATGCCATTTCATATCGAATCGATCGGCTACCCGGGCGAAATCTTCAACCAATACCGGAAGCTCCTTCTCCAAATCATTCAGGTCAAACTCAAAGCGGATAAAAAACATGCCGCCCTCCGGATCCATGGTATATTGGTCCGATTGTACGATATTCGCACCGTGTTCATATAAGAAGTGGGAAACAGCCGCTACGATTCCCGAGCGATCCGGGCACGAGATAAGCATTCGTGCGCGACCGCCTTTTCCGCCGGCCCCGTTTTGAACCTCTGGCGGGTTGGATTGTGATGACATGGACTCTTAACTTCCTTTCAGCGCAATATAAATGAATGTACGTACCTCTTTATAATTAGATCTTAGCCAGCAGCTCTTTGCCGCCAAACCAAGCTGTAATACGTTGGTTGATTTGTTCTTCGGTGAGACCCTCAGGCAGCGCTTCGCCTGCCACGATAAGATCGTACAGTCGCTCCATCGGCTCGCGCGGATCTGCCTTCTTGGCCTTCGCGTCTGTTCTCAGGACATCCCAAGCAGACAATACGAATGCTCTCGGATCAATGTCCTGTTTACCAAAGAAATGATGAAGGCGCTCTACGTCCTCAAAGAACGGTTCTCCAAGTCGGCTTCTGCCATTGTCGCTCAGCAGTGCAATTTCTACTTCATACATAGGCCGTTCCGTTTTGTCTTCTTTGCCAATCCATGGCGTTTCAAGAATGAACGGACGCCCTTTAAGCCCCTCATGATGCACGATACGTGAGATCGCGTCATGCCCCAGCCAGCCGGCTCCGATCGGAGCATGCCTGTCTTTTCCCGCGCCGCGAGCGTTTTTGCTGTCATTGACATGAACCACGGCTACGCGGTCAAGTCCCACCAGACGGTCAAACTGCTCTAGAACGCCATCCAGGTCATCAATCAGATCATAACCCGCATCATGCATATGGCATGTATCCATACATATAGTCAGGCGATGGTTGTCCTGTACCTTGTCAATGATAGCTGCCAGCTCTTCAAAGCTGCGCCCAATTTCCGTCCCTTTGCCTGCCATTGTCTCAAGCGCGATGTTCACATTGGTTTCTTTTGTACCCGCTAGTACTTCATTCAAGCCCTCAGCAATGCGAGCTATGCCAAACTCGGCATCCTTGTCCGTATAAGCGCCGGGATGAAGGACAATATTACGAACACCGATGTAATCGGTTCTGAGAATTTCTTCCTGCAAGAAAGAAACCGCAAGCTCGAATGTCGAATCCTTATAGGAGCCCAAATTTACAATATAAGGCGCATGGACGACAATCTCATTGATGCCCGATTGCTCCATAAGCGCCTTGCCTTCTTCAATATATAAGCTATCGATCGGCTTTCTTCTCGTATTCTGAGGTGCGCCGGTGTAAATCATAAATGTACCTGAGCCGTAGGATACGGCCTCCTGTGCTGCCGTTAGCAGCCCCTTGTCCGAAAATGATACATGGGAACCTATTTTCAACATAAATTTTACGCCCCTTTCGGTTATCAAACCTTATTTTACAAGGAATGTCGAAATAAATCTAGGAATACGGTATAATTCATTATTGAGGTGAAAGACAAGTATGAAAGTTGCGCCCGATTGGTTTATGTACTTTATCGTTTTTTGGGCGGTCGTCATGGTTGGCGCCATGTCGATTGGCGGGTTTTTCATGTTTCGCAAATTTCTCAAGGTGCTTCCGATGCGGGACGGCAAGTCCAAGCTCGATTGGCAGAACTATTGGGTGGAACGCAGCCGCAGCATGTGGAACGATGATTCCAAGGCGCTGCTCGACGAGCTTGTATCTCCGGTTCCGAGTGCATTCCGCGATATAGCCAAGCATTCAATCGCTGCCAAAATCGGCCAGGTTGCGATCGAGCACGGTGCTTCATCCGTTACTCGCGCGCATTGCATCGAAGGCTACATACGAGCCACTCCAAAACGTGATTACCGCAGCTTAGTTACCTTTCTTGACCGTCAAGGGATTGACTACGCTCCCTATAAGCATCTACTTAATAAATGAGTTTAAGCCGCGGTTTTGCGGCTTAAACTCATTTATATTTTTTCAGACCGACAGACATCCTTTCCTTACAATTGCTTCACGCTGCAGCATTAAGGTTAAATATAAATATGTAACCTAACCAGCATCCATTTCGTTATAACAAGCAGGAGGTGGTTCTCATGATGAACTCATCAAGACGCAAAAAAAGCAAAAAAGCAGCAGCAGGAGCCGTTCTTTTAGCAGTGATGCTCGCGACAGCAGCATGCGGCGGTGCGAATGATAACAAGCCCGCTGCCGGAAATGATCAACCAGGAAACGTGGAGGAATCTCCGATTGTAACGGATTTGCCCGAAGAAAGCGGTGTGCTCGATCCCGATGTATCGGCACCCGAACCAACAGCAGAGCCAACTGCTACAGCAGATAACGAAAGCCCAACTGAAGCACCGGCTGGCCCGGTAAAGGTGAATGAAGGCAAATACAGCGGTCTAATCGACTCGCACTCTATAGAGATTGAAACAGCGGCAGGCGCCATACCTTTGCAAATAACGGATGAATTCAAAAGCCAACTTGAAGCATTGCCAGATAACGCGAAAGTCAAGTTTGAGTACACGGAAAAATCGATTGAAGGCGATGCTACCGTTAAGCAGAACTGGCTTGTGAAAATCGAGGAAGTGAAGTAACGGGGTTAACAAAGGAGCGAGTGGGAATGCGGGTTGCAATTGCCGGAGGGACTGGCTTTATCGGTAGCGCTCTGAAAGAAGCGCTGCTTAATAGAAATGACGAGGTATGGATTATATCGAGAAGCCATTCGAAGAACGAACCAAAACGCCCAGGTCTGAACAGGTTGACCTGGGACGAGCTTGAGGCTGTACCTTCTTTATTGGAAGGACTCGATGCGATTGTTAATCTCTCAGGCGAATCTATTAATCAACGCTGGTCAACCGCTGCCAAGCAGCGGGTAATGGATTCGAGAATTACGGCAGCAGCCCGCGTCTCCGAGCTTGCTCAATCGCTAAAGCATAAACCGCCGCTCGTTTTGAATGCTTCTGGCATATCGGCTTACGGTATTTCTGCGGATGGAAGCTTCGATGAAACAAGTGCTACGAACGTAACGGACTTCCTGTCTGAGGTGGTGCAGAAGTGGGAACTTGCTGCAGACAGCATCCCTGCTAAACGGCTGGTAAAGCTCCGGGTAGGCGTTGTGCTGGATAAGAAGGAAGGAGCTTTCCCGTTAATGGCTATGCCTTACCGCTTATTCGGCGGTGGCAAAATCGGCAGCGGAAAGCAGTGGCTTTCTTGGATTCATCTAACTGATATGACTAGAATGCTCTTGTTCATTCTTGACCATGAAGACATAAATGGCCCGATAAACGGTTGTTCGCCAGATCCCGTGACGAATGATACGTTTGGAAGGGCAATTGGCAAGGCCATGGGCAGACCTCACTGGTTCCCTGTTCCCGCTTTTGTGATGCGTACCTTGTTTGGCGAGATGTCGACGCTATTGCTGGATGGCCAACGTGCCTACCCCCGAAAATCCGTTGATCACGGCTTTACCTTCCGTTATCCAACAGTAGACAGCGCGATGAATGAATTAGTCGGAGGCGGGTAACCTCACTTCCCAGCTTTCAGCTCATAAGCAGGCCCTTGCTCGCCTGCTAATTGGACAATATCTCCTATATTCAGCTTGTAGCTTTTATAGGGGACCATAACTTGTCCATTCAGCAGGCTTCCATTTCTTGACCCCAGATCCTTTGCCATGTAATGACCTTCCTCATACTCAAATTCCATATGAAGACGCGATATTCCGTTAGCGTGATCCGCATAGCTTACCTTCTCGCCAATACGGCCGATTTTAAAACTGCTTTCAGTCAGTTCCAGCCTTGTTCGTTCACCAGCCAAGCTTCTTTCAAGCCACAAAGCAGATGAATGTTGAGGCTCAAGCTGCTCTTGGTCCGGACTCAGCCATACAGTAGGGTCAACGCTAGGGTAAATCGGTTTGGCAGCAACGACATGAACCGACGCAGCTTGTTTAACCACGCTTGCTTCAATAGGAGTATCCATAACGTCTATTATGTTCGAGCTCTCATACTCCCTCGCTATGTCTAAATGATCAGAACCATTAAACTTCCCCTGCTCATAATAAGGCTGCTGGTTCGCATCCTCCATGTCTTCCGGGCCAACCTTCCGATCCCATCCATTTCTCCATAACCATAAAGAAACTGCCAGCAGGAGCAATGTTATTCCCGCGCACAGAAGCAAGCTTTGCTTGGTTGGTGAGGCGAGGTATACAAAGCGCCAGATACAAGCTGCCGCAACAAGAAGCGCAGCCGTTCCTATCCATTTCCCCTTCCCTTTTGACTCAGAATCGGACTCGGTCTCCGAATCCTTCATAAATTCCAAATCAAATTCTTTCGAAACCTCATGCGGTTGATAGGAATCCATGTATAGATTTGGCTTAAGCAAGGGATCTGCGTACATTACGGCTGGCTGCTTCTGTTCTTGCGCTCTATCAGAATGCCCTTTCGGATGAGAGATACTCTGCCCGTACATCTTTTGTGTTTGCTTTTCTGGCAATAGCGCTTTCCCTACAAGCTGCCTTTCTCGCTGTTGCGCTTCTCGATGTTGTACTTCTTGATGTTGCACTTCTCGCTGCTGCACTTCTCGCTGTTGCGCTTCTCGCTGCTGCATAGCTCCGTCTTGCTTTAAAGGAACATCCCCAATTAAATCGAGCAGCGTGTGACGAAGCTCCTCCAAGGGCCATTTCTTCCCCGTTAAATGATGCAGAACCCGCTTCAAGCCTTCGCCATCTATTTGATCGATATAGGAAGTGAAGCGTATAACCAATGACAAAAGATCACCTGCTCCCATTGCCTGAGTGTTCGTGTCAGCCTTAATCGGCACGTAGGTAAGAGCAATGTCATGGAGCTTTTCTCCTATAAAAATAAACTGCTCATCAAGGAGACAGCCTTCCGGACGCAGCATATAGTCTCTGCATCCAAAGAGCGCATCCACAACGCCAAGAAGGAGAATGTAATACTCCTCCATTGTTAGCTGCTGCTGTTGCAGCCGATGTAGTAGCATTCTTTTGCCAGAAAGCCTATAACGAAAAGTGACTCTAGCATCCAGCTCAAACCAATCGATGTGCAGTAAATAGGGAATCTGTTCATTCCGAAGCATTTGGAGCTCTATATCGTCCAGCTCACTTCTGTATATCCCGCTTTCACGGTCAATCATCATTTCATGTCCTTGATTCATTGCAAAATCAATGCGAAAACGTTGCATGGCGATATTCTCTCCTCCCAAGCATCCAGCTTTAATTGATAATCGTCCATACGGTAACAGCAGCTGGCGCCACCGCCAGCATGAAAGGAAACTTTTTGCCTGAGTTTGCCCATCGCAGCCATTCAGGCTTTCTCCACCCCGATGCAGGTGTGAGAATGGCAGTGACCCCTGCCGCCACCCGCTTCCCAAAAGCACGATTAACTGCGAGAACAATAACTCCGATTATTCCCGCGTACAGAATCGCATAAAACATCAGCTGCAGGACCAATACCCCTCCCGCCCATGCGCCTAATGCTCCGAACAGCTTCACATCACCTGGCGCCTATCCCTTTGGCGATATGAAGGAGCAGCAGCGGCACAAAGCCAGCAAGCGTTCCGACAGCAGCCGTACCCGCTCCGGCCATTCCGTTTGAGGCGATATGGTAGATAAACGCGCCGATAAAAAAGCTCAGCGTAAGATAGTTAGGAATAATCTGAGACTTCAAATCCGTAATAAACGCCCACACTAAAAGCAGGGCAATTGCTGTTGTCGGAACTAGGTCCATTCATGCCCCTTTCTGCAGCAGCCTATCATTCCGTTAGCTGCTGCCGCTGTTTTTCTCCACGACGAAATGCATAGATATACGGTTATCTGCACGACCAGCCTCTGATGCGGCAAGCTCCCATATACCAGGCGTTGTATTCCCAGAAACATGCCAGGTCCATTTGATATATCCTTCTGAGTCAGCAACGGCCTCCCCCAAATGCTTCGCTTTGCTAGAACCGCTTTTATAGGTAACCTCCAGAGAGATTGCCGCTCCCGGCGCTGTTTTTACGATTACGGAGGCTTTCCTGCCGGGTCGCAGCGGTGTAGGCTCAATCGCCACGATTTGGATCGGAACGGCTGCTTGATCCCCATTTTCAACGCCATATCTTGCTGGCGCGGCATCACTTAACCAAACACGCTCCGCTGCTTGCTCTTTCAGTACGATTGGCTTTCCCAAAAAAGGTAGCTTTAAAGGAAAATCATATTCCACCTCGATGGATAAATACGGCTCATTGCTCTTGGTTAAATCGGGCAGCGACAGCCAGCTTAGCTTTAATCGAGCCGGATCTATAATAGCACCGTCGGTAAAGCTCCTGATCAGCGGTGCAATGACGGCTTGCCCGATTTGCGTAGCCGCCATGTTCTGAAGAGGTTGAAAGTCTCCTCGAAGCGTAGAGGCTATTAAAGGGCCTGCCGGAGATGGCAGCCATTCCGACGCCTCCGCTGCTACATCGTTCCAAGGAGCCAGAGGAACCAATGTTTCGGGTAGAGAAGGGGCCTGGGCAGCAGCTTGCTGCCAAGCCAAATCTACAGGATGAATATGGGCCGCAATCTGCCTGACCGATTGCGAGGCTGCCGAGTGGAGAGCCATTTGCACCGCACATAAACGGATGAGCATCACAAACACCAGCAGCACTACAATAACCATCGGCATCACCAAAGCTGCTTCTACAACGATTGAGCCCTGCTCTTCCCTTAACTTGCGAAGCCTAATATGACCAGCCGATTGTTTGCGAAGTCTCATAGCGGTTTCCTTCAACCTTTCCATCCAGAAGTCCAAGATTTCCAAGTGCGCCCATTAAGCCAGGCACAAACCAGAGCTCCGCAGACAGCTCAGCCTCTCCCGTTACGCCGCTCGGAACAGCTGACAATATCGTCCCGCTATTATGCTCGATGACTGCAATCATCCGCGCTAGGCTAGAGCTGTCATTTGCACCATGCAATAGTATAAAGAGCCTTAAATAGTCCTGGTAAGAAAGCTCCAGCTTCACATATTTGGACAAAGGCGCTGACCCCCGTTCGGTGAACGCTATCAGATCCTCTATCGATTTCTCCAAGCCGTAAACAAGAGCCGCAGATAGAATGAGCAAGGGATGCCCAAGTGTCCTGCTTTCCATTAATCCCTCCATCGTTCGCACAGACAGCCTCGCTGCAAACAGCTCCCCATATGCAGCAGCAATGTTCCCCAACGGATTGTGGAAGCCATAAATGATGTATTCTGCCTCTTGGTTATTGAATGAAACAGCATGCGACAGCTCAGACAAATCCCCACCGGTCAACATCGCCTTTAGATGCTGAGGCGCAAACGAAGCATACCTGCCCAGAACATATTCACCGAAAAACAAATCGTCTCTCGTATCCGCCAGCATACCGGCCATGCCCGAAAACAAGCCATCCATTAACGCAGCAGATTGCTCGGAAGCATCATGTGCCCCTCCTGCTGTTCCAGCTGTATCTGGGAAAGAAGCTTCTTCCTCTTTCTCGTTAAAAAGAAGATTGGCATTGTACAGCTGTTTGATCTGTTCAAAAACAAGCTGATGCTCTTCCGTTTGCGGAATTGCAGTAAGTCCGTGAAGCAGGCTGCGAGCCTGTTTCCACAATGACTCCGACTGCTTCTCTTGCTGCTTTAGCTTTTCTTTAATCTCGCCGTGTTCAAGGGCATTTCTTCTGCTTGCCACAATAGCGGCGGGCTGAATATATTTTTCATTGTAGCTGCCGTATGCAAGGCGGAGACTCGCTGCACCCTCTAACAAGGTATCTGCCGCCTGAATTTGGACTGGCTTCATCAGTGAAGCCAAAGCACTCGTCTGGAAGCTGCCTGTCTCCATATCAACCGCAGCGGCGGATAATCCTTGGGCCTCAAGCTCCTGCCGGTATTCCGCAAACCACTCATCGTTCAAAACCAGTTCATCCGCTTTTTTTCTTATTTGTTCCAGATCAGATGCCGCATCGGCAGGCACCTCATGCTTAACCGCTCCCGGCACTTCCATTTTCGTAACCGCATCATATCCGCCTTGACTCGCTTGCTGGTTCGCTTCCCTGGCAAGCTGCTGCATCTGCTCATTCAGTATCCTAGCAGCATCTAGCTCTTTAATGGCATCCTCCTGCAGCCTCGCATGGCGTTGAAGCATGTCTCTGCCGACTCGTCTAAGTGTTGATGCAAACCCTCTCACTAACTCTTCATAGGCTTCCATTTGCGTTGTCACTTCCTGATTTCCTTCCAATTCAGACAGCTGACTCTGCATAGCTATCGCTGCAGAACCTGGATATGCTCCGGCGATGCCTAAGGCAGTATCAGCAGGTATCGCACCCGTGCTTGTTTGAACCGGAATCATCGCAGCTACTCCGCTGTCCCTCATTGCCGCTGCAGCAAGCTCTTGCCCTTGAAGAACACGGGTTAGATGCGCTTCGCGCTGCTCATAAAGCTTGCGCATACGCTCGAGCAAGCCGATGGTTATGGACGACTCCTTCATTGCTCCCGCTATCGGTATAAACTTGGCAGCAAGCTCCAACGTAAAATCTACGGGTGCCTTATATTTCATTTCCTCCAATACCTGCCTTGCAAAGATTTCATGGCTTCCCAAAAACGAAGCAGGATGCAAGGCAGCTTGGTCTACCTTCATCCGAACCAGCCTCATACCAGGCTCCGTAAACCGAGCCGACTCATCCGTATTGGCTATCAGTGCATCTGAGAATATCGTCTGACCCTCAGTGCCGCCTCGGCCAAACAATCCGTAACGCTCGTAAAGCGTAGAATCATAGGCGGAGAGAACAGACCGCACACCTGAACGAACGGCATCCTCCGCCAGCTTGTGCATAACCGCAATGCGCGCATAATCAATAAGCAAAGAAAAAAATAACAGCAGGGAGGATAATACAATGACAGAAAAAACGGTTACCGCTCCATTTTCTTGAAAGAAAAAACCGCTATTGCAGTCTGTTTTCTTTAATGACTTTATTTTGGCGGCCAATGCCTTTCTACACCTCCATCGTTACGTTCCTTTTGGCTTGCCAGCATTTGAAGCCTCGGCATAAGGAGCAAGAACCTTACCCGCTTGCTGCTTGGCCTGGCCCGCACCGCCTGTCCGGTTAGCGAATCTTGCTGCATAATAACGCGTCAAATCAATGCTTCTTATAAATTCAACCGGATCTATGATAGAGGCCGCTGCTACGGTTTTGGGCTCCCGTCTCAACCAGCTTGGCGCGGCTCTCCCATTCGAAAAAGGAGACTTAAGCTTAACCTCAACCATTCGCTTCAGAACGTCCCGCGAATAGCTCATTTGCCCTTCATAAGCCAAAGAGGCTTCTCCCATCCACTTAGCCGACTTCGCCAATTTACGATAATACAATTCATCATTAACGGTATCGGCCTTTCCTTCAACCGGGAGCGCGACAGATGCCGGCGAGCCTTCGCTGCCGATACTGAACAAGCTGCTGAGCATTTCGTCATCGCCTACCCGCCAATATAAGCCATCATAGGCAGGCTCGCTCAGCATTCCGCTTCTAACCATTCGGAAGCTGTTATCCCAACTAAAGGCAGCGCGCTCCGCAGTGGAGGACGCAGCGTAATATAATACAACCTTCTGGTACATATACATACCGAACAATATAAATAACAAAATAAGACCGAGCAGCATCGGAAAAACAATCGTGGCTTCCAGCGTAAAGCTGCCCTGTTCCCTTCTTAGCCCCTGCAGCAGTCTCTCCCGAAACCTTTGCTTCCCCATACGCTTGCACCTCGCCTGCTAACTGAAAATTTTATCCGCCTCATCGTCCGCCTTTCCCATCAGACGCTCGATTAATTCGATGATCCAGTCCTTAAACAGCAGGGCAATGATAATAACAACAGCAATAATCAGAATAATTTCCAGCGTGCCAAGACCCTCTTCCTCTTTCCAAAACGATCGAACGGATTTTGCTAATGAATTCATTTGTTCTCTTCCTCTCTATTTTCAAATTAAGACATGAGCAGAACGGCTGGCGCGGCAACCAGAATCATAAGCACCAACAAAATGCCAACAAGCGGAAATACAAGCTTCGAAGAAGCTTCCTCCCCCCGAGATCTTGCAATTGCCTTGCGCTTCTCCCAAAGAGTATAAGACAGCTCCCGCAAAGCGAGCACGAAATGCTCTCCCCCCCTTCGGTAATTGAGCAGCAGTACTGTAGTAAAAACGGATACCTCCTGTACCGAGCAGCGCCGGTTAAAGCGTTCCATCGCCGTATTGAACGACTGGCCATTCTGCAGCATCGAAACAGCCTCGCTCCATTCCTTATATAAGGGATGATGGTTCGCTTCCTTTCCTTCAAGAGACCTAGCCAGCGCCTGCTGCACAGTCTCTCCCGCGCCTACAAGCAGCATCAGCTTGCTCAGCATGTCCGGCAGCTCGATAATCATCTGCTGCTTGCGCTGCTCGACCTTTCTTCCCGCTTCCACGAATGGCCGAAGTGTAAGAACGATGCCGAATATGGCTCCTACCACGAGCAGCAAAGGCTCTTGTCCAAGAAAACTAAGCCATGCACAAACCGTTAATGCGGCGTAGCCCATGCCTAATGCACCTGCAGCCTGCTTTTTCGATTGCTCTATTGTCCAGCCGTTTTCCATTAACAGGAGTAGTCTCATATGGAAGCTTCCCATTGGCAGATGCAAGGAATCAAATACCTTATACCGCTCCAGCATACGCATAAAGGGATCAATCATACCTAGCTTTTTCCATGCCTCACTCGTCATTCCATTTCGCTGCTTCTTCCCTGCAAGCTGCTTCCAGAATGCACGCAGCGTGCCCACTCCCGCCCAATAAACCCAAATTCCGATAAACGTAAACGAAGCTATCGCCGCAGCCATTTCTCCCTTCCTTTCCCTACATTTGAATCCGCATCATTTTTGCCATTAGCCAAAAGCAAGCCAGCAACAACACCAGCGCACCTGTCAGCAGCAGGTATCCTGCTCCCTCATATAAAGGTGCCATGTAGTCAGGCGCAGCTAAGCTTAAAAAAGCGAGGAAAACAAAGGGCACAGCCATCATAATCCGTCCCTCTAATCTCTTCTGGGCAACCATAACGGCTATTTCTTGTTCAATCTCCAATTTCTCGCCAATAATAACCGCCGTCCGCTTCATGATCTCGAGCAAATCCCCTCCTGAACGCTTGCAGGCACCGAGCGCATCAACGAATTGGGTGATCTCATCTATCCCCGCCCGATCCGCAAAATTTCGCAAGGCATATTCAATCGGCTCCGCGTTTTCTAAACGAAACCGTATGATCTGAAATTCTATCAATAGCTCTGTTCTTGCATTCGGATACAAAAGCATCAAATCATCAAGGGATGCTAGAAAAGCATTCTCAATCGAGCGTCCCGCTGCAAGCGAGGAGGTTAGCGAGAATAATGCTTCCTTGAATTGCAGCTTCAATCGTTCTTTTCGCTCACGCAGCAAAGCTCCGCGCCGATAGCGCGGCGCGATTATGCCAAATGCCGATACCGCAAGCGACATCGAAACGGAATGATAGAATAGATAGATCGCTACGTACAAAAGAAAAGATGCTGCCGTTGCTGTCAGAAAAAACTGTTTTCGGCTGAGATGATATTGCGCGTAGTTCGTCAACACTCTGCCCGTGCGAATATTCGCCAAAATTTGATCGCTTTCCCAGCCGCACCAATATAGAAAACGCTGCTTTCTCCCAGATAGACCCTGCTGAATCGCAGACTTGGAGATGCCATTAGCCGTACTCATAGCGCTGCCTCCCCCTTGCCCTTTCTCCCAGCCATAATCAGCTTGTCCTGTCTAACAATGGCGTTGTCCGTTCGTTTCAGCCCGCCTGCCACCTTCCCCTCATGCTCATCCTTCTCTTCAAAATAAAACAAAGGATTAAGCAATACTTCACCGTCAGCCATTCCCACGACTTCGCATATTTCCGTTACCCTGCGCGATTTATCACGAAATCTCGATAAATGAATGATAATATCAATAGCTGAAGCAATCTGCTGCCTAATGACCGTTACAGGCAGCTCCGCTGCGCTAAGTGCCATCGTCTCAAGCCGGGCAAGCATATCCTTCGCACCATTCGAATGGCCGGTAGACATGCTTCCGGCATGGCCACTATTCAAGGCTTGCAGCATATCCAGCGCCTCTCCGCCCCGCACCTCCCCCACGATGATCCGGCTCGGCCGCATGCGCAGCGAAGCCCGAATCAGATCGCGTACGGTAATCTCGCCTTTGCCTTCCGTATTCGCATTCCGCGTTTCCATCGACACAAGATTCGGAATGGAGCGAATTTGCAGCTCTGCCGAGTCCTCGATGGTAACGATCCGTTCATCCGATGGAATGAACTGCGACAAAGCATTAAGAAAAGTCGTTTTGCCAGTCCCCGTTCCTCCGCTAATAAACACATTGTATTTCGCCCAGACGAGCTCACTCAAGAATGCAGCCGCTTCACCGGATAATGATTCAAGCCCCACCAGCTCCTCCATCGCAAGCGGCTTATCGGGGAACTTCCGAATGGTCATGCATGGACCCTTTAGCGCAACGGGAGGAAGCACGACATGCACCCTTGAGCCATCCTTCAGCCTCGCGTCTACGATTGGCGACGACTCATTGACTACGCGGTTTACGCTGGCCACCACCGTCTGGATCAAATCCTCAAGCCGCTCCCTGCTTTCAAAAGAAACAGGCAGCAAGGACATTTCGCCTCTCCTTTCCACAAAAATTTCCGCATGATGGTTGATCATAATTTCACTGATTGAAGCATCCTCCATAAGCGGCTGTAAAATATCGAGTCCGCGAAAGGAGTGGAACAGCCTGCGCACCAGCTTGACTTTCCCAGTTGCCGTTAATGGATTGCTTGCACACCAGTCGAATACAGTCTCCTCCGCGATTTGCAGCAAGCTTTCGTCGGATAAAGAACCGCTGAAATCAATCTTTGACCGGATTTTATCCCTCAGTTCCAATACGGTTTCATCATTCGGCAATCATTCCCTCTCCCTCCAAGAAGAGCTGCTTGAACAGCTGATCGGCCGCTGCCCGGTATAATGGCGATGACAGCAGCTTTACGTCGCTCGCCCCTCGCCAATCCGCAATTTCTGGCAGATGGAAGCTGACGGGGTCTCTCTCTGCCATTTCCCGAAATCCAACCGTTTGATTGCTGACAGCTTGATTATTCACATATGTGAATTTCCCAAGCATCCGCGTGAAGCGTTCATCCCATTTCTGCTCGCCGTAGCGCAGAACCATGTTTTGCTTTTGCCTCGCGGATGCAGAGCCGTTCGATACCCATAGAACAAGGTTCGATTTCTCGAACACACTCATATGCGTGCCGTCCAGATCACTGTCCATATCGACGATAATCAAATCGTATTGCCCGCTTGCAGAGATCGCCTCAAGCAGCCAAGCCGTATCCTCCTCGCTCAGCGTTAATCGATCCTCCAGATTGGTGCAGAGTGCCAAATAATCCGCACCCAGAAGGGCATCGCGTTTCCGATGCTCCAGCAGCCACTTCCCAGCTTGGCCAGACTGTGTCTTAATGCAGTAAAGCAGCTCTGATAAGCCTTCCTCCTTTCGTGCCTCTTGCTTTTGGAATTCCTCGCCTCGATTTGGACCAAGCCATGATTCCGAGGAATTCCAACGCTCCAGATTCAGATAAAATGCTCGGAAGCGATGCATGCTTGCCGCATGCGCGATATGAAGCGCAAGCCCCGTCTTCCCGGTGCCGCCTGAAGCGGAGTATACCGCGAGCACCTGCGTTCCACCAGCCCTGTCCTCAATTGTTGGAGCTTGAGCGGACAACACTGTCGATCGGGCATGAATCTCCGACATGCGCTGCAGCAGCCGCGGGAGCGGCTGGTATTGCTGAAGCTCATGCTCCTCCGTACTTTCACCAAATGTAAGTACGAGCGCAATAACGGTCAGCCGCGGAAGCACCGGCTTGATCTCTGCTAGCAGCACCGGCTGAGCAATCAGCATATCCAGCTTATAGCCTTGCCCCATGTACCGTTTGCATGCCTCCGCATGAGTAAAGGCGGTAATCTGCCAATGCTCGCTATACTTGCTGTCGCGGATGTAATCGGCTAGCCGCCGCAAGTATTCAGTGTCGCTTACGGCTACTCCCAGCTGGTATTTCATCATCCATGCATTCCTCCCTTCCGCTAAGAAAACACAAAAAAAGCACCGTAGAAGGCGCAGCTAGCTGCGTCCTTATACGGTGCTTCCGTGTGTGATCTTTAACTTTGTATAAAATTTACCATACCCTGATTCTATTCGTCAACCAAGGATTTCACTTCTGCTTCTCCCAATCGTTAAGAAACTGCTCGATTCCGATATCGGTACTTTGTTTTATTGGAAAAAAAGTTTGATTTCCCGCTCCGCGCTTTCGATTGAATCCGAGCCATGAATGATGTTGCTTGCAACGTCGATCGCGAAGTCCCCGCGAATCGTTCCCGCAAGCGCATCAGAAGGGTTCGTTGCTCCAATAAGCGAACGCGCATTTTTAATCGCATCCTTGCCTTCCCATACCATTGCGAATATCGGACCTGACACGATAAAATCCACCAGCTCATCAAAAAAGACCTTTGCCCGCAAATGCTCATAATGATGCTCCGCATGCTCTCTGGAGAGCTGCATAACCTTTGCATCCACTAGCTTAAAGCCCTTCTCTTCGAAACGCGCGACAATCCGACCTACTAAGCCCCGAGCATAACCATCGGGCTTAACCATTACAAACGTTCTATCCATTTAGAATCCCCCTTGTCTCTATCGGTATAGCCATTTATTTGTTAAGCCATTCAGTAATAATGCCTGCAGTTTCTTCAATAGCGCGATTGGTGACATCAATAACTGGACAATTCAATGATTTCATAACGGCTTCCGCGTAATCCAGCTCCTCTTGAATCCGCTCACGCGTCGCGTATTGGGCGGAAGCCGGAAGCCCCAGCGTCTTCAAACGCTCGGAGCGAATTTCAAGCAGGTGCTCAGCCTGCATCGTGAGCCCGATAATTAACCGGCCCGGGGCTGGTTTCAGCTCCTCTGGCGGATTGACCTCCGGCATCAAGGGCAGGTTAGCCGTTTTGATCCCCTTATGGGATAAGAAGATGCTTAACGGTGTTTTCGACGTCCGCGATACGCCGATCAATACAACCTGCGCCTGCACAAAACCTCGTGCGTCTTTGCCATCGTCATATTTGACCGCGAATTCAATGGCGTCCATCCGGCGGTGATAGGCATCATCTATCGAATGCAGAAGTCCTGGCTCGCGCTTCGGAAAACTGCCAAACGTGTCCACATAAGCTTGCATCATCGGTCCCATCACATCGACGGCCCGCACGCCGACCCTAAGCGCTTCTTCCTTCATCAGCTCGCGCAGCTCTGGCTGTACGAGCGTATAGCTGATAAAGCCGCCTGTGCTTACAGCCTCAGCGACAATGCGCAATATTTCATCCTCCGACTTGATATGGCCGTAGCGCTTGATCTTCACCTGCTCGGAGGCAAATTGGCGCAAGGTCGCCTTAGCTACCGCTTCCGCAGTTTCACCGACGGCATCGGAGCATACGTAAATAATTTGCTGTGTCATAACTCTGGCTCCCCCAATTCCCCATCCATCGCAATGTCCGCCATCAGACGTATGATATTCGACTTCGACACCCATCCGGTAACCTCTGGATCGGCCGTTTGCTCCTCCCTTGGAACAATGACCGGCAGACAATCTACCTGGTGGAGCGACATTTTTCGAATCGCGTCCATAACGGAGTCATCAGGCATTAGCGTCACGATATTGGGATAGCGGGTCATCACCATACTGACGGGAATTGCTGCAGCGCCTGCGTTTCCTAGCGTTATTTTGAGCAAATCCTTAGGCGTGACGATGCCGACAAACCGCTTCTGTTCATTGACGACAAGAAGCGTATCCGCATTCTCCGTAAATAACGTAATGACGGCGTCATGCACGGACAAGTAGTCAGGCACGTTAACGGGAACGCCCTGTACCTCCCTTACCTTCATCGTGTTGAGCTGCTGCAGCGGCTCTCTGTTCGTTCGGTAGGAGTTGCCTAGGAAATACCCGACCTTAGGCTTCGCGTCAAGCAAACCCAACATGACGAGCAGCGATAAATCCGAGCGCAGTGTCGGTCTGCTTACGCCCAGATTGTCTGCTAATTGTTCACCGGTAATCGGCGCATGCCTCTTCACAAGCTCAAGAAGCTCCAATTGCCGAGAAGATAATTGAATCGGACTCTCCTCCATTCTATTTATGAGTCATAATTGGTTTATGTAACACTTTTATTCGTTAAATAATATATCATATTAAAAGAATGTGTACAATAAATAGGATTACTCTTCTTTAAAAATCACTTTATAAAGCGCCTGCGTACCATTGTTCTCATTTCCTTGCGCGATTACCTGCTCGTACAACGAGCGCGCCAGCGCAAGCCCAGGCAGTGTCAGCCCCATTTCTTCAGCGGACTCGATTGCAATTTTAATATCCTTCATGAAATGTTTAACGTAGAAGCCCGGACCAAAATCCCCTTTAATGATGCGCGGCCCCAGATTCGAAAGCGACCAGCTGCCAGCCGCTCCTGTCTCAATGCTCTTCAGCACCTTGTTAGGATCTAGCCCAGAGCGCTTAGCATATGCGAGCGCCTCGCTTACCCCGATCATATTGGATGCGATCGCGATCTGATTGCACATCTTGGTGAATTGTCCAGAACCAGCTCCGCCTTGGTGCACGATATTTTTGCCCATTCGCTCAAACAACGGAAGGACCGCTTCAAAGGTTTCCTCCACGCCGCCAACCATAATGGAGAGCCTTGCTTCCCGCGCTCCGACATCACCGCCAGAGACTGGCGCATCGAGCACTCGCAGCCCTTTGCTTAGAGCATCGAGCTCCAATCGCTTCGCAAGTGATGGACTGGATGTCGTCATATCTATCAATACCGTATTTGGGCACGCATGACGCAGCAAGCCTGCTTCTCCCAGAAAAATCTCCTCCACATCCGCTGGATAACCAAGCATCGTAAAGATAATATCCGACTGCTCAGCTACCTCCTTAGGCGACTCCTGCCAAACAGCTCCCTTGGTTACCAACTCGTCTGCTCGTGATTTCGTGCGGTTATATACGTTTACGCGATAACCGGCATCCAGCAAATGCCCCGCCATGCTAGCCCCCATAATGCCTGTCCCTATAAATCCGATGACGCTCGCTTGATTAACCGCTTGCTCCGTCATTTCAACTCCGCCTCTCGTTTGTTTGGTTTAATGACTTCATTGTATCCATTTTATCAAAAAAAACAGCCTGAGGCAGGATTGCTCCTTCGCCTCCGGCTGTCCGGTTGATTGCTTGTCATTCAATTACGCTCATTCATTCGTCATGGCAATAAATTGCTCAACGTCAACGGCGGTAAGAGCAACCGCATCGCGCCAAAAATCCTTTTCTTCCACATTTACGCCAAGATGCGCCTCAGCCAGCTGTTCAACGGTCATTCTGCCTGTATCGCGGAGCAAAGCAACGTATTGTTCTTTGAAATCCGGTCCTTCTTTTAGCGCCTTCGCATAAATGCCGGCGCTGAACAAATATCCGAATGTGTATGGAAAGTTGTAGAACGGCACATCCGTTAAGTAGAAATGCAGCTTTGATGCCCAGAAATGAGGATGCGCCTCTCCAAGCATATCGCAATAGGCTTCACGCTGTGCTTCCTCCATCAGCGTGTTCAATTCTTCAACGGATACCAAGCCTTGGCTTCGCTTTTCATAGAAACGAGTTTCGAATAAAAATCTCGCATGGATGTTCATGAAAAAAGCAACCGAGCGTTGTATTTTGTCTTCGAGCAAGCCCAGCTTCTCTTCCTTTTCCGTTGCTGCCTTGAACGCGCGGTCGGATACGATAAGCTCTGCGAAGGTTGAAGCCGTCTCCGCAACGTTCATCGCATATTCCTGAGATAATGCAGGCAAGTCATTCATCACATGCTGATGGTAGGCATGCCCAAGCTCATGCGCAAGCGTGGAAATATTCGAGGCGCTGCCTGAATAGGTCATGAATATGCGGGTTTGGCTGCTTTTGGGAAAGGAAGTGCAGAACCCGCCAGGACGCTTGCCAGGTCGGTCCTCTGCTTCAATCCAGCCGTCTCGGAAGGCCATCTCCGAAAATTCTGCAAGCTCCGGGCTGAACGAACGAAACTGTTCTACGATAAAAGCAGCCGCTTCGTCATACGGTATCGTCTTCGTTGCTGAACCGATAGGAGCCTCTACGTCATGCCAATCAAGCTTCTCCACGCCGAGCAGCTTCGCCTTGCGAGCCAGATAAGTTACAAGCACCTGCTTGCTCTCCTGGATCGCCTCCCACATCGCTCCAAGCGTCGCATCACTCATGCGATTCATCTGCAACGGTTCTTTGAGGACCGAGTCCCATCCGCGCTTATCATAAAGCTTTAGCCGGAAGCCGGAAATACGGTTCAATGTTTCCGCGCATAAATCCGCTTGCTCCGACCATTCGCGTTCCCACTCTTCGAATGCTGCCTTACGTACCTCGCGGTCTCCGTCAGACAGACGGTTATGCATTTGACCGGCAGATAGGATCGTCGTTTTCCCTTCCTTATCGGTATCCTTGAACTTCGCCCGCGAAACGATTACGTTGTAATAATCACCCCAGCCATGATACCCGTCGACTGCCAGATCTCCAGCCAATGCCTCAAGCTCAGGAGCCATCTTTTGCTTGGCCAGCTCACGTCGTTCGGCCAAGTTAAAAGCAACCTCTGCCAGCTTTTCATTCTGAAGCAGCGCCGACCATGCTCCCTCATCCAGTCCGCGCAGCACATTATCGAACCGTGTAAGTACGCCAAGCAGCTTCGCGCCCAGTGTCTTCACGCGGTCGCCTCGCGCATTGGCAGCGGAATCCTTGATGTCTTGCGCCAGTAAGCATGAAACAAATGATTCCGATTCCCTTAGCCTAATAATCACGCTTTGCAGGAGCTCCGTCATCTCGGCAATAAGCGGTATCGCTGAGGCCGCGCCATCCAGCAGCATCGCGTCCAGCTTAACTATATCCTCGTCAATGCCCTTTAGTTCCTGTTGAAAAGCAGCAGAGCTTGAGCCGCCTTCGTATAACACGTCCAAATTCCAGCTTTGCGGATAACCCTTATTCATTTAATCCCATCCTTTCCTTCACAAAAAAAGCCAAGCGACGGCTGCGTTTTTATTTGCGCAAACCTTCTTGGCAGTGTATAACTTAATTATATCCAGATTGGAGGAATTTCACCATGTCTAAACCGTTGCAAATTTCCGCTGATACCGCTGTGAAGTTATCTGAGCAGCTCGGCGTACCGATTGAGCACTTAATGCATATGCCTCGCCATATCTTGCTGCAGAAGCTTGCCGAGTTGGCCAAGCCTGATGCGGAAGCAGCTCCCGAGAGCGATAAGAACGTATGATTCCGTTCGAAAAAGCATGGCCATACGACATCATAATGGGTGATCTTTACGTTTCAAGCTGCCCCTTCTGCTCCGCCGAGAATGTGCTTCTTCCCGTTAAGCCCGCTGAGATTCCAGACATTCAAGGCGGCATGAAACGTTTGCTCGTATTCCCATGCTGCAGAAACAAAGTGACGATCATCGACGCAGACCGGGACTATTTGTTGACCGACCGCGTACTACGCTAGCAGCCCTTCTAAGCCGATGTGTATACCGCATGCTCTGATAGGCTTTGATGATCGCTTGGAGAATGGTCTCCGGATGGGTTTTTCGATCTGGCTTCCATCTCCTCGCGAATCAGCTGCCATTGCTCGCGGCTCGCACGAATCATCGCGCCATCCACAATTCTTTTATCGTTCACAACGCGCGAAAACCATCTTACCGCATCGTTAACTTCGCCAATTCTGCGATTCAGCTCCCCGATTAAGAACATCAGCTTTGCATTGTTTAAGGCGACACCTTCTGCCTCATAGACCCGTATGTAAGCTTGAAGCRCAAAGCGCAGAAAACGCTTCTCATCGCTTTGATTTCCTTCATAACGATAAAGCCAAGCAATATGGTGCAAAATCCCCGCAAGAACGCGGTCTTTCTCTCCGATAGCCTGAGCTGATAGCAGCGCAAGCTTATAGGTCGCCATTGCTTGGCTTGCATTACGCTCACCGCAGTAATCATGATTTTGCCAGCGCACGCCAATCTTCTCGTGGTATTGCTTCTTTTGTTGATCGTTCAACCGCTCAATCCCGTTCTCCGTCGTAGCAAAGCCGCAATTCGGGCAAACCCTTACAACATAGTAGTCCGGGTTCACTTCCGATTTATAATATCCGCAAAAGTCAGAGTCCACGCTGGCTGCTCTTTTGAAGCTTGGTCTTACGCGAGATGTCATAAATATGTTCTCACAGCAGATGCATTCGATCTTGGATTGGTAGAGCGGTTCCATACGATCACGTCTCCTCTTCAGATGTGTTAACAAAATGATGTGCTGGTCCGGATAGTCTATTTATGACAACGAGCTGAAGCTCTTCTTGTATGCCTACCTCTTGCAGCGCTTTCCGCATGCAATCCAGCCATGCTTCCGCACGCTCTGGCGTAATGGGAAAAGGCAAATGCCTTGCTCTCATCATCGGATGCCCATATTCGTCTGAATATAAGGATGGCCCTCCGAAAAATTGAGTTAGAAATAAGTACTGCTTGTCCATAACCGGAAGGATGTCTTCCGGGAACAAAGGCCCAAGCAAGGGATGCGCTTGTACTCTCGGATAAAACGCTTCTACAACTAGTCTTAAAGTCTCAGCCCCACCTATTGCTTCATAAAGGCTTATATTCCTATTCATCGTCAAAACCATCTCCAATTTGTAGGTAATTAGTATTATATCATAAAAAAATTTTTAACGGGAATAAAAAAAAGCCCGCAATTTTAAATGCGGGCTCCATCATATAGTGCGTATTACCCATCAACCCTCATAGTCCTCTTCCCCAGGCGCTGTAAGAGATTCTCGAATGACATAGACGAAAGCACATACCAAGATGCCAGCGATTATACTCATACTCATCACTCCAACCGTTTCAAAGGTAATTCTATTGTACCATAAAAATGACAGGAATCCAGTGTTTTGCAAGCGTTTTCTTTCGAACGGCATTTTATTTTCATCCGCCTTAAGTGATGGATGTCCATCTTCGGACATATAAGTGTAAGAGGGGTTGTACCGTCCTTGTCTTTGAAGGAGGGGCATCTCTTTTACAGTCCAATAGGAGGCGGTCAATCTGCTGCGAACCTTCATCCACCCATTATCCGTTACCGCCTTTAGCGCGTTCGTTATCGCATTGCTTATGACGATCTTTCCCACCGAAACGCTAGGCGCCTCGCTTCGAGGCTTATCGATTTGGTGGCAGGTGCTTTTCCCGGCTCTATTTCCTTTTTTCGTCATATCCGAGCTGCTGCTTGGGTTCGGAATCGTCCATTTTTTCGGAAAGCTACTGGACCCTTATATGCGCCCTTTGTTCCGTCTTCCAGGCATCGGCGGTTTCGTGGTGACGATGGGTTATATTTCGGGATATCCCGTAGGAGCTAGGCTTGCTGCTCAGCTTTGGGAGCAAAAACTGATCAACCGAGCGGAAGGCGAGCGGCTTGTCGCATTCACTACGACATCCGATCCTATCTTTCTGATCGGCGCCGTTTCCGTCGGTTTTTTTCATAACGTCGCACTTGCTCCTGTGCTTGCTGCCGCTCATTACGGCGGAGGGCTGATCATTGGCTTGCTCATGCGATTCCATGACCGAAAGGCACTCCCGTCCTCCCCCCAAAAGAACGTCGATACGGCTGCCGGCATACGTAAGCGCAAGCCATCCATGGTATCAGAAGCGCTAAAAGCGATGCATGAAGCCAGATTGCTCGACGGCAGGGATTTAGGCAAACTCGTGCAGGACTCTATACAATCCGCGCTTCGGCTCATGATCGTTGTAGGCGGCCTTGTCGTTTTCTTCTCTGTTGTCATGGAAATGCTCACCCACGCTGGAATCGTAGAGGCGTTGGCCGAAGCTCTCCGATTCTTATTTCAAGCGGTTGGGTTGCCTAGACTGCTTGCCGATGCGGGCATTTATGGCTTATTTGAAGTTACGCTTGGCGCGCGTTCCGCAGGAACAGCCGGTACTGGACTTTTGCATCAGGCTGCAATAGCCGCATGGGTGCTGTCATGGGGCGGTCTTTCCGTTCATGCCCAGATCGCTAGTCTGCTTAGCAAAACCGATCTTAGATATCGCCCTTTCCTGTATGCCCGGTTTCTGCATGGGTTGATCGCGATGGCACTTGTATATGTGCTTTGGGGATGGCTCGGTCCTTGAAACGGAATGATTTCACTGTCGAAGCACCGCAGCGCATTGAATTTATAGACAATTTCCTTTATCATCAATAGTACTATGGTGCTCGGAAGGAGATTTATTTTGAAGTATGCGGTAATTGATCGAGGCGACGCTTTATCCAAATCGTTGGCAGAGAAATTTCATACATTGGCTGCGGAGCGCGGCTTCGCTCGGAATGACGATGCACCCGAAATTGTCATCTCCATCGGAGGCGATGGTACGCTGCTTCTCG
This sequence comes from Paenibacillus sp. 2TAB23, assembly GCF_052115165.1. Classification (NCBI taxonomy): domain Bacteria; kingdom Bacillati; phylum Bacillota; class Bacilli; order Caryophanales; family Paenibacillaceae; genus Paenibacillus; species Paenibacillus sp. 2TAB23. The sequence goes on from NZ_JBFRGD010000001.1 coordinate 486,622, forward strand.
CTTTCCATAAATATGTCGACCAAATAACGGATGTTGCTTTTGTTGGCGTTCACACCGGACATCTTGGCTTCTACGCGGATTGGCAAGCAGATGAGCTTGATGAGCTTGTCAAGATGATGGCGGAAGAAACTCCGCATATTGTCAGATACCCGCTTGCGGAGATTGAACTGGAGACGCCGACCGAATCTCGTCATTACCTATCTTTGAACGAATTTACACTCAAAGGCGTAGACGGAACCCTCGTTGCCCAAATTAATATTAATGATGAGATGTTCGAGATGTTTCGTGGTGACGGCATCGTAATCTCCACTCCTTCGGGAAGCACAGCTTACAACAAAAGCTTGGGCGGTGCTATCGTCCATCCGTCCATCGAATCGCTGCAAATCGCTGAGATTGCTTCGATCAACAATCGCGTATACCGTACGTTAGGCTCATCCGTGCTGCTGCCGCAGCATCATCATTGCGACATCATCTCCAAAAAAGAGCAGCGCCTTCAGCTAACCATTGATCACGTCAGCATTATGCGCAGCGATATTCTCTCCATACGCTGCAGCGTATCAAGCCGTAAAGTCAGCTTTGCCCGTTATCGTCCATTCCCGTTCTGGAACCGGGTGCGTGAGGCGTTTCTCGGTTACGATGTACGTTAAATCAAACGAAAAAGACACGAAGCGCCGTATTAATGGCGTTCCGTGTCTTTTTTGTTCGGTCGATTCGGTTCGGTAGAAGTCGAAGCCGCCGCGGTTTCGTTGGCTGCAAGCCGGAACGGCTTTTTAGCACGGTGGTCATTTCCTTTATAGCCGCCCTTCCGCTGCTGCTCGCGCTTGCCGCTGCTCTGCTGCTCGTTGTTCTTTCCTTCACTTGCTGCGTTTGCAGAATCGCCTTTGCTCTCGTGGCTGCTGCGGTTAGAGCTTCTATGACGATTCTCACGGTTATGGTGGCGGCTATGACGCTCATGCGTAGGATGCGAGACCTCTTCCTTCGCGGTTGCGACTTCTGCGTTGTCGAGATCCACGCCGCCCTCTGCGTCCGCCATGCCCGCAACTGCTGCGAGAAGGTCAGCCGCATCGAGACGCGGCCGATGATCATCGGCATCCAGATCGTAATCCTCCGGCTCCCGCTGCGTGCTAATCGTTTTCTCGAGAATAAAATACGCGCAGCCAAAATTGCAATATTCATTAATATAATCCGGCATGCTGGATAGATTGCTATCCTTCGTGGCTTTCTGGTGGTTGTCGCGGAAGAAGCCTTTCAGCCTCAACTGGCTATAGCCCCAGTCGCCTACGATAAAATCATAACGCTCCAGTACTTCACTGTATCGATCTCGAAAGGCCTCAGGATTCCAGCCATTTCTATTTTCTTGTACGATTTCATATGATTTTCCGCCGATATGAATCAAAGCCATGGTTTCCACCTCATCTTGAGCGTCAGTTACAAGCTGCTCGAGCAAGCACCGGAGGGAATCTCACGGTCGTATCCCGCTTCTACGGTATCTGCAGCAATTGCTGCGTGTGCCGAATCGGTCTGCTCATGTGCATGATAAGAGCTGCGTACTAATGGTGCGGATTCAACATGCCTGAAACCGCGCTTCAGCCCTTCTTCTTTTAGTTTTGCGAATTCATCTGGGTGGACATAACGTACGACCTTCAGATGGCTCGGCGACGGCTGCAAATATTGACCCAATGTCAAAATATTCACGTCGTTCGCGCGAAGATCATCCATCGTCTGCAAAATTTCATCCCATTCTTCGCCTACGCCAAGCATAATGCTTGATTTCGTAGGAATTTTGGGCTTCATTTCTTTGGCACGTCTTAACAGTTCCATGGTACGGCTGTATTTCGCTCTTGCACGGACACGATCCGAGAGTCTCTCTACCGTTTCCACGTTATGGTTCAGAATATCCGGATTGGCATCCATGACGATCTGAAGCGCATCCTTATTGCCAAGAAAATCGGGAATCAATACCTCTACGCGGCAAAATGGCATACGCTTGCGAATCGCGTGAACCGTAGCTGCAAAAATAGAGGCGCCGCCATCCTTCAAATCATCGCGAGCAACCGAAGTAACTACGCAGTGCTGCAAATTCATCTGCTCCGCCGCTTCCGCCACGCGTTCCGGCTCGTCAAGATCCAACTCAGTCGGCATACCGGTTTTGACGGCGCAGAAACGGCATGCGCGCGTGCAAATATCACCCAAAATCATAAATGTAGCCGTACGGTTCGACCAGCATTCATAAATATTCGGGCAGCGTGCTTCCTCGCATACCGTATGTAATGTTTTGGTGCGCATCATATTTTTAATTTCGGCATAGTTGCCGTCTGTCGCTAATTTTATGCGAAGCCAGTCAGGCTTTTTAAGAGTTTCTTGTTGTTTCATAAGGGATTACCTGCTTTCAAGTTCATTTATCGATCCTAAACTCATGGGGTTATTATAACATGTTTCCATAATAAATAGCACTTTCTCGGCATTTCGTTTCCAATGCGAACCGATTTCGCATAAAAACGATCCATTTGCAAACGATAACGTCATAACCGTCATGCTTTTGGAAGGGTGAGACGTTTGAAACTGACTATACCTATTGCCGCAGTGTTAATCGCAGCATTGCTGCTCATGGCTCTTCCGGTCAGCAACGCTAAAGCCTCTCCTGCGATCATGAGCCGGATTGGAGCGTCTGCTGATCGGATGGCAGCTGCCGAGGCAGATCCTTTGCCTATAAGAAAATCGTTATATGAGAAATTAAGTTTGTTTACGGATGTACCATGGTACTGGATCGCCGCAATCGATCAATATGAACGCTCGATGTCCAAGGTAAAACCGAAGGCAAGGCCTATGCTCGGAAACACGGTTGGCGTATTTATCGATCCGGAGCGCTGGGCAGGCGTGTTGAATCCGAACTCGGAGGACAGCTCACCCGCTTCAATTCGTTTTTTCAACGGTATCGGCCGCGACGGAGACGGGAACGGCCAGGCAGATCGTACGAGCGACGACGATCTGCTGTATTCACTCGTAAGTCGTGTTGCCGCTTACGGCAGCTCCGATGACGACTTTTCGATAGGCTTATGGGAATATTATCAGAATAACCGTGCCGTGCAGCGCATCCAGCAGTTTGCCCGTATATACTCTGCTTTCGGGAAGCTTGATTTGTTCGAGCACGCTTTTCCCGTTCCAATCGGCACCCATTATTCGTACAACAGCACATGGGGAACGGGCCGAAGCTGGGGCGGCAGACGAACCCATGAGGGTACCGACATATTCGCAGACCATGGGCTGCCTGTCCGGAGCGTATGTTACGGCATCGTCGAGGTAAAAGGCTGGAATCCTTACGGTGGCTGGCGTATTGGCATCCGCGATCTCAACAACTTTTATCATTATTACGCGCATCTTTCCGGCTTTGACAAAACGATCAGCATCGGCGATGTAGTGAAGCCAGGCCAGGTGGTAGGCTGGGTCGGAAGCTCTGGATACGGAAAGCCGGGCACCTCGGGGAAATTCCCGCCTCATCTGCATTATGGCGTGTACAGCGATCGCGGCCTTATGGAGTGGTCGTTCGATCCTTATCCGATGCTGCGCCGCTGGGAGCAAGCTGAACGCAAACGGATTCGCTCAGGGAAATAATCCGCAACGCCAAAACGACTTTATCGTCCGCCCTTCACAGCGGATAATAAAGTCGTTTTTTAATAAACGGCTATTCCCCGCCGCCTGCCGCATTGCCTGAGTTGCTTTCGACATTTCCCGAGTTATTGGAATGCCCCTCCGACCCGTTAGATCCTTCTTCCGCGCCTTCGGCACCAGCTGCTCCCGAGTTAGAATTCTCTTCATTTCCGCTGTTCTGAGGATTCGCCGTCACGCCGCTGCCGTTTCCTTGGCCTAGTGGAACGGAAATATTGGGAGCCTGCGCAGCCGAATCGCCAACTGGCTTGCCCGTGTTGTCGTAATAATACATAGGCACGTCGCCTACAACAAGGAGATAGGAAATCGGTATATCCGTTTCGACGATTTCCGGCTCGGTGTCAAACGGGATAATAATCGTGACCTCTGCTATGATCCGAATGAACACCTCAACCAGAATCATGTTGATGCCTGCATCCTTTTGACGCGTGCTGAGGTCTACCTTTACGGCGCCAACGGGCTCGAATTTGACCGGGACCCGCGGTCCGAATGAAGATATAATGGCACTGTTCAGCGCATGGCCGATCGGGATATGTTCTGGAATATCCTTCATGTCGTTCAACGTCGCTTGCACCGTATTGATCGTTTGCGAGGTGATGCTCATATGCTCAGCGTAATTCAGCATGAAGCCGGATATTTTGCCATTGCTGTTCATTTTCCAATCAATGAGCTTATCTGTATCTGAGCGGCTTGCCACCTGCTCCGTTATCGCTTTATTGATAGCCTGCGTTGCTACCTGCTTCACTCTAATTTTCGCGATGTTCATAAGCGGAGGACGCAGGTTACGTTCGATATAAACAAAAGATTGTATGGTAAACACCATCATCACGACCAATGTAATGATGAAAATCGTCCTGCGCCTGATTCTAGGTCTTGCCGGTCTCGCTCCCCATGCTCCGCCTGAGCTGCCGCTGCTCTTGCTTTTGGAGCCGCCAAAGTTAAGCACGGGCCGCCTGCTGCTGCTCGAACTTCCCCTTGTGCCCCATTTCTTCGGTGCGGGGCGCGATGCGGACGTGCTGCCGCGGCTTCCCCAGCTCACTGCCTTAACCCGTGAGAACGGTCGGCCTGATCCGAGCATCCGGCTTCCGCCAAACGGTCTGAACCGCCAGCCTCTCCTTCCCCATTTCGCCAATCCGATCCCCTCCCGCATTCCGGCTCGCAGCCATTACCCATACTTATGCGGAACTTGGCCAAAAAAGAAGATAAGCAGGCAGCCATCATGTGAACGGATTTCATCAAAACGGACATGATGAGCGCAAACGGCATGAGATCTGAATCATAAGTACTCACATAGTGAGAGCTTACAGCATGAGAACCGAATTCAGGAGAAATCACATTATGAGAGCTTACAGCATGAGATCTGAATTAAGTACTCACATAGTGTGAGCTTACAGCATGAGAACTGAATTCAGGAGAATTGACAGACTGAAATCTGAATTCATTAATTACTCACATTGTGAGAGCTTACCACCTATATCTGCACAAAAAAGGCAAGCCGCAATCGGCCTGCCTCGTTAAATCACCTTTAATTTAATTCGGACAATGTGACAGTAATATTGCTGCCCGTTGCCCAGCCCGAAACGGCACTCACTTTATACGCCATGCCCGCTGCCAGCTTCGATCCGCTTGCAAGCTCAAAAATACCCGTTGCCCCTTTGCGTGATGTCAGCTTATAAGTCGCGGTCAGCTTGCTGCCATCCGTACCCGTCAGCTCAATGCTCCGAACCGCAAACAGCTCGTCTTTCGGATCTTCCTTCAGCGTGAGCTCAAGCGAGCTGTCATTCAACGCTTTTGTCGAAGCCAGCTCCAGCGGTGCGATCTCTTTGGCAACAAAAGTGCCGTTCGCGATATTCGACCATTCCGAGGTTACCGTATATTTAACGCCCGGTGTCAATACAGAACCTGCAGGCAGCCGGAATTTAGGCGCTTGGCGGCCATCGGTCGCTTGCGTGAATAAGACGTATGTCGCCTGCATCGGCGTACCGCCCTCTGGCGTAATCGTTACCTGCTTGGCTCGCATGGAGGAAATAATCTCATACGAATTCCCGTTGTATTGGTTATTCTCATCCAGTACGAAGGCAATGGCTGCTCTGCCAACCGAATACGCCGAAATGACATTTCCGTAATCCGTAACGCCTTTGGACAGCTCTGACACCACCTCAAACGTATCGAACGAAACTTGGCCGGCGCTGCTCATCTCGATTTTCTCGCCGCTGCCCTCAAAATGGCCTGCGGATTTGCCTTTGTAGGTCAGCTCATAGGATGCTCCTGCCTTCTGCGGAGAGGTTGGCACGATGTAGGTTGAGATAGAGCCCGTTTTCAGCTGCGGCACGTTAAGCATGGTGAGTCCATTGCTGAAGCTGAAGTTTTTCAATGCTTGATCAAGCGCCGCATCCTCCGGCGTCAATGGCTCCGAGAAGGTAACCTCAAGCGTAATCGTGTTTAGCACGTTAATCTTTGTAACGGATGCATCCACAGATGCAATGGCCTGTTGCGATGTGACGACAAGCTGCGCCAGTTCGCCGCGCGTCACCGATTCAGCCTTTACGCCCACATTCTTCGCCCAGTACTGAACGGAAGCAGCATCCCGCTTCAACGCCTTCGAGATTACGCCTGCAAGCTCCGCTGCGGTTGCCGGCTCATTTGGCTTCAGCAATCCACCTTCGTGTTGCATCGCGCCTAGGTTAACAAGCGTTGCAACGTAATCATAGTACCATTTGTCCGCCGCCAGATCCGCAACTCCCGCAGGCTGAGCCGCGTTAACCGGCAGTCCCAGCGCTGTCACGACCAGCTTGGCAAGCTCCGCACGCGTTACTGCCGCATTCGGCTTGACCAGACCATTGCCATAGCCGTTCATTACTCCTTGCTTCACTAGCTCTTGAATGGCTGCCGAAGAAGCGCCGTCCTCATTTATATCCTGAAAGCCAAGCCCTGCGGCCGTTGCCTGCGCTCCGCCGCTTGCCCATACATTCACAGGTCCCGTTGCAAGAGCCGAAGCCCCAATTGCTGCTGCCAATACGATTGCTGCCATCTTATTCGAAACGAAATTCATCTTTGTTTCCTCCTCATGAGTGCTGTTGTTTAACTAAAACTCATGATAAATCACAAAAATAAACCCCGAGCAAACAGAATATTAACAAAAGATAAACAGCCGCGAAACTTTTCCGAAACGAATGCCTCAGCTCCGTCTAAACAGTCAGGCGGTAGCCTGCCCCCCATATGGTTTCGATATATTGCGGGTTTGAAGGATCTGCTTCAATCTTTTCCCTCAGCCTGCGAATATGAACGGTCACGGTAGCGATTTCTCCCAGTGAATCCATGTCCCATAGCTGTTCGAACAGCTCCTGTTTGCTGAATACATGATTTGGATTTAGMGCTAGGAAAGAGAGCAAATCGAACTCCTTCGCTGTGAATTGTACCTCGCTGCCGTTCACATAAACACGGCGTGAGCCGGCATCAATCTGCAAGCCGCGAATGCTGATTTTCTCCGATCCCTTCGTCTCGCGCTTGCCGATCAGGCGCTGATAGCGCTGTAAATGCGCCTTCGCGCGAGCGACAAGCTCGCTTGGGCTAAACGGCTTCGTAATATAGTCATCGGCGCCGAGACTTAAGCCGCGAATTTTATCGATCTCTTCCTTCTTGGCGGATACGATCAGGATCGGAACCTCCTTCTCGGCCCGAATCTGCCTGCATAGCTCATAACCGTCTATCCCTGGAAGCTGCAAATCAAGCACGATGAGATCATACTGGCCGTTTATCGCGGCACGCAGGCCATCTGTTCCATTTAAGCAAATGTCCGCCGAAAAGCCGTGCAGCTCGAAATAATCCTTCTCGACCTCGGCTATAGTCACTTCATCTTCCACGATTAAAATCTTCGTCATTGGCGTCCTCCTATTGCTTGGCAGGCGGTAATAGAATAATGATCGAGGTGCCTGCCCCAAGCTTGCTTTCCGCGTATATGGAGCCGTCATGTCCTTCAATAATCTGCTTTGCAATCGCAAGTCCAAGCCCGCTTCCTCCGGTTTGGCTGCTGCGGGACAAATCCTCGCGAAAGAACCGCTCAAACACAAACGGAACGGCCTCCTCCGAAATGCCCGGCCCGTTATCCCGGATCGTTAGACAGAGCTGCCCCTGCTCCGGCTGCAGCGTAATTGAGATTTTTTTCGGCGATTCCTTCATATATTTCACGCAGTTGTCCATGATGTTCACTAAAACCCGTTTCAGCTTATCGCGATCGGCCAGCACGCTCGAATCAGGCGAAGTATCGATGCTCCATTCCAGCTGTATGCCTTGTTCTTGCAGGTCGAATTGCAGGTCCTCCGCATAATCCTGAATAAAGTGTCCCAAATTAATCGGCTCAAAGGTAAATGGCAGCTGCTTCAAGTCCAGCTTAGAGTAGAGAAACAGCTCATCAATGAGCTGATCCATGTCATCAGCCTTCGTCAGAATCGTATTCACGTACCGTTCCATCTTCTGCTTCGTATCCGGCACGCCGTCCCGAATGCCTTCAATGCTCGCTTTAATCGAGGTAATCGGCGTTTTCAGATCATGTGTAATGTTCGCGATCAGCTCCTTGCGGTTGTGCTCATATTGCAATTGCTTCTCCACGGACTGCTTCAACTTCCCGCGCATCACCTCAAATGCTTCACTTAGCCTGGCGATCTCATCGTTCCCTTCCGCATGGAGCTCAAAGGACAGATTGCCCGCTGTGATTCGCTCCGTGGATTTCCGAAGCAGCTCAAGCGGCTTGACGATGCTGCGCGTCAAGACATAGTAGAGCAGCACATTCATGAGCAGCAGGACGATAAACAGCACGCCTAGAAAAATAGGAAGCAGCGTACGCACAATTTCCGCGAACGGGCTTCGCTCGCGTACGACCAGCACGCTGCCCTTCGAGCGGTCAGGAAAATAAAAATCGAATTTGGCATACGCATAGAAATGCTCGCCGATTTGGAGCGTATTCCGAATCGCGTTATTTTCCATTTCGTAATCAGGCAGATGCTCCATAAAGGCTGGCTGCTTCACGGATAATGAGGAATAGAGCTGCTTATCCTCTTTCCGAATGAACAGCTCCGCCTGCTCCGCGCGAAGCTTGTAATTATATTGATCAAGCAGCTCCGGATCAAGCAGGGAATCCGGCTCGTTTTTGGCCATATACTTGAGGTCGAGAAAGATGGTCTCCTCCTGCTCCGTGAGCGGGTTTACGGAATAATGAATATTGTAAAAGTCCTTTACGCTCCGTACATCACCGGTTATTGCAACCACGAAAAGAAGCGCGGCAGCAAGAAACAACACGATTGTTACGATGAGAATGCACGTGTAGGACAGCAGCAGCCGAATACGTATAGACATGCTTGTCGCTCCTTCTTGGTGTTCATCTTTCGTGTTTACAATGTAACATAGGATAGGTCGGGGCGACAAAGAGACTTTGCAACACCTGTCCGCATGCGATAGACTGATAGTATTATTTCCTTGACAAAGGAGCTTAACGATGGCTATCAACCGACGACTGAGCACCGACCTTGATTTTGAAGAGGTTCTTGAGCAGCAGCAGCGTATTCGCGTGTTTCAGAACAACCAGCTCATCGACGCAAGCTCGCTTGTCGTGCGATTTGACGATAGCCTAATCGTAACCCAGTCCGGGGTTAGCGATATCGCCTATCACAACCGCAAGGAATGCGAATTTTTCGTACTGAGAAAACGATGAACACAGCAAAAACGGTGTCAGCCCGCTCGCATTAGCGGAATAGGCTGACACCGTTTTTCAATTAGATCTCGCTGTTATTTGTCTAACAATTGCACGAATTGCAGCAAACGCGCAATGATCACTGCCGCTTCCGCGCGGCTTGCTAGATCAGCAGGCAAGAACCGATCGTTGCCCTTGCCCTTCAGCACTCCTGCGGCAGCGACCGTCTTCACCGCCTCGATTGCCCAGCCGTGAATGTCTGATTCATCGGCAAAGCTCACTGCTTGCGGAGCGTCTAAGCTCACGTTCGCCCCCGCCTGCTTTGCGAATCGCAGCGCATTCGCTGCCATTACAGCCATTTGCTCACGCGTAATCGTCTCATTCGGACGGAAATGGCCGTCCTCGAAGCCTTTCATTATCCCGTGGCTCGCAGCCGCTTTAATTGCATCTGCATACCAAGCAGCTGCTGGTACATCTGCAAAGGTCTGAGCCTTAGAACCATCGCCTGAGCCAAGTCCAAGCGCTCTCGCCAGCATGGCCGTGAATTCCGCGCGTGTAATCGTACGATTGGGTACGAATTCCGAATCGGAAACCCCGCTGACGATTAGCTTGGAAGCAAGCAGCTCGATATTCGATTTGGCCCAGTGCTTGCCAATATCCTTGAAGGATAGCTTATGAACGGCAACGGCATAAATGCTGTTGCTAAGGCTTATGATTGCTGCTGTCGTTTTTCCGCCCGCTGTTGTAAACAAAGAAGGCACGTAACGGAATTGACCAGTTGCGGCGTCATATACCAGCGCTACGGCAGAGTCAGTGTCAAGCACACCTCCCACGGTTACGGTACGCTTCACGTACCTGCTCCCAAAGCTATGCACCTCTGACGAAGTATTGCCATCTATGAGCGCAAGCGTAAAGGCTACTTGTTCGCCAGCAAGCTCTAAGCCAGCCGCTTGGGCTTTCGCTTTCAGCTCTGCCGACTGCTCCTCGCTTACCGGCTGTATCTTGAAGAGGAAGCTGGCTTTCTTGCTCACAGCTGGTTTCGATTGCTCCAGCAAGCCTTCGGTCAGCGCAAGAGGAAACTCATACGTCGCGCTTCCATGCTCGATGACAATTACCGCATTGGGGCTGCTCTTTGCAGCTTCCAGAAGCGCTTCAGCCGAGAAAGCGAGCTCGCCTTTTGCCGTCAACGCAGCTTTGTCAAATACAATTCGCTGCTGCTTGTTTCCGGCTGCCGCTTTCAGCTTGTCGTCGTTCTGCTGGGTCGTAACGCTGCTTCCAGCCCCTCCCGAGCCTCCGCCGCCTGTTTCTCCGCCAGTCTCAGCAGCTTCCTTCACCTCTACGGAGTAGACTCTGCTCTTCCCAGCCACCGTCACAGTAAGCCGCGTCAATCCAGCTGTCAATGCAATCAGTTTCTGATCTGCCCCAATCGACGCAATGCCTTGATGCTCAATTACGAGGGCTGCATCCGCCGTCAGATCAACACCTTCCGAATCAAGCACACGAAGCGCCACCGACTCTCCTGCCGTCAAGACGAGCGGGCCTCTGTCCCCATCAGCAGTCGTCATTCGGAACGGCTTCGGACGATTCGCAAAGCCCTCGTTCAGCTCCGTGAACGAAAGCTGCTCATTCGCATCCGCCAGCATCGCAATCTTCTCTCCCCGTACAATGATGTTATCCGCCTCGATATTGCCTGACACGTTGCTTGTAACGTCGATCCCGTTCGTTCCCATTCCGTCGAGCACGATGTTCTGCAGCGACAAATTGTCGATATTGAAGCCGCCGCCATGAACGATCAAACCAGCATACGTGCTGTCCAGCGCTACGTTATCACGCACGATAACCTTACCATTCAGGTCCTTCTCTCCAGCAAATATCCAAATCGCGCCCAAATTGATATTGTAGGCCGAATCCGCGCTGCCCGTACGAATCAGCGTATTGCGCTCAACGATCGTCGTCCCGCTGAATGCTACGGGATTAAAGCGCGTCGACACAGCAATTCCCGCGCCATTCGTAATCGTATCCGTACCGATGCTGTCCTGAAGCTTGTTGCCTTGCCCGCCGAATATGACGAAGTTATCGGCCAGCCAAGGCAATGCTACCGTGTTAAAGCGTGCCGTATTGTTCACGCTCGCGCGTCCTTCCGCCGACCACATCGCCAGTCCGTCATCGCCCGGGTAACGAATATCGGATTGCTCCATGAGACTGTTGCTTGTGCCCACGGAGAAGTTGATGCCATCCGCCATCAGATTGCGAAGACGCAGATTAACCATATGCAGGCCATCTGTGATCTCATCGCTGCCTCTGACCTTCGAGAGCCAAAGCCCGGTTTTGGAATGCTCCACCCACACGTTTTGAATAACAGAGCCCGAGCCAAAGCCGCCGTAAAAAGCGTGCGTCAGCGCCTCATCGTCGCGGATATTGAGATCGCCGTCGATAAGCAGATCGTATACGCCAATCTGTGCGCCTTTCCCGATAAATCTGGCTCCGATCAGCGTCGTATGCCACATGCCCGCTCCGCGAATCGTAATGTGGTCCAAATCAATAACATCCGCCTTGAGCTCAAATTGACCGGCAGGGAACCATACGCCCTTTCCTTGCTCCTTTGCTGCGATAACAGCGGCATGGTACGCTGCAGAATCATCGATGCCATCAGCGGATACCGCTCCATAATCAGTCACCGGCAGGAAGCCGTCCGGCATAGCAATCGGACCCTCTACCTGCTCCATATCCACAAGATCAATCACATAATAATCTGCTTCATTTCCTTGATCCTTCTGCAATCGAATCGTAGTGCCTGCCGGCAGTTCGCCAATTAGCGCGTGAATGTCATCGAAGAACCGGTGCGCGTTGCCTTGCTTCGGATCATTCGACCACGGATAGCTGCCGTATTCCCAGCCATGCTTCGAGCTGAGCGCTATATTTTGCTTAAACTCTCCGTTCACATAAAGCGCTAACGTCTCGTTTAGTCCTTCGCCGTCCAAGCTGTCCGGAATAACATAGCGCAGCACGAGCGAATTGGCTGGCTTCGCCAGCGTGAATTCTACATAATCGCCATCGTTATTCAGCTTTACGGCTTGGCGGCCCGAAGCCTCTGCGGCCATCTCGCGATAGCTGCGCGACGTTCCGATGAGCTCACCGTTCGTCGCACCATGCTCCGCTTCATAGGTGATATATGGAACCGTAGCTCCGCGATAGGCGATGCCGACGCTGTTTTTGACAACCAAGCTGTCGAGCAACACCCCGCCTGAATCCGCTGCATCCCTTTGCAGCGCAATCGTATTAATACCGCTGCGAAGCTCGACTGAAATCGCTGCTGTCGACCAGCTTGCCGAGCCTTCCGCTGCCGCGAACGGCACCTGCTCGGTTCGAATCCCGTTTACATAGAGACTGAGCTGCTTCACAGAATCGGAGGCATTCAAATAACGAAGCTCCGTCTCGAAGCTGCCAGCAGCCTGAGCGTGAACCGTGAAGCTGATTTTGTCCCCCGTATCCGCGAAGCTTCCGGCATAGCCGTCGCCTGTGTACCCTTTGTGCGAGGCTCCTGCTTGAATACCTGTCGATACAAAAGCCTTCTCAGCTTCATAGCGTTGATGCGATGCTACCGGCTCAAGCTGCCAGAGCGTCTCCTCGATCGCATTCGTTATACCATAAGCCGTTTGGCCCCCTGCTTGAACAAGAGTGCCTGTCTCTGAAGCATTCAACAGCTGCTTGTAGCCTGCCCGGCTCTCGATCGTCCACTGGGCAGCATCATATCCTCTAAGCTCACCCGAATATCCAATGAGGCTGGACGCCTCGGCATCCCAAGCAAGCAGATGCCCCGTCGCTTTGTTCTTCAGCAGCCGGCGACCGTTGAAGTCCTGCAGCAGCCAATGCAAGCTGGCGCTGTCAACAGCCGATGGCATGGTTAATACGGCACCATCAGTCTCATACAAGTAACCGCCTTGTTTCGCCTTGATACGGACATATCCCGTGTCATCAAATATTGGAGTGGCCGTGTCATTCGTTTTCTCCTCGCCCATCACTGGCGTCTCGAACTGCTCGGGTGCATCCTCGAAGGTCCACTGCACCGATCCGAACGAAGCGGGGTACAAGCCGCGCTCCGCGTACCCAGCATTATTCTGTACGTGGATGAGCTCATCATTGTAGATCCCGTTTAAGCTGCGTATCCAATATTCAGAGCCGCTAGGCGTGCTTTCGACCGACCACTGCGAGGCTTGCTCGGCTGCCTCCGTTTGCTTGCTTTCAATAAAAGCATAATCGCTCGTCATCGCCATATAATGACCGGTCGCCCGGTTTTTCAGCCTTTGCGAGCCGCCATCAGACTCAATGATCCAGTGGCTGTAGCCATTGTTATCCGCCAAATCGCCATATAGAACAATACCGCCGTTATTCTCATACAAATATTGGCCGTTTGCCTTATTGCGAATGCGCACTGGATCTTCCGAAAGCGGCTCCGCAGCTATCGCAACGGGCTCCACCGCGAATTGGGCGCTGTCCTCTCCGGCAACCGCCTTGCTGACCTTCGTGAAAGACTCGCCATCCGCATAAAGCAAATGGCCCGCCCAGCCGCTTTTGAATACGACAAGGCCCTCCTCTGCTCCCGGCTCCATCAGCCATTTCGCACTGCCCCAGCAGGTGCAAATATCGCCCTGTGCGACGATCTGCTGCGTCGGTGCCTCTAGCTCAACGTCTCCTCCTACATGCTCCATCGAAGCATAATGGCCGGTTTGCATGTTTTTCAAGCGTACGGACGTCGGCCCATCACCCGTTCTCTCCAAATACCATATCGAGCTCATATCCGATTCTGGCAGCTCACCATACTTCAGCTTCCCTATATCCTCGCCTTCGGCAGTCACTTCATAGAGATAGCTGCCCGTTGCTTTGTTTTTGAGCCGGACATTCGTTAGCGCCGCGTCGGCAACCGGAATGAACTTCCATTTCGGGCTGCCCCAGGTCGGATTAATGACGCCGTATTCCGCATATTTGGTCAGGTTCTGCAAGCTAATATACTTCTGCTGGCCTGCAACGTCATTCGGATCCTGAACGCTGTGAATCAGCTTCGAGCCGCTAACGTCCTCGATGACCCATACCGCACTCGTCCACTCATCCGCAACCTCGGACACAGCAATGCGGCCGTCCTTCATATCCTGCAAATGGATATAATGGCCCGTTGCTCTGTTCTGAATCCGTTTGCGACCGTTGAAGCGCTCGACCAGCCATTGTCCCTTGTGATCATTCTCTGCAACGTTGCCGTATTTCAGTTGGCCCGCCTCATCCTCGTATAGCACAAAGCTTTGCCAATCATTCTGGATCCGAACGTATTGAGGGGTACCGTCGCCGCTGAAAGCTGGATCCTCGAACAGCCATTGCGCCGCATTCTCGTTCGGATCAATTGTGCCCGCCTGCGCGGCTCCCGTGCTTCCTTGAATATGCAAGTAGTGATCAGCTCCTGCCTCGCTCTTCACCACTTTATAATCGTCATACAGCTTGGAGCTGCTAATCGACCATTGATCGTCAGCCGAGCTTGCCGCTAGTGCCAGGACCTGGATTGCGTCACTCTGGTTTGAAGCGCCAGCCCTACTCATGTAATGACCAGTTGCCAGATTGCGYAGCCGTTTCTTCCCGTTCAAGTCCTCCTGAACCCACTGGAAGTAAGCTTTTTCTCCAGCTGCGGCAGTCAGCGGCCCATATTTAACTACTCCCGCCACTTCGTGCAAGTAAGTGATTCCGATAGGCTCATTTGTAAAATTAACGATTCGGTAGGGCTGTACGTCCGGTGCCAGCTCAACTCGCCAATGCGCGTTGTCCCTCTCCAGTACCGACCAATTGTTCGATCGCACATGAATGTCATCAAACTGCGTGTTCAGCACGAATGGCTGCGCAGGGTCTGCCTGGTAGGCCTCTACGTTCTGAAAGGTGACGTAGCCATTCCCCGCTGCTGGTGCCACCATCCATTCGCTTTTGACCGTGGAATCCAAAGCAATGGCTTTGATTGGCTCCCATAAAACGCCTTGCGTAATGTAATGGCCGGTTGAGCGGTTTTTGATCCGGTAGGATTCCGGGGTTGCCCCAGGTACCAGCACCCAATGCGAAGCGCGGTCCACAGCCGATATCTGGCCGTAATCCACGGAGCCGTCGGCCGCTTCATACAAATACTGACCTGCGCGGAACTTGTTCGCAAGCCGAATCGGAGCGGCAGGCTCTACGGGCTCAAGCGCCCACTGCGGGCTTTCAAACGTAATATTAATATCATTGCTTGCTTCCGCAAAGCCGAGCTGATCCTCCTGATGAATAACGAGATTCGCGTTTGCCGGAACGGTAGCGCTCTTAATGACCACGTAACCCGCACGATTGGAATCATGAATCGTCCATTGGTCAGCAAGCGAGCTCTCTTCGATCGCACGGCTTGTCAGCGCGTCCCTTCTCTGCGCAACTTCCGCAATCGTCATGTAATGTCCGGTGGCGCGATTTTGAAAACGTTTGTTGCCGTTGTAATCCTCTACGAGCCATTGCGAGGACTGATCCTCGTAGCTCGTAAAGCCGTAACGGACAATCCCGCTCTCATCCTCATACAAATAATTGTTCTGCCATTTGTTCTGTATGCGTACATAAGTAGACTCGGTTACCGATATGGCCGCCGTCTCCGGCGGAGAAGCGCCTTCCGTTTCCGGTGCTGCCTCATTCGCATAGACTGGCACTGCCGTAAGCAGAAGCAGCAGCGTGAGCAGCATTGCCATAATGGATCTTGCTCGTTTCATTGCACAGACCTCCCCAAAGATTTGCAAGTGCTCCCGGGGTTCGAAAGCACTCGTTTATGTCATGCGATCATTCCTTTTTATCATAATTTGGAATCGCTTACATAACGATGTGCATTTCTAAATAAAATAGGTGTTATATTACGGATACGAAGAACAAGCCCCTTCCATCCGGCAGAGGCTTGTTCTTTGTGAATCCAGCTATCGTTAGTTCGCTCCTGCCAGCCAATCAGCCAATTCGTCTGTCTGGGACAAGGTCGCAATCGGGACAAAAATACCACGAACGGTCTTGCTTCCAAACATATTCGCAATCATTTTTAACCGTAATTTTAAGTTCGGGCCTGCTTTCAGAATGAGCAGTGCTCAGTTTTCTAGCACCTGGTACTACAATAAGTTGGTACTTTCAGTCATAGGAATATGCTGTAAACTAAAGACATCAACAACAACTCGATTCGGGAGGCTTTCACAAATGGAAAAAATGGAAACGACGCATGTACGCAAACCCGCTAACTTTTACCGCCGCCGCAATACCCCTACCTACACGTTCATGGCTTGGGCAGCCTTTCTTATCGCTTGCGGCTTCGAATTTATCGGCATCTATACGCTGAAACAGCCGATGTCCGTTCAAGGCTATTACGCCGTAACCGGCGTTCTCTTAATCATCACGTCCTTCCTGCTCCAGAAGGTAGCACGTGACAACGACGAGGATAAGTTTCTAAAGGACTACAATCCCGGCTATAGAAGCCGTAATACCTCCGCATTCACATTCATGGCTTGGGCCGGCTTTATCCTTGCTGTTCTCGCCCAATACATTGGCATATATGTGCTTGAGGAGCCGCTTTACGTGAAAGGCTACTACGCCATTGCCGGTGCATTCCTCATCGTCGCCTGCCTTGTGCTTCAGAAAACGATCAGAGACAACGAGGAAGACAGCCTGCATGCGAATGCGGCCGAGGATTTCGAAAGCTAGTCAACATAAAAGGCCTCCCTTCAACTTGCGAAGGGAGGCCTTTCGATTGCTATTCTACTTTAATTGAATCAAAAAACTTTTCTTGAACGACCTTTGCCGATTTATCAAGCAAAGCCTGCAAGTCTGACCCTTTATTCGAGAATACTTCCTGCAGCACGTTCGTTACTTCGCCATAGTAATCCTGCGTGTTGTATTGCGCTTCCGGCTTGCCGTCAAGCAGCGCATCGGACTCCGGATTGTATTTGTAGACGTTATCGTATTTGTCAAAAATCGCTTGAGCCTTCTGTCCGTATTCCGAAGACGGGCTGTAGTAGTTCATTTGCGGCGGAATAAAGAATTTGCCTTCCGTTTGGCGCTTCTGGATATCCGCTTCGATCGACTCTAAGCCTTTATCCGTGAAATAATCGAATGTGATGTAGCGGAATGCCATTTCTTGCTCATCCTTCGTTGCATTCGGGTTGATGACCAGGTAATCGCCGCCAAGCACGCCAGTGTGCTTGCCGCCTTTCTCTGCTGCCGGCATTGGGAATGTCAATACATCCTCCGGCTTCAAGCCGCCTTGGTTAAGCGCTTGCTCGAGAACGCCTTCTGCTCCTGCGATAACCATAGCGGTACGGCTTTGACCGAATGCGCCAACCGCGTCTCCCCAGCCAAGTGCCCAGTCCTGCGGAATCGCATTGGCTTCCCATCTCAGCTTATTGTAGAATTCAAGCGCCTTCAGGCCAGCGGGAGAGTTGAATGCTGCCGTTACTTTGCCGTCTGCTACAGTCTGGATTTCGCCGCCTGCTTCGAACAGGAAGTTGGTCCAGTTCCAGCCTGCTTCCGTTCCTTTGCCCATCGGAGCGATACCCGCGATCCCTTTTTTCGGATCAGCGACCGCCTTGGCCGTGTTGTACATATCTTCCCATGTCCAGTCATAAGACGGAACGGCTACGCCTTTCTCATCCAGCATCTTTTTGTTAACGACCGTTGTCGTTACATAAGCCTTCTGAGATACCCCGAACACCTTGCCGTCAATAATGAATTGGCTTTGCAGAACGGGATTGATTTGATCCTTATATTCATAAGCATCCCATAGCTCCGTAATATCGGCTACCCAGCCGCGCTCCTGCAAGAACTTTGCTTCTGTTGCCCACGTATTGAAGAAGGTCGGCGCTTCGTTGGCTGCCATTTTGATGCCGATTTCGCTCGGGTTGTAATGCCAGTCGCTCTTCACGATTTCTACGTTAGGATATACTTCGTTGAAGCGTTTGATTTTGTCGTCTTCCAGCTTGCGGTTCTCGACTTGGTCAGGCAGCGGATAATAGATGCTGATCGTAATTTTTTTGTCTTTGATATCTTCCTTCGGAGGATCTGTTTCTGCTGCTGGCGTATTATTTGTCGCTGCATTCGTCGGCTTTTCCGTTTCCTTCGGATCGTTCTTACCGTTGCCTCCGCTGCATGCTGCCAGGATGGAGCATAGCATAACCATACAAATGAGGATTGCTACATTTTTCTTTACCATCGATATTCCCCTTCTCAACTCATATTTTCGCTACATCCCCATCATAAAGGAGGCGTTTTCATTTGGGCGAGGTGTATTCCTATTCCGATCATGTGTATGTTTACGAACTGCTTATCCCTTGACCCCGCCAAGCTGAAGTCCGCGCATAATAAATTTCTGGAACGTAAGAAATACGAGAATCGGAGGCAGCATGACCATTGTCAAGATGGCGAACCTAATGTTCAGATTCAGCCGCTGCGCGCTGATAACGTATTTGTAGACCGCAGTTGCGAGCGGATATTTGCTGTCGCTGTGCATGACGAGAGAGGGCCAGAACCAATCATTCCATGCCGTCGAGAACACGAAAATAGCGAGCGTTGAGAAAATAGGAATGGACAGCGGCACGGCGATCAGGCTGAAGCATTTCCAATCGGATGCGCCATCAATGCGCGCAGCCTCGAACATCTCATGATGGATGCCGTCAATAAAATTTTTGAGAAGGAGCAAATAAAACGCGCTGGCGCTGGCAGGCAGCCAGAAAGCGGCATACGTATTCAGCAGGCCAAGATCCTTCAAATTAAGAAAGTTCGGAATAATATACGTGCTCGGCGGTATGAACAGCGTAATCATGAAAAAGAAATAGATCGCCCGCTGATACGGAACATTCAGCTTCGACAGGCTGAAAGCCGCCAGCCCGAGCACAACTACCGTCATGACCATGTTGCCGCCAAATATCATGAGTGTGTTTTTCAGAAAAACAGGCAGGTTCATGAAGTTCCAGCCCGCTTCATAATTGTCGAAATGCCATTCCGAAGGCAGGAAGCGCGGCGGGAAGGAATTAACCTCCGTATTCGCCTTCAAGCCGTTGAACAAGGCGGTCAATACTGGATAAAGCATCGAGGCCACCATTGCGACGATGACGGCAATCACGACTAGGAAGCCGAGCTTGTTTGTTTTTTTGCGGTAATCATAGCTGGATAGAATGCCTCTGTCTATGCTTTTCATGACTTCGCTGCCCCCTTGTTGTTCAGTTTGAATTGCAGCAGCGCCAATCCGCCGAGGACAAGGAACATCAGCACGCCAAGCGCAGAGGCGACCCCGTAATCCAGTCTTGTGAACGCGTATTTGACGATGAGCAGCGAGTACGTTAGCGTCGCTTTATTCGGGCCGCCGTCAAGCAGCGCCAGCTGCGATTGGAAGCCTTGGGTTGTCGCGATAAGCTGCAGGAGGAACAGCAGCAGCACAAGTCCGCGAATCGACGGCAGCGTAATATGCCAAATCCGGCGGAAGATGCCTGCACCGTCAATCTCAGCCGCTTCATACCAATCACGCGGAATGCTAAGCACTGCCGCCAAATAGATGAGCATGCCTGATCCGAATTGCTGCCACGTCTCCATAATGACTAGCGAGATCATCGACCAGCTCTTATTGGTGAGAAAAGCAATTTGATCCGAGCCCGCCTGCGTCAGGACACCGTTGATAGGCCCGACCGGATCATAGAACCACCGCCACAAACCGTACAGCACGACCGCCGGAATGACATTCGGCAGATAAGCTGCCACACGAACGAAGCCTTGAAAGCGGCGCAGCTCGGAGATCGCGATTGCGAACAGGATCGGTACCCAAAAGCCGATGATGAGACATAAAAACATGTAATAAAGCGTGTTTTTCACGCCGATCCACACGTCGGGATCATTGAAGATCGTCTTGTAATTGTCCAGCCCGACGAATTCATTTCCTTTGACAAAATCAATCGTATAGAAGCTGTAAATAATCCCCTTTGTTATCGGCACCCACAAAAACAAAATAAATATGATGGCTGCCGGCAACAGAAACAAATAGCCCGAAACATGCTTTTTCCACCTGCCAGCCTTCCTCTGCACCTGGGTATCGAGCGGCTTGCTAACTGCTGCTGGTTGGTTCATCTGGATTCCCTCTTTTCTTTTCTATCGCTCTATCTCATTTTAGAAGGAAGACGGCTGGCTGGTAATGTGCATATCTAAGGCAATGATAGCTATTTTTACTTCATCTTATCTCTTATCTTCCTTCTTCAGTTCGCTCGGACTCATCCCATAATATTTTTTGAATATTTTGCTGAAATGCTCCGGTGATTCATACCCTACCCGCTCCGATATTTCATATCGCCGCAAATCCGTGTGAAGAATGAGCTTGCGGCTCTCTTCCATTCGGAGCTTGATGACGTATTCCCATAGGTTATAGCCCGTGTCCTTTTTGAACAAATAGCTCAAATAATTGGGACTGACGTGGTTTTTCTGGGCTACCTCATGCAGCGTAAGACCCTTCTGCGCGAAATTGCGATCGATATATGCCTTGGATTTCTCCACGATCAGGCTGTTCTGCTCATTCAGCTCCTCAGCCGTCGGGTCTTGCGTGTAAGTGCTCCAGTTAAAATCGCCATAATAAAACACATAATGGTCACGGTGCTCGCGGTTCCATAGAATGGCCTTGCGGGCCTGCTCGTCAAGCATGCTTAAAAATTCGATCCCGCGCACGATTTGGCTGATTCCGATAACCCCGTGCAGCCCCAAATATTTGTGGATATTGTAATAGAGGCTGCGCCCGATCATATCCAGCTGATTGATTTTGTTCACGCTCGATTCGCCGAATTCACTCTCGTCCCACTGAATGAGAATGCTAATTTCCTGGTTCGGCGAATAGAAGGCTGCATGGTTCCATTCCTTATCAAGCAGCTCGTTGGCAATATTAAGGGCAGCATACTGCAGCAGCAGCGCATCTCTTGCCGGTATGGCGCGATCCTTCACCGCCAAATGCAGACGCAGCTTGATCACTGCGAAATACGGTCCCTGCAGCTTCACGGCATACCGGTCATAAAGCATTCTCGCTACCTCTCCAGCACTCTCCTGCGGGCTTGACAGCAGCTTGTTGAAGAGCTCGGTCCGCTGCGGGAGCGGCTCCTCCATGTGGAAATGCTCCTGCAGCTTCGATAGGAACTGGTCCTCCGAGGCCGCGGGCTTATCCATCTTAAGCAGCACATTCCGTACGGAATCCAAAAACTGCTCATTGTTAAGCGGCTTGATCATATAATCCTTTGCGCCAAGGCGGATAGCCATCTGTGCATATTGGAACGTCTCATACGCCGAAATAATAATGGTCTGCACCCATGGCTTGAGCAGCTTGGCCTGATGCATCAGCTCGATCCCGTTCATGGAGCCCATCTGGATGTCGGTAATCAACAGATCTATCTCTTCAATCCTCAAATAATCAAGCGCTTCGTAGCCGCTGTGCGCCATATAGACATGGGCCAGATTAATGCCGGAAGAAGCGAGCAGGCTTGACAGCCCTTCGCAAATTAACGGTTCGTCGTCCACGATCAGTATATTGTACATGTAGCTTCCTCCCGGTTCTCTTTTCATTCACTTACTTTGGTTCATCATGGCTCGCTGGCAAAATAATCGTGGCGGCCGTTCCGCCATGCTCCCCGCGCCTGTAGCTCATTCCGTACATGTTGCCGAAATGGAGCTGGATCCGCTGGTGGATGTTCCGTATGCCGTAGCCAGAAGCATGATCCGGCTTGTCGCTGCTTAGCAGCCGGTCCAGAGCGATATAATCCACTTCCTTATGACCGTTGTCCTCCACTTTTATCGTTACCCGCTCGCCCTCAACCACAGCGGATACATGGATTTCGCCATCCTCGCCCATGTACTTAACGCCATGTATAATGGCGTTTTCGATGAGCGGCTGCAGCGATATTTTGGGAATAAGAATGCCCCTCGCGGCATCCGGAATGCTCCACAGCACCTGAAACTCATATTTGTACCGCTTCTGCTGCAGGCTGACGTAGGCCGATGCGTGCTCCAGCTCCTCTTCGAGCGGAATTAGCTCCCGTCCCCGACTGAGGCCGATCTTCATGAGCTTCGACAAATCCTTAATCATTTCCGCCGATTCCGTATTGCCCTCAAGCGAGCTTTTCCAATAGATACTCTCAAGCGTGTTATAAAGCAGATGCGGGTTAATTTGTTGATAAAGCAGCTGCAGCTGCGATTCCTTCTGTTTAATATCCATATTGTATTTGTAGTGAATGAGCACATTCAGCCTGCGGGCCATGTCGTATAAAGCGGCGAACAGCACGCCAATCTCATCGTTCCGCCCTTTGCCGGGCGTCTCCGGCACGAGCTTGCCCGGCTCGTACGTATGCACGAATTGAGCAAGCTTCTGAAGCGGTGTCATGAGCGACCGCCAGAAATAGACCATGACGATGCAGCCGAACAAAATATACGCAATCGAAATGAGCTGAATGACATTCTTAAGCTCGCTCTGCTGCTTCAATAGCGAGCTGACCGGGATTTGATAGACGAGCTTGTGGCTCATGATGCGATTGTAGTTGACTACATATATGAACTCATCGGTCATAATGTCAAAGCTTCCCTCAGCCTCCATCGTATCCGCGATCGCCATCTCGGGCGGCAAATCGAGCTGCTCCCCCATCAGCTTGGAATCCGTCGCTGCCAGAACACGATTATCCCAGTCCGTGAACATAATTTTGCCGTCAGGCAAGGAGACCGAACGAAGCGACTCCGCGATCTTCATATCCATTTTGGTCGCTACCAGCACGCCTATGATACCGTTTCCAACTGTCACGTTATTGACTGCTCGAATATAGGCAAGCGTATTAATTCGCGAAAGGCCTACGTTCGTATAGATGATATCCATATAGCCTTTGCTCCTGAGATCCACCGCCCTGTCGAACCATTCGGGCTTATCTGCATCAGAGAAGAAATAGACGCCGGTCTGCATCAATTGGCGCTTCGGAGCGAAAAAGTAATAGTCATTCGGATCATAAATGTATAACGAATAATATACCGCTTCCCCGCCGTTTAACGGAATGGAGTTGCCCGCAAGAAGCTTATCGACCTTGTCGTATTTGCGTACCCGCTCAATAACGGGATCGCTCTCCAGCGGAATGAGCTGCTGCGTAATCGGGTTTTGAATGATTGTTGTCGTAATTTTGCTAATCGTATCCATATCGCGTTTAATGACCGTATAGTTTTGTTTGCTCAGCTCCACATACGCGCTCGTCACATGGTTTTTGAGCAAATGCTCTGCCTTCATGTTCCCGTACCAATGAAGCAGAAAAATCGGACTTACCATTAAAAGAAACAACAGAATCAACTGCTGCTTTACGTTCAGCTTCGTCATCGGATTGCTTAGACCCGTTCTCATGCTCGCACCTCCGGCTAATAATTGTACTATAGCAAAAATAACTGGCGAATCGTGTGGCTATTTCTACCCGTTTCGGCTGCTGCCGGAAGTACAATCGTAGAAATGCACATACTTTGCACTCAGATGCTCATTTACTCGCACAAGGTGAAACGGCTATCGCCGTCCTATGGCGGCGAGGCGCGTTTCATTCCTAGAAATATAGAGAATGTATAGCCTAAGGATATACTTTCCTATGTTTTAAGATGAAACGCCTGACGGCGTCCTTTCAATAGTCGCCATCGTTTCGACGAAACGTATAGAGAAAGGATGAGCAAGCTCATATCCTTTCCTATACGTCAAGCGTAAACAGCTGTCGTCGTCCTCTGTGGCAAAAGCAGTCGTTTCGCAGAGATATATAAGCGCATTTATATGTGAAACATATATTTTCCTATATATTAAAAAAAGCTGCTAATCAACGTAGGTTGGTTAGCAGCGCTTCGGAGTTTCTACTTTCAAGCAATGACGGACTTGATATGAATGTCCCGCTCCTGGCTAAGATCCAGAAAATAATCGGCGAGCTTAATTAACGGCGTCTCGATATTATGCGGGTTGAGATAAACGACTTCTCCGGCTCGGCCATCCGTCAGCATAACCTGTCTGCCTACCAGCCGCTTCATCATATTCTCGATAAACACGGATATAATCTGCGGGTTTAAAGCGCCGAACTTTCCTTTGCTCATTTGGCTGACAATCTCATGAAAAGACAGTGGCTCATGGTAAGGCCGCTTGGATGACATCGCATGAAAAATATCTGCAACCGATACGATGGAGCTGAATAAATCTATGTTTTCTTTCTTTAATCCGAGCGGATATCCGTTGCCGTCCTCGCGCTCATGATGCTGCAGCGCTACCCTGGCAATGCGCAAGCTTAAGCCGGTTGTACCTTTAAGCAGCTCGTATCCATATATCGTATGCTTCTTAATGAGTTGAAACTCCACCTCGTTGAGCTTGCCTGGCTTATTCAGAACCTCAAGCGGAAGCTTCACCTTCCCGACATCATGCAAGGTTGCTGCCAGCGAGAGGATCGACAGCTCCGAATCATCCAGATTCATCCATCTGCCTATAAGCGTCGATATGACCCCTACGCCCACATTATGCTGATAGACGTAATCATCCTTCGCTTTCACCGCTTCGAACAATTCGAATATATCCGGGTTTTTGGAAAGCTGCAAGATCGCAGGCAGCACCTCGTTGCGAATCTCCATTAACGGAACCTTGCGAGAAACGAGGATCGATTCGAACAGTTCCTTCGAAACGCTGACCGTCTGCTGGACGAGCTCGCCGATTTGTATCGTTGTTTCTAGTATTGGTTTATGATGTTCAGCAATAACAATAGAGTCTAGGTCTATCCGATGATTGACCATTAGCTGTAGGGATTCTCTCGTTAGGATAGCGTTAGCCGGTACTATCGTAACGCCATATGCGTTCAAAATATCTTGTTTCATTATTTTCCCGATTAACTGCTCCATTGCTACACTCCCCCGGACTTGGCGCTTCCAACATTTAGTTTACCATATCTATAACAGGAAGTAAGCGTTTATATGAGAAAAATGAAAGAAAGTGAAGAACGCACGCTACTCTTTTCCAGCGATACTCATCCACTTGTCAAGCAGCAGCTCTAGCCTCGCCTGATCCTGCTCCTGCAGCTCCCACAGCTCATTCAGCATCGCCGGATCGTTGGCAGCGGCAAGCTGCTCCAGCTCTTGGCTGACTGCCGCCATTTTCCGTTCCAGCTCTGCAATCGTACGCTCAAGCTCAAGGCTCTCTCGCTTTAGCCGATTCTCTGTTTCCTTAATCGCGATAGGCTTGCCCTCATTCCGATCCCTCGTCATGGGTGCTGCTGTCCTTCTATCCGAAGCTTGTTCTACCGGAATAGCCTGGTTCTTATGCAGCTTTTCTTTGCAATCGTCATAATTGCCAAGATGCACATGCAGTCGACCCGCGCTTAATTCCCATACCCGTTCTGCTATTCGGTTGATGAAATAACGGTCATGCGAAATCGCGAGAATCGTCCCCTGATATTGCTCCAAAGCCTCTTCCAGCGCCTCCCGTGAACGAATATCCAGATGGTTGGTCGGCTCGTCAAGCAGCAGCAGGTTCGGCTTTTTTAGAATAAGGAGCGCGAGGCGCAGACGTGACCATTCTCCTCCGGACAAGGCATGAAGCGGCTTAAATACATCGGTGCCATAGAACAGATAGCTGGCTAGTATATGCCTTGCTTCACCTTCCTCCAGCCTGCCCTCTGCTTTGAAATATTCAAGCACCGTCAGCTTCCGATTTTCTTCCTTTTCCTCCTGAGCCAAGTAGCCAATAGTCAGGCTTGCCCCCTGCATAAGCTCTCCGCTATCCGGCTTCTGCTGGCCGAGCAGCAGCTTGAACAAGGTCGTTTTTCCCGAGCCATTATCGCCCATCAGCACGACTTTCTCTCCATATAGCAAGCTTCCAGCCGCATTGTCCAGCAGCTTGCGCTCCCCGAATTGCTTCATCACCTTCTCGAAGGAAATGACTCTGCGTCCGGAACGGTCATGCTGAGAGAGCTCGAAGTCCGCTGTTTTCCGCTCTAGAATCGGCCGTTTAACCCGCTCCAGCTTCTCCAAGGCTTTGCGAATCGAAGCTGCCCGTTTGAAAAACTTTTCATTGGAGCCGATCCGTCCCCATTCCTCCAATTGCTTGATCGTCTCCTTCATCTTCTTGATCTGTTTTTGCTGCTCTTGATAGTGGGCGAACTGCTGAAGCAGCAGCTCCTCCTTCTCCTTCACGTAACCGGTATAGCCCGTGTGGAAAGTATGAGCCTCGCCGTCCTCCAGCTCTATCATTCGCGAGCATGCGGCATCCAGAAAATAACGGTCATGCGATACGATCATGCAGGTCCCTTCATACTGCATAAGAAATTGCTCCAACCACTCAATGCCCCGCAGGTCCAGATGGTTTGTTGGCTCATCGAGCAGCAGCAGAGAAGGTCGAACGATCAGCTGCGAAGCGAGTGAAATACGGGTTTTCTCTCCTCCGGACAGACTGCTGAACGCTCTAGCGTAGAGTGATCGCTCGATTTGCAGGCCGGTTGCGACTTGATCAACGGCTGCATCGAGCACATAGCCGCCGTCTCTCTCGAACCGCTCCTGCGTTTGCGCGTAATCGCTAAGCAAGCGCTCCATTGCTTCTGGATTCGAGATCACTTCGGGGTCCGACATAAGCTTCTCCATTTCGGACATTTGTTTTTTGCTGCTGATCAATTCTCTGCAGCCGTAAGTCAAAACCTCGTAAACGGTGAGCTTGTCGAAATCAGCTGGCACTTGCGGCAAATATCCGATCATGAGATCCTTCTTCACGGCCAGCATACCCTCATCCGTATGCTCGGCACCTGAGATCATTCGAAGCAGCGTTGATTTGCCGCTGCCATTGGCGCCGATTAGCCCAATCCGTTCTCCCTCGTGCACCTGAAGCGATAAGCCGTCGAATAGCAGATTAGCGCTGTAGTATTTTTTCACATTCTGTATATTAACAATGATCATGTAAAGAGCCTCCTAATGGATGAAGACCCTAGCTCCCCATTACCTTAAGCAACATCTCGGAACCGTTTCCGGCATAATAAGAAGAAACGCCTCACGGCGTTCTTTCTATAGACGCCATCGTTTCGTCGAAACGTATAGAGAAAGGATGAGCAAACTCATATCCTTTCCTATACGTCAAAAAGAGCCGCAGCAACAAGCCTGCGACCCTTCGGAATGTAAGCAATCCGTAGTGGTTAAAGTAGGCGTCTTCTCGCGAATGGTTTAATCGTTTGTGCATAATTGGACAGAGCTATCCCGTTCGCGGAAAATGCATGAACAATGCCAGCCATAGCAATCGGCAGCTGGCTAATACGGTTATTGACCATTTCGTGATTCACCTACTTCACCTCCCTTTTCGTTCAATTTCTAAAATAACATAAAAGGATCTGCTCGCGCAACCGCCTATTGCAAAATATGCTATCGGTTCGAGCTTAAATACTGATGCCAAAGCTCCGACTGTTCATCTGTCATTGCGCCTGTGATACTGGAGAAATCTACCTGCTGCGCAAATTGGTTTTTAAGCAGGTCAAACTGCGCGTATGAGCCCGTAAACCTGCTCAAGGCCGGAAGTCTCGCTGCCGCAAGCAGCTGGCCCACCTGCTCGCTTCCTTGCAGCTCTAAGCTGCGGAGGCTGCCAATCTCTGCAATTGCCGAGAAATCTGCTACAGACACTTGCTCCAGCTTCAAATGCTCCAGTGCCCCGCAGCCCTTCAGGAACCCGACGTCCGGCAGCGACACATTTTTCAAATGCAAGGACTTCAGACGGCCTAACCTTCCGATTGTATGAAGCTCCGGCAAGGCATCCGCTTCAATTCCTTCAATCGTCAACTCTTGCAGCTGCTTGACATGCTGCAGCGCTCGAAGCTGCTCTGCTTCGATGCCGGAAACGGAGAGTATGCGAAGCGCTCTCATCCGGCTAAGGGGAGAATAATCTCGCACGGCTGTTCCCTCAAGCTGCAGCTCCTTCAGCTTCGGAAGCTCTTCCAGAGGTGAAAGATCAACTACATTCGTCTTGGTGATATTCAGGAACTGCAAATGCTGAAGACTGGCAAGCGGTCTAATATTCGATACGGGGTTTCCTGCTAAGTAAAGCACCTTCACTTGCTTGCAACCGCGCAGCGGTTCGATATCACCAATATCATTTGCGGTCAGAACAAGCTCGCGCACTTCGGTGCAACGGCTAAGCGGAGCCGCGTCCGTTATGCCTTCACGGATCAGATAGAGCTGCTTTGCTTTGACGAATGCTTCGATTGAAGCCGCCTTCTTGTTCACGCGCACTCTCCAGTCCTCGCTCAGCGATTGCTCCCATGCCTCAAGCGGCGTCTGCGAAGGATCTGCTTGCTCTTGTGAATGATAGAGAGGCAGCTCGAAGGAGCGAATTGCATCAAAGAAATGACCGACTCCCTGCTCGCCATACATCCAATAGACATAATCCTCGTCGTTGTCTACCTTATAGTTGCCGGCCTTGACCGTGTCGCACATAAACCGAAGAAAATCCGCGAGACGGTGGGCAATCACATATTTCATTTCCTCATCCCGACCGAAATTAATGACCTGACCGCTGATCCCCTCAGCATCAGGGTCCACATCGATGCCAAGATGATTGCCTCCCCCATCCTCGGCGATCGGCAGCCATCCACGGTTGATATATTTCTCTTTGATCCATCCGGTAGGTATAGAGTAATGATTGCCCTCCTCCCCATAGTCCGCGTCTAAATCCGCCCAAACCTGCCACTCCGCTTCAAGCTCATCCAAGCTTAGAAAGCGAAGTCCAAAAAACAACCCGGCTCCCATTTGTTTCTCGCCGTTGAAGGCCAAATATAGCTGCCGAAGGTCATCTGGAAGCGTTAAGCCAAGACGCTGCTCAGCCTCAGCCAATTCCAGCGGGGTTGCAGGCGGATTCAAGGAATCGGTTAACGAAGGGAACTTTTCCTCCAATAAAGCTAAAAGCTCTTTCATATATGACGCAATCATCATCGTATTCCCCTTTCCCGATCAATAGAGTTAGTCGAAAAGATTCGTTCCTTCATCGCCTGATTCTAGCATTTGGAAATACAAAGCTTGTGAAACTGAATGTACCGAAAATAGCGGGCAGAAGCAAGTTTCACGAGTAAGAAAGAATCTTCATACATGCGTATGGAATGCAAAAAGCGGCGATCGTCTAGGACTTCTAATAGAGTCCAATACGATCGACGCCAATGCAATCTAGTACGCATCCATAGACACAATGCTTCACTTATTGTATATCATCAAGCAGCCGTATTGCATATCATCAAGCAGCCATTTACTCGTTCTCCGAGTCCTACCCTCCAACGATTTGTTGCATTGGGAAGTTTGAATGGCACCACATCTGCCTACGACATATATTTTTTTCCTTTTTATGCATAAAAGAAAGAAGTCTGCGCATCCTATCCCCAGATTGTCATAACCTAGGAGGATACGATGAAAAAAATCATCATGTTTGTTTGTTTGCTGCTTCTCACGCAAGCTGCAGGTGCAGCAGCGGCTATGTCCAACTCCGAGCCAACTGCCCTGCTTATCCCGATCATCAATGGCGAAGGAAAGCAGATCGGGTCGGCCCAGCTTGTACAAAAAGCGGATAAAGTGTTTGTACATATCGAAGCAGAGAAGCTTGCCCCCGGCAAACACGGCGTTCACTTTCATAGCGTCGGCAAATGCGATACGCCTGACTTCAAATCGGCTGGCGATCATTTCAATCCCGCAGGCAAGCAGCATGGCTTCAACAATCCTAAAGGCTATCACAACGGGGATCTTCCGAATATTGAAGTCGGCGCAAATGGCAAAGTCATTGCCGATATCGCCAGCGCGGACGTCACTTTGCTGAAAGATAAACCCAATTCCCTGATTAAGGATGGCGGAACGGCGTTGATCATTCACGAGAAAGCCGATGATTATACGACTGACCCATCAGGAAATTCAGGCAACCGCATAGCATGCGGGACAATTAGTTAAGCGAAGGAAATGGATGAAGGCGCGAAAAAGGAGAGAGCAGCGGCCGCTGCTCTCTCCTTTCATTTGATTATCTATTTCATCTCTGATCCATAATGCCAGCTTCTACTCCTACTCGGCGTATAAATGGATAAGGGGAAGTAAATACTTGGAACAACCTCTATGAGGCAAGGAGAGAATATACGAAAATGCAGGAAACGGAAAAAATTTCGGGAACCCAGCTCGGCTTTTTACTGATTACGTTTGTTATTTCCACGATCATCTTAACGGTTCCCGGAATCATGGTGATGTTCGGCATGCAAGATTCTTGGATATCGATTATTCCTGCATCCCTAACCGGCTTGCTAAGTATTTATGTGATGATTACGCTCTCCAAACGTTATCCCGGATTGACTCTGACACAATACGGATCCAAAATCGTCGGTAAATGGTTAGGTAGATTGCTAGGGATCAATTACATTTATTATTGGTTTGTATCGATCTCGACGATTATCATGCAGCATTCCGGATTTGTAAATACGCTTCTATTGCCAAAGAGCCCCCCGATCGTAGCGAGTCTGACATTCTTGATTTTATGCAGCATTGCCGTTATTGCGGGAATTGAGGTTATCGCGAGATGCAATGAATTTCTTACCGTCATCATTCTGTTTTTTTTGATCCCTCTATTGATTCTGTCGGCCGTGCAAGGAGACGCCAACCAACTAAAGCCTATTTTAGGTGAAGGCATGATCCCCGTATTGCAAGGTGCTGTGAGCCCAGCAGGCGGATTTATGAATCAGCTCTTTATACTCGGATGGCTCCTTCCTTACTTGAATCAACCTAAAAAGGCTCGCAAAGCTTCGTTAATTGCGCTTGCCAGTATTTCTGTGCTTATTATCACTGTTATTTTGCTAACGATTACCGTCCTCGGTCCGTTGACGGGCAAACTGACCTATTCCTTCTTAAGCGTAATCCAATATATCGGTATTGCCGGCTCTTTTGAACGCTTGGAAGCACTCGCTGTTTCCATTTGGGTGTTGGGATGCTTTGTTAAGGTATCGGTATCTTTGTTTATTTTATGCTTGTGCGTTAGCCATCTTTTCGGAATCCGAAATTACCGAGATATCGTATTGCCCGTAGCGCTGTTGTCTCTCATTGGCTCAGCATGGATATTTAAAAACGCATCGGAGCTTCTGAACTATCTCGCTTTTACTTTCCCGCTTTTGGCTTTTTTTAATCAAAGTCTTTTACCGTTGTCACTTCTATTGATCGATACCATAAAAAGAAAAATGCGCCAATCACTGCTTTAATAGCATTTTTCCGATAGGCTCCAATATCATTTTGGCTGGTTCCGTAAAGCTTGGCAGATCCATTCGAGCAAGCAATAGAGAACCCAATACAGCGGATACGCCCATTAAACTACCGTAAACCGCTGCTTCCTTATTTTTCTTCTGACTTACCAGGGCTTTGATGCGAATAACGGACCATACCGCCAAACCAAGTAAATACCCCGCTATTTCTATGATCATTTTATGGTCTCCTTTTCTTTCAATTGCAGAGGAGGACCTGCCATCCCAGCTCCGTTAATGCTTAGCCTCACATCGATCGAAATATCCAGCTCGGGATACTTGCTATCCCATTGATCCTTCAGCGCTTTCCACTGCTTCGGCTTATTTCGGTGTATTTCTTGTCCGAAACCGGTACTGTCTACTTGATATCGCTTTTGGATCTTGGTTAATGCTTTCCTGATTTGCAGCTCAACAGATTTCTCCAAAGCATGCTGTACAAGCAGAAGATTTTGAGGCCGGCTAATATCCAAACGGGTATTATTTTCGACAAAGCTTCCTTGCCCGTGCAGTTGAATGTTAACTTTGATGTTATCCCCGCTTACCTTCGACGTGATTTTTCGCTCTGCATGAGATAAAACGATTCCCACCGTCCCGCCACGATCAGGTAAAGCGGCGTTGATTCTGCCAAACTTCATTCGATCCGTAGCCCACATCAATCCGCTCGTTTCTGTATCGTCTAGAAAACCGATTAATTTTAAATCTTTGAAAACAGCCGTTCCGGTCAGATTGAATATTTTATTTTCATTTCCTTTTGTGGCCTCCGAAAAACGCTCAGGTTCTATGACTCCCATGACTGGGCTGATACCATCACTTGATGCTGCTATAAAAAAATCTCGCAAAGTAACGGCCAGGCCGCTTCCCGATACTTCCATCTCCTTCACTGCTTCGGTAGGTACTTGTTCAAAAGGATATTTCGTTAGGAGAACGTCCTGGCCTCTGCCGCCTTTTACAATCATGATATAGGTTTTCAATCGTTGACGCGGATCGTGACTGAAAACATCGAGAACATCATCAATCCCATGCCTGCCTAACAATTCGCCTATAAAAATAACGCTGCGATGCGCGGTGAATAACCTGCGGGAGCTTTTATTTTGTATGTTGTGAAAAGCCTCGTTGGCATTCTTTCCAGTGGCTGATAAGACAAAAAACTTATCCTGCTGGCCGCCCCCTCCGCCCCCAGTGCCGCCTTGACCGGATGAAGGGATGGCAATCTGTAACGATAATAAATATTCCCCCTCATCGGATAAATCGAATGCCGCGCCCAAAATAAACGCAAGGTCATTGATTTCCGTACGATCCCAACAGCCGCTTGTGATCAATAAGGTGAATAATAGCCCGATGCATAGAAATGGTCTCATATTCAAGTCCCTGTCCCTTTCTTCATCACTACGAGATGCCTAATTGTTCTCAGACGGCTGTTTCCCTTGGGATGGGCCTGGTTTCTGGCCTGCCGGCTCACGAACCGGATTGCTCATGCCCGTCGCATGCGGACGGCGTGTCTTAGCCCATATCGGCGCTCGGATGATGACGTCCTTCAAACCTGTAAGGGTAAGTGGGGCGACGGGCGTGAAATAGGGAACGCCAAATGAACGAAGCATTGCAACATGCAGCAGAATGCCCAGAAACCCAAGTACGATGCCATACAGTCCAAGCGTACCTGCCAAAAAAAGCATCGGAAACCGGAGCAGCCTTACTCCGTTCGCAAAGCTGTAACGCGGAATCGTAAATGCCGCAATCCCCGTAATCGACACGATGATGACGACCGGAGCAGATATGATTCCCGCTTCCACGGCAGCCTGTCCAATGACTAACGCACCTACAATGCTGACTGCCTGCCCGATTTGTTTCGGCAATCGAATCCCTGCTTCCCGCAATGCCTCAAATATGATTTCCATTAACAGGGCTTCAATTAGTGCCGGAAACGGAACAGCTTCTCTGGAGGACGCAAGGCTTAGGACGAGATTAGTCGGAATCATTTCCTGATGGAAGGTCGTGACCGCAACGTATAAGGGAGGAGCAAATATCGCGATGAACGTAAATAGAAATCTAACCCACCGTACAAATGTTGCGATGGGCCAGCGCACATAATAATCTTCGCTTGCCTGGAGCCCGGTCCAAAATGTCATCGGAGCAATTAATGCAAACGGGCTGGTATCCACTAGAATGGCTA
Organism: Paenibacillus sp. 2TAB23; assembly: GCF_052115165.1. Classification (NCBI taxonomy): domain Bacteria; kingdom Bacillati; phylum Bacillota; class Bacilli; order Caryophanales; family Paenibacillaceae; genus Paenibacillus; species Paenibacillus sp. 2TAB23. The sequence goes on from NZ_JBFRGD010000001.1 coordinate 520,442, forward strand.
CTTTCCCTTCCAATAGCTCTGCAGCTACAACATCAGGCCGCTCCGTGCTGTGCAAGAGAGGAAAAGGAGAATAAGGACTATCCTCGATAAATTCTTCAATGTAGGCTGAATCAAGAATTCCGTCAATTTGAATGCGCGATACCCTTCTTCGAACTTCCTCAACGAGTGATTCGGAAGCTATGCCAACGATATACGTGAGGATGATTTCCGTTTGGGAAAGCTCCCCAATCGTAACGGATTCCATTTTCAGCCTCGATGATTTAAGCCTGCTCCGTATTAACCCTATATTTGTTGAAATATTCTCGATGAATCCATCTCTCGGGCCGCGAATAACGGGTTCAGAGGAAGGCTCCTCCAAGCTTCGCTGTTTATTGCCGTTAACCTTAACCATCATCGCATTGCTGTCCGCTCTCGTAAGAACGATCGCATGGCCTTTTAGCACATGACGAACAATGTCGGCTACGTTGGATGACAAATTCGTTGATGMTGCAGAGATGATCTGATCATCCAATTCCTCTGCTTGTGCGTCGAACTCTTTATGTTTTGTCGTATTGGAAATCAAAGGTTTCAATATATGATCGTCAATCATCTCTTCGTCAACTAAACTTTCGAGGAATATGACAAGCCACTGCGCTTGTTCAGCCATTCCAACTTTACGAAATACGATATCGGAGCTGTTGTGGAAAATACGTTTTAATATCAATTCATTTTGCTCCAGATCCAAAGTCAGCCTGAGGCTCTCTTCACCTTCAGAATGATAATCCTCCGGTATAGTTGGGTACTCAGGATTTTTATGCATCCATTTCCTAAACCTTTTCACTGATTAGACCTCCCCGCGAAAGAACGATATCTATATCTTCCCATTATTCGGAAATAATATGCTAACGCTTGTGATGGCCATAGTTTCAGTCAGCCGAATTAAGCTATTGATCAACTCGTATAAGCAAAAAAGCAACTGACCCTATGCACATAGGTTCAGCTGCTTCTTACAATAACCATTCACATCAATGGAGCTGCCGAACACTTTCTCCTCGGCTGAGGTTAACTTGCTAATTCATGTAACTTCATTTTCTTTACATTTAACCGATTCGCGCCGCTTCAAAACGAGTGCCAATGTTTGCTTGGATATTGCCGCCTACAACACCGCTAATCGTAAAGTGTACCCTCTATTATTCCAGCATTCGCTATTTGATAGAGTATTCAATTGATGGTGAAACAGACTGGTTAGTAGCCCGTAACCTGAAAAAGCAGCCGATACATGTTACTGAAGCCTATACGGAATCTATTCTTTCAATTGCTCCCAAGCCTGTTCGATATCCGCAACGAGCTCTCGCGGATCTTCGATGCCGACATATAATCTGACGATCGTGACCGGCTTGTTATCGACTTTCTCGTCGCTCATATGGCGATTGACCGTTACCAAGCTTTCGAATCCGCCCCAACTTACACCGATTTTGAAATACTTCAGCCGGTTTGCCCATTCCTTCATTCGTTCAGCGGACTCATTCGACAGAAAGGAGAACAAGCTGCTGGTCCCCGACATTTGGCGCTGTCCCAGTTCATGCTGCGGATGGGAGGAGAAGCCCGGATGGTTGACGCGGGTGACAAAGCTTAGCTTTGCGATATGCTCAGCCACATCAAGTCCGCTCTCTTCATGCCGTTGCATGCGCAGCGGCAGCGTCCGAATGCCTTTCGCTACGAGCGCGGCCGATTGCGGAGTCATAATGCCGCCAAGCAGCATATACTCATGATTCGCAATCCGGTCTACAAGCTCCTTCGAGCCCAGCACGACGCCGCCGATACAATCGCTGTGCCCGCCGATATATTTAGTGATGGAATGCACCACTAGATCAATTCCCAATGTGGTCGGGTTTTGAAAGCATGGTGTTGCCCAAGTATTGTCGATAATGGTTACGGCGCCTATGCTATGGGCAAGCTCCGCGCAATGCTTTAGGTCCTGCAGTTCAAAATACATCGTCGTAGGACTCTCCAAATAGAACAGCTTCGTATTGGGACGCACGGCACTTCGCCACTCTTCATTCGAGCTGCCGTCGATAAACGTGGTTTCCACGCCGAACCGGCTCAAATAAGAGCCGAGAAACTCCTTAGTAGGACCATATGCTTGATTGACGCAAATGACGTGGTCGCCTTGCGAAACTACGGACATAATGGCCGAGGAAATGGCAGCCATTCCCGATGCAAAACATTTGGCGGATTCGGCTTCTTCCAAATCCGCCAGTTTCATCTCCAAATAGTGAACCGTGGGGTTGTTCCCGCGCGAGTAGATGTGATGGTTTTGCTGCGCTTTCATCGCTTCGTCGAACTGTTCGTAGCTCGGAAAGGCAAACAGGCTGTTCTGATAAATCGGTACATGTATAGCGCCATGATGTCTAGCATCCAACGGATCGTAAGCTGCTTTGGTGAACTTATTCTCTAGTTTGCTCATCCTTTTTCTGCTCCTTGCGTCAAACCTTCCACAATGAATCGTTGTGCGAAAGCAAACAATAAAATGGTTGGAATAATCGATAATACCGCTCCAGCCGACATTGCGCCCCAATCCACGTCAAATTTCAGGATAAATGAGTTCATCGCTACCGGCAGTGTCTTAAGCGCGTCATTATCGATGAACATGACCGCCAGAAACAGCTCATTCCAGTTTTGAACGAAAGCGAATATAAATGTCGAAGCGATCCCCGGCAACATGACCGGAATAATGATTCTCACCAATGCCGTCCACCTCGAGCATCCGTCGATCATCGCTGCTTCTTCCAGACTCGACGGTATCCGCTCGAAGAAACCGCGCAGCATGATGGTAGAGAATGGGATGAGGCCAACGGTGTACATAAGAACGAGCGAAATCCGGTTATTGATTAACCCCATATTGCTCATCATCAAATATAGTGGAGCAAGGGCAACAAAGCCGGGAAGCATTTGCGTTGCAAAGAATGCAAGCATGATTTGCCTATGTCCCCGAAACTTAAAACGGGCGAGCACATAAGCGCTTAATATAGCGATAACGAGCACAATTATCGCCGAAGTAATGGCTACCAGCAAGCTGTTGCCGATATAAATGTGGAACTTTGATATTTTGAAAATATGAATGTAATTGTCCAGTGTGAGTCTTTCAGGCCAATATTTCAGCGGAAATGAGAAGATATCCTTTTGCGGCTTGAGCGATGTGATGACGATCCAATATAGTGGGAAAACCATGACCAGCAAATAAATGGCCAGATAAATGACTTTGGACACTCCAAATAGTCGCAGCTTCATTAGAAATCCCCCGCTTTCTCCGCCTTGGTGACTGATAGGAAGAAGATCGTGTAGAGCAGTAAAATAACGATCATAATGATTCCGATGGCAGAGGCCGCGCCGTAATCTCCTGCATAAATAATCTTATCCAGCATCAAGGAAGAGAGAATATGCGTACTGCCTGCAGGTCCCCCGTTCGTCAATCCGTATATTATCGTCGGATCGTTGAATATCCAAATCGCCCTTAATAGCGTGGTCGCAATGATCGTCGGCATAATATAAGGCAGCGTGACATTCCACAGCTTACGGAAGCTGCTTGCGCCATCCATAACCGCCGCTTCATAAAGCTCGGAAGGCACGGATTGCAAAGCTGCCAAAAGCATGATGGCGAAGAACGCTACACCATACCATACGTTGGCGATAATGACGGATGTCATCGCCCAATTCGGGTCCGACAGAAAGCCGATTCGCTCATGGATAATGCCTAATTGGAGCAAAATGTCGTTAATGACGCCGATCTGAGAGTTGAACATCCACTTCCATATCATCCCGATCAGGAAGCCGGACAACGCCCAGGAATAAAACACGAAGCCTTGGTAAACTCCCCGCCCCTTGAACGGCTTCTTGAGCAGAAGCGCAAGCGTAAACCCGAATAAAAATTGAAATATGAGCGAGAAGAATACCCAATAGGCGCTATTTTGCATAGCCATTAAAAATTTAGGGTCGTTAAAGGCATTTTTAAAGTTGCCCAGCCCGATGAAATGGACATTTCTCAAATCGAAAAGCTTATAATCCTGGAAAGCCATAACGATACCTTTAATGAACGGGTAATAGGTGAACGCCAGCACAAGCAGTAAGGCGGGAATCAACCCAGATAGAATAAACACCCTTTGTTTCTTCATTTCCGTACCGCCTTTCGTGGATAAAGTATGATGGGCGGCAACTATTTCGCCCCCCATCATTTCTACACCCCTTATTATTTTAATTTCGCTTTCTGATCAACCCAGTATTCGTCCCATTTCTTAAGCGTATCGTCAAGGCTTGAGCTGCCGAGCAGCAGCGATTGTCCAGATTCCATCGCAACTTGGCCCCATTGTGCGTTGCCTGGATATTGGAATGCAGGCTTGAAGTTCACGAATACATCCGGATTGTTCGACATATCAATAAGCGTTTTGTACGGACCGGTTTTGAAAAACTCGTCTTCCGTAGCATTGGAGTGGATCGGAATCAAACCGTAATCCTTGGAGAACGCCGTGTTTGCGTCAGGGCTTGAGAGGAATTCAATCAGCTTCCAAGCTTCTTCTTTATGCTCGGAATGGGTTGCGATTCCCCATCCGGCTCCGCCAGCTGCGAACAGTGCTTTGCCTGTCGGCCCAGTTACGAGTGGAGCCGTTGCCCAAGTGCCTTCTGTCATCTTCTCCTGCAAAGATTGGATAACGTCCGGATCCTGCAGAAGAATGCCGGTTACGCCTGAAGTGAATGCTTGTACTTGCTCTTGGAAGCCCCAGTTGATTGAATCCGGAGGCGAAGCGTCCTTGTAGAGCTTTAGGTAAAGCTCCATGCCTGCTTTCGCTTCAGGCGTGGAATAAACCGTTGCGCCGTCTTTCGTGAACATGGAATCGTCCAGGTTCACTTTGTCTCCGTTGTAAGCGAGAATGATAGCGTCCGTAGTACCCGTGGAGCCAGCGCCGCCGCGGAAAGAGAAACCGAAACGGTTTTTGGCAGGATCCGTTAATTTCTTCGAAACCTCATACAGTTCCTCCCAAGTTGTCGGTGGATTTAGGCCCGCCTCTTTCAACCAGTCTGAACGGTAGAACATTTGTCTTTCATAGAGACCGTTAGGTACAAAATACAGTTTGTCGCCTATCGAGCCGACCGACTTGGATACGGCGCTCACCGTTGCGAAATCGCTCCATTTGTCAGCGTAAGCGTTAAGCGGTTCGAGATACTCGTTATTCACATACTCGGCAACGTTCAAATCCCGTGCTTCCAGAACGTCAATCTGTTCGTTGGATGCGAGCATTGTTCTGATTTTATTGTCCGCCTGATCAAATGGCGGCGAGATAAATTCTACTTTAATGTTCGGATTGGCCTCCTCGAATTTGGTGACCATTGCTTGAATCAATTCGGTTCTCTTGGGACTTGTCAAACTTTCAATCATGCGAAGCGTGATCTTCTCGCCGTCAGTGTTTCCGCCCTCATCTTCGTTCTTACTGCCGCATCCCGCTAACAGACCGATCGTCAATACGGCGCATAACAGCGAAGCCAACACTTTTTTGCGCGTTCTCATCGATTAAAATCCCCCTTCAAATCACATGTATCACACAGTCATCCTGTCTGATAGGTAGATTATATTGAAAGCGCTTTATCTTGTCAACACATAATAAAGCGCTCCTTATTAAAAGCTTTTGATCTTTTCTTCGATGCAATCCATCATTTTGTTAAACTCCTCCAGCGCCCTTGCCGTATCATGGGCGGCAACAGCAACGAACATCGTGCGATGATAAGGATAAGTCTCGTCGAAAAGCTGTTTTTCCCCTAGCGGCTCATTGAAGAACTTCTCGTACAATCCAGAGAAGGAATCCATCACGGTCTCGAGAATCGGGTTGTGGGCGGCTTTGATTATATATCGGTGGAAAGCAAGATCGATCTGCGACGTATCCTTGCCGCTCTCCTTCAAAGCCTGGTACCGCTCAAGACATAGCTCCAATTCCTTGATTTGGGCCGACGTAATGTTTTTAGATGCCAGCTCCACCGCCTTGCCTTCCAGCGCTCTTCGAATGTCGAGCGTATTCAGCAAGTATTGGCGCTCCCGCTCGATTTTAACTTTCCCCGTAAAGCGGAATGTGTCCACATCCCGAACAAAAATGCCCTTGCCGTTTTCCACGCGAACGATATCAATGGCCTCCAAGTATCGTAGAGCTTCCCGCAGCGAGGAACGGCCGACGCCGAACATTTGCGTCATTTCCTCAACGGACGGAAGCTTGTCTCCTTCTTGAAGGTTTTTCTCCTGAATATAATTTTGAATTTCCTGGGATACCAATTCATGCACAAGTAATTTTTGAATTTTCGCCATAGCCTGCTTCCCACTCCTCACCTTACTACCTATCCGATAGGTTAACCTAAAAGTAAATCTTAATTTACTGTTCTAGGAATGTCAATTGAGGCAGCACGTAAACTGCTAAGTTGGAATGCTTTTTTCTCATTATCTGCAATAGTAAATTCGTTTTGAGAATTAACCGTCAGCCAAATATGGCTTAGATTTCGGTTTTTGCATAACTGCTCTGCTCAAGGAATGTTAACCCCACATTTCTATTTACAACTATATTGGTCGAATATTATATTTTATTGAACAGCCTGTTGGTCAAAAAAAAATCGCGAAGCCGGCTGCTTCGCGATTTTCTTGCCTATAACCGCTTCAGGAACGATACGATCGTCAGAAGCCCTTTATCGAAATTTTCTAGATTAAAATGTTCATTCGGCGCGTGCAAATTCTCGTCCGGAAGACCGAAGCCCATCATTACGACAGGAGCCGCCAGTTCGCGGGAGAAGGTTTCGACGATCGGAATCGAACCGCCGTCTTTCGTGAACAGCGCTCGCGTGCCGTAAACGTCTTCATAAGCATCCGCTGCCAGCTGCAGCATCCGGTCGGAAGGATCGATGTTGAAAGCGCGGGCCTTCTCGCCGTCTTTGACTTGCAGCTCCGCTCCGGGCTGAATATGTTTCTCCAAATGCTGTTTAATCTTGTCCAGCATGTCCTGCGGGTCTTGGTCTCCAACTAGGCGGCATGTGATCTTGGCATGCGCCTCCTTCGGAATGACCGTCTTGGTGCCTTCGCCCTGAAATCCGCCGTAAACGCCGTTCAGTTCAAGCGTAGGCCTCGCTCCAACGCGTTCCACAAAGGAGAAGCCTTCTTCGCCATACAGCGAATCAAGACCCAGACTTGCCTTCAATTGCTCTTCATCCAGCATCTGCTTGGCGAATTCTTCTCTCATAAGCGGCGAAAGCTCCGGCACGCCTTCATAGAATCCGTCGACGCTTACGCTGCCCCGATCATCGTGCAAAGTCGCAAGCAGCGAGACGAGGGCATGAAGCGCGTTGGGAACGCCTCCTCCGTATGATCCGGAATGCAAATCCGTATTCGCAGTGTTTACAGTGACCTCAAGCGAGCACAATCCCCGAAGTCCCGTGCTAATAGCTGGCTTGCCGGGCTCGAGCAGCGATGTGTCTGAAATCAGGATGACGTCAGTGGCTAACTTGTCCCGATTCGCCGTCAAGAAAGGAGGAAGGCTGCGGCTGGAAACTTCTTCTTCACCCTCGATGCATAACTTGATATTAACCGGAAGCTTCCCTTCCTGCTTCAATATGGCTTCTATCGCTTTGATATGTAGAAACACCTGGCCTTTATCATCCGTCGCGCCCCGGGCGTACAGCTTGCCGTCCCGGATGTCCGGCTCGAAGGGTTGCGTCGTCCACAAATGCAGCGGATCGACTGGCTGCACGTCATAATGACCGTATACAAGCACGGTTGGCTTACCAGGCGCATGAAGATGATCGGCATACACGATCGGATGCCCATCCGTTTGATGCACTTCCACGTTCTCGAGACCCGCGCGGGTGAGCGTGTCCGCAAGCCATTCGGCCGCTTTGTTCATATCCGCTTTATGCGCGGACAGGGCAGATATGCTCGGTATGGACAACCATTGCTTCAGCTCGTCCAACTGCTGTTCCCTTACGCTTTGAAAATAGACTTCATAACTCATCAGTGATTTAATCCTCCCATTCGATTTATATCCCTATCATATACCCCCGCCACGCAAATATACCTGAGAATCGGCGTTGATTGTTTGTGTGGAGGGAGATTTTGATGTAGCAAATTGAATGATAACCCACCCAAATCTCCACAAAAATGACTAGCTAAACCGCCGCTGCCTCAAACTCTCATAAAGCAATACGGTTGCCGCCATTGCAACGTTCAGCGATTCGGCTTGCCCCGTCATTGGAATAATGACCGCTTCATCCATAAGCTCGCGAACGGACTGCGATAATCCCTCTGATTCGCTCCCCATAAGCAGCCATGTTCCCTGCGTCCAGTCGTAGCCATAGCAGGTATGCTTCGCTTGCAAGCTAGTGCCGACAAGCTTCATGCCTTTTGCTTTCGCCTGCGGGAGAAGCTCCTTTAAGTCTGCTTCGATAATAGGCAAATGGAAAATCGAGCCCATCGTGGAACGTACGGTCTTCGGGTTATAGAGATCGACGCAGCCCTTCCCGAGTATGACCGCATCCGCGCCAACCGCGTCGGCACTGCGAATAATCGTGCCTGCATTGCCCGGATCGCGAACCCCGTCCAATACCACGACAAGGCCGCCTTTTCGGAATAACGCAGATTGATCCGCTGATAGCTTGGACAATATCGCGAATACGGGAGGCGGTGTATCCGTTCCCGTGCATTTTGACATGACTTGCCGTGAAGCCTGTACCCATTCGAGCCCGAGCGTTGCGGGAGAATCGTTCGTTTCCCGCTCCACTACAAGCTCTGCGGGAATGCCTCGCTCCGTATCATATACGATGGTCAGCACCTGCGCTTGTCCGTGAAGCGCCTCTAGAACGAGGTGAACCCCTTCAATTAGGAATTGCCCGCTCCGATCACGGTTTTTCTTGTCCAGCAGCGATGCCCACTGTTTAACCTTGTCATTCTGAACCGATGAGAGCAATGGATCGAAGTTTTCATTCATATTGTCATTAACCTTCCGAATATGCGATTTCTAAATTCGTTAAATCCGAGTTTTTTCCAACGATAACCAAAATATCGTCCTTATCGATTAGATCGTCCGCATAAGGAGCGATATTCATATGAGAGCCTTTTTTGATTGCCATGACGTTGCATTTATATTTAGCCCGAATATCAAGCTGCTTCAAGCTTTGTCCAATCATCGGAGCCGGAGCCTTAATCTCAATGATGCTGTAATCGTCCGAAATCTCAATATAATCGAGGATGTTCGGCGATACCAAATGATGGGCGACACGCAGCCCCATATCCCGCTCTGGGAATACGACCTTGTCTGCGCCTATTTTGTTGACGACCTTCCCATGAAGCTCATTCTGTGCCTTCACGATCAGTGTTTTTACGCCAAGGTCCTTTAGAATAAGCGTCGTTAAAATGCTGGATTGAATATCCTGCCCAATGGCAACGACAACAACGTCAAAATTCCGGATGCCAAGCGCACGAAGCGCTTCCTCGTCCGTTGAATCTGCGGATACCGCATGCGTTACCGTATTCACAACCTCTTGGATGCGCTGCTCATTCGAGTCGATCGCAAGCACCTCGAAGCCCATATCCGTCAGCGCTTTCGCGACGCTAGATCCGAAGCGCCCCATTCCAATTACCGCGTACTGCTTTTTAGCCATCTTACCAAATCCTCCTTGCCGGTTGATTGCTGCAGTTATCTTGACAGTATACCATAGCATGCTTCTTCGGATGAAAGCGGCAGGCGATGGACATAGTATATAAGTAAATTTGAATGCGCCAGGAGGTTATTAAGTATGGAAGTTATTGATTTGCGCCAAGCGATTGTGAGGCGCGTACAAGACAATTCCGCCAAGGAATTATCCGAGGTTATTGAAGACTCGATTGGAGCCGATGAGCGTGCATTGCCTGGGCTTGGGGTTCTGTTCGAAATGATTTGGCAGCAATCCTCTGAGCCGGATCAGGGTCGAATGGTCGATTCTCTCTACAAGCACCTTCATCACTCCGAGCATGCCAATCCGTCTCAATAACGTACGGATGAACGATATACGGATTGGCCTCCAATGATCGTATTCGTTACAAAGGGCAAGCCTTCATAATGATCAACAATAACAAAATCAGCCGCTTTGCCAACCTCGATGGAGCCAAGCTCACCGTCCACGCCCAGCGCTTGTGCCGGATGGAGAGATGCCATTCTTACTGCGGCTGGCAAAGCGGCAACTTCCTGCTCCGCAAGCTTGAATACAGCGGCAAGCATGGATGAGGGATGATAATCCGAGCATAAAATGTCTGCAGCACCTGCTGCTATCGCATCCACTGCCTTCAGATTTTTGTCATGAGACGCTCCTCTAACTACGTTAGGAGCGCCAACGCACACACGCAATCCACGCGCTGTGGCAAATTTCGCCGTTTCAAGATTGATTGGAAACTCACAGACAGACACACCGTGATGGATGGACTGTTCTACCTTCTCCTCCGTATCGTCATCATGTGAAGCAATTGCAATGCCTTGTACGGCGGCCAGTCGGCTGAGTTCCTGCAATTGCGAGGCGTTAACCTGCTCTCTTCGATGAATTAAATCATCCACGATGACACGTACTTCCTCTTGGCTTACGCCTTGATTCTTCATGACATACCGCTCAAAAGAGCCAGGCTCCCTATATTGTCCCTGACCGGGCGAGTGATCCATAAACGATAAATAATCGATTGCTTTCTCTTTTAGAAATCGTTCGACAATCGGCATGCCAGCCATATGCGAAACCTCAAACCGCAGATGAATACGGTTGCGGATGACTGAGCGCTTAGCGCGGTAGTCATTAATATGCTCCACCATTCCCGTAAGCAAATGATCGCCGCGCAGGCTCAGCCCAACGCCGAGCGAAAGTGAGTGATACATCGTTGTAATGCCATGCACGGGCAGTTTTCTTTCGAACTCCAGCAATGCCATATTAAGCGGGAACAATGTATTAGGCCGCGGCTGCACTTCCTTTTCGATCGCGTCGCAATGAATATCGATTAATCCGGGCAGTACATATTTCCCTTCCGCATCCAATATGACGGCGTTGCTATGCTGTCGAAGCCAGCTGTCAATAGCCTCTTCGCCTTGCAGCAACCTATCAATTCTCCCTCCTACAACCGCTACGGCTGTATCGACGACTTGATCTGGCAATACCACTTTTCCATTTGTAACGAGCAGTGGCTTTATATGGGCAAGCAAGCGATCTTCCATCGGCCAGTCGTCTCCTTATCCTATCGTTATACCCTCAAGCTTACCATATTTCGACTATTCCATTCACTCGTTTTCGAAAAGCGATTCCAATAAATCGCATCAATGGTATGGTTATAGCAAATAGCCTAGACGTATACGCCTAGGCTATTTCGCAGCCAACCGACAGCAAGCTTACGGTGGAAGCAGCTATTCTTCTTTCGGTATGAATGTATAAATATCGCCCGTTTCAAGAGAATCAATCAACCGATCAAGCCATTTGTAATACTTCAGCGCTTCATCGATCTTCTCCTTATCATTCTCCAGCACGTCAAGAAATGCTTGATTGTCCGAATATTGCTGTCCTAATGCTTCGTTTTCCTTCAATGAACGGTTTAAGGCACTCATATTTTGCTCGACCGCTTTTCTCCACTTAATAGAGAAATAATCCGTGAAGTTCTGATGCCAATTCGGTTCAACTTCGTACAAATCCTTGCGTGAGCCCTTGCCCCATACTTTATTTATCATTTTCAAGTCATGCAGCGTTCGCATGCCTGTGCTCATCGATGTCTTGCTCATTCCCATCGTATGGCTCATATCGTCTAGCGTAACCGGCTCACGGTTGAAATACATGTTTCCATATAGATGACCAATAGATAATGTTATGCCGTACAAGTCCATGTTTTTCCCGATTGATTCGATGACGCGGCGGCGCGTGTTGTTCAGCTTCATTAGCTGCTCTTCGTTTAATGCTGCAAGTTCATTCATGTCGTTCCTCCTGAGGAGTGTCGTGCCCCCTATCATGCCTACATTGATTATTGTAATCAAAGGGCTGTCCATCTGTAAAGAAACCGTTTGGGATGAAAAAGGGAGTTATATCGAGCATACTGTATGTAAAGTACGTAAAGTTATAACTGTACGAACTATACGCAGGCTCACGCCTTTTGACCATAGCAAAGATAACCAACTAAACTTATGGGAGTCGAAATATTCCACAAGGGGGCACAACATGGCGATTATAGAAGCCAAGAGGCTAACCAAGATTTTCGGAGCCGATCCGAAAAAGGCGATCCCGCTGCTGGATAAAGGATGGTCTAAAGAAAAGATTTTTGCGGAAACGAAGCTTACGGTTGGGGTTAACCAAGCAAGCTTCTCCATTGAAGAAGGACAAATATTTGTCATCATGGGCTTGTCAGGCAGCGGCAAGTCGACGCTCGTTCGTCTTCTTAACCGATTGATTGAGCCTACGATAGGCCAAGTGTTATTTAACGGAACGGATGTCCTGAAGATGAATCCGGAACAGCTTCGTACGTTTAGAAGGAAAAACGTCGGCATGGTGTTTCAGAAGTTCGCGCTGTTCCCGCATCGTACCGTCATTCAGAACATCGAATACGGACTTGAGGTACAGGGCATCGACAAAAAGAAACGTAAAGAAATGGCGATGAATTCGCTTGAGCTCGTCGGATTAAAAGGCTGGGAGAACAGCTACCCCGATCAGCTCAGCGGCGGCATGCAGCAGCGTGTAGGGCTGGCAAGGGGACTTGCTAATGACCCAGACGTTCTTCTCATGGATGAAGCCTTCAGCGCGCTTGATCCGCTTATTCGGAAGGATATGCAGGACGAGCTGCTCGAGCTCCAGTCCAAAATGAAAAAAACGATTGTGTTTATTACGCATGACCTGAATGAGGCACTGCGGATTGGCGATCAGATTGCTTTGATGAAAGACGGAAGCATCGTACAAATCGGTTCACCCGAAGAAATATTGATGCAGCCAGCCAATAAGTACGTAGAACGCTTCGTTGAAGACGTCGATTTGTCCAAAGTACTGACCGCTTCGCATGTCATGATCAAGCCAGAGACGATCACGATTGAGAAAGGTCCTCGCGTCGCGTTGCAGTTCATGCGTGACCGCGGCGTATCAAGCTTATATGTCGTGGACAAAGGCATGCGGCTGCTCGGCGTTATTACGGCAGAGGATGCGGCAAATGCCATTAAAAGCGGCTCGAAGCTTGAAGAAGCAATGGAACGGGAAGCGCCCTTCGCAACGCCCGATACGATGCTTAATGATTTGTTCGAATTAATGAGCCTTTCCAAGTTTCCCGTTTCCATTATCGATGATAATGGCCGGCTTAAGGGCATTGTCATCAAAGGCGCGGTTCTGGCCGCATTGTCAGGAAATTCAGGGTTAGAGGCAGGTGCTCGTCATGAATCTGCCTAAAATCCCGTTAGCTGATTGGATTGAATCGTTGGAAGCTTGGCTGGAAGCCCATTTTGACCCGTTCTTCAGATTCATTCGAATGATTGTCGGCGAAACCGTCAATGGGCTGGATACGGCGCTTAATTGGTTCCCAGCACTTGTTCTTATCCTGTTGTTTACGATAATAGCCTGGTCTATCGGTAAGTGGAGAATGGCCTTATTTACACTAATTGGCTTGCTCATTATCGAAAACCTCGGTTTATGGAGCCAAACGATGCAGACGCTCGCGCTCGTCTTGACCTCGGCCTTCATCTCGGTTCTGATTGGCGTTCCAGTCGGAATTTTATGCGCTAGGTATGGCAGCTTTCAAAAAATCGTTACACCGCTGCTTGATTTCATGCAGACGATGCCTGCCTTCGTATATTTGCTCCCAGCCGTCACCTTTTTCTCGTTAGGTGTCGTTCCTGGCGTTATCTCTTCTATTATATTCGCGATACCGCCTACGATCAGGCTGACGAACCTTGGCATTCGCCAAGTACCGGAAGAGCTGGTGGAAGCGGCCGATGCCTTTGGTTCAACGCCTCTCCAGAAGCTCATCAAGCTTCAGCTTCCGATTGCTATGCCGACTATAATGGCCGGTATCAATCAGACCATCATGCTCTCTCTGTCGATGGTCGTCATAGCTTCCATGATTGGCGCTCAAGGTGTTGGCGCCTATGTCTACCGCGCTGTAACGCAGGGCAATACCGGCGTAGGCTTTGAAGCCGGCCTTGCTATTGTTATTTTGGCCATCATATTGGACCGCTTGACGCAGCAGGTTATTCGAAAAAGCAAAGCCGTATAACATCATGCAGGATAACAACCATTTATATGGGATATGTCATGCAGAAATTTAAGGAGTGATTTTTTGAAATTCAATCGTATAAGTATACTTGCAGCAGCTGTTCTGGTAATCGCATTAGTAGCAGGCTGCTCCGCCTCGAGCGGCAGCAGCAAGAAAAAAGTAACATTGGCTTATGTCGCATGGGATTCCGAAATCGCCAGCACCTATGTCGTAAAAGAAGTGTTGGAACAAAAATTGAATTATGAGGTTGAGCTGATGCAGGTAGACGCTGGACCGATGTGGGCCGGCATTTCCGACGGGAGCGCCGATGCTATGGTAGCGGCTTGGCTGCCAACGACCCATGCTTCATACGTGACCAAATATAATGGAAAATACGAGGACCTCGGGCCAAACCTTGAGGGCACCAAAATCGGACTTGTTGTACCACAGTACATGGACGTCAACAGCATCGATGAACTAAATGACGCGGTAGGCGATACTGTTGACCATACCATCATCGGCATCGAGCCCGGCGCCGGAATCATGATGTCAACGGAGAAAGTACTGGATGCTTATAAGCTCCGCGACAAATGGACGCTGCTGGAGAGTTCATCGGCAGCGATGACGCAGCAGCTCGAGAAGGCATATGCAAACAAAGAGCCGATCGTCGTCACGGGCTGGACGCCTCACTGGATGTTCGCCAAGATGGAGCTTAAGTATTTAGAAGATCCCCAAAATGTATATGGCGGAGACGAGCAGATTCATACGGTTGCCCGCAAAGGATTAAAGGAGGATCAACCGGATGCCTTCACATTCCTCGACCAGTTTAACTGGACGCCAGATGATATGGCAGCGGTTATGATTCAAATCCAAGAAGGCAAAACGCCGGAGGCAGCAGCCAAAGCATGGGTTGAACAGAACGCGAGTAAAGTTGATACTTGGATCGCCGAATAATATAAAAAAGCAGAGCGGATTTCGCTCTGCTTTTTTTCTTATGACGCTTGCCCGCTACGTCATATATAGCTTCATCGGCGACAATGAGCATGTTAAGTACTCATGGGCTATTAATCACAGCTAAAAAAAAGCATCTGGCAAGGAGACGATTGTCTCCCATCCAAATGCTTCTTGTGCTATTAATCCAAGCAGTAAGGCTGCAGGCCCAGCGGCAATGGTGCCGGACGCTCGCAAGTGCTTTTCATTACGTAGTGGACGCCTTGCTCAGAAGCGTCGTGGAAGCCATGCATCGCTTCCAGCACGTGATAAGCAAGCTCGCCGTTCGCGCGATGCTTGCGGCCGGTTTGGATCGCCTTCGCCATATCGGCTGCACCGACGCCGCGCGCATTTTCCGTATAGCCATAAGCCAGAGGGATGTTGGACCATTCGTTTGCGCCAGCTCGCCATAGCTTGATTTCGCCACTGAAGCTGTTCGGATCGGGTACGAGCAGCGTTCCTGTGCTGCCATACACCTCAATGCGCGGAAGGGTGGATCCGCCTTTAACGTCGAAGCTCGTTAACAGCGTTCCGATCTGTCCCGAGGCAAAGTCCATTACGCCAGCGATATGCGTCGGAACCTCTACCTGAACCTGTTGGCCATATTTGGGTTTGCTCGTAATCGTACGCTCTGGGAATGATATGCGGGCAGAGCCCGTGACACGGGTAATCGGTCCAAGCAGCGCGACAAGCGCAGTCAAATAATAAGGTCCCATATCGAACATTGGGCCGCCGCCTTTTTGATAATAAAACTCTGGCGACGGATGCCAGGATTCATGTCCGCCTCCGACCATGAAAGCGGTAGCCCCAATCGGAGTTCCGATCCAGCCGTCTTCCAGCAGCTTAATGCTCGTCTGAATGCCGCCGCCGAGGAAGGTGTCAGGCGCGCTTCCGACCAATAGTCCTTTTCTCGCTGCGAGATCCAGCACCTCCTGCGCTTCCTCCCGCGTTACCGCAAACGGTTTCTCCACATAGACATGCTTGCCGGCTTCCAGTGCTCTCAAGCATACGGACGCATGGGCTTGCGGAATCGTTAAGTTAATAATCAATTGAATCTCGGGATCTGCCAGCAAATCCTCAACTGAACAGCCGCGAACACCAAATTCCTCGCCCCGCGCAATGGCCCGTTCCACATCCAAATCCGCGCAAGCCACTACTTGAAGCGCGTCGAAGCGATTTCCGTTTTCAAAATAAATACCGCTAATATTGCCTGTACCGATAATGCCCGCTTTAATTTTCTCCATTGTCGCCCGTCCCTCGTCCCATATCCTAGTTTTTAATCACGTTTGCTTACAGCTGATTATCTGCCATGCCGCTATATGCGGCTGATGCCGTTCCCGCCTCAAGCGCTTTGGCCTTGCCTTCCGCGCACCATAGGAATCCGCGGCGCATAAGCTCCTTCACGGTCGGAATTTCAATAATATTCGCCTGATGCCCAAGCGAATTGTAATACACGCGTCCAACGCCCCATCGCTTCGTCCAAGCAACTGGCATATCGACAGCCTTGTTGAGTGAATGCGGCCCAGGCGAAAGCGGGAATCGCGTCGTCGCCAGCACCTCTACCGCAGGATCCACATGCAAATAATATTGCTCGGAGCTGACGGTGAAATCGTCGATGCCGTCAGTAAGCGGGCTCGATGAGTTATTGATATTGACGATATATTCCACACCGTCATTGCCTGGATGAGCAACCCATTGGCCGCCCGTCATGAACTGCCAATCCACATTTTCGCGGAAAGCATCGCACATGCCTCCATGACAGCCTGCCAATCCTACTCCGCTTTGGACAGCAGCGGAGACGTTATCGACCAATTGCTGTTCAATCCGTGCCATCGTCCATACCGGGACAATGAGATCTAGTCCTTTCAGCTTCTCAGCATCAGAGAATGCTTCCAGCGTATCTGACACCTCAACTTCAAAATCCTCGGCAACAAGCACCTCGCGGAAAATTTCAGCGACCTCTTTCGGCTGATGACCATCCCATCCGCCCCATACGATTAATGCTTTTTTCATCGAATTCGTCCTGCCTCTCACTTGGATTTCGTCCACTTTATCATTCCATGCTAAGCTAGCTCACTAATTGAAACCCAGCGCCGCTCGGCAATAGAGCGATCCACCGCCTCAAGCACCTCCTGGCATTTCACGCCGTCTACGAAGTTCGGCACAGGCTGACGGTCCTCGGCAAAAGCTTGCATCAGCTCATGCATTTCATGGGTGAACGTATGCTCGTAACCAATCGTATGACCAGCAGGCCACCATGCATCCATGTAAGCATGTGACGGATCCGTAGCCAGCACGCGCCTGAAGCCCTGCACGTCCTCCGCATCGTCTGTGAAATAAACCTGAAGCTCGTTCATCCGCTCGAAATCAAACTTAATACTGCCTTTGCTGCCATTGATTTCGAAGGCATTCGTACAACGATGGCCTGCCGCAAAGCGAGTCGCCTCGAAGCTGCCGAGCGCGCCGCCGGCAAAACGAGTCATGAATACGGTCGCGTCATCAACGGTAACCGGTCCGCGTGGTCCGTCCTCGCTTCCTTTTGCGCTAAGGCCGGTCATTGTCGATGCAATAGGGCGTTCCTTCACGAACGTCTCACTCATGCCAATAACCTCGTCAAACTCGCCGACTAGGAATCGCGCCATGTCGATCAAATGCGCACCTAAATCTCCATGCGACCCAGAACCGGCAATTTCCTTCTGAAGGCGCCATACGAGCGGGAAGTTCGGATCGATAATCCAATCCTGCAGGAATACAGCGCGGAAATGATATATCTCTCCAAGACGCCCATCGGAAACGAGCTTTTTGGCAAGCTGCACCGCTGGCGCAAACCGGTAGTTGAAGCCAACCATATGCTTCACGCCGGCCTTCTCTGCCGCTTCCAGCATCTCGCGGGAATCCTCAAGCGTAAGCGCAAGCGGCTTCTCACAGAAAATATGCTTGCCTGCCTCGGCTGCAGCCAGCGCGATTGCCTTATGCGCATCGCTTGGCGCATTAATATCGATTAAGTCAATATCATCCCGTTTCACAAGCTCCTTCCAATCCGTTTCAGAGCTTTGCCAGCCGAATTGTGTCTTTGCTTGCTCTAACCCTTGCGGATCGCGGCCGCATATTGCCGTCATCTCCGGCTTGATCGAATCCGGGAAAAACATCGGGAGCGCGCGGTATGCATTGCTGTGCGCCTTACCCATAAATTTATAGCCCACCATGCCAACTCTTACTTTATCCATAACCTACCGCCTCTCTTATGCGTAAACGGGATCCGCAGACGTATGCGGTAATACCTGTTTCGCGATTGAACCAAGGTTTGAAACAGCTTGCCAGATTGCATGTCATACCCTTTATTCATAGGTTGATGTTTCCCTTATGACTAACTGAATGGGCAGCAGGCTGCCTGCTGTGTTCCCAGCTTCTCCGGTTTGTGTTTGGTCGAGCAGCCTTGCAGCCGCCAGCTTGCCCATCTCGTAGAAGGGCACCGCAACGGTCGTAAGCTGAGGACTAATGATGCGCGAGCCGTCTGAATCATCGTATCCGACCATTGCATACTGCTTCCCAGCTTCAAGACCGATCTCCCGTAAGCCTTGCATTAATCCGATTGCCATTCGGTCGTTGGCTGCGAATATGGCATCCACGCTTCCTGACTTAATCTGAAAAGCAAGCCGCTCAGCCAGCTCATAGCCGCTCTTGCGACTGTAATTACCGACGTAGACCAGCTCTTGCTCATAACGAATGTCCGCCTCACCCAGCGCCTTCTTGTAACCCTCGAGCCTGTCCGTACTATTCGAGTATTGCAGCGGTCCATTGATGAAAGCAATGCTCCGGCAGCCCTGCTCAAGCAAATGACGGACAGCATCCATGCTGCCGGACACATGATCCGCATCCACAGTAGCGTAGGCTGCTTCGTCATATCGCTGGTTAACCAGGCAGAAGGGGTAATCCCCCGCTTTAAGCTCAGCCAGCGCAGCTCGTTCCTCCGGCACGTCCTGCGAGCCAAGCACGATACAGGCATCGACCTTTTGCGTTCGGAATAGATTCGCGTAATCCCTCGCGCCGTCCGGCTCCCTGAAGATGAGCAGCAGGTCATAGCCGCAGCGCTTTGCCGTTTCGCCGATCCCGCTTAATATCTCCGAGAAATAGTAGGTAGAGAACAGGCGAACCTTTGGCATAAATGGCAGAATAACGCCGATATTCCCGCTTTTCCGTCTAGCGAATTGCTGCGCCAGCGCATTCGGTACATAACCGACAGCAGCTGCAGCCTGCAGCACCCGCTCCCTGGTCTCCTCCTTAAGAGGGCCGACATTATTTAATACCCTCGACACGGTCGCCTCGGAGACACCTGCCAGCTTCGCTACTTCTTTCCTGCTAATGATCGAATGCCTCCTGAAATGACGGATATAGTGCATCAAGATATAGTGCATCAAGATATAGTGCATCAAGATATAGTGCATTAAGATATAGTGCATCAAGATATAGTGCATCAAGATATAGTGCATCAAAATATAGTGGATCAATACAAAGTTGTCTTTACTCTAATGGTGATTGCTTAACATTGGACGTAAACTCTCATTATTCCTAATTCAAGGACATAATCTAACCGCTCAATCCAGAAAAATGTAATCGTTTGAACAATCAATGTACACGCGTACATTATTGCATGAAAACGTTTCACCGTCAATGCTCTATTTGATACAAATTTCCAGCACCTTATCATTCAGCAGAAAGGAGCTGTCTCAAACTCGATTTTGAAAAAATACAGTACTCGCTTGTTAAGCGATTTAGGGTTTTAAAAAAACCTTCAGCGCCACTTTCATAGTGGTGTTGAAGGCTCATTGGTGCATGTTACGAATATGGCCGACTGCTTTGCTACCCTATTAGGACAGTCCCTTTACCCTTTATACTGACCTTGTTACTTCTTTGCAATTTCGTTAATCCAATCAAAGACAGCAGACAGCGCATTCGCTTCCTCGCTCATATTCATCCGATCCACATAAGCAGCCCGGTTCGCGTACAATCGATCAACGCTCTCTGCAAGCGTCACTGCGGTCAGCTTCTCTTCATACAGAATATCGGCATAGCCCGATTTCTCGAACGACTGCGCGTTCAGAATTTGGTCGCCGCGGCTCTGCTCCTTCGTCAGCGGAATGAGCAGCATCGGTTTTTTCAGGGAGAGAAACTCGAAGATCGAGTTGGACCCTGCGCGTGAAATGACTAGATCGGTCATCGCCAGCACGTCTGGCAGCTGCTCGTTCACATATTCAAATTGCTTATAGCCAGGCATCGTAAGCGAAGGGTCAACTTGATTTTTCCCGCATAAATGTACGATCTGATATTGCTTAGTAAGGGCTATTAACGACTGCCTGACCGCCGTATTGATCTTCCGCGCCCCTAGGCTGCCGCCCATAATAAGAATAACGGGTTTGCTCCTCGTAAAGCCGCAGAAGGCTCTGCCGCGATCTGCGTTTCCTTGCTTTACCTCCTCACGGATGACAGCGCCAACATGCCTGCTTTTGTCAGCCTTCAGCATGCCTCCCGTTTCAGGGAAGGTCGTGCATACGCCAGTGGCAAACGGGATTGAAATCCGGTTAGCCAGTCCCGGCGTTAAATCGGATTCGTGAATAAGCAGAGGTACCTTGTTCAGCCATGCGCCAAGCACAACGGGCACAGACACAAAGCCGCCTTTGGAGAAAATAACATTCGGTTTGTTCTTCTTAATAAGCCGATACGCCTGAAACAGCCCCTTTACAACCTTGAAAGGGTCTTTAATATTTTGCATATCGATGTATCTTCTGAGCTTGCCGGTCGAAATAGGAAAATATTGGACCTCCGGAATCGTTGCGATAAGCTGCCGTTCAATACCGCTCTCCGATCCGATATATTGAACTGACCAGCCCTCTTCCAAAAACCGCGGGATCAAGGCCAAATTAACGGTAACGTGTCCGGCTGAGCCTCCCCCGGTGAACATGATTGTTTTCATGAATGACTAGCCACCTATCGTTTTTTATCCATCTATTATACGGGCAAACCTGTTTTTTAGCACTGCATTTCCAACAATCGATCGCAAAAGAAAAAGCATCCCCAGCCTCCTGCGCTGCTGCGAGGGTAGACTTGGGATGCTGCCGGCTTCTTATAACCAGATGCTTAAGGCGCCGTTTCCAAAAACTTAGATGTCGGATTCTTGTCGATAGCGGTACGCATCGCATACTCATTCTCGAACAAGACGACGTAATTGCCCTTCTTATCCTTCACAAGCGTCGTATTGATACGGAATTTGCCGGGATCAATATTGTCATCCACGATCCAGCGCGCGAATTGGAACTGCATGCGGTGCAGTTGAATATCGACGCCGTACTCCGCCTTCATCCGATGCTCGAATACCTCGAATTGCAAATGCCCGACAACGCCAAGAATCGTCTCGTCGAAGTTGCCGGTGGAATGGAACACCTGAATCGTGCCCTCTTCCGTCAGCTGGTCAATGCCCTTCTGATACTGCTTATGCTTAAGCGCGTTTTTGACGGTTACTTTGGCGAATATCTCCGGGGAAAACGTCGGCAGCTCGTCGAATACAACCTCTCCGCCTTGCGACAAAGAATCGCCGATTCGGAATATGCCTGGGTCAAACAAACCGATAATGTCGCCTGGGTATGCTGTATCTACGATATCGCGATCCTGCGCGAGAAATTGCTGCGGCTGCGCCAGCTTAATATCCTTGCCGTTGCGAACATGGCGTACGCTCATGCCTCTTTCGAATTTGCCGGAGCAAATACGCAGGAAAGCGATCCGATCGCGATGCGCTGGATTCATATTGGCTTGAATTTTGAACACATAGCCGGTGAACTTCTCATTCGTCGGTTCTACCTGTCCAGACGTGCTATTGCGGGAGGTTGGCTTAGGCGCCAGCTGCAGGAAGTTCTCAAGAAAAGTCTGCACGCCGAAGTTATTAACCGCGCTTCCGAAGAACACAGGTGTCAGCTCGCCCGCCTGCACCTTCTCGAAGTCAAATTGATCGCCTGCAACATCTAGCAGCTCCAGGTCTCCGATCAGCTGGTCCGTCAAATAATCGCCAGCCATCTCGCGGATCAATGGATCATTATAATCACTGACCTTGCGCACTTCTATCGTGGAATGGTCATTGCCTTGGAACAGCTCTACTTGGGTCTTCATCCGGTCGTACACGCCGCATAGCTCGCGGCCCATGCCGATCGGCCAGTTCATCGGTACGGCACGGATGCCCAGCACCCGCTCCAGCTCCTCCATTAATTCAAATGGACTTTGGCCTTCGCGGTCCAGCTTATTGATAAATGTAAATATCGGAATGCCGCGCTTGCGGCAAACTTGGAACAGTTTGATCGTTTGTGCCTCTACGCCTTTGGCAACGTCAATAAGCATGACGGCACTATCGGCTGCGGTAAGCGTACGATACGTGTCTTCACTGAAATCTTGGTGGCCTGGTGTATCGAGAATATTGACGCGGTGATCTAAATAATCGAACTGCATTACGCTCGACGTTACGGAAATTCCCCGCTGCTTCTCGATTTCCATCCAGTCGGACGTGGCGTGTCGGCTCGCTTTGCGCGCCTTGACTGACCCTGCAAGCCGAATGGCTCCTCCGAATAGGAGGAGCTTCTCAGTTAGGGTTGTTTTCCCTGCATCAGGGTGAGAGATAATTGCGAACGTACGCCGCTTATCTACTTCCTGTTTTATTTCTTCGCTTAACGATTTGCTCATGCTTGACTTCCCTTCATTACGTAAGGTATGCGGGCAGCGGTTATTTGCCGCTGTTCGAAACCCAAATAACTTTATCTTCCTCTTGTCCGTTCACAGGCCACCAATGGAAGCCATCATCCCCAAGCATCTGGTTCGCCGCATCCGGCCCCCATGATCCTGCCGGGTACTGCTTCAGATCGCTTTTGTCCTCGCGCCACGCCTGTGCGATGCGGTCAACGAATGCCCAAGCCTGGGATACTTCGTCCCAGCGCGTGAAATAGGTTGAATCCCCGCGTACTGCATCATGGATAAGGCGCTCATAAGCTTCAGGCGTATTCAAGCCAACCTGGCAGCTTTGGCAAAATTCCATCGCTACCGGCTGTACGGAATTGTTCTCGCCCGGTGTTTTTGCATTTACTTTAATATATATGCCCTCAAGCGGATTTACGCGAATAACGAGCAGGTTCGGAGCGAGATCATGACGCTGCGCGAACAAGACGTTCTGCGGCATCGATTTGAATTCAATGACGATTTCCGTCGTTTTGACTGGAAGACGCTTGCCTGTCCGAATATAAAACGGCACGCCAGCCCAGCGGAAATTATCTACAAATACTTTGGCAGCGAAATACGTTTCAGTCGTTGAATCCTCGGCAACCGAATCCTCTTGACGATAGCCGGGAAGATCCTTCCCGTGATGGCTGCCTTCGCTGTATTGCCCGCGAACAACGTTTTCTCGCACTTCATCGCTGGACTTATAATTGCGAAGGGAGCGAAGCACCTTTACCTTCTCGTCACGAATATCTTCTCCGTGCAAGCGGCTTGGTGGCTCCATAGCGATCATCGTCAGCATTTGCAGCATATGGTTCTGGCCCATGTCCCGCAAAGCGCCTGACTTATCATAATAACCGCCGCGATCCTCAACGCCTACCGTTTCCGATAGGGTAATCTGGACATTGGCAATATGGTTATTATTCCACAAAGGCTCAAAAAATGCATTCGCAAAACGAATGACTTGAATATTTTGAACCATTTCCTTGCCGAGGTAATGGTCGATCCGATAAATTTCTTCCTCTTTAAACACTTGGTTGATCTGTTCGTTCAGCTTCTGTGCAGACGGCAAATCGTAGCCGAAGGGCTTCTCGATTACGACACGGTGCCAGCCCTTCGATTCAAGCAACCCACCGTCGCGCAGGTTGAATGAAACCGGCCCGAATAGCGAAGGTGCAAGCGCCAAATAAAAGAGACGATTGCCTGGAATGTCGAACTTCGCATCAAGCTGCTCGGACAATTTGCTAAGCTCCTTGAAGCCCTCCACATCGTTGATATCCAGCGACATGTATACGAAATGTTCGGCAAAACGGTTCCAAAGCTCGGCATCGTCCGCTTTATATCGGCAAAATTCTACGATTGATTCGTACAGGTCGGCACGGAATTGCTCATTGGTGCGAGGACGTCTTGCAAGGCCAACTACGGCAAAGTTCTCCGAAAGCTTGCCTTCTTTATATAAACTGAAAAGGGCTGGGAATAGCTTGCGCCGAGCCAAATCGCCCGTTGCTCCGAACAGATAGTAAACAGAGCCCTCTGCGGAGACGGATTCAAGAGTATTCGTATATGTCATTTGCCTCATTCTTTCCCTATGTATTTTATACAGCTTCACATGTAATGTAGTTTAGCATATCCAACTATAATTCGCTATTCAACTTATCATAAAAAATACTGATAAGATCCGTTACTTATTCTAATCTGATCGGCTATTTCAGTCATTTTCAGCCTTGGAAACGCTGTATTCTCCAGTAATAACTGGTATTCCGATCGTTAATTCGGTATTTCCCGTGTCTGTATCTTTATGCAAGGCAACTTGAAAGTTTGCAGATTTGCCGTTCTCGACTGGAATGACAGAATGCAGCATCCGGGTATAGAAGGTTTCGCTGATCGTGCCTGCATCTTCATATCGGTCAATGGTTTTAGCATCGGTCAGCCTAGTCATTCTTTGGATAGTCTGGTCATGCTTCGTATACCCTTGAACCTTCATGCTGCTTGTAAAAGCAGGCGAAATGAGCGCAATCTTCGACGAAATATCCGCTGATTTTTGCAGCAAGCTTTCCCTCTCAATACTCGCCGTGCCAGCCGTCTCTAGAAGAACCATAAGCTGCTCGCTTTGATCGTCCTTTTGAATCAAATGCAAGGATACCTTTCCTCCATATTTCGCGACTAAGCCGGAGACCGTTTTCCCTTCATTGCCGACAACCTTATCCACCGCTTCCCCCTTCTCCTCCGTAAATAACTGCAAGACAAGCTCCTGCATGGAGCCTGCTTTTCCTGTCACATCCCAACGAATTGACCAGCTCGCGCCATCTGAACCGCCTTTCACCTGATCATCGCTCCATTCCCATAGCGCCTTCAAATCATGCTGAAGCAGCTGCTCCGCCGATGTCGTTTCCTTCGGGGCATGACCTGCTTGCCAAATGGCCCATATCGCACATACGGAGATCACTGCCAAAGCAAGCAGCACTCCTTGCTTGGTACGCTTGGCCCGCTGCTTTGCCGACAAACGATGCCTTGCCGGTACGTTTTGATTCGGAATGTACATGATTTTCGCTCCTGTCCTCTCGGAATGGGTAAACATCCATACACGTTCGCCTGTAGGTGAATACACTAGTTGCAGGAATGATCAAATGGAGGTGTCATTAGCAAGTGGAACCTATTTATCCATTGCATGAAGACGTCGTTAATCGGTTTTGCGGCTATCCGGTATGCGTCGTTATGAATGACGGTTCGCGCCATGTCGGCATACTTAGCTCATGCAGCGGAGGCAAAGTGCTGCTTAATGCGGAAGCCGGCGAACTTGAGGCAAACGTGACCCAAACGCAGCCAACTGTTTCAAAAAAGAAAAAAAGCGGTAAAGGTAAAAAAGAGCTTCCACCAAAAGCAGCTGTTCCGCAAGCACAAACACAAGCTTATCCATATGATCCTTACTACTATGGACCGCGTCCTTATTATCCATGGGGCGGAGCGCTTGCGCTTGATTTCGCGCTCGTCGCTTTTCTATTCCTGCTGCTGTAATCGACTAAGCGGCTAACCGTTCGTGTGATGCCGCTTTTTTATTTTTAAATCAATCATTGACAAGTTTCGCCAGCTTTTTCATTTGCGGTATAGTATGCTGTCGCTGAACTTGCAGAAGAAGGTAGAGAGGAGATTGCTTATGAACTCATCTATTCGCTCCATCAGGAGCATTGAACGGTCATCGGCTTATACCCCCGTGCAAGCCGTCAGCTCTTATGCCTATTATCCATATAGGGACGGTGAGCCGCAGCTTGCGCCCGAGCATAACGATGAATGGAGCCGCACTTTCCACCAAGCAGCAGGCCATGCAGCTTCCTGGCTTCAGACAGCGAGACAGTCCCAGCATGCTATGAATCAGCTGTCCATTAAGCTTGGACGCGAGCTTGACAATAATGAGCCAATTGAAGGCAGCCTGGACCAGCTCGCTCTTCTTGTCAGTGATCTCGAAAACCAGTATAAGCAGGGGAAAGGCGATTTAAACCCTGAGCTGTGGCTCACCATCGAGCAAGCTCTTCGCCACCCGGCTGTTCAAGAAATCGGCTTGCACCGAGACATACATAATGGACAATGGATCATTCAAAGCCAAACGGTGGAGTCGACGGACACTGCGCAGGTGAACGTTGAACGAATGAAGCGGCTGCTGCTTGGAACGAGCGGACTATTGACAGACCTAAAGGTAGCTTTGGCCTACACAGAACAGCAGAAGCCGGAAGACCTGCTTCAGCCCGAGCTAACGTCGACCCTTCCGTATGCCGCCTATTTCAATTCTGCTCAAACCTACTCTCCTGTTCCATACGTCGGGTTAATTATCAATCAATATTTGTAATCTAACCAACGCTACATAAGGTGAAATGGCTGTCGCCATCCTTTGCCGGCGCGGCGTGTTTCATTCCGAGAAGTATAGAGAAAGGATGACGAAATCATATCCTTTCCTATAGTTTAAGATGAAACGCTGACGGCGTCCTTTCTATAGACGCCATCGTTTCGGCGAAACGTAAAGAGAAAGGATGAGCAAACTCATATCCTTTCCTATACTTCAAGCGTAACGGCTGTTGCCGTCCTCTGGCGGCTATGCTTACGTTTCGCTTAGAAATATAGAGAAAGTTAGCGAAATGATATCCTTTCCTATAGTTTAAAAAATGCCCTCTTTCCTGTATAACATGCAGGACGGAGGGCTCTATCCGTTGCACGGTAGAAACTCAGCAATATGATTGTTATGCGGTTCCAGACAGATCTGGCAAAAGAGGCTTATCACTATATTCGCCTTCTCCCCCTCTATTTCCTTCCAGTTAAGTTTATTTATCCCTAAGGTTTCCAGCTAATGAATGCTACGGAATTAAAATAACGTCGACCGCCTCGCCAGCTTCCGCTCCCTTTGAACCGGCGGGAATAACAACGAGCCCCTCCGCTTCGGCGATTGAAGCCATCATGCTGGACTTAGCGAAAGCGAGCGGATCAGCTGACAGCGTGCCGTCATCCCCGCTGACAAGGCGCGCGCGTACAAAACGGTCATGAGGGCTCGGCTTCTCAACAGCCGTTAATAGCCTTGCTCGCACGACTTTTGGCAATGCTTCACGAACGCCTAACAAAAGATGGATCGCCGGGCGCACGAACAGCTCGAATCCGACAAAACACGCTCCCGGATTGCCCGATAAGGCAAATAGCAGTTTCCCATCCATTACTGCGGCTGAAGTCGGGCTGCCTGGCCTCATTGCAATTCTATCGAATAAAAGCCGTGATGCTGGTCGCTCTGCAGCCGATTGAAGGCCGCTCAGCTGCTCCTTCGTTTGCAATCCGCTGCCGTCCTTGAAAGCTCGTATAAGCTCTGCCATTACATCATAGTCGCCTACGGACACACCGCCTGTCGTTACGATGATGTCGGACTTCTCCCATGCGTCGGCAAGAGCTGCTTCAACCGCTGCTAGCTCATCCGGCAGTGCACCGAGCAGCAAGGGCTCTGCACCGCTTTGATGAACCATAGCCGCAACCATGCTGCTGTTGCTGTCGCGGACTCGCCCAGGGGCAAGCTGAGCCGCCACTTGCAGCAATTCGCTGCCAGTTGCAAATACCGCTATGCGCGGGCGCTTCCGCACGGCCACCTCGGCATAGCCGAAGGTGCCGAGCAGCGCAACATGGCCCGGCCGCACAAGCGTGCCGGACACAGCAAGCACGCCCCCGCGGCGGAACTCCTCGCCGCAGGGCGCAATGTGCTGGCCTGCGGCGCCCGCGTGCTTAATCAGCACCGCGCGCGAGCCGTCTGCCAGCATCGCTTCCGCGGTCTGCTCGAGCATCACGACCGCGTCTGCGCCTTCAGGCACAGCCGCGCCGGTCATAATGCGCGCGGCTGTGCTTGCCTGCAAGGCCGCCGGGGCCACTTGGCCCGCCGCGACCTCATAGACAACGCGCAGCATCGCCGGCTTCTCCGGCGACGCTCCCGCGATATCTGCCGCGCGCACGGCGTAGCCGTCGAGGCCCGAGCGCGCGAAGGGCGGCCAATCGCTTGACGCCGTCACCGTCTGCGCAAGCCTGCGGCCGCCGCTCTCGTGCAGCGCGACAAGCTCGCTGCCGACAACCTGCCCTGCTGCGGCCTCGAGCACTCGCCGCTGCGCTTCCTCTACCCGTACGGCTCGCCGATTGAACCGGCTCCCCGATCCAATAGCACCGCTATTGCCTTCTACCATTACCATCATCCGCCCTTTTAGCTGTCATTGCCATCATCCGCCCTTTTAGCTGCCACCTTAGCCCTGACGGCAGCATATTCAGCATTCATTTTACAATGTATGTTAAACTATTGGCAATTACCGTCAACGCAACATAAAGGAGAAAATCATGCCAATCATCATCCAGATCGTCGGATACAAAAATACCGGCAAAACCACATTGGTTTGCCGGCTGACGGAGCATTTAAAGCTTGCAGGTTATAAAGTTGGAACAATTAAGCGCGATGCGCATGATTTTCAGATCGATACCCCAGGAACCGATACTTGGAAGCACCAAGCGGCCGGGGCTGACATTACGGCAATCACTTCAGCTAATCGCACAGCCATCCTAAAGCCGTATTCAGAGCCGCTGGATCAGCTGCTTGCCCATATGTCAGAGGTTGATGTCGTGCTTGTTGAAGGCTTCAAGGACGCCTCCTATCCCAAAATCATTATGATTCGTTCCGCGCAAGACACAGCGCTTCTGAACGAGCTTAACAACCCGCTTGCCGCAGCCATATGGCCTGAAATGAGCAATTTCATGGCGGACAACTCGTCCATACCTGCCATTGATGTTAACCAGACCTCGCTCATGTATCAAAAAATAATAGCCTTGCTCCCGCATTCGTGATGCTAGCTATTCCGCTATTCCTTGCTTCAGCGCGTAAATGGCCGCCTGCGTACGGTCATCTACATCGAGCTTATTAAAAATATTCGTAATATGAAATTTGACGGTTTTGACACCGATAAACAGCTCATCGGCAATTTCCTGATTGGATCTTCCCCGCGCCACACGCTTCAGCACATCCATCTCGCGATCGGTCAGCTCATCATGCAGCGGAGCCTGCTCCTGCTGCTTGGGCTGCCGGAAGCGATTCATCATTTTGGCTGCCACCTGCGACTCCAATACCGATTGTCCCCGCGCAGCAGCACGGATCGCATCTGCGATTTCCGTCGCCCGCGACGTCTTCAGCAAATAGCTGAAGGCTCCTGCTTCAATGACCGGATAAAGCTTGCTGTCATCCAAGTAGCTGGTAAGCACGATAACCTTGCATTCCGGATAAAGCTCGAGCAGCTTTGCTGTCGTCTCCACGCCGTCCATGCCGTCCATGACCAAATCCATCAACACAACATCCGGCTTATAAGCCTGTGCCAGTCGGATTCCATCCATCCCATTGCTTGCTTCGCCGACAACCTCGATGCCATCTTCGGTATCGAGCACTGCTGCAAGCCCGATCCGTACCATTTCATGATCATCGACAAGCAGCACCTTGATCGGCTGAGTTAATTGTTCCATAGCTTCCACGCTGTACACCGCCTTTTATTATAAAAAAATAAGCTTGGTTTATGCTTTCATCTCTCGTTGTGAATCGGCTGGAATCCATATTTGAATCATGGTGCCTTCTCCAGGCTTAGAAATCATTTGCAGAGATCCGCCCAGCTCCATAACGCGCTCCTCCATCGTAAGGAGACCATAAGAGGTTTGTTTTTTCGCTTCGAGATCAAAACCTACCCCGCTGTCCTGCAGGCTCATATACACTTGATTATTTATCCGCACCAGCTTAATATCCATACTCTCCGCTTTCGAGTGCCGCAGCGTATTGGACAAAGCCTCCTGGGCAATTCGGAACAGATGATCCTCTGCATTCGGCGGCAGAACAATCGTCTCGTCCACCTCCAGCATAATCGTCATCGGCACCTTCTGCTTCAGCTCATCCACCAGCACAGTAAGCGCCTGCCCGAGATTTTTTCCGTCCAGGTGGACGGGCCGAAGATGAAGCAGCAAAGCACGCATCTCTGATTGGGCAACAGCAGCCATCTCCTCGATAAGCTGTACCTGTCGCTTTGCACGCTCCCAATCACGATCAATGGTTCGGCTGACTGCAGTCGCAGTCATGGAAATCGCGAATAGCTGCTGGCTTACTGCATCATGCAGCTCGCGCGCCAGCCGCTGGCGCTCCTCGATAACGGCTGTGAATTTCACTTTCTCCGTCCATTTCGGATCGACTTGCTCCTGCTCAGAAACCTCGTTGTCCGTTTTCTCGCCATTGCTCAAGGTGACCGTAAAGCGACGTTTCATCTGCTGTTCGGTCATCCGCTTGAGCGTTTCCTTCAGCTTCGAATTTTGCAAATAACCGTTCAAAGCGGCTGCTGCGAGTCCCGCCCCGACAATCGTCAGCCCGACGACTGCCCATTTCCCTTGCAGCGTAAACAGCTCCACATACCCGATGCCTTGTAGTACGATAACGACCAAGCTAATAATAATAAGCAGCCATAACACCGTTTCTGCTACATTGCGCCTGCGGGCCGCATGATTTGGCTGATCAGCTTTGTTGCCTTGCTCCATACGGCTCACTTCCCTCTATGTA
Source organism: Paenibacillus sp. 2TAB23 (assembly GCF_052115165.1). NCBI lineage: Bacteria > Bacillati > Bacillota > Bacilli > Caryophanales > Paenibacillaceae > Paenibacillus > Paenibacillus sp. 2TAB23. The sequence goes on from NZ_JBFRGD010000001.1 coordinate 551,485, forward strand.
CTATTTTAACCTGTATCGCAAGCTTATGTCAGCGTATTTCATTGTTTAATCTTTTACTGGCACATTAGCCCAAACGCATGAAAGAGCAGACCGTTAGACGGTCCGCTTCTCTCATCGTTCCTCATACTATTCCTCAGTTGATTCCTTCGTAAGCGAAGCCGTAGGATTCAGCTTGTTTTTCAATGCTTGCAGCTGCTCATCAACCTTGATCTGCTTCTCAGCATCGGCAGCGTTGAAGGTGCTTTTCGCGCCGCTGTATGAATACGGAGTGCGAAGAACATCTGCCTCAGCCTCAAGCTGCATAATTTTCTCTTCCATGCGGTAGAAGCCGCGTGACGCTGAGCCGCTGTCAATCGTATGGTTAGCAGTAAGCTGCGCCATCTGCTTCTGCGCTTTGGCAACCTGTGCACGGGAAACGAGCTCATTGCGTTTGTTGCGCAATTGGTAGAACTCTTCCTTCATCGTGTGCAGCTGCTGCATCAATTCTTCAGCTTGGGACTTCGATTGTCCATGAAGCTCGACATATTCCGTTACCTTTTGTTCGAAATAAAGCTTCTCTTCCAGCAATTTGCGTGCGAGCTCTTCTTGGCCAGCTCTTAGTGCCGCTTCCGCTTTCGATTCACGATCAGCCGCGCTGCGCACGGTTTCTTCCAAGCGCTGCTTCATACGGCGTTCATTAGCCATCTGCTTCGCTACGGTTACCTCGGCTTGATGGATTTCGGACTCCATGTCGCGCAGGTATTGATTCAGCATGACAATCGGATCCTCCATTTTGTCCAATGCCTCGTTTAGCGATGCCTTCGTCATATCCTTCATCCGTTTGAAAATTCCCATATTAAAAATCTCCCTTCTCGTATTTAGCAATTTTGGCTTTCAATTCTTCAATTTCACGACGCAATGCTTTTTTCTCCAGGTCATCCATCATACTGTCAAATTGGGATGATGGTGATGGCTGCGGTGCAGGTCCTTGCGTATTCCAAGCGCCTGGCGCTTGCGGCGGATTTTTGTAAGGTCCTCCGAACGGCGTATTAGGCTGTTGACCATAACCAGGGTTGTAGCTCCCGCCATATCCGTTGCCGTTGCCGTAGCCGTTAGGACCGAAGTTAGAGTAAACCGGCGGTTCTTTCGGTACAACCAGACCTGCGATAATATAGATCAGAATAACCGCACCGCTTGTAAATATGGTGACAACTATGAGTAAAATCCTCAGGAGCGTCGCATCAACATTCAACATTTCTGCTAAGCCGCCGCAAAGACCGAATAACTTCTTGTCACGTGATGAGCGGTAAAATTTCCTCAAGACGTCCATCCTTCTTTCTCAAGCTTTCGCTTCAGCTGCTCAAGCTCACGTTCTATAACGGATTGTACGGTATTGCCCGCTTCCGTTACGAATTCTTGCCCCATTCTGCGTATGTCGCGCAAGCTCTTGGCTTCATGCTCCATGCCGCTGATCCGATCCTCAAGTCTTCTAAACGCTGCGCCGGATTGAGCCCCATGATCGCCGAACCCGTTCGCGTAACGACTGTTCAAGCGCTGCTGCAATCTTAATGATTCCATTCGCGCTGCATAATATTCGCGCTTGTCATACACAGATTGGTATTCACTCCGCATCTCGCGCAGCTGCTCTTCTAGATCAAGCGTATTCTGGCGGCTTTGCTCGAACAGCTCCCGATATTGCAAGGAACGTTCTTCGCAGCCTGCCTTCTCGTGCAAGGCAATTCTGGCCAGCTGCTCCTCCCCTGCCTTCAAGGCAGTCAAAGCTTGATTCTCACGACGTTCCTTTTGCTCTTCCGCTTGCAGCCACTGTGCTTTCAAGTGATTGCTATGCCCTGCGTATTGCTGGTACAGCTTCTCCGCTTGTATAATATCTTCTCTTGTAGACCAGAGAAACTGATCAATCATTCGAACCGGATCCTCTGACTTCTCAAGCCGTTCATTTAGTGTAGCGACCGTAATGTCGCGTACTCGCTTCATAATACTCATTCCATGTCCTCCTTAGCGTTTTGCGGTGCAAAACCGATCTAATCTTCTCATACTTCTATATTTTCACTCGCAGTTATTAGTAAGCGCTGCGCTTGTCTTTCTTAAAGAGGCTTACACCGCCAACGATCAACCCGATTGCCAGCAGCAATACGATTACGCCGCCAAGCTTGCCAAGAAGCATCATGCCGCCGATTGCGATAAGTATGCCGCCGATCCATTTCTTGTTGTTCATCCAGCCGACAACCCCGAATCCGACCAGTATGAACGGAAGCAAGAAACCGAGTATCGCTCCGAAATGAACACCTACAAAATTAAGTACCGCGATGCTGCCGACGATGATTAGCAGTACACCTAATGCGCTTTTACCATTCATCTCCAAATCCATCTCCTTTCGACCATTAGAATTTCTTCATTTTTTGTTTCTTGCCTTGCGTGTGTTGCTCTTGCTTATGTACTTAGTTTAGATCAATTTCCCCTTTTGTAAAACGGACTTTCGGCGGTTTTGGCACTGGACTTAGGTCGAGTTGGATACCAGCCTTAGGGGGTCAAACGGCCATTCTTACCATATATTACAGCTTAAAGTAGCCCTATCCCTGTGTTACGTTATTACCAGTACAGGAGGTGTATACGCTACCAATGAGAAACGTATCCATTAAGAAGCTTATCGCAGCAGGAGTATTGTCTGCCGTATTATTTAGCACTGGAAGTGTAGCACTCCCCCTCAATGATCATGCGTATGCCGCATCATCAACTACCGAGAAGATCATCTCGACTGGCATGAAGTACTTAGGAACGCCATATGAGTTCGGCTCCAACCGAAGCACCACCAAAACATTTGACTGTTCAGATTTCACCAAACACATATTCAAGGTTGCCGCAGGCGTTACTCTGCCTTCAACCTCAGCATCGCAAGCTGCATACGTCAAAAAGAATTCATCCATTAAAACCAATTGGGCAAGCTTGAAACGCGGAGACTTGATGTTCTTTATGTCCTATCACGGCAGCAGTGCCACCAGCTATGCCAAAGTATCCAAAGCCAAGCAAACCGTCACCCATGTCGGCGTTTATCTAGGAAACGGCAAGATGCTCAATACCTTCTCCAAGGAAAGCGGCGGGGTTCGTGTAGACAGCATCGATAATAAACAGTGGGAATACCGCTTCTTGTTTGGCGGCAGCGCCCTCTAGCTCGCATAATTGGAATAAAAATGCCGGCGAAGCGATTGTCGCTTTGCCGGCCATACCTTTCATCTACTCTTATTTATTAGCCAGAAATTGATCGAACTGCTTCTGCTTCTCCGCAATAATCTTCTCGATTCCCGCTGCCTTCAAGCTTTCGATGTACTCCGGCAACACTTGATCCACATCAACAGAGCCCGTTTCAAGCGCCGTTTGATATTGTCTATCGACATTTACGACCGCAGCTACCTCTGCTCTCACGCCATTCCCGTCGAACACGAAGCCAAGCCCGGGAGAAATTTTCGCATTTTGGTTAAAGTCTCTAAATAAGTCCCACTTATCCGCTTTTTCACTATCCCAAACATAGTTCAAAAACTGATTGCCAAACATCCAATTCGTGCCTGGATTATAACCGGGAGTATTCAAAGTGGGGCGAATGACTTGCTCATTAACCTTTTCATAATGTTTGCCCTCTATGCCGTAATTGAGCAGATTATTCAGATAAACATCCGTATGCAGCATATTAATAAACATCATCGCACGTACGGGATCCTGGGAAGTTGAAGAAATCGCCAGCATAGAGCCCGCCGTTTCCGAGGTTGCTATCGTCTTCACATTAAGAGCAAGCTGTGCCAGCTTGCCTGCCAGCCCTGACTGAATGGCGAGCTCTTCATCCTTTCCTGGCTTCAACGCGGATGTAATGGAAAACGCGTCCCCCGAACGAAGTGCGTCATTGTTCATCGTTTGATTCGTGGTTGCATCCTTGTTAATGTACCCTTTCTGGAAAAACTGACGCGTAATCCGCAGCGTATTCACATAGCGCTCTTCCTCGTAGGTGGGCTTAATTTGCGTGCTTTCACCATCCTTAAGAATTATACCCGGGATCGATGTATCTCCCAGTGCATCGAAATTGCCGATGTAATGCGCATTGAAGGTCTCGCCCTGCTTCATATAAATCGGCGTCATACCCGGTTTTTTTTCCAAAATGGTCTGATAGACCGCATCCAAGTCTTCTATCGTCTTGACCTGCGACATATCGATGCCAAGCTCGTCAGCGATATCCTTCCGATATACGATCCCGCCTTGGGCAGCTAATTCCTTATTCGTCGGTACCGCGTAGTTTTTGCCGTTAATCTTAGCTCCAGCAAGAAAAATCGGGTCTAGCGATTGCAGAATGCCTTGACCGTATTGATCAAGCAGCTCATCCAGCTCTAGAAATGCGCCTTTCGACACGTTTACCGCATGTTTGTTCCATTGCGCTGTGAACAGGATATCAACCGTCTCGCGCGATGCGATCATCAAATTCACTTTGTCATTCCAAGGGCCCCAATCAATGGGCATCAGGTCTATTTTTGCATTTATTTTGGTCAGCAAATAATCATTGATCGCTGATTCAACCTCTTCTTCATCCTTCTGCGGCGCACCCGTATACACGAATTTAAGCGTGTAGCTCTTTCCCGGATAACCGACTTCGCCTTCCTGATCAGCGTTATTAGGTGAAGCGCTTTCAATTCCGTTTCCAGCAGCGTTGCTTGTTGATGGGCGTTCCGCCCCTGCTTGATTGGAGCATGCGCATAGAAGAAACAAGCAAGCCAGCAAGAGATTCTTGGCACGAATCGGTCTGCGCGTCCTTCGGGTCATTATCGGATTGCCCCCTCGTGCGATAATGAATTGCATTAGCTATGCTTAATTGTAAAGAATACACCAAAAAATGCAAGCACAAGTATATACAGCACAAAAACCCGTACCTTTAGAGGGCACGGGTTTCCGATATTATTTTAGAGTGAAATGTGTTTTACTTGCTTGCAAGGAAAGCGTCGAATTGCTTCTGTTTCTCTGCAACTACCTTTTCTACGCCTGCATCCTTCAGCTTTTTCTCGTAATCTGCCAACGTTTTATCCACGTCAACCGAGCCGGTTTCCAAAGCTCTTTGATACTGGCGAATGACGTTTGCAAGTGCGCCAACCTCTGCTTTGACTGGCTCACTGTCGAATACGAATCCAAGGCCTGGAGATACTTTTGCATTTTGGTTAAACTCTTTGAATTTCGCCCATTTCTCAGGATCCTCTGTATCCCATACATAGTTAAGGAATTGATTGCCGAACATCCATGCAGAGCCCGGGTTGTAATTAGCAGTATTGCCCGTTGCCGTAATGATCTCGCCGTTTCTCGTGAAGTGATCGCCTTCGATACCGAAGTTCAGAATGTTATTAATTTCTTTGTCCGTATGAAGAAGGTTGATCAGCATCATTGCACGAGCAGGATCTTTGGATGTAAAAGATACGCCGAGCATGGATCCAGCTGTTTCTGAAGTGGCAACTGTCTTCTCGCTCATTGAAATTTGTGCAAGCTTGCCCGATAGGCCAGCCGCGCTTGCTACTTCAGCATCCTTACCTGGTTTCAGTGGCTCCAGTGTAGAGAATACCGTTCCTGCTTTCCAAGCATCTGAAGAGGATACTTGAGTTGTTGCTGCATCAGCATTGATATATCCCTTTTTAAAGTAATCGCGAGTGAGATTCAAAAATTCCTTATAGCGATCAATTTCCTCAACTGCAGCTACCTTTGTACCGTCCAGATCCTTTAGAATCGCTCCTGGAATCGTTGAATCGCCTAGGAAATCATAGTTAGCGAAGAAATGGGAGTTGAACACTCCTCCTGTTGTGTACAGCGGAGTCAGATCCGGTCTTTTCGCTTTAATTACCGCGTAGACCGCATCGAGATCCTGAGGCGTCTTCACATTCGTCATGTCGATGCCAAGCTCATCGGTCACGTCTTTGCGGTATACGATTCCGCCAAGTGCAGCAAGCTCTTTATTGGTTGGAACCCCATAGTTTTTACCGTTGATTTTGGCACCTTCAATAAAGGCAGGATCTAGAGAATCCGTAATGCCTTTGCCATATTGCTCAAGAAGCTCGCCTAGCTYAAGGAATGCTCCTTTAGCTACGTATTTGGCATGGCCGTTCCATTGAGCCGTGAACACGATGTCCACTTCCTCTTGCGAAGCAACCATCAGATTGATTTTGTCATCCCATGCGCCCCAGTCGATCGGTCTGAGGTCAATTGTTGCATTGATTTTTTCAGTAAGAATTTTATTTAATGCTTCTTCGATTTTTTTCTCATCCGTTTGCGGTGTTCCAGGGTACACGAGTGAAAGCTGGTAAGGCTTCAACTCATTCGCTGGCGGTTCTTCTTCTGTTGCCGCCGGCTTCTCTGTTGCTGCTGCAGCAGGCTCCTTTGTCGCTTCTGCATTGTTTTTGTTGCCGTTTCCTGAGCATCCAGACACGATTAATACGATAGTCATCATCAATAGAAGAAGCATAGATGTTTTTTGTTTAACTTGCTTCATAGCGGGTGGACCTCCCTCAAAAATTTGGTTTTGTATGCTAAACCGAATGTTCCGGTTACAGCCGAGCGCAAGCGTTGCATGTGAGCTAGCCTTTAACGGCACCTACCGTAAGCCCTTTTACGAAATATTTCTGAAAGAATGGATAGGCGAATATGATCGGCCCGATCCCGACGACAACCATCGCCATCCGAACCGTCTCGCTCGGAAACTTGAACGTGCCGCCTGCTGCCGTAATCGCCGCTGCTGCCGTGCTGTTATTGGCGAGAAATTGAATGTTCAGCATCGTCTTGTACATCAGATATTGCACGGTGATATTGCCATCCTTCGTAATAAACACGAGGCTAAGGAACCAATCATTCCAGTACGTAAGCGTCTGGAACAGAGCTACGGTCGCTAACACTGGGAGCGACAAGGGTAGTACGATTTTGAGAAATATGGTAAGCTCTCCCGCTCCGTCTATATTAGCTGACTCCAGTATTGCTGCTGGAATCGTAGTCTGGAAGAAGGTGCGGATAATGAGAACGAAAAACGCAGCGACCAAAAGCGGCATAATAAGAGCCAGCAGCGTATCCTTCAATTCGAGTGTCTGTGCGTAAACCAAATACCAAGGAACAAGTCCGCCCGAGAACAGCATCGTGAAGAAAACAAAGAAAGTAAAAAACTTGGCATGCGGGAAATCGTTTCTCGATATCGGATAGGCATACAGCGCCATAATAACGAGACTTAGCGTTGTTCCCACAATCGTGACGAATATGGAAATGCTGTACGAACGGAGAATTTGGGTTGCATCCTTAAATAAAAATTGATAAGCGCCTAAATCGAATTTGGCTGGAATGAATTGATAACCATTGCTTATTACAGCCGATTCGTCGGTGATCGATACCATCACGATCAATACGAGCGGAATGACGCAAAGCAATGAATAAATAATGAAGAACACATTGATGCCTAGAGAAGCCGGCGTGGACAATTGGTTTTTGGGATTAGATCCGGCTCCGGATGCTATGACCTCTGTTGCTTCCATAGGGTCACCTCCATAAAATTTTCATAATTAGAACAACCTAGAACAGCGCGTTTTCTTTATTAATTCGCCTTACCACCCAGTTAGACAAGAACACGAGCGTGAACCCGATAACCGATTGCAGCAATCCGGCAGCAGACGACAGCCCAATGTCGCCAACCGTTAGAAATGTTCGATATACGTAGGTATCAATAACATTCGTAACCGGGAACAACACGCCTGACTCCCTTGGCACTTGGAAGAAAAGCCCAAAATCCGCATTGAATATTTTCCCGATTTGCAGAAGTGTCATAATGGTGATAACGGGCATGATAAGCGGAACCGTGATGCTCGTCATTTGTTTCCACTTGCTTGCACCGTCAATCGTGGCGGCTTCGTAATATTCATCATCGATGCCGATGATCGCTGCCATATAAATGACTGTAAAGTAACCCATGCTCTTCCATGTGTTGACGATCGGCAGCACGTATGGCCATACTTCTTGGGTGAAATACCACTGAATGCTCTCCATGCCTAGCGCAGGAAGGAGTGAACTGTTCAGATAACCGTGCTCATCGCTCATGAATCCGAATACCAAATAGCTAATGACAACCATTGAGAGGAAATAAGGCAGAAACATAACCGTCTGATGCAGCTTGGCAAGGAAACGGCTTCGTATTTCATTGAGCATGATGGCGAATGAAATCGGAAAGATAAGGTTAAGAATAATRAAACCAGAATTGTACAACAATGTGTTTCGAGTAATGATCCAAGCATCGGATGTTTTGAACAGATATTCAAAATTCCGAAGTCCGCTCCAAGGACTTCCCAATATACCGTCCGCATAATTGATGTTTTTGAACGCAATCATAATTCCGAACATCGGAATGTAATTGTTTAGTATCAGCAGACCGATAGCAGGCAGCATCATTAAATAGAACATCCAATATTTTTTGATAATACGAATTTGAGTCATTTTTTTGACCGAGCTCTTTGGAATGTAGGCAGCTGTAACCGTATCTGTCGCAGGTTTTGCCATCGCCTTCCCCCTCCTCTTTCTAAAGCACTATGTTGTTTTTCCTTGTCTTTATTGTATAAAAAAAAGACGCCGACAGCTGTCGGCGCCGTGACCGCATTAACGGTCAAATGACTTTTCAATTACACATTTTGAAATTTTTTGCGATATTCCTGCGGGGTTAGCCCCGTCGTTTTTTTAAATAGCTTTGAGAAATGCGAAAAGTTTCCGTAGCCCACGTTAATAGCAACGTCGCTGACGCGGTTATTGGTTTTCTCCAGCTCTATCCGTGCCTTCGTAATGCGCAGCCGTACCAAGTAATCAGTCAACGAATAACCTGTTTCCCTCCGAAATAACCGAGACAGGTAAGCAGGATTCAAATAAACAGCATCCGCCACTTGCTCCCTGCTGAACTCCTCGCCAAGGTGCTCCTCCATATAACGCTGTACCTTCTCTACGACTTGGGAAACATCCTTCCCATTCCGGTTGGCATATTCCGTTATTTGCTGGCTCAACTGCTGCGTCCACGTTCTCATCCTCGGCAGCGATTTCAGAATGTTCTCTCCCGCTTCCCACTCACTATGCTTGAATACATCGGTCATCTGCACCGACTTTTTGTTGAGCCACTGAAAGAGCATATTCATATACCCGTAATAGAACGAGGCCATATACGTGTAATCAACCTTTAATTGCTGCATTTGATCAAACCATTCATCGATACGCTGCGCCAATTCCGCCTGTTTTCCTGATTCGAGCAGCAGCGACCAATCAGAGAACGGTGCTGCTTGCGGAACGCTTATCTCCTGTTCATGTGCATGTTCCTGTTCAAGGAGTATCGCGCATGTATTGCTCACATTGCTCCGCTCCATCGTCAACAGGGCTTGCACCGCTTCGCGAAGCTGCCTCGTTTGTGCGGGTTCTCCGATATAGCAAGAAAGCGAGCAATGCAGCATGTCTTTGCACTGGTTAATGAATGTTTTGCATCGCTCAGCTATAATAGAAGCCGATTGCAATTCATGCTCCGGCGATTCATAAAATAATACATAAATAATACCGCCGCCATCCTGTACAATATGTCCATGCTCCCCATGAAGAACAAGCTCCTCGGCTGCATTTTTGATGCCGTAGGTCATGATTTCCTCATCGCGAGCAGACCACTCCTCGCGCCACTGCTCGATGCTAATCAGTACAATGCGCAGAAGACTGTCCGACTGCAGCGGCAAGGCATAGGTTTGCAAGGCGGCGTCCAGCTGCTGTGGCGCTGCGGATAAACGGTAGTGCAGCACGTCATGCCAGAAGCGCTCGATTAGAATCGGACGCTGCTTGCTCCATTGCTCATAGAACAAGCTGTACGTGACTTTGATTTTGGCAAGCTGCTCCAAGTCTATCACTTTGTTCAGCGCTTCCTTCACGCAAGCCTTCAACGCTTGATGGTCAATCGGCTTTAACAAATAATCGAAGCAATCCAATTGAACAGCCTGCTGCGCATACTTGAAATCAGCATGCCCAGTCAGAAATATCGTTACGCTCGAGGGAGAATGCTCGTTCACCCATTCCAGCAAATCAATACCGCTTAAGTTGGGCATGTCAATGTCCGAGAGCATGATATGAATAGTATGCTCTTTCAGCAAGGCTTGCGCTTCCTCCGCGTCGATTGCTGTATAAATATTCGCGATCGGCAGTGTCGACCAATCGATCCCTTCCACTATGCCGCGAATTGCAATTTCTTCGTCATCCACGACTAATAGGTTATACAACGTCTTTCACCCCTTCCGTAAGCTCAGGAAATACGATCTTGATAATGGCCCCGCTGCCCTCTGCTTGATTCGAGAACGTAATCGAGGTCCGCTCGCCATAGAGCAGCTGAAGCCGATGGATCACGTTCATGATGCCTAAACTGCTGGATTCCCCTTCCTGCAGCGGCTCCTTGTTCCGAAGCTTCTCAAGCACGGATGGATCAAAGCCTACACCGTTATCACTGATCGTTAACGTGAACCCTTGCCCCTCGTTTAACTCAGCTGCTATTCGTATGTGGAACAGCTGGCGCCTGTTCTTGAAGCCGTGAATAATGGAATTTTCCACAAACGGCTGAATCGTCAATGCCGCAATCGGATAATGAAGGAGCTCCTCCATCCCCTCAAAATGGCATTGCAGCTTATCTGGAAATCGGATCTTTTGAATGGTCATGTAGTTTTCGATATGCAGCAGCTCTTCCTTCAGCGTAATCGTATCACGGTTTGCTTTCATAATAAAACGGAAGTAGTCGGCTAAATGTAGCGACATTTTTTTGACGGAATCCGTATCCCCGATCGCGGCTAAATTATAAATGATATTGAGGCTATTCATATAGAAATGCGGGTTGATCTGCGCTTGCAGCTGCTTCAGCTCTCCTTGCTTCACACGCAGCTGCTCTTCATAGACGTCAATTTTCAACGTTTTGATCTGTTCCGCCATAATGTTGAACGTGTTGCCTAGAAACTCGAATTCGAGTGTTTTGTTCTTTTTCAACCGAACATCCAGCATGCCCAGTGAAATTTTCTTCATTCCCAGAATAAGCTCGTGCAGCGGTTTAAACAGCATATTCCGCATAAAGAACAAATAGATGAGCAGGATAGCCAAAAATCCGATCGGTGCAAACAATGTAGCGTTTCTGAAAAATAACAGATTTCGCAGCAGCGTCTCTTCCGGAATTACAACGCGATAAGCAATGTTGACCATATCGCTCACCCGGTTCATCACGAGATAGCTCGCTCCCGTCTTGCGGTCTGTCAGTGATTCGTATGGCTTATCCGATATTTTATAGCTAAGCTCCAGCGGCGCTGAGTTTTCAGTCAGGGATTCCACTAGCTGATTCCCCGAACGCAAATAAATGCCATTATGCCCGATGTCACCATCGCTCCATTGAATCGAGAGCAGCGTGTTAATGTCTTGGACCTTTATCATGGCGCCCACATATAATCCATCCGACACCTTGATAAAGTTAATTAGAAAAAACTTGCCGGGCATGCGCTCATCAGCTCTTACCTCCCAGGTATGCTGATCGTTCTGTTCCAGATTTTTCTCCGTGGTCATCGTATCCATATGCGACTTGATAATTTTTTTGGTATCGTTATAGACGCTGTCCGTCCCGAAAATGATATCGTTCTGATGATATAAAAAAACAGCGTCAATGATATTGTAGACACCGACATCTCTATTCAGCTTGGCGTCGATCCGTATTTTCGTGAGCGTGTAGCCATCGCTGTCCATGGGAAACGACATAAGTAGGCCGACATCGGAATCAAGCACAGACATTTTGTAGAGATAATCATTGATCTGCGATAAATTGTGATCCGTCTGACCGACATAAATGTCCAATGTATTTCGATACGTCTCGGATACCTTTTCCCTCACGATATCACGTGAATAGCTGTTATTAATAAGCATGTATGCGACTACCGGCAGCATAACAGCCATAAATCCAATAATAAGACGCGTTCTAATCGATTTGCCAAACCCCACGTGCTGCCTTCCCCCTAACATGTATCATCCCGTGTCTAATTCTACCATTTAAAGCGCTTACGCGAAATCATCTTTAATAGAAACAATGACGGAGGAAAGATACGATTTGTATCAAAATTACTGATTTTCAATGTAAAAACACTGTTTTTCACCTACTCTCTTGCAATCATTGCTTTTATACTGAGTATGAATTTCATAGAAAGCTGCATGAACAGCGGCAATAAAAACGAGGTGAGGATCAGCACACTAATGTAAGCGCAATCAAATTAAAGGCAAATTCGAGAAGGATGGTGACCATTTCATGGGTTGGTACTCGGCCAAAGCATTGAGAAAGGTATGGACAGCGACAACAGCTCTTGCCCTTTTGCTTGGAACGACGCTGCATGCTTCCGCTTCTGATTTACCGAATCACGTTGCAGCCAAAAGCAACTCTGGCGTTCAGCTGGAATATTTGGATAGAGGTTTAGTCGCAGCCGCTACTTCGCAAGGTGTGTTTTTAAGCTGGAGGCTGCTAGGCAATGAAGTAACCGGTTATTCTGCTATCGGGATGACCGGCACTAATTTCAATATTTACCGCGATGGCGTCCAAATAGCCACTGTTGAGGATAGTACAAACTATTCCGATACGGCTGGCACGGCTGCTTCGCTCTATTATGTTGCTGCCGTCGTTGACGGCAAAGAAACCGAACAGAGCGAAGCCATAGCACCTTGGAGCGATGCTTATTATAATTTACCGCTGCAGAAGCCAGCAGATGGAATAACCCCTGTCGGCGAAGCCTATACCTATGCAGCCACGGATATGAGCGTGGGTGATGTTGACGGTGATGGAAAGTACGAGTACTTTGTGAAATGGGATCCCTCTAACTCCAAGGACGTATCGCAGAAGGGCTACACGGGTAACGTTTATATCGATGCTTATCGCTTCGACGGCAAGCTGCTCTACCGGATTGATCTCGGTGTGAACATTCGGGCAGGTGCCCACTATACGGAATTTATGGTTTACGACTTTGATGGAGACGGCAAAGCAGAACTCATGTTCAAAACCGCTCCAGGAACAAAAATCAATAAATACGACGCACAGGGTGCCATTTCATCCGAGCAGTATATTACGATGCCAGATGACGATCTTGCAGCAGGGTACAGCCATTCCGATGATTACCGCTTAAGCCGCCAAGGCTACTTCAATCATGTCGTCGATATGTTTATGGATTGGCATAACCATGCAGAGGTCATTAATGGGAATTGGCCCGCTACGCTCGAAGAGAGCTTCGGTATCGCAAAGCAGTACAACTACCCGCTCTCCCGCTTAGATGCTGAAGCGCTGGCTAACTATTTCATGGATGTGTATGCCCCGGGACGGAGCGCCAACAATAAGCTGCGTGAATTTGAGGGCTTTATTCTCAAAGGGCCTGAATATTTAACCGTATTTGAGGGTGAAACCGGCACAGAGCTGGAAACCATCCACTATAAGCCAGGTCGTACAGACGATGGTCTGTTGTGGGGCGATTACGCCATGGGACGAATTGAGCCGGGAAATCGCGTTGATCGTTTTCTCGCTGGTGTCGCTTATTTGGATGGTTCGAAGCCCTATGCCGTCTTTGCGCGAGGCTATTACACGCGAACGACACTCGTCTCTTACGAATGGGACGGCGAACATTTGCAAGAGCATTGGTTCGTCGACAGCGGCTTCGCACCGATGTCGAATCCATTTAACGATAGTCCGCATGGCAAGCTTGGCACAGATCCGCTGTTAGGCTCGTTGAATACGCAAGGCGCGCACTCTTTAAGCACCGCAGACGTTGACGGGGATGGCAAACAAGAAATTATTTATGGTTCATCCACGATTGATCATGACGGGACCTTGTTGTACAGCTCCTCCGCCGAGCTTCCTGCCGGCAGCGCCAATCCAGGTGTTATCGCTGGCTTAGGCCATGGGGATGCGCTGCATGTTGCCGATATTGATCCGGATCGACCTGGGCTTGAAATTTTCATGGTACATGAAGGCGCTACCTATGCACCTTATGGCTATGCGCTCAGAGACGCCAAAACAGGCGAGGTTATCTACGGCGGATATACGGGTAAAGATACAGGCCGAGGCATGGTTGGCGACGTAGACCCTGCCCATAAAGGACTTGAAACATGGGCTGTCGGTTTATGGACCGCCTCCGGTACAAGAATTGGCACTACCGCTCCTGGTACGAACATGAATATTAAATGGGCTGCCGACATGACGACACAAGTGGTCAATGGCTCGGGCAACAGTACGCCTACAATCGATGATTGGAAGCGCGGGAGCTTACTGACAGCGACCGATACGAGAACCAATAATGGTACGAAAGGCAATCCCTCCCTAGTGGCTGATATTTTTGGCGATTGGAGAGAAGAACTGCTCGTACGCACAGCGGACAGCTCCGCAATTCGAATCTTCATTAGCACGGAGGTTACGAATCGCAAGCTGTATACGCTCATGCATGATGCGCAATATCGTACCGACATTGCTTGGCAGAATACAACCTATAATCAGCCGGCTTATCCAAGCTTTTATTTTGCTTCCGATACCTCATTCGCTAATGTGCCCATCCCGAATTTTTGGACGCCGAGAGTAGGTAATGAAGTAGCAAGTGGAGGTTTCATTAACGGACCTGGTGCAAGTGAAATCGGAGATAGCTTCTCTGTATTCTACGGATTGGCAGAGCCGCCGACGGACATGGTTGCTCAGGATGTCACGATTACCTATGATGCGAATTCGCTTGAGCTGGTCGGTTCCCCTACTGCCCTTGATGAGTCGAAAATAACACTCGTAGACTCCAAAATCGACACGCCTGGGGTAGTCAGGATTCTAGGGGTTCATCTTGGCGAGCAAGCGCTGCATGCGGAAGGTGAGCTTATCAAGCTGACCTTCAAGGTAAAAGATACGGCGCCAGCAGGCATATCGAATATTGCGATCTCTAAGCTGCATGTTGCAAGCAGTACTGGAGCGGAGTCGGAGCTTCAAGGCGAAACGCACAGCGTAGAAATTGGCGTTGATAAAGCCGCATTAACAGCGCTGATCGCCAATGCTCAGCATAAGCATGATACGGCTGTTGAAGGTAATCGCATCGGTCAATATCCGATAGGCTCCAAAGCTAATCTCCAAGCAGCGATCAACCTGGCGAAAGCAGTTTCCGCAGCCGCCTCTTCTACTCAGGCTCAAATTGCGCAAGCAGYGCTCGACTTGAATGCTGTACTGCAAACCTTCCTTGATCTTGTCATCGAGAAGGTCGAAGGCGATTACAATAACGACAACGCAACCAGTATCGGCGATCTTGCGCTCATGGCCAAAGCCTATGGCAAAACATCCGCTGATTCCGATTGGAGCACCGTTAAAGCCTTTGATTTGAACAAAGATAATATCATCGATATTCAGGATCTTGTCGTTCTAGCAAAACTCATTCTGAATTGGTAACCAACTGCTCTTAACGCAAGCAACCGTGCCGAACTGCGAGAGGAGGAATCCATTTCTTCCTCTTGCGCATTTTTTGTTAAAGGATGATCCTCGCCTATGAAATATAAAACCTTATCGGTATATCTGGTTATTACCTTGCTTATCGGCATTATATTACATCCGGCAATGGCATTTGGTGATGCTCTGCCTTCGTTTTCACTGGCGATCTCTCAACCAAAGGCAGGCATCGGCCAAGATGTACGCATTACGGTGGAAGGCATACAGCTTACCGATTTATACGGCTATGAGCTGCGTTTGCGCTATGATACTTCCAAACTACGCTTCAAAAGCGCGTCAGCACATGATACAGGTCTCTCTGTTCCAGCTGCAGCCAAGGATGGTGAAATCGTATTTGCGCATACGAAGCTTGGCAAAAGCCCTGGGGATAACGGCAATGCCAGCCTTGCAACCTTAGCTTTCGAGACGATTGCACACGGTTCAGCTGCCGTTAGCCTAGAGAAAATAAAGCTGGTGGACAGTAAAGCAGCTGCCGTCACAATAACCCCCAAAAACATCAAAGTTTTGTTCATCATTAAGCTACAGGAGGAATATAAAGCTCCTCTAGATCTTACGGGCCACTGGGCTGAAGCAAATGTGCTGCGCGCGATTGAGCTTGGCTTCGTCACGGGTTACCCTGATGGTACTTTTCGACCTAATAGCTTGGTCACAAGAGCAGAATATACAGCAATGCTAGTACGTGCAGTTCAGCTCCCCATAGCCGTTAACAGCGAGGTTACTCTAAACTTTACTGATATTGACCATATCCAGGCTTGGGCTAAGCCTTATATTGCTGAAGCAGCTTCAGCAGGTATTATATCCGGGTATGAGGACCGTACGTTCCGAGCACAGAACAAAATCAATCGCGCGGAGATGGCGGTCATTCTCGCTCGTACAGCCGGCTTCGATCTAACCGACACTGGCACACCGCAATTTTCCGATCATGAGCAGATACCGAGCTGGGCTAAAGCAGCAATTATTGTTTCTATTCAAAACAAGCTTCTAGAGGGCAGGGGAAGCAATCAGTTCGCTCCAAGTGCCTATACCACACGTGCGGAAGCGCTCACTGCTATCCTCAAGCTGCGAGATTGGCAGAACATGCTATAGAACACCAAAAAGGCGCCTTAGGGATCGCATCCCGCAAGCGCCTTTTCATCATCCTATTTACTGAATCTCTACCTTTTTGTTCAGTAGATAGACTGTAAGATATAATAGTGCTCCCGTAAATACCGCCTCCAGCAAGAACGGGCCAAAAAAATAATCCAAATTCAGATTTGAGCTTAGCGTCACGCTGCTCGTCTCTCCRGTCTCACTAGTAATAGATACGAAACCAGCAGACGAATCGTCATCACCAAACAGCAAGTAATCAAACCATACGAGCAAAGAGTGAATAGCGAAGAAGAAAATGATTCCTATCCACGCCGCTCCCTTAAATCGAAAACATCCAGCGACAGTAATAGATGCAAGTATTGAAATAATGAACGAGGTATATGCCCAAATGATTTGTACCACTACAATGGCTTTGGCAGCTCCTACAAACTTAAAGCTATCTTTAAAGAAAGACCAATCATTGCTTGAAAAAACTGCAAAGATAGGGATATGGATAGCTGCTACAATCACGATTAGTCCTAAAACAATCCAGCTTAGCAGGACAGAAGCCCCTATTCCCTTTATTGGATGCTGCGGAAGCAGCCTTCTGCTGTACGACTTTATATTGCTGTCGAATGTCCTCAAGCTATGAATAAACAATAAAATAAACGCCAGTACGTAACCGAATATGCTTAATCCGACAATCAGATTTTCGTCCCAGTGTTTCATTAGTCCAACGATGCTAAGCGCGGCTTGCACAATAACCAATATGGCCAGCGTGCTAAGAATACCGTCATTGCTCCGCTTCCAATCGTACTTCAGCAGCTTAATCATTCTCCGAATACCTCCTTGAACATTTCATCGACGCTTTTGCCATGCTTAAGACGGATGTTCTCTACTTCGTCCTGAAGAACAATTTCTCCCTCTCGAATGAAGACGACTTCATCAAAAATCCGCTCAATATCACGTACAAGGTGAGTAGAGACGAGCAAGCTGCTTTCCTCGTTGTAATAGTTAACGATCGCATCTAGTATCTTTGCTCTTGCTACAGGATCAACCCCGCCAATGGGTTCATCAAGCAGATAAAGCTTTGCGTTGCGAGATAATGTAAGCGTAAGCTGCAGACGCTCATTCATTCCCTTTGACAACTCGATCACGCGATCCCGTTTGTTCAGTTTCATAAACCCAAGCATATCCTCTGCTTTCGCCGTATCAAAGTCCTCATAAAACTCTTTGTAAAATAGAACCGCATCCTCGACTCGCATCCATTTCTCTGTCAGCGGCCGATCGGGCATAAAGGAGGTCATCCTTTTAGTTTCTAGCCCTACCACCTTGCCTCCAACTTGAACGATGCCGGATGCCGGATGGATAAGGCCTGCTGCGAGCTTCATGAGCGTACTTTTACCACTGCCATTGCTGCCAAGCAGTCCGATTATTTTACCTGCTCCTAATTGGAGCGATACTTGTTTTAGCGCCATTTTTCCGCCATAGGATTTGGATACGTCCTTCAGTTGCAGTATGCTTTCCACAGTTACATCTCTCCTATTCATTATCCTTATCATCCACTGCTTGCGTAACGATGTTTACGATATCGTGATTGGCAAAGCCAAGCTCTTGCATCCCTTGAATAAAGCGGCCTAGCAGATCGCCAGCCATTTCCTTTTTGATCTCCATAATTTTCGACTCCTCACTCGTCACGTATCTGCCCAGTCCGCGCTTTGTCTCCACGATTTGCTCACGTTCTAGCTCTTGAAAAGCACGCTGAACCGTGTTTGGATTAATTTGAAGTTCAACGGCAAGCTCCCGTACTGCTGGTATTTTATCACCAGGCTTGAGCTTTCCAACTATAATTTCTTTTTTGATATGATTCATAATCTGCAAGTAGATAGGTAAGTTATTATCGAATTCTATGCTCATAATTTCCCCTGCTCCTCTCCGATGCCATTTTCTTCAAATATAAGAGTTTATATGTTACACGCGATAAAGTATTCCTCTATTTCTACGAGAAACGGATACCCTCCTCTTGCAGAGGACGGAAAAGCCGTTTCTTCTTGAGCCTTAGCCTACTAGGCGATGTCACGTTTTTTAAATGTCACAAAACTCACTGCAAGAAACAAGCAAACATAAATCGCACTAATGGCGCTTGGAAATACTAAATCCTTTATTGTCGAATTTGCACCTGCAAACAACGATAAATCCGTATTCATAAATAGTAGATATTTCGAAAACGCATATCGCGAGAGGAGCATTTGGATGAGGCCTTCAAGTAAAACCGCCGTCATGCCAATCCCAATCGTAGCACCCGTCGAACGTGTCAAGATGCCGAACATAAAGGTTAAGCTAACATAAATTAAAGTATAAATCGTTTGAAAAAGAATGCCTTTTGCGACAAGCAGCCATGAACCATCACCTGAGGCAGTTTCGAATCCAAATACTGCTCCGCTCGCTGCTAATGCAACAGCAATCGTGAAAATAATGAGCGAAACCGTAAACAGTATTGCCACGACATATTTTGATGCCAAGATTTTGCTTCTGCCATGCGCTCTAATAAGCAAAAACTTTATAGTTCCTAGTTGATGCTCCTTAGCCACAATTCCTGCTGTGAAGATGACGGCTATGATCGTAATAATCTGCCCTACCCCGTTAGTCGTCATAATGGAAGCTGTAAAATCAAGCATGGAAGGCAGTTCCTCGCTCGATAGCTGCTTGATCAAAAAAGTGAAGCCTATGACGGTTAGGAGCATAACAGCATATGCAATGAAAAAGCTTCGTTTCTTGGACAATTTCAACCATTCATTTACGATTAATCCGCCAAAATTATGCAATGCGACTTCCTCCTGTCCATTTGAGGAATTCCTCTTCAAGTGATAGCTTTGTTTCAGTAATTCGGTAAATTTTAATCTGCCCTTCGCCAAGTTTCGCAACAACTTGAGGGATCAGCTCATTATGCAAGGAAAGCAAGATTTCATTGCTATCCTTATCGAGTCCAGCCACCTCAACCCCATTAATTGCAGCTGATATCGTATACGCTCTGTCCAGTTGATCTACGCGAATCTTGACGGTCAGCAACTGTGACTGTTCCTTCGCTTGATGCAGGACTCGTTCGGTCACATATTTTCCTTCTTGAATGACAACGACACGACTGCACATAAGCTCCATTTCAGAAAGCAAATGACTCGATACGAGAATTGAAATGCCTTCGTGGTCTGCAATTTGCTTTAGATACTGGCGCATTTCCCGAATGCCCGCTGGATCTAAACCGTTAGTCGGCTCATCGAGAATAAGCAAGGATGGGTTGCCTAGTAGTGCTTGCGCAATACCCAGACGCTGACGCATGCCAAGAGAGTATGCCTTAACCTTCTTATTCATAGCTGCTTCCAAACCCACCAGTTCAGTAACGATCTTAATGCGTTCTTCCGTTATTCCGCTGTCCATTCTCTGATACTGTTTTAGATTATCCCACCCACTCATATACGGATAAAACTCAGGGTTTTCAATAATAGCGCCAATATGGCGAATGGCATTGCTAAATTCATTACGGATACTATGCCCTTGTACGAACACGTCCCCCTCCGACATTTCAATAAGGCCAACCAGCATCCTGATTGTTGTCGTTTTCCCAGCGCCATTCGGACCAAGTAAACCGACTATTTCCCCTTTTTGAATGTTGAACGACAAGCGATCAACAATTGTTTTCCCGCCAATTCGTTTCGTTACTTGTTGTAATGAAAGGACAGGCGTGGTTGCTTTTATATCAGATGTTACTGCCATCTTTGCGACCTCCAGTGTTCTTGTGTGTTAGTTAAATAGTACACTAGTTAAAAAGATCTGTAAAGAGGTTATTTGATTAGATATCAAACCGAGCTTGTAAGACATGTAGTTATACAAAGGTAATATACAAAGCAAACACAAATACAAAGCAAACTCAAATACAAAGCAAACACAAATACAAAGCAAACACAAATACAAAGCAAACACAAAAAAACTCTTAAGATCATTGTGATCTTAAGAGTTTGAGTTTAAAATAATGGTGCCGATGAGAGGACTCGAACCTCCACGGTTTCCCTCACGATTTTGAGTCGCGCGCGTCTGCCATTCCGCCACATCGGCAAGTCAGTAAAGATGGCGTGCCCTAAGAGATTCGAACTCCTGGCCTTTTGATTCGTAGTCAAACGCTCTATCCAGCTGAGCTAAGGGCACGTATGGTATTACAATAGAGAAATTGTGGAGGCGCCACCCAGACTCGAACTGGGGGTAGAGCTTTTGCAGAGCTCTGCCTTACCACTTGGCTATGGCGCCAAATAAATGGAGCGGAAGACGGGAATCGAACCCGCGACCCTCGCCTTGGCAAGGCGATGCTCTACCGCTGAGCCACTTCCGCAAATAAATGGCTGGGGATTCAGGGATCGAACCTGAGAATGACGGAGTCAAAGTCCGTTGCCTTACCGCTTGGCTAATCCCCAACATGATGCATGTGTTTTAAAATTAATGGGGCGATCGAGGGGAATTGAACCCCCGAGTGTCGGATCCACAAACCGATGCGTTAACCACTTCGCCACGACCGCCATATTGAATTATTTAATTGGCAGGGGCAGCAGGAATTGAACCCACACCAAAGGTTTTGGAGACCTTTGTTCTACCTTTAAACTATGCCCCTAAGGTAAACTGGTGGAGGATGATGGATTCGAACCACCGAACTCAGAGAGAGCAGATTTACAGTCTGCCGTGTTTAGCCACTTCACTAATCCTCCATGTGGTGCCGTCGAGAGGACTTGAACCCCCAACCTACTGATTACAAGTCAGTTGCTCTACCAGTTGAGCTACAACGGCATATTTACTTATGTGTTGCTTGTACATACTAAATGGTGGCTCGGGACGGAATCGAACCGCCGACACGAGGATTTTCAGTCCTCTGCTCTACCGACTGAGCTACCGAGCCTGATGTTGTTTGAATGGCGGAGCTGACGGGATTCGAACCCGCGGTCTCCTGCGTGACAGGCAGGCATGTTGGGCCACTACACCACAGCTCCACATCAAATTCTCGGAAACTTCCGAATGGTAAAGATTTTTGGTTGCGGGGGCAGGATTTGAACCTGCGGCCTTCGGGTTATGAGCCCGACGAGCTACCGGGCTGCTCCACCCCGCGTCGTTATTAAAATAATGGTGGAGGATGACGGGATCGAACCGCCGACCCTCTGCTTGTAAGGCAGATGCTCTCCCAGCTGAGCTAATCCTCCATGTTGAGCGACCTTTATATCTTATCATAGGCACTTCGCTCTTGTCAATGACTTTTTAAAAGTAAATAGTGACCCGTAGGGGACTCGAACCCCTGTTACCTCCGTGAAAGGGAGGTGTCTTAACCACTTGACCAACGGGCCTTGCTGGCAGAGAGGAAGGGATTCGAACCCTCGAGACCCGGTTAGAGCCTACACGATTTCCAATCGTGCTCCTTCGACCACTCGGACACCTCTCTACAATGGCTCCCCGAACAGGACTCGAACCTGTGACAACTCGATTAACAGTCGAGTGCTCTACCAACTGAGCTATCAGGGAAAATAAGCAATTTCAAAGCAAGTTGCGCCCTGAAAACTGGATACGAAAGATAAGGTTTGCTGAACCTTCTTGCTGCTGTCTACCGGATGTATGGGTCACGGTAAACGTGTTTAGGATAAGCCCTCGACCGATTAGTATTCGTCAGCTACACACATTGCTGTGCTTCCACCCCGA